>JBEKDG010000020.1:0-53780 GCA_050014475.1 Terriglobales bacterium | reverse complement strand
TCCGAATGTTCCACAGTCGCTGACGCAGTTGGTGAGTTCGCCGGTATGGCTGTCGATGGTGGACCTGTTCACGATGAAGCATGACGGATCGGGGACGCGCGAGGGGACGCATAACACGCTGTATTACGCGCAGTCGTGGATGGTCGTCCACTATCTGGTGAATAAGAACAAGATGCCGGAGGCGGGGACTTACTTCGACTTAGTGCTGAATCAGAAAGTGCCGGTGGAGAAGGCGATGGTGCAGGCGTTTGATTTGACGTCGGCGCAGATGGAAGAAGCGGTGAAGACTTATTTCAAATCGCTGAGCGGGTTGGGCATTGCGCTCGATCAGGCGAAGAAGCCGATTGCGAATCCGGTAGATATGCAGCAGCCGGTTCATTTCGCGCTGCCGTTTGACGCGGACGATATCGGAATGGCGGTCAGTTCGGTTAAGGATGAGGAAGCGAGAGCGGTGATTGGCGACGCGATGGCGCGCGTTCCGGAGCATCGCGACCAGGCGCTGCACGACTTGCAGCAGTTGACGGCGGATCCAAAAGATAATGAGGCGGCGCATCGCGGGCTTGCCCGGGACGATATTCGCCAAAAGCGGTTTGACGCGGCCGCCGACGAACTGGAGAAGGCGGCAGAGTTGAATCCGCGAGACCCGTGGATTTGGTATTACCGCGCGGCGCTGAAGTATCAAAAGGCGCAGGCGACGCGGCAAGAGATGCAGGGACTGGCAAATATGATGCAGGATCTGCGGGCGGTAGCAGATTGGTATCCGGAGTTAGCCGACGCTTATAACATGTTGGGAATGGCGCGAGTGGAGGGCGGCGGAATCAACTCGGCGCTGGAGGCGCAACGGCAGGCGATCGCGCTGGCGCCGCGGAATGTGGAGTATCAGTTCAACCTGGGACAGATTTATGTTGCGGGAAAGAAGTGGGACCTGGCGCGAGAATTGTTTACGCGGCTGAAGGCGGGGCCGGATCGGGTGGCGGCGGCAGCGGCCAAGGAGCAATTGGACGACTTAGAGACGCTGCAGAAGTATGGAGTGCGTCCGCAGCGAGCGGGGGAAAGCGCGGCGACGGCGGGCGCGGCGAGCACTCCTGCAGCGGGAAGGGGTGCGGCTGCGGCGGCCGCGAGCTCAGGGGAAGATGAGGAGACGGATGCGGCGCCGAAGCCGGCGCCCGTCAAGCCGGGGACGACCGGGCCGGTGCAATTTCTGAAAGGCAAGATCGTAAGCAGCGACTGCTCAAAGTCTCCCGAGGCGACGGTTACTATCTTGAGCGGCATGACGACTTACAAGCTGCATGCTTCGGATTACAAATCGTTGCTGGTGATCGGAGAGGATCAGTTTTCCTGCGAGTGGAAGAATCGGCTCGTGTCGGTGAACTACCGGGCGGTGGGGAAAAACGGAGGGGAGTTGGTGTCGATTGAAGTGCGGTAAGCGTCTAACCTCTAATCATGGATGTCCTTTTCCCGTTGACGGTGGCGGTGAATAAGATCCAAAACCCGCATCTGGAAATGTTTGAACGTGCCTGCGGGGCCGGCTGCCCACCCGGCTCCGCTGGGCGGATGCTGGGCCTTCTCACCCACAGAGACAACCTGATTCCACGGCGTCGGAGGCTGATGCATGGCGAAAACTGTCTCGAGCTGCAGATTTGCGCGTTTCGCCGCCTGCACGATTTGTGCAACACGCCGACGGCCTTCAAGTGATGCACAACATGGTGTTGGCGCAGTGGCAGAAGGACAAATCCGGCAAACTGGCGAAACAGGTTGTTTGGCCAGAAGCAGCCTTGACTGCCAATCTTGTGCTAATCTCAGGGGCTGTCGAGTAGGCGTAGCAGGTAGTCATTATCCCATTTGAAAACTTCTTACCGACGAGGTGGATTATGAAACAACTGACTCTTCTCGCAGTTGTTCTGTTTTTTTTGGTTATCTCGGGATTCGCTCAACAACCGCTCACCATCGGATTCACCGTCTCCAAGACCGGCGCCCTGAACGTCGATTCCCTGGAGCAATACCGCGGGTTTGAACTGTGGCGCGACCAGGTGAACGCTGCCGGCGGCATCAAGGCCGGCGGCAAGAGCTACAAAGTACAATTTGCCAGCTACGACGACGAATCCACCTCCAAGCGCGTGCAGCAGCTCTACAGCCGCATGATCCTGGAGGACAAGGCGGACTTCCTGTTCAGTCCCTACTCGTCCCCGCTTACCGCCACCGCGGCCGTAGTGACGGAACAATATGGCAAGGTCATGCTCACCACGGGCGCAGCCGAAGGAAAAACCTACACCCTGGGGAACCAGTACCTGTTCCAGATGTTCGCGCCCGCTCCCGAATATCTGAAGCTTGCCCTCGACGCCCTGAAAACCAAGGACCCCAAAGCCACTGTCGCCTTCGTTTACGAGGACTCCTCGTTTTCGGTAGCGGTGGTGACCCCAGCCAAGGCCTATGCGCAGCAGCTCGGGTTCAACATAGTGTTCAGCGAAGCCTATGCTCCCAACACCACCGACTTCAGCGCCATCATCGACAAGGTGATTGCGTCCAAGGCGACCGTGCTTCTGGGCGGCGGCCACTATGCCGACGGTTCGACCCTGGCCCGGCAGCTCTACGGCCACAAGGTTCCTCTGAAGATGCTGACGTTGCTGGTGGCGCCGGACAGTCCGCAGTGGGTCGAACTGGGCGATGCGGCGCTGGGCGTCATGGTGCCGTCACAGTGGGAACCGCAGTCGGCGTTTAAGGCGCAGTACGGGCCGAGCGGCGCCGATTTCGCCAAGGCCTATACCACGAAGTACAATGCGCCGCCCAGCTACGAGTCCGCCGGTGGCTACGGGTGCGGACTGATCCTGCAGCGCGCCATTGAACAGGCGGGCGGGATTGACTCGGGCAAGGTGGCGCAGGCGCTGAACGCCACCGATGTCACTACCTTCTACGGGCGGACCAAATTCTCGACCGCCGCCAACGAACACGGCTTGCAGGTAGGCCATTCCATGGTTCTGGCGCAATGGCAGAAGGACAAGTCCGGCAAACCGGTAAAAGAAGTTGTGTGGCCACTGGCAGGCAAGAGCGCCAACCTGATGTATCCGATCCACTGAGGGCGAGTTCCCCGATCCCTCGTAGACTATTACCCGGAGCGAAGCGAGGAATCTGCCGTTTTCGCCCCAAGCCCCAAGCCGACGCGGAACGACAACTCTGGGGATTGTGACGGGCGGACATTCGTCATGCGGGCCTCGAAAGCCAGGAACCCGGAGGGTGAGATATGTCGGGCGTTTTAGCTTCCATGATCGACGGCCTGCTGGTCGGAGCGGTGTACGGACTCGCGGCCATGGGCTTGAGTCTGATTTGGGGAGTGATGGACGTCATCAATCTTACCCACGGCGCCATGATCGCGCTGGGCATGTTCTGCATGTATCTGCTGTTCGCCGCCGTCCACATCAGCGCTTATGTGCTGTTGCTGCCCACCATCGGGGTCGGATTGCTCCTCGGACTCGTCGTCTACTGGATGGCAGTGCACTGGGTGGTGGGCCGCTCCATCTTGATGAGCCTGCTTTCAACGTTTGCAGTGAACATGATGGTCATCGGCATCGGCACGGCGGTGTGGAGCACCAGCCCGTACAACGTCAACTTTGTCCTGCCCGGCATCACCATCGGAGCCTACACTTTCACCGGAAACCACATCGCTGCCGCCATCGCTGCGGTGGTCATCGCCCTGGCGCTGCAATTCTTCCTCTATCGCACACGTACGGGCAAAGCCATCCGCGCCGTCGCCGATAACCGCGAAGCCGCCGAGCTGATGGGCATCTCCTCGACGGCGGTGCTGAGTATCGCCTTCGCCATCGGCATCGCCCTGGCGTGCACCTCCGGGGCACTAGTGTCCACCTTGTTTCCCTTCACCATTCTTTCTGGTTCGGTGTACCAGTTGAAAAGTTTCGTGGTGACCATTCTGGCGGGACTGGGCAAGCCGTTCGGCGCTTTGGTCGCCGGAGTGCTCCTGGGGCTGCTGGAGGGAGTGGTCACTCCATTCATCGCCGTCAGTTGGATCCCGCTGATCGAGTTCGGGCTGTTTGTGGTGGTGCTGGTTGCGTTCCCGCAGGGCATCTTCGGGAAGCGGGCGACGGCATGATACTGCGCAGGCCATTCTTCTGGATCATTCTGCTCATCGCCGCCGGGTTCATCTACGCTCCGCTGCACGGCGACAACGTTTTATTGCGTGAGGATCTTATCCTCATGGCCATCGCCATCATCCTGGCCAGCAACCTGAACCTGATGATCGGCTACACCGGCTACGTGAACTTCGGCCACATCGTCTTTTACGGGCTGGGCGGCTACGTGGGACTTTACCTGACGACGGTGCGCGGCTGGAACCTGGTGCTGTCGGCGCTGGTGGCCGGTGTGGTGGTCAGTCTCTGCGCGTTCTTGTTCGGATTGGCCGTTCTGCGCTTGCGTGGGGCCTATTTTGCGCTGGCCACCATTGGTATTCTTGAGGCCGTGCAGGCATTCGTCTCCAACTTCAATCCCTGGGGCAGGGCGACTGGCATGTACCTTTCGTTCGAATCCTACCAGCCGCTGGGCGGCGCCATGCGCGCTCTCTGGATCATCTACTACCTGATCATTGCGGTCATGGCCCTCTCGATGATCCTGAGCCTGGCCATCAAAAATTCCAAGTTCGGACTGGGCCTGTTCGCCATCCGCGAGGACGAAAATGCCGCCGTGGTGCTGGGCGTCAACGCCACTATGTACAAGGCGATCGTCTACAGCGTGTCCGCATTTCTGCCCGCGGTCGCTGGCGCGCTGATGTTTTACAAGAATGGCATGATCGATCCCTCGAGCGCCTTCGAGTTCATGTTGTCGCTGGAAGGCATCGTAATGCTGATGCTCGGCGGCCAGGGCTCAGTCATGGGCGCGTTTCTGGGCGGGGCCCTTTACGAGAAACTTCGCTCCTACCTTCTGACTTCTCCAGCTCTCTCCAACTTTCACCTGGTGATCGCCGGCGGACTCCTGCTCGTAGTGGTGTTGTTCGCGCCTGGAGGATTGATTGGCTGGGTGTATCGCCTGGTGCCGCGCGTGCGCAAGGTGATCGAATGAATACCATCCTGGAAGTGCGCGGCGTCAGCAAGAGTTTTGGCGGGCTGGTAGCGGTTTCCGACGTCAGTTTCAGCATCGCTGAGGGTGAGATCCTGGGCCTGATCGGTCCTAACGGCGCCGGGAAGACAACATTGTTCAATGTCGTGAATGGGGTCTACAAGGCCGACCAGGGAACCATCGCCTTTGCGGGAAAAGACATCACCCGCTGTTCGCCGGACCAGGTGGTCCACCTCGGCTTGGCGCGCACGCACCAGATCGTGAAGCCATTGAACGACCTTACGGTGCTCGACAACGTCACGGTCGGTGCATGCTTCGGTCGTGAATATCTCGATATGGCCGCCGCACGCAAGGTAGCTTCCGAAGTGCTGCAGCAGGTTGGATTGGGGGACCGCGCCGACGTGATGGCGCGCTCGCTGACCATCGCCGGCAAGAAACGCTTGGAAATAGCCCGGGCGCTGGCGGCCAAACCCAAGCTCCTGTTGCTGGACGAAGTGCTGGCGGGTCTGAATCCCACTGAAATTGCGACCATGATCGAACTGGTTCGCAAGATCCGTGACAGCGGGGTCTCGGTACTCATGATCGAGCACCTGATGCAGGCGATCATGAGTCTTTCCGATCGCATCGTGGTGCTGAACCTGGGCCGCAAACTGGCGGAAGGCCGGCCGGATGAAGTGGTGCACAATTCGGATGTCGTCGAATGCTACTTGGGCTTTCCCGATATCGTTGACAAATTGACGAGGGCGGATTGATGGACCTGGCGCTTCAACTCGAGAACGTCGAGTCGGGATACGGCGAAGTGCAGGTCCTGTGGGGCATCTCGCTCGAGGTCTCGCGCGGGAATTTAACCACGATCATCGGAGCGAACGGCGCCGGCAAGACCACCACTTTGCGCACCATCATGGGTAGTCTGCGTGCCTGGAAAGGCCGTGTCCTGCTGCATGGAGAAGACGTCACCCGGCTCCCACCTCATGCCAAGGCCAATCGCGGCCTGGTGCTGGTGCCGGAGGGCCGGCAGCTTTTCCCGGACATGTCGGTGGAAGAGAACCTGGAGATGGGCGGGTACTCGAAGCGGGCACGCAAGCGGCAGAAACAGAACTTGGAACGCGTCTATGAACTGTTCCCGCGCCTGAAAGAACGCCACAAGCAGAAGTCTTCCACCCTCTCCGGCGGCGAGCAGCAGATGCTGGCCATGGGCCGCGGCTTGATGCAGGAACCGGAGGTGCTCATGATCGACGAGCTCTCGCTCGGTCTGGCGCCGGTGCTGGCGCAACAACTCTTCCTGACCTTGGGCGCCCTGCGGAAGCAGGGGCTCACCATCGTCCTAGTGGAGCAGAATGTGCACCTCGCACTGGCAATCAGCGACTACACCTACGTGTTTGCCGAAGGTCGAATCAACATCCGTGGCAAGTCGGACGACGTTGCAAGAATGGATGAAGTGCGGCGAGCGTATCTTGGACTCTAAGAGCGAGAGCGAATCTGTCGCCGGACCGCGCCGCCAAACTCGGGATCGGCCGCACCTTCCAGATCGTGAAGCCGCTGCGCAACCTGACCGTGTTGGAGAACGTGATGCTGGGTGCTTTTCTGCGCACCTCCAGCCCGGCCAAAGCCGAGCGGGAGGCGATCAAGGTCCTGAAGTTTCTGCAGATGGAAAGGTTCCTTCACATGCCCGCGCGCGGCATGGGATTGCCCATGCTGAAGCGCCTGGAGATCGCGCGCGCCCTGGCGACACAACCCAAGCTGATCCTGCTCGATGAAGTGGTGGCCGGTCTGCCAACTTCGGAAGCGATTCAATTGGCCCTGTTGTTAAGGCGGCTGCCGGAATGGGGCATCTCGGCCATCGGCGGCATTGAGCACGTGATGCAGGTGGTGATGCGCATCGCCGACCGCGTCATGGTTCTCGACCACGGCACGCTGATTGCGGAAGGCTTGCCGCAGGACGTCGTGCACCGGCCGGAAGTCATCGAAGCCTATCTCGGGTCGAAGTACAAGGAGATTGTCCTGTGACCGCGGCGCTGCTGCGTCTCGAGGATGTGCGCGCCAGCTACGGCGATCTGCAGGCGCTGTTCAACATCGCTCTCGAGGTGAAAGCCGGAGAAATTGTGACGCTCATCGGGGCCAACGGCGCCGGCAAGACCACCACCCTGCGAGTGATTTCCGGTTTGCTGGGATCGAGACAGGGCAAGGTGTACTTTGACGGCCAGGACATCTCGAAGCTGCCGCCGCACGAGATCGTGATGCGCGGCGTCAGCCACGTTCCCGAAGGGCGGCAACTCTTTCCCTTCATGAGCGTGGAAGAAAACCTGGCGCTCGGAGCCTACATTCCGCGCCAGCGCGCCAGGATCAAACAGGCCGTTGAAGAACAGTTCGAATTGTTTCCCCGTTTGAAAGAACGCCGCCAACAACTGGCGGGTACGCTTTCCGGCGGGGAGCAGCAAATGGTGGCCATTGCGCGCGGTCTGATGGCCGCGCCGAAATTGCTGTTGCTCGATGAACCCTCGCTCGGCCTGGCCCCCAAGATCGTCGAAGAAGTTTTCGCCAAGGTGCAGCAGATCGGCAAGTCGGGTGTGACCGTACTCATTGTGGAGCAGGACGTGGTGGACGGGCTGAGCATCTCCGACCGCGGCTACGTGGTGGAAAATGGTGAAATCACCCTGCAGGGAACTCCGAAAGAACTCTTAGGCAACGAACAGATCCGGGCGGCGTATTTGGGGTTGTGATTCGACGGTGTTTACACGCATTCTCGAATGCGCACATTGCAATGCCTCATCGGCAGGGTGTAGCTTTCCGGCTTATCCAGTCTCCCAGGACCTCTCGCGACATCGACTATCCGGCTTTTCGCGTCTTGCTTTCTGCTCTGGCATTCGCTTCCGCCGCCCGCTCATAGCCCAGGGCGGCAGCGTAAATCGCCCGATCGAAGAACTGGTCGAGCAACTGCAATAATTCCTGCTTTCCGAAGATCTCTATCGGGCGGTCCGGATACGACTCATCAAGGATGAACTCCCAGAGATTGTCTTTGGTCAAAATGATGGACCAGATCATTTGGCTCAGCGGCACACCTTGTTCGGAGCGGCGAGCGCCAAGTTTCGTATAGCGCTGGTCGATCTCGCTCTCGCTCTTGTCCAGCAGCCACTCACCCAGGTTGCGATAGATTTCGTATACCCGCTGCTTCAGTTCGTCTGGCGGAACTTTGCGGAAGCTCTCGGTACGGGCGGACCGCTGAACCTTGTGCAGGAGGCCGCTGGCCAGGGCGTCAGAATGGTCCTCAATGAGACGGACGAACCTGTGGCTGAGCATCGTAACCGCATCCCTTCCCAACGTTGCTGTTTTCATACTCTCTTCCTTCCCCCGGGATCGAGGGTGAGTCCCAGCTTCCTGATCAGATTATGATCTTACGTTCCCGTGAGTGATGTGACGCCAGTCACGACATCCGTCACCGCGTGGAGTTCGAACTACTCGCTCAGCCGACTGCGTTCGAAGGTCTTGTAAATGAAGTGGCAGCCAGGAGCGGGTGGCCGCATTTTAGAGATTTTGGTAAAGACGCGGCTTGCCGCGACTGAGACGAGGCAAGCCTCGTCTCTACAGAGAGCTCAGAGCCGAGGAACGCGCGGAACCGCGCCCTCACAGCGCGTTGTGATTTACATCACAAACTGTGTATTTCTCAGAGCTTAGTAGTTTCGTACTAATGATTAATCCCCCGCAGCTCCGTAGAATTGCGCTGCGCAATTCATGAACCCGAAATGGAACGGCCAGTTTTCGCGCTTCGATCTCGTCGCCAGGACCGACGATGGCGTGCGGAGTATCGTCTGTGCCGGCAATGTCGAGATCGGTGGCGACGATTTCGTCGTGATGGCTGGACCATGTGCGGTCGAATCGGAGCGCCAGTTGCTGCGGACCGCGGAAGCCGTGGCCGAAGCGGGCGCGCGCATTCTGCGCGGAGGCGCCTACAAACCGCGCTCTTCGCCTTATGCGTTTCAGGGTCTGGGTGTCGAAGGTCTGAAGATTCTGCGCAAAGCGCGGGAGGAGACTGGGCTTGCGATCGTCACCGAAGTGATGAGCGAAGAAGACGTCGACCTGATCGCGGAGTATGCCGATCTCATGCAGGTGGGCACCCGCAGCATGGAGAACTACGCGCTGCTGGAAAAACTGGGCGGATGTGGGCGTCCGGTGCTGCTGAAGCGGGGGATGACTGCGACGCTCGAAGAGTTGCTGCAGTCCGCGCAAGTGATCGCGATGAGTGGCAACCGGCAGATCGTTCTCTGCGAGCGCGGGATTCGTACTTTTGAGACGGCGACACGCAATACGTTGGACATCGCCGCGGTGCCGGTACTGAAGAGAGTTTCGCACCTGCCGGTGATTGTCGATCCGAGTCACGCCGCTGGAGTGCGTTGCCTGGTTCCGATCCTGGCGCGAGCCGCCGCAGTCGTGGGCGCCGATGGGTTGCTGGTCGAAGTGCATCCGTCGCCCGATCAGGCACTGAGCGATGGCGCGCAGTCGCTCACTTTCCGCCAGTTCCGCGACATGATGGATGATCTGCAACCTTATCTGGAGATCCGGGATGTTGCCCGGCGGCATGATCCGCAACTGGCCGTGGCGGGGGTAGCAGACTAGTGCGGCCGCGGCCCATCACGGTGGGTCTCCTCTCGCTCGTCATTATTGGATTCGCGCCCACGCCCTCCGTGCTCTCCTCGGGCTCGGATTCCTTAGCACTTCTTTTCACCGTTGCGAAGCGGTATGAGCCGCTTGCATGGATCCGGGGCACCGACCGATTCAGCTCCGACGCAATCATATTTTTTCAAGACGCGAGCGGCCGGCATCCTCTGATCCCAGGTTTTGCAGCTTCTGCCGATCCCACCGTTTCGTTCGATGGCAAGAGTGTGTTGTTCGCCGGCAAACAGAAGACTCAAGATCCCTGGCAGATCTGGGAAGTTGCCTGGGACGGTGCCCGGGACATAGCGATGACCGGCGGCGCCGTGCGGCGCGTCACGTCGTGCGCGGAGGACTGTGTTCGTCCCTTTTACTTGCCGGACGACCGCATTGTATATGCGAAGAAGACCGGTGGCCGTTTTGTGATTGAGGCCGCCAACCTGGCGGGCAAGACCGTTCAGTTGACCTATGGCCCAGGAAACTCCCTGCCGACCGATGTTCTGCGCGACGGCCGCATCTTGTTTGAAGCGATATACCCGCTCGGAACCAATCGCACGCCGGAACTCTATACCGTCTATTCAGACGGCAGCGGAGTGGAGTCCTATCGCTGCGATCATGGCCAAGCGCGTCACTCCGGCAAGCAGGTTGCCTCGGGCGACATTGTCTTTACATCTGGCTCTGGCCTGGCGCGGTTTACATCCCCGCGGGCGGAGGGAGTTCGCATCTCGACCCCGGCTGGAGAATACGCCGGAGATATCGCCGAGACTTCGTCGGGCGATTGGCTGCTTGCCTGGCGGCCGGATGCCCAGAGCTATTTCCAGGTGAAACGCTGGAAACCGGGTGACGGCAGTTTGTTGTCCGTCGTAGCGGAACAGAGCGCCAACGTAATCCAGCCGGCGCTGGTTGTGGAACGCACGGTGCCGAAGCGGCATCCCTCGGGCTTGCATGACTGGCCGAATGCCAACCTTCTTTGTCTGAATGCTTACACCTCGAAATACAGGTTTGCCGCCGGATCGATCCACTCGGTTCGGCTATACACGCGGGATCGCGCGGGAACCACAAAGCTGCTGGGGTCGGCGCCGGTGGAACGCGACGGATCGTTTTTTGTTCAAGTCCCCACGGAGCGGCCGTTGCAGATCGAGCTGCTCGACGGCTCCGGCAAGACGTTGAAGCGGCAAGCTGGTTGGTTCTGGATGCGCCGCGGCGAACAGCGAGGATGCGTCGGATGCCACGCGGGCCCGGAAACCGCGCCCGAAAACGCAGTGCCCATGGTTCTGATGAAGTCTACGACTCCGGCCGACATGACGGGCGCGGCCAGCCGCAGTGCTGCGGGAGGGCACTAATTTGAAGACGCGAATCCTGATCACGCGAATCTGGATCCGGCAAGTCCTAATCCTGAAAGCGCTGGGATTCCTCCTGCTGTCTTCCGCTCTGCTGGCGCAATCGCCACAGGCGAGCACGCCGGGTGCGATTCGTTTCGACGATGTGACCGCAAAGTCAGGCATTCAATTCACGCACAGCTTCGGGGCGCAGCAACTGGGTTCGTTGCTCGAGAGCACCGGTGCGGGCTGCGTCTGGTTCGACTACAACAACGACGGATTGCCGGATCTCTACGTCGTCAACGGGAAACCGCTCGAAGAGGGAATGCATCCTTACCCGCTGAAGCAGCCCCCGGCCGTTGCACCGCACAATCATCTCTACAGAAACAACGGTGACGGCACATTCACCGATGTCACCGGCCAAGCTGGCGTGGCCGCCGACATTTACGGCATGGCCGCGATTGCCGCCGACTTCGACAACGACGGCTTCGTCGATCTGTTCGTCACCGGCTACGGGCGCGCGATTCTCTATCGCAACCGTGGCGACGGCACGTTCGAAGACGTAACCGCGAAGGCCGGCATCAAGGTTGACGGCTGGTCGATCGGTTCCGCGTGGCTTGACTACGATCGTGACGGCTGCGTCGACCTGTTCGTCGGCCGCTACGTGAAGTTCGATCCGAAGTATCGTAACTACTACGCGGCCGACAACTATCCCGGCCCACTCGACTACGCGGCGGATACGAACCGTCTTTTTCACAATAACTGTAACGGCACGTTTACCGACGTGACCGACAAATCGGGAATCGGCGCCTACAAAGGCCGGACCATGGGCGTCACGGCTGCGGATTTTGACGGCGATGGTTATCCCGACATCTACGTCGCCAACGACAAGACAGAGAACTTTCTCTTTCATAACAAGCGCGACGGCACGTTTGAGGAGATCGCCGCCGATCTCGGCGTCGCGTATGGGCAGAACGGAGAGAACACTTCCGCGATGGGCCCGGTGTTTGCCGACATCGACGGCGACGGCCATGTGGATCTCTGGGTGACCGACTCGAAGTACAACCGCCTGATGCGTAACGCCGGGCAGAACGGATTCGAAGATATCGGGCCGAGTTCGGGAATTTCGCAGGCCACGGCGCAATACACCAGTTGGGGCACGGGCGTTTACGACTTCGATAATGACGGCTGGCTGGACATTCTCATCTTCCACGGCGGTTTGATCCATCTGGTTCCGCAGGAGCAGTCGTTGTTTCGCGGACTGGGAAACGGCAAGTTTGCCGATGTTTCGCGTGACGCGGGTCCGGCGCTCGACGTAAAGACGGTGTCGCGCGGCGCCTGCTTTGCCGACTACGACAATGACGGAAAGATCGATGCGTTCGTCGTGAACCTGGGCGCGCCCGCCACCCTGCTGCACAACGTCACCCAGAACAGCAATCATTGGCTGACCGTGAAGCTGAAGGGAAAGAAGAGCAACCGCGACGGAATCGGCGCGCACCTGGAATTGCTCTCCGGCGGCAGGAAGCAGATCGCCGAGCGCATCGCAGGATCGGGCTATCTCTCGCAGGACGACGGCCGCGTTCATTTTGGCCTGGGAAGTGCGACGAAGGCCGACAAGCTTACGATCCACTGGCCCAGCAGGCAGGAACAGGTTCTGGAGAATCTGGCAGTGGATCGCGTGCTCACGGTGGAGGAGCCGTAGATGCAACTGGCGACTACATGCCGCGGCAAGGCAAAGCTGATCGCGACGATCGCCCCTGCGTTGGCGGGAACTTTCTCCGTAACTCTCGCACTGCTGTTGCTCGCGCCCAGTGCTAAACCCGCAGCAGCGCGGTCTAAGGCTGAAATCAACGACCGCTATCTATCGCCAATCGAGATGGCGCTCTCGCCGGACGGACGCCTGCTCTACGTCGTGTGCCAGTCCAGCGACGAACTGCGGGTGGTGGATATTCGATCCGGCAAGGTCGTGAGCACGGTTCCAGTAGGACACGTGCCACGCGGAATTGCGTTGTCGCGCGATGGCCGGCAGATTTACGTGACGAACGCGTGGTCAGACACGGTGTCGGCGATCGATGCCGCGACTCTGAAAGTCGCGCGCACGCTGTCCACTGGCTTCGAGCCAACCGGCATCGTTTGTGACCGCAGCGGCGAGACCCTGTACGTCGCGAACCGCCTCAGCAACGACATTTCCGTGATCGATGTAAACACCGGCCAGGAGATCAAACGACTGCTGGCCGGGCGTGGCGCGAGCTATCTCGCGCTGTCGGCGGATGGAAAGTTTGTCTATGGCACGCACATCTATCCGAATGCCGGAGCCTTCCAAACACAGCCGAATTCGGAAATCACAGTCATCGACACGGCGCGTCAGGCTGTCGTCGAGCGCAAGCGGCTGCACAACGTCGCAGGCGTGTTTCATGTGGCGCTTTCTGCCGACGGCAAGCTGGGTGTGGCAGCGCAGCTTCGTCCCAAGAATCTGGTTCCGCTGGCGCATGTCGAGCACGGCTGGGTTTTCGGCGATTCGCTGACCCTGTTCGGCGACGATGTCGGCGGAACAGTCCAAGTCCCGCTTGACGAACTTGACCGCTACTATGCTCTGCCTTGGGGCGTGGCGATCGCTCCGGACAAGTCGAAGATATTTGTGACCACCGCCGGGTCCGAGAACGTGACCGTCATCGACGTGCGCAAGTTGCTGAGCTTTGCGCTGAACTCTGCGCACAAGCCGCGGCAGTCCTCCATAAATGATCTCGTGAATGATCTTTCCGCCGCGGCGAATTATGTAACTGCGAGAATTCCGGTCGGCCACAATCCACGCGGGGCCTTGTTGTCGCCAGACGGTAAGCGGCTGTACGTGGCCAACCGGCTCGATGACAACATCTCAGTCATCGATACTTTGGCCGAAAAAGTAGTTTCGACAATCGGCCTCGGCGGACCGAAGACCGTCAACGCGCTTCGCCGTGGGGAACAGATCTTCTACACCGCCGATTACGCATTTCAAGGCCAGTTCGGCTGCGCCAACTGCCATCTGGACGCGACGATTGACGGTTTGCAGTGGGACCTTGAGCCCGACGGCTTCGGCAAAGACATCGTTGACAATCGATCGCTGGAGAACCTGGCGGGCACAGAGCCGTTCAAGTGGAACGGCGGCAATCCTGACATGCCGACCGAGTGCGGGCCGCGCACGGAGAAGTTCTTCTACCGCTCCCAGAGTTACAACCCGCAGGAACTCACCGACCTGGTGACGTTTGTTTACTCGCTCCCGTATCGCCCGAATCGTTATCGCCTGGCGAATGGCCAACTGACCCCGGCGCAGGAGCGCGGCAAGGCGATCTTTGAGCGGACGAAATATAGGAATGGCAATCCGATCCCCGAAAAGAATCAGTGCGCGTATTGCCACAGCGGCCCCAAGTACACGAACCAGCGGCAAGTCGACGTTGGCACCGGTAAGTCCACCGATCGTTCTCCGGTGATCGATGTGCCGCAGCTTTCCAACGTAGCGTATTCCGCGCCGTATCTGCACGATGGCTCGGCGCGTTCGCTGGAAGAAATCTGGACCGTGTTCAATCCGAAAGACACACACGGCGTGAGCAACGATCTCACGAAAGACGAACTGAACGATCTCATTGAGTATTTGAAAACGTTATGAAGATGAATCCGAGAATCTTTTTTGCGACGCTGGCTGCGGTCATCGTGGTTTCCCTCGCGATTTCCCTCGCGACCGCCCAAGACATGCCCCGCTTCCGCTGGGAGAACTTCACTACGACCAACGGCCTGCCCGACAATCACGTCTTCTGCGTTCTCGTGGACGGGAATCGCATCTGGGCGGGCACGGAGAACGGGCTTGGCGTGTACGAAAACGGCGCATGGAAAGTCTTTCGCCCCGCCGAGGGTCTGGCGCACCAGGCCGTGCTCTCGCTCGCGCTCGACAAACGCACCGGCGATCTGTGGGTGGGCACGATGGGTGGCCTGAGCCGCATCTCCGCCGGTCGCATTGATAACTTTACGCAGCTGAATTCCGGCTTAAGCAACGACATCGTGTACGGCGTCGGCGTGCAGGGAGATTTCGTCTGGACCGCCACCGCCGCCGGGGCCAGTCGTCTGAACACCCGGACCGGGCAATGGGCGCTGTTTAATGAGCGAAACACCCCGATGTATGAGATCTGGACCTATGGCGTCAGTCCAGCGGAAGACAAGGTTTACTACGCAGTGTGGGGCGGCGGTGTGCTCGAATACGACGTCAAGACCGAGCGCTGGAAAGACTACAACGATCCCGACGGCGAAACCGAGCTGGTATTGATGAAGGACCAGGGGCTGATTCACGAAATCACGACATCGGTCAGCTATGTCGACAAGATTCTCTGGGTCGCGACTTACTTCGGCGCCAGCCGCTACGATGGCCGATACTGGCATAACTTCCTGCAGAAAGACAGCGGCCTGCCCAGTAACTTCCTGAACCAGATCAAAGCCGTGGACGGCAATCGCGCATGGTTCTCCACCGATAAAGGACTGGCTTACTACGATGGCACGAACTGGGCCGTCTATCGGCCTGCGCTCGACACGCACAAGCCGGAGATGCTGGTGAGCGATGCGTCCGGCACCGTCAAGAAGATAGCGGTGCAAAGTGCGCCAGCGCATAACTACATTCTCGGGGTCGACTTTCAGGGAGACGACTTGTGGGTAGCGACCGCCAAGGGCCTGAGCCACGGCATTCGGCAACAGGGTTCGACAGAAAGCGCACAAGTGGAGGGACGGGCGTCTCGCCCGTCCAGCCGGGCGGGGACGCCCGGCTCTCCAACAGCAAGTGTGGATCGAAAGCAGTAATAACTACGCGGTCGCGGCAAAGGCAAGTCAATACAGAAGAAGTAAGTTCTCAAGGAGTCTTGCTAATGAACGTTCAAGAACTACTCGCGGAAGTAACTACGGCGCCCGTGGTCAAGCGCGCCATCACCAATCACTCGGTGCTGAATGAAGCCTACGCTTACGGCAGTGCGTTCTCGCGCGGCATGCGGATCGATCTGAACGGGTTGACCGTTCTACTGATCTCAGGCACCGCCAGCATCGACGATGAGGGCCGAACGGTGCACGTGGGCGACCTTCGCGCCCAGACGCGCCGCACGTTCGATAACATCACTGCGCTGCTTGCGTCCGAAGGTGCGACGTGGCACGACATCGTGCGCACGTCGTGCTATCTCCGCGACATCGAGCGCGACTACAAGGCTTTCAACGAAGAGCGGACTCAATTCTATAAAGAGCAGAAACTCGATCCTCTGCCCGCTTCAACCGGCATCCAGGCGATTCTCTGCCGTCCGGACTTGCTGGTTGAGATCGAAGCGATCGCCATGTTCCGCCGCGAATCGCCCACGGAGTAAGGAGTAGCGCTTATGCGTCGCCTGCTGGTGTGTATCGTCGCCGTCGCAGCTGTGCTCGTGTCCACGGCGTGGACCCAGACGTCGGTTCCATGTCCCTGCGGGAGTAACCCCCCGGGTCCGCCTGCGCCTCGCTCGCTGAAGCCCTATACCGGCGCTCCTGAAGACTTACGCCCGTTTTCGAAGTTCACCACTCCTTACTTCGAGAACTATCAGGATCTCGTCGAATATAACGGCGGGGCTCGCGATGTTCCGGGCCCCGACCTGAAAGATTGGTCTGAGATTCGCATCGGCTTCATCGGCCCGCTTTACAACCATCCCGATCAGGTTCTCGGCAACCGCATGCTCAATGGCGCTACCTTGGCCGTCGAGGAGGCGAACGCGACCGGCGGGTACGGTGGCAAGCCGTTCAAGCTGATGGCGCACAACGATTCGGCCATTTGGGGCGCGGCCAGCAATGAGATCGTCAAAATGGTTTATGACGAAAAGGTCTGGGCCATGTTCGGGTCGATCAGCGCAGACACGACCCACATCGCCCTGCGAGTTACTCTCAAAGCAGAAACACCCCTGGTCAACAGCGCCTCGACTGACCCGACTATTCCCGAGACCATCATCCCGTGGTACTTCACCGACCTCCAGGACGACCGCCTGCAGGGCTACACGCTGGCGCGCCACATTTACACCGAACTCGGCCTGAAGCGGATCGCAATCCTGCGCGTGAACGACCGCTACGGCCGCTTCGGAGTCCTGAAATTCCGTGATGCTTCCCGTCGGCTGGGCCATCCGGTGGTGATCGAGCAGAAATTTCGGCCCGGCGATACCGACTTCCGCCACCAACTTCGGGTGATCGAAGATTCGCGCGTTGACGCGATCGTGCTCTGGACCGACATTGGCCCCGCCGCGACGATCCTGCAGCAGATGCGAGAGCTGGGAATGAAGCAGCGCGTGTTCGGCAGTCACCGCACGATCGGCGGCACGATCGGCGACGAACTCGTCAAGCTGGCCGGACCGGCCGCGGAAGGCTTCGAAGCGGTTTTTCCATACGATCCTACCCGCACCGACCCGCGCTGGCTCGACTTCAATGCCCGCTACGAGGCGCGCTTCCACGAGAAGCCGGATCACTTCGCCGCTCTGGCCTACGATGCGATACAGATTCTGCTGGACGCGATCTGCCGCGCGGGATTGAACAAGGGCAGGATTCGCGACGCGCTGACCGGCGTCGAGAGCTATAAGGGTGTGACCGGCGACATGGTCTTCGATCCGAATTGCAAGAACATCGCTCCGCTCTTTCTCGCCCGCGTGCGCAATGGAAGCATCGAGTACCGCCGCATCACCATGGAGAAGCCGTATGCTCGCGTGGGAGAGAACGGAGTTCAGTACGCGGGACCGCCGCTAGCCGAGGAAAAAACCGGCAACCTGCAAATCGGCGTCTTCGGGCCGCGAGCCGATGAAATCGTCCACTCCGCCGAGGTAATCCGTCTACTCCGTGCGATCAACGGCAAAGGCCAAGCCATATCAGGCCAAGGCGTATCACGCCAAAGCATATCTCTGATTGGGATTCCCTCTCAGCTTTCCTGGGGAAAGGCTTCCGACGAACTAGTCAAGGCGGTCTATCAAGATCATGCTCTCGCCCTGATCGCACTCGATCGCCCTTCCAGTCATCTGGCGGAACAAATCGCTGTAAAGTCGTTTATTCCCGTGGTCGCCATTTCTTCCGACCGCGCGCTGACCACGACCAACATTCCGTGGATCTTCCGCTTGCCGGAAGGCACGCCGATCGAGCAAGCGCTGCGCAGCCTCGCGGAGGCCATCCACCGCGCCGGTCCGAACCGCGAAAAGATTCGCAACCTGCTAGCGTCGGGTAAACGTCTGGGCGGAGCGAGCTTTGAATCCACCGGCGAGCTGCGTCAATCGGCTCGATGACTGTAACGCGCCTACGGATTGGGTAAACGGATTGCGAGCGGATTGCAGGTTCGGGCAAACCATTGAAAAAATGGCTCCTCAGGTAGGACTCGAACCTACAACCCTCCGGTTAACAGCCGGATGCTCTGCCATTGAGCTACTGAGGAGTGGGAGCACGCTTGCCTGCGTGCTTGAATTGTCAACAAAATCATATCAGAGGCTGCAGCTGATTGGAAACTCGCTCGTCGGCAGCTCGCACGTCAGTAGGGTGTCGAATGATCGGTACGCGATTGCTTCATTGCATCAGCTCACCGTTGATTTTCTCCCGAGAGGGCCAAGATTATTCTTTCGAATCGGAGTGAATCGTGGGCCCCAGGATCACCGTGGGGCATCGCCGTTGCCGAGTGGGGCGCGTCCGGTCATGCCACTGTTCTGCTAACCTAATCCTCGGCGTTTCGTCCACAACAGGAGTGAGGTGTTTATGCTGGGAGGTTCGCGTTTGCTGACTGCTTTTCTGATTTTTCTCATCGGTGTGGTTGCCCTGCTCTTTGCAGAGGATTCCCGAGCCGCGGATTCCACCAATCCTTCCGTTCCTCCGAAAGCCAAAGTTGCCCCGGTCGAGGACACAGTTCAGGGGCACAAAATTGTCGATCGCTATCGCTACCTGGAAAATCCGAACGATCCCGACACCAAGCTCTACGTCGAGCAGGAACTCGGCTACACGCGCACCATCCTTGACCCGCTCCCAGGACGCGACAAGATCAATGCGCGTCTTTCGCAATTGCTTGAGATTGGCACGGTCGGAGCTCCGCAGATGGGTGGTCAGTATTACTTCCATACCCGCCGCGAAGGCAACCAGAACCAGCCCATCCTCTATGTGCGCGAGGGACTGAACGGCGACGATCGCGTTCTGCTCGACGTCAGCAAACTCGCGGCTGACGGGACGATTGCCCTCGATTGGTGGTATGCGTCGGAAGACGGCAAATACGTCGCGTATGGGACATCGCCGAGCGGATCGGAACAGAGCACGCTCCATCTCGTCGAGAGCGCGACCGGCAAAGTGCTGCCCGACTCGATTGAACGGACATCGGCCGCCAGCCTTGCCTGGAAACGCGACAATTTCGGATTTTTTTACACTCGTTATCCCAAGAAGGGAGACGTTCCCGAAGGGCAGGAGGTTTACAACCGGCACGTGTTCTATCACGCACTCGGCGCCGATCCGGCACAGGACCCGCTGATTTTCGGCGAAGGCCTCGACCCTCAGTGGTGGCCCGATGTAAGCCTTTCAGACGATGACCGCTGGTTGCTGATTGACGTTGGCGACGGCTTGACTAAGACGGAGATGTATTTGCAGGATCTCCAGTCGAAAAATCCTCCTGTCAAAATCACCGCGGGCAAAGACTTCCTCTACAGCGCCGAGTTCTTTCAGGGCAAACTCTACATCACCACCAACGAAGACGCGCCCCACTATCGCGTCTTTGTCGCCGACGCGGCCAACGCCAAGCGCGAGAACTGGAAGGAACTGATCCCGCAGTCGGACGCCGTGTTGCAGAACGCAAGCGTGACCGGCGGCAAGCTCCTGGCGCAGTACGAACACAACGCGACTTCCGAACTGAAGCTGTTCGGGCTCGACGGCAAGAAACTCGCCGACATTCCGCTGCCTGCCATCGGAGATGTTTTCAGCGCCTTGGGCCGATTTGACCGCAACGAAATCTTTTTCGGATTCCAGTCCTTCACCGTGCCACCCTCGATCTATCGCGTTGATTTAACCGATGTAAAGAGCGCGCTCTGGGCCAAGGTGGACGCGCCCTCCATCGATCCTTCCGCTTATGACGTCCAGCAGGTTTGGTACGCCTCGAAAGACGGCACGAAAGTTCCGATGTTTGTCGTCAGCAAAAAGGGAATCGAGAAGAACGGCAAGAACCCGACCCTGCTGACCGGCTACGGCGGTTTTAACATCTCGATGACGCCGATTTTCAACCGCAGCATGTATCTCTGGATGGAGCACGGTGGTATTTACGCGGTCGCCAACCTGCGCGGCGGTTCCGAGTTCGGCGAAGACTGGCATCGCGCCGGCATGTTGGGGAAGAAACAGAACGTCTTTGATGACTTCATCGCTGCCGGCGAATATCTCATCGCGCAGAAATACACCGATAAAGATCACCTCGCCATCTTCGGCGGCTCGAACGGCGGCCTGCTGATGGGCGCGATGATCACGCAGCGTCCCGACCTGTTCCGCGCCGTAGTTTGCGCCGTCCCGCTGCTCGACATGCTGCGCTATCAGAGCTTCCAGATCGCAAAACTCTGGATCCCGGAGTACGGCTCAGCCGACGACGCCAAGCAGTTCGAGTGGCTCTACGCTTACTCGCCCTATCATCATGTGAAGCCGGGTCAGGAGTATCCCGCCATCCTCTTTATGACGGGTGATACGGATACGCGCGTCGATCCCATGCACGCCAAGAAAATGGCCGCGCTTATGCAGGCCGAAGCCAAGAACGGCGACAGCAAGGAGCGGCCAATCCTGCTGCGCATCGAGACCAAAGCCGGCCACGGCCAAGGCAAGCCCGTAACCAAGCAGATCGAAGAGAGCACCGATATGTACTCGTTCCTCTTCTGGCAGTTGGGAATTAAACCGTGATCGTGGAGGGACGGGCGTCCCGCCCGTCCAGTTCCCCCCTGTGCTCCCCCGTGCCCTCTGTGGTTAAATGTCCTCGATGCCCAGTGAGCAGAAAATCCGCGTCCTCGTCGCGAAGCCCGGCCTCGACGGCCATGATCGCGGCGCCAAAGTCATCGCTCGCGCGCTCCGCGATGCCGGTATGGAGGTCATCTACACCGGCCTGCGCCAGACGCCGGAGATGATTGTCAACGCGTCGCTCCAGGAAGACGTGCAGGTTATCGGCCTCTCGATTCTCTCGGGCGCGCACAACGCCATCGTTCCGCGCGTGATGGACCTGCTGAAGCAAAATAAAATGGACGATGTGCTGGTAGTGGTCGGCGGCATCATTCCCGATCAGGATATCGAGGGTCTCAAGAAGATCGGCGTCGCCGCCATCTTCCAGCCCGGCACCCCCATGGACGACATCGTCAAGTTCATCCGCGAGCACGTAAAACCGTACGGCGTGCCAGCCGTTTAGTCGGCGATCCAATAGTCTGCGATCCAGGGCACCCAACCCAACCAACTTTGTCATCCTGAGCGAAGCGAAGGACCTATGTACTGGGACGCCGCAATGCACAGGTCGTTCGCTTCGCTCAGGATGACAGTTGGGATTTATGTCGTGAATTTACGGGCCGCTACACCAGATCGCCAGCGAAGAACCACGCCTTCCAGTCGCCCAATAGTGCATCATGTTCTCGTGTCGTTTCAATTCTTCCAAATCGATTCCGACGGCCCCGTGCGCATCCTCCGTCTCACTTCTCCCGACGGCACCAACCGCCTCACCCGCGCCTGCGTGTTCGCGCTGACTGTTGCCCTCGCCGACCTGAAAGACGAACTGAAAAAGCAACTCCGTCCGCTGATCGTCGCGGGCAATCGCCAATTTTTCTCGGTCGGCGCCGACCTGAACGAAATCGCCGCACTGACCGGCCCCGCAGCCTACGAGTTCTCCGCCATGGGACAAGCCCTTATGAACGCAATCGCCAGCTATCCCGCCCCCGTCATTGCCGCGATCGAAGGCCACTGCATGGGCGGAGGTCTCGATCTCGCGCTCGCCTGTCACCGCAGGATCGCCGCGCCCCACGCCGTCTTCGGACATCGCGGCGCCGCTCTTGGCCTCATGACCGGATGGGGAGGAACGCAACGCTTGCCGCGCCTGATCGGGAAGACGAGAGCGCTGGAGCTTTTCATCGCCGCCGAAAAAATCTCCGCCGCGCGAGCCCTCGAAATCGGACTAGCGGATGCAATCGCCGGCGATCCCGTTGCCGAGGCGCTGCGTCAAATCCTCAGTGACCACGGTAGGGCAGGACTGGCTCCAACATGACACCAGTAACCCCACGACAGGTAACCCGATTTACTGTTCGATAGTTCCGCTCAATGGCGCCCGGGCAGCGGTGCTTAATCTTTTCTCCAGCACCAGACACCAAGCCACGGTTAGGAGGATCAAACTCCACGAAATTACCGGCGAAATCAGGAACAGCCGCAAGCCATAGCGCAGCAATACGAACCAGGCGAGTGTGAGCATCGTCCCGACAACTAGCGGCTTGCGGCGGACAGACTGCGGGAACGGGACCGACACGGTCCATGCCGCCTGGAAAATCAGCGTGAATGGAACCGCGACCACCAGGTCCACCAAATAGTGTTCCCCTAACGCCAGCGTGGAGAAAATTGTCGTCCAGAGGAACAGGCCCGCCAGCAATCGTCCCCATCGCGGCCAAAGGCACGAGTTCCACCAGATCACCAATGCGCCCGCCAGGTGAAGCGACGGCATGCAATTGCGAGGGGCGTCGGGCACCGTCATGGGTTGAATCGCAATCTGCGCAAGCAGCGGCGGATTCCGAGGGTATAACTCGCCAAACGCATGCTTCGGACCGGCTGCGGGATAGACTCCATACTGGGCAAAACCCACAATCATCAGGGAAAGAAACAGCGCGAGAATCAGCACGGGTTGCGGTTGCTGGGCGCGAGCGGACGCAAGATGGGATGCATAGAGAACGCAGGCCCCCAGCGGCAGCGCATAATATATGACCGTAGTCAGACCCCACGAGTTGGAGCCCTCCGGCAGAAGCCGCCCCAGAACAAAGCTTGGTTGAAACCCGAGGCCGCTATCAAACGCCAGCAGGAAAGCATCGTAGGTTCTGGGGCGAAGCCATGTGGCTAGCGGAACCGTATAGCCGATCAGCAGACTGCAGAGAGGAAAAACCGCTCCGGCATAAAACGTCTGGCGATAAGATTTCCCCTCGGGGTCGGGCAATCGGTCCCGCGATCGAACGACCTCAGCGGCCAGAACCATCAGACTGGCGATGCCGAGAAAGGCTCCCCAGCTAATCCACCACACACCGTAATACGCGCCAAAGCCGCCCATCAACCCGACGCACGCAGCACGCAGTCCACCTGCGAGGATGAAAACCGCCAGCCACGCGGAGCGCGGCGGGCGCGTCCACACGTAAATAACGAACGTGCCCAGCAGGGTGAAACAGAACGTCGGATTGAGCTCAAAAGTACTTGGCATGGTGTCGCGCTGTACTTAACCTGTAGACAAGAGCGAGCTGCTGTACTTAGCTTGTGGACCCGCGCAAAAATACTGCCACTTAATTTTGTAGGAACCCCAGTTAGGTGCAGGATTCTACATTAGTGGGATGGATCGAAGCACAATTAGAACACCAGCGACCAGTCCAAGAACGCCCGCATCCACGCCAGGTTCAGGAAGCCGAAACAACCAAGATAAAAGGCAAACTGCTTCCCGCTCCATCGCCCCGCGGCGTACCCCCCCAGCGCCAGGAACGCGGGATACATGGGCAGTACATAGCGCGGCCCACCGAGCAGTGGCCGGCCCGTGTACATCAGCATCTGCACGGTCATCGCCAGCGCAAAGAGTTTGTCTTCGAGCCGGACCTCGCGCCGCAGACTGAAGGCCGTTGCTAGCGCCACCAATACGAACTTGATCGCGAGCAGCCCATCCCCGTGGCCCACGATCAACCGGATGGCCTCCGCCAAACTCGCCCAAGGCGGCGCGAGCGTCGCTCCCTGATATACGCGGTAGGCTTCCACCACCGAGAGCCGTCCCGACCACCGCAGCCAGCCCCAATAGCCCAGCAATCCAGTCGGCGAAAGAACCACCATCAGCGCTCGCGCACGCCGGCTGCGCCACGCCAACACGAACAGCGGAACCGCGACCAGCACACCCGAAGGCCGGCTCAGTCCCGCCAGAATTCCGCACAGCGTCGCCGGCCCCCATCGTCCCTCGCGCGCGCAGATGACCGCCCAGACAATCAAGGCCAGCGTCAGCGATTCCGCGTAACCCGCGAACAGCACAAAGCTGCTCGGCCACGCCGCCACTACCAGCAGCGTGCCCATTCGCCCCCGCGCCGTCCGTTCCGGTTCCGCCAGGCGCAGCAATCCCCAAAAGGAAAAGAATGCCGCTGCCGTCGAGACTACAAGCGCCGCCGCCGTCGCTGGCGCTGCCCCACTCACCACCCGGATCAACGCGGGATAAAGAGGATAAAAAATCACCGCCATCGGCTGGTCGTATCCATGTTGCGCGATGTGCAGATACCACAGCGTGTCAAAGCGCTCCCAAACCCCTAGCAGCGCGTTGTGCACTGTGCCCGATGCGGGCAGGCTCTCGGTGAGCGCGTTGCTACGAATCACAGTGGCGTCGGGACGCAGAAAGAACGAAAACACTGCCGCAATCGCCGAGAAGACGACTCGTAACGCGACCGTGATCGCCATGGCGATCTGCCAGTCTGGCCGGAATGCGAGCTTCCGCAACATTCATGGATTGTAACGTCTATGGATGGTAGCGTCGGCCTCTTGCCGGCGCCTTGCACTTCTAGTCCTTATATCTTAATCGCCGCACTCCGCCCTGCGCGCGGCTGGTATAGTAAGTAGTTTCGCAAGTAGTTTCGAACTCTGCCCTCATGCGCGAACAAACCGAGTCCACCGCTCTGACGATCAACAACGTCCTCCCCACCAAAGTTGATCCCAGCTCTCTCCGCTTCGAATCCAACATGCGCGCACTCGCCGAGCTGGTCGCTCAGGTCCGCAACGAAGAGGAAAAAATCCGCGAAGGCGGAGGCGCCAAAGCCATCGAAAGCCAGCACGCCAAATCGCGGCTCACCGCCCGCGAGCGCATCCAGTTGCTCGCCGACCCCGGCTCTTTCTTCGAACTCGGCCTCTATGCGGCGCACAAAATGTACGAAGAATGGGGCGGCGCTCCCGCCGCCGGCGTCATCACCGGACTCGCCCGCATCAACTCGCGCCTGGCCATGCTCATCGTCAACGACGCCACCGTCAAAGCCGGCGCTTTCTTCCCGATGACCACGAAAAAAGTCATCCGCGCGCAAAACATCGCCATCGAAAATCGCATCCCGACCATCTACCTCGTCGACTCCGCCGGAGTTTTCCTCCCCCTGCAAGAAGACGTATTTCCTGATACCGACGATTTTGGCCGTGTCTTCCGCAACAACGCTGTCATGTCGGCCATGGGCATCCCGCAGATTGCCGCCATCATGGGCATGTGCGTGGCCGGTGGCGGATATCTTCCCGTGATGTGCGACCACGTCCTCATGACCGACGGCAGTGGCCTTTTCCTCGCCGGTCCCGCGCTCGTGCAAGCCGCCATCGGCCAGAAAGTTTCCGCCGAAGAATTGGGCGGCGCCGCCATGCACTCCGCCATCAGCGGCACCGTCGACTTCCGCGAGCCCACTGACCAAGCCTGCCTCGCCCGCATCCGTTCGCTCATAGAAAAATGGGGATACCGCCGACAGTCCCTCTGGGATCGCAAAAAGCCCGTGGACCCGGCGATGTCGGCCGAAGAAATCTACGGCGCCTACGATGCCTCGCCCGCTCGCCCCTACGAGATGAAAGAAATTCTCGCGCGTATTGTCGATGAAAGCCGCTTCGACGAGTACAAGCCCGAGTACGGTAAAACGCTGATCTGCGGCTACGCTCGCATCGGAGGCTTCGCCGTGGGCATCGTTGCCAACCAGAAACTCCACGCCCACCAGACCGACCACGAAGGCCACAAGCGCATCGAGTTCGGCGGCGTTATCTACACCGAGTCCGCGGAAAAAGCCGCTCGCTTCATCATGGACTGCAACCAGAGCCTGATCCCACTCGTCTTTTTCCACGACGTAAACGGCTTCATGGTGGGGCGCGATGCCGAGTGGACCGGCATCATCAAGGCGGGAGCGAAAATGGTGAATGCGGTGTCGAACTCCGTCGTGCCCAAAATTGCCGTGATCGTCGGCGGTTCTTTCGGCGCCGGACACTACGCCATGTGCGGCAAAGCCTTCGATCCACGCTTCGTCTTCGCCTGGCCCACCGCGAAATACGCGGTGATGAGCGGAGATGTCGCTGCTGGCACGCTGGTGGAAATCAAAGTGAAGCAACTGGAGCGCAACGGCAAGAAGTTGAGCGAAGAAGAAAGAAAAGAACTTTTCGACTCAACGAAGAAAACATACGAAGAGCAAACCGACCCGCGCTACGGCGCCGCCCGCCTCTGGATCGACAAGATCATCGACCCCATGGAAACGCGCCAAGCCATCACGCAGGCGCTCGATGCGGCGTCGCTCAACCCCGACGTGCCCGAGTTCAAGGTGGGGGTGCTGCAAACATAGAATCGGGTGATCGGATCATCGGGCCATCGGGTGATCTGAAAGACTTCGATGACCCGATGACCCGATTTCCAGATACCGCATGAGCGATTCCATCAAACTCGTCGAATGTCCCCGCGATGCCTGGCAAGGCCTCAAAGGGCAGATCCCTGCCGAGCTCAAGACCAACTATCTCCAGGCTCTGATTTCCGCCGGGTTCAAGCACATCGACGCCGTCAGCTTCGTCTCCCCCAACGCCGTCCCGCAGATGGCTGACTCCGAAGAAGTTTTGAAAGAACTTGACCCGCCCGATGACGTGGAAATTATCGGCATCGTGGTCAACGAAAAAGGGGCGCAGCGAGCGATCGCGACCGAAGCCGTGCGCACGCTGGGTTTCCCGTACTCGATCTCGCCAACATTTCTGCAGAACAATCAACGGCAGACGCTCGAAGAAGCCATCGAAGAACTTGAAAAGATCGAGAAGAAGGCCGACGAAGCTGGACTCGAAACCGTTGTCTACATCTCGATGGCCTTCGGCAATCCCTACGGCGACCCCTGGACCGTCGATGAGGTTGTCGAAGCCGTAGCCTTGCTCGAGTTGCAGGAGATTCGCATGATCTCCCTTGCCGACACCGTGGGTCTGGCGCCGCCGGAAAAGATTCGCGAAGTAGTTTCCGCGGTGATGGCGAAGTACGACTATCTCGAAATCGGAGTTCACCTGCACAGCCGCCCCGACCAGGCCGCCGCCAAAATCATCGCAGCCTATGAAGCCGGCTGTCGCCGTTTCGATTCCGCCATCGGCGGCCTAGGCGGATGCCCCTTCGCTCAGGATGACTTAGTTGGGAATATTCCAACAGAAAAAGTAGTTGAAACCTTGCGCGGCCGTGGTGCGCAATTGCCCACACTGAAGCCGTTGGACGCCCTCGTGCGCGCGAGCGCAGAGATCGGAGCGAGGTACAAAGCTCCTCTCACGCAATAGCGCCGGAACCCCAACAACATTTGTCATCCCCAACAAATTTGTCATCCTGAGCGAAGCGAAGGACCTGCTTTTCGTCCGCGTCACCAGCTGCTCACGCGCGATCGGCACCGCAAGCTCCGATAACCGCACAAATCTGCTGTGACGCTCCGCACAACAAACTCCCGTCAGATTTGTCATCCTGAGCGAAGCGAAGGATCTGCTTTCCCATGCGCAGCTTCTACGTGTACATTCTGTCCAGCAAATCGCGAGTGCTTTACACTGGCATCACCGACGACATCTATCGCCGCACCTGGGAGCACAAGAACGATGTCAATCCTGGCTTCACGCGAGATTACAGAGTTCACCGTCTCGTTTACGATGAAATGTTCAAGTACGTCGGCAATGCCATCGCTCGCGAAAAAACGATCAACGGATGGCTCCGGCGAAAGAAAATTGCGCTGATTGAATCGGACAACCCGACATGGCAAGACCTGAGTGAATCGTGGTTCGACGGAAAGCAGGTCCTTCGCTTCGCTCAGGATGACAAGGTTTTTGTTCAGGACGAAAGACTAAAAGGCAGTGCTCGAACACCGATTCCTGGCTTACGAATGAACTACAAAATGCTCCAACTCACGCTCGACTCCGCCGTCGCCACCCTCACCCTCAACCGGCCCGACAAGCGCAACGCCATCAGCTACGAACTCATTGACGATCTGATCCGCGCTCTGGAAGAAGTGAACGACTCTTCCGCCCGCATCCTGATCCTGACCGGGGCAGGGAAGGCCTTCTGCTCCGGCTTGGACCTCGACAACCTGAAAGCCCTGATCGGCCGTACGCCCGAGCAAAATCTCGAAGACTCACGAACCATGGTCGGCCTGTTCCGTGCGCTCTACGAATTTCCCAAACCGACGATTGCCGCGGTCAACGGCGCGGCCATCGCCGGCGGCACCGGACTAGCCCTGCTCTGCGATTTCACGCTCGCCGTACCAGAAGCCAAGTTTGGCTACACCGAGGTCCGGATCGGATTCGTGCCCGCCATCGTCTCGACGTTTCTCCTGCGCCAGGTTGGCGAGAAAATCGCTCGCGACCTTCTGCTTACGGGCCGCATCTTCGACGCGGCGGAAGCCCTGAAGATGGGCCTGATCAATGAAATTGTTTCTCCGGAAAAGTTGCTCGACCGTGCCCGCGAACTCGCCGCGCAGTTGGCGGAGAACAGTCCGCTCTCACTTTTCTATACCAAACGCCTGCTGACCGATCACGCCCGCGCGGAACTCGATTCGCAAATTGAAGCCGCCATCCGCGAAAATGCCGGCATCCGCGAGAGCGTCGATTTCCGCGAAGGGATCGAGTCGTTCCTCGAAAAGCGCAAACCAAAGTGGACGGGCCGATGAGCCGGCCCCATACATCGATACCTGTCAATGTAAACAAGATAGCGACAATGACAGTGAACGAAACTCGTATCCGCGTCCGCTATGCCGAAACCGACCAGATGGGCGTCGTCTATCACTCCAATCACTTCATCTGGTTTGAAGTGGGACGGGTGGAACTCCTCCGCCAGCTTGGCTTCAGCTATAAAGACATGGAGAGCGAAGACGACTGCTTCATCGCCGTAGTCGATGCCCGCTGCCGCTACAAGGCTCCCGTACACTATGATGACGAGGTCATCGTGCGCACGTTCCTGAAACACGTCCGGGAGAAAGTGCTCCGCTTCGGATACGAACTGCGAAGCGCGGAAACTGGGGAGTTGCTGGCCGAAGGCGAGACCACGCACATCGTCGCCAATTCAAAGATGAAACCCCGCGCGCTACCGGAGAAATATATGAAGGTGTTCCGGGCCGCGATTGGGCAAAACAAAATGTGTTGAGGCGAGTTCGTAGCCAGAACCAACAGCGAACAGCGAACAGCGAACGACGAACGACGAACGACTAACGACTAGGTACTAACCTTGAAAGCCCTGCACATCAACGGAAACGATCTCACGCTGGAAGCCGTGCGCGAAGTAGCGCACACCGGCGTCCGCCGGTCCGTCCTCCTCGACCCCGATGCACGCGAGGCCGTCAACCGCGCCCGCGCCGTCGTCGACGCGCTCGTCGCCAACAACAAAATTTCTTACGCGATCACCACTGGCGTCGGCAAGCTGAGCGATGTGCACATCGTCGGCGATCAAGTTCGCGAGCTGCAAGTCAACCTTGTGCGCTCGCACGCTGTCGGCGTGGGCGAACCGCTTTCGATCCCGGACACGCGCGCCATGATGCTCCTGCGCGCCAACTCGCTGTCGAAAGGCAACTCGGGCGTGCGCGCCATCACTATCGACACCATCTGCGAGATGCTCAATCGCGGTGTGACTCCGATGGTCCCATCGCAGGGAAGCGTGGGAGCGAGCGGTGATCTTGCGCCGCTGGCGCACCTGGCGCTGGCATTGATCGGTGAAGGCGAATGCTTTGACGAAAAGGGCGCGCGCATTGCAAGTGCCGAAGCGTTAAAGCGCGCGCAAATTAAACCGCTGGTGCTCGAAGCGAAAGAAGCGGTGTCGCTCATCAATGGCACACAAGCGATGCTCGCCATCGGCACTCTGATGCTGCTCGCCGCCGAGACGCTGGTCGACACCGCCGACGTTATCGGCGCGATGGCGTGCGATGCGCTCCAGGGGACCAACGTCGCTTTTGACGAGCGCATTCAAAAGGCTCGCCCTCATGCCGGCCAAATCAAGACCGCAGCCAACCTGCGCCGTCTGCTCGAACAGAGCGAGATCCGCGAGTCGCATCGCGAGTGCGGCCGCGTGCAGGATGCCTATTCGTTGCGCTGTATCCCGCAGGTGCATGGCGCGGTGCGCGACACACTCGCCCATTGCCGCGCGGTGTTTGAGACCGAGACGAACTCGGCGGTCGATAACCCGCTGGTATTCGTGAAGAATCCGAAGGCGATGGACGGCGAAGGCGACGTGCTTTCCGGCGGGAACTTTCACGGTGAGCCCCTCGCGTTCGCGCTCGACTTTCTCGCGATTGCTTTGAGCGCGCTGGCCGGAATCAGCGAGCGGCGGCTGGAGCGCATGGTGAACCCCGCGCTCAGTGAAGGGTTGCCGCCATTTCTCGCGCCGGGTGCGGGAATGAACTCGGGCTTCATGATGCCGCAAGTGACCGCGGCCGCGCTGGTGAGTGAGAACAAAGTGCTGGCGCATCCTGCGTCGGTCGATTCGATTACGACGTCTGGGAACAAGGAAGACTTCGTCTCGATGGGCATGACCGCGGCGAACAAGCTGAAGAAGGTGGTTGAGAACACACGCAACACGCTGGCCATTGAAGCCATGGCGGCAGCGCAGGCGATTGACCTTCTCGCGCCGCTGAAGACCTCCAAGCCATTGCAGCAGGCGCACGCGGCGATCCGGGCGGTGTGCGCGACGATGGAGAAGGACCGCGTGATGTACCAGGATTTTGCGCGCATCGCGGAGTTGATCGCGAGCGGGAAGGTGGCCGAGGTCGTGCGATAAAGAATTTCTTGTGGCGAAGACTGCTTTGCAAGACGTCAAAGTGTTTCACGTGAAACACTCCTGAAATGTTAAGTCGTTGAGTCCGGGCCAGTTAGGCTGTTGGGCTGGACGCGGAACGGGGACTTTCGGTATATACCATTGATGGAGTTCATGGTTGCCATTTGGGGCATATACCTCCCGATATAAAACGTTTTCGGCACGCCAGAACAGGCTGCGGACGAAGTCGTATGTTCGATGCCCAGCCCCTAAAGGGGCGTCTGATTTCGAAGAACTTTCGGCATCGCTAAAGCGATGCCCTGACACGAAACCCCTGACACGAAACCTTCCCTGATACGTCGGCCAGGTACTAGCGCAAAATAGTGCACAATTGATGGACGCAAGCAAAAAAAAGACTTACGAACTCATTGCCAACCGTGTGAGAACGGGCTAGCATTGGGGCGTTCGCTCAACGGGCTGGAGTCGTCACGGGGCCCGCATTCAAGCGCGACACTTCAGTTCCATATCTCAACTCTCATTACCTCTAACGTCCTGGATCATGACGGCCGGCGCGTCGTAAGCGCATGGGCTCTTCAGGCCGGACCTCACGCGACTTCTCCTGGGGAGGGAGCAATGAAGAAAAAGAACGAAGCAGCACATGCAGGTGCCAGCTTTCACTGGCTATGTGTCGTAGTTGTAGTCGTGATGAGTTGTGCGCTGTTGCCGGCCAGTACGGTGGGCGGCAAACTCGTTACGCACAACACACCAAGCTACGTTGCGACGGCGAAGAATCTCGGAGCAGAGGATCCAGCAAAGGTTATCGAAGTAAGCATCTGGCTGCAGCTTCACAACCGGAGCCAATTCGATGCGCTGACACGATCGCTTTATGACCGCACTTCTCCCAACTACCATCACTGGCTGAAGCGGAAAGATATTGCTGCCCGCTTTGCGCCAACACTGCAAGAGGCGAAGACGGTGCGGCAGTTTTTTGCGGCAAACAATCTGAAGGTCGTGAAGACGGGCCCCAGCAACTTCTATGTGAGAGCGCGGGGCACTGTCGGCGATGTGGAAAAGGCCTTCCACGTGCAGCTCAACAAATATCAGGTCAACGACAAAACGATGCGCGCCAATGCCGGCGACCCGTATGTCGAAGGAGCGGCGGAGGCACTGGTGATGGCCGTATCGGGACTAGATACCGGGGAGTATGTGCATCCGTTGATGGCCCGGCCCTCGACCTTTGGGGCTAAGCCCGCTGCGGTAGCGGCGAAAGCGGGGAATGCGGCTATTGTGGCGAGTTCCGGCACCATCTTTTCGTCGCAGTGTTTCACGGGCACGGAGAAAGAATCGTTTTCCACCAACAACAACGGCTCGTTGCCCATCGGCACGTACTCGGGCAACAAGCTGAATCTGCAGACCCAAACCAGCGCGGGCTGCGCTTACGAGCCGCCGTCGATTCAGACGGCATACAATCTCACCGGCTTGTACAACGAGGGATACACCGGTACCGGCCAGACCATCGCCATCGTCGACTGGTGCGGTTCGTTTACGATCCAGGACGATGCCAACGCATTTTCGGCGCAGTATGGGCTACCGCCGCTGACATCGTCGAACTTCGCCATCACCTACACCGCGCCGAGTTTTTGCATCAGCTATGACCAGGTCGAAATCAACCTCGACGTGGAGTGGGCGCATGCCATCGCACCCGGCGCCAACATCAATCTGGTGGTCCCGCCCTCGGCGAGCTTCCAGGATGTGAACCAGGCCATGTTTGATGTTGCGAACCTGGGCCTGGGCAACGTGCTCTCGGGCAGTTATGGTTCGATCGAATCCCTTACGGCGACGACCGAACTGCAGACCGAGAACCTGATTGCGGAAATGGGCGCTGCCACTGGCATTTCGATGAACTTCGCAACGGGCGATAGCGGCGACTTTACCGTCGATGGAATTCCTGCGGCGGTCCTCGCGCCGGCGGACTCTCCCTGGGCTACCGCCGTTGGGGGTGTAACTCTGGCGCTGAATCCGGACAATTCGATTGCCTGGCAAGCGGGTTGGGGAAACAACCAAACCTTGCTCGCCGAGACGGGATTCGTCTTCGACCCGCCGCTCGCTTTTGGGTTTATCGGCGGTTCCGGTGGTGGCACCAGCAACTGTGTCTTCAACGATCAATCCGTTTTCCCCCCGCTCTGCTATGGCGGATTCCCCAAGCCGTCGTACCAGAAGCTGCTGAGTGGCAAATATCGCAAGCTTCCAGACATCTCGTGGCTGGCCGATCCGTACACCGGAGCTGCCATCGTCATCAGCATTCCGGGCCAGATTCCGCCACAGGTGTGGCAGGTCTGGGGCGGCACGAGCCTTGCTACTCCGATGTTCTCCGGATTGTGGGCCATCGCCAACCAGGAAGCCCAGGCCGGAGGTGGGGGACCGCTCGGCCAGGCTGCGCCCTATCTTTACTCACTACCGGCGGGAACCGTGTACGATATCGTTCCGGTTACATCGAAGCACAACGTGACCGCCTCGATTCAGGAACCCACCGGCACGAACAAGTACAACGCGAACGGGGTAATGGGCGGTGCCTCAGCCACGAACTTCGTCAGTGCGCTGTGGGATTACCCGTACTACCAGTTCACAGCGCTCGCCATTTCTTTCGGGAGCGATTGCGCGGATGTGCCCGAATACTACTATGACGGGACGTCGTGCAACGATCCTGCCGCCTTGCATACGAAGAAGGGCTGGGACAACGTGACCGGCGTGGGAACGCCGAACGCGCAAGCGTTCGCCGATTTCTTCTACGGAAAATAACAACTGGCGAATACTCGAAAGTTACCCTGCCATCTCCTGGGTGGCAGGGTTTTTTTCTTGGCGGGTTTCGGATGGCGCGGCTGGAGTGGTTCCTGCCAGATGCATCCAGTCGAGCTCTACGCGCTACCTTCAAGGCCCAACTCCTTAGCGATCGCTTTCATGGCTTCGATGCAGAAGGCGATGTGCTCTTCGAGATCCAATCCGAGATCGGCGGCGCCTTCGATGATGTCTTCGCGGTGGACGCCGCGGGCGAAAGCCTTGTCTTTCATTTTTTTCCGGACGGACTTGGCTTCGACCTCAGCCAGCGACTTTCCCGGTTTCACAAGGGCACAGGCGGTGATGAAGCCGGCGAGTTCATCGCAGGCGAAGAGAGTTTTTTCCATGGGTGAGAGGCGGGCGACGCCGGTGTACTGGGCGTGCGACAGGATGGCGCGGCGCACTTCTTCGGAATAGCCGCGTTCTTTCAGAATCTCGGAGCCTTTGTAGGGATGGTCCTCGGCGCTCGGATATCTCTCGTAATCGAAGTCATGGAGAATGCCGGCCACGCCCCACAATTCTTCGTCGGCTCCGGCTTTGCGGGCGTAGGCGCGCAGGCAGGCCTCGACCGCGAGGGCATGTTTTCGCAAACTTTCTGACTGGGTGAACTCAGTTAGTAAACGCCAAGCGGTGTCGCGTTGATTCATGGTTTATCCTTGTTTTCCGCCGATCTTCGCATTGTAATTATGGTTTTGTTTCGATAAATACTTTGTTTTCTCGTATTTTTGTCTTGACTTCCACAGGTCCCATCCAGCAGATTACCCCCTAGTTGGCTTTGAGAGTAGCCCCCGCTCTGGCACTCGCAAACCCTGAATGGCTACCACATTAACTCCCGTGGACTCACGGGAAGTTGTACGATGCGACCGTTGTCTCTTGGTGCAATTCCGCACATCTAACAGTCTCTGTCGCCGTTGCCATCTGTCATTGGACGAGGACGAGGCGGAGCTTGCCGCAATGACTCCGGCGCCGGAAGCGCTGCCGGTGAATATCAATTCTAATGGCCGCGGGCATCTGAGGCTGGCGCACTCGATCCGATCGCTGCGGTTGCGCAACGGCTTGAGTCAGCGGCAGCTGGCGCTGCGCATGTCGGTGCCCCGGACTTACGTGTCGAAAATCGAAAACGAGAAGGCGACGCCGACACTGTCTTCGCTGGAGCGACTGGCGAGGGCGCTCGAGGTCAGTGTGCCGGATCTGCTCTCCGGTGGAGAACGGAACCGGCAGGAGGAAGTTCGTGAGTTGATGGAGGATCAGTTCGTGGCCGAAGTTTTGCCGTATCTGTCGCAGCTGAACGGAATGCAGATGTCGAGCATTCTGGCGCAGGTGCGGGACTTGACGGTGCGGCCGCGACGGAGTGCGTAAGCAGGAGACGCGGCAAGCCGCGTCTCTACTAAATTTTTATCCGGGCACACAACCAACTGGACAGCCGGGGCCTTCGGGCTCCGGCTTTTTTGTGGGCTGTGCGCAATGCGATGCGCTCCGTAGAGTGAAGGACATGCACAGGCTTGCACAGTTAAGGCTGGCAGTGCGCAACAGTTTGCATGTCGCCCAGATATTTCTTAAGGATGTGCTGGTTTCCGCTTGACCCAAGCTGTTGAACGAGCTAACCTCACCGCACTCCCCTGAAAGCTGGGAGAAGGTTACCCAGCTAGATTCCTTTGGTGAACAGGAAAACCTCGATGAAAATCTCTCAGATCTGTGCAGTAGCTTTGCTGCTGGTAGTGGGGTCGGTGATGGCCTTCGCCGACGGGATCAACGATCCAAAAATCATCATTCACGGCGTCGGTGGCGCCGCCTCTGCGTCGAGCTGCACGAATTGTGATGTCGGCTTGAACTTTAAATTCACCGTACCCGAGAGCGGGAAGGGCACGTTATTTTTCACGAACACGAGCGGACAGAACTGGACTTCGCTGATGCTGATTGAACCAAAACAGCCGCACCAGGTGCTGGCGGGCGCCATCAGCTGCGGCTCGAACCTATTTTCGAGCTGCACAACGAAGACGCTGACGAACGGTTCGGTGGAGATTCTGCTGGCGGGCGCCAAGTGCGGCGGGGGGATTGCAAACGGGCAGAGCTTCTCCATTAAGTTTGCCTGTGTCAGGTCAAGTTGCTGGCCGGGCGGGTTGGACTTTAGCGCGCATGCGAACAGGACTACTGTTCCGGAGCCTGGCACGATAGCGCTCATGGTGACTGGCCTGGGTGCGTTGGTTTCGCGCCGCAAGCTGTGGAAGAACCGCTTGAAAGCTTAGACTAGTGGTTCTTTTTCGAGAACTCGTTCAACAATTGTGAAAACTGCGGCAGGGCCTGGAGCTTCTGAAGCTCGGGATCGTTCCAGGCCTCCTGCGCGGCGTAACCCTTTTCCAATGCCAGCCGCAGTGACTTCAGCGCTTCCTCCGGTTTACCGATCATGGTCTTCACTTGGGCTTCTGAGTACATCAACTGCAGGTCGTCAGAGTTGATGGAGCGGGCTTGCTGGGTGTACTGCAGCGCGTTCGCGGCATCGCCCTTCTTGGCATAGAGAAGCCCAAGATCGCCCATAATGGCGGCTGAGCGCGGGTTTACCTGAAGCTCCTGGAAGGCAAGCGAGATGGCTTTGCCGTAGGCGGCTGCGGCCTGGTCGGAATGTCCCGACCAGCGGTAGGAGTCGCCGAGATTGCCGAGGAGTTGTTCGTCGTTCGGGGTCATCGCGACCGCTTTTTCGTACATCTTCGTGGCCTGGTCGTAGTTCTTCAGGAAGAAGTAAGCAGTGCCCAGGTTGGAGTAGGTAGGCGAGTCAGGAGCGAGGGTGAGGGCTTTCTGATATTGCGGAATGGCGTCGCTCCACTTGCCCTCGCGCAGATATACGGAGCCGATGTTTTCGTAGCCCAGAGGATTATCCGCCGCGAGTTCCGTAACCTTCTGATATTCGGCGAGCGCTTTGGCGGAGTCGCCGCGCTTGAAGTAGGCGTTCCCCAGCGCAACATGATTCCACCAGAAGTAGGAGTTGGCGGCGACCGCATTTTGGTAAGCGGAAATGGCCTCGTCACTTTGACCGCTGGCGCTGTAGGCGTCACCCAGGCTGCGATACGCTTCATCGGAGTTCGGAGCCAGCTCCAAAGCGCGTTTCAGTTCCGTAATCGCTTGCGTGTTCTTCCCCGTGGCGGAATAGACGCTGCCGAGCGATATGTGAACTTCGGCCAGGTTATTGGAGAGCCGCTCAGCCTGCTGCGCGGCCAGGGTGGCTTTTTGGGCCCAAATGCTCTCCTTGCTTTCGCCGTACATGCGCAGGCTGGAGTCGGCGAGTCCGGTGTAGGCCAGAGCGAAGTTGGGGTCTTTCTCGATGGCCTGGTCGAACAACCCGACGGCTTGGCGAATGTTCTCCTGGCCGTGACTGTTGCGCAAGCTGTTCCGCCCTTGCAGGTAGAGGTCATAGGCCTTCACGTTCTCTGTCGGGTGGGCGCCAACGCGGGCCTGCTCTTCGTTGGTCGGCTTGAGGGCAAGGGCGGTGGCCACGTTGCCGTAGATCTGGTCTTCGAGGGTGAGCAGATCCTGGGGCATCCCTTGGAACTCCTGGGTCCAGAGAAGACGGCCATCGTCGCCCGCGCTGGTCGCATCGGTTAAAGTGAGTACGACTCGCAACTTGTCTCCGCTGCCCTGCACGTTGCCCTGGATAATCAGATTGACGCCGAGTTTCTGCGCCCGCTTGGAAAGCGGGAGATTCTTCTTGGCAACATCCTCCGCGGTCGCCCTGGAGGCGAGGTGAACCTCCTTGAGCTGGAAAAGTTTTGCCGCCAGCGCCTCTTCAATTCCCTCCGCCACGTAGCCCAGCGCTTTCTCATCCCCAAGGATCTTCATGGGCATGATGGCAACATACTCGCCCCGGCTCAACGGCGGGATACCTCTGACTGCGCTCTCGCTCGCGGCAGGTGTGCGATTCAATAGGTAACGGCCCACGAATCCCGCCAGCGCGATGACGAGCACAGCTCCGGCGATCCACATCCAGCTTTTCCCCGGAAGATCGAGGTTGAAGCGCGACGGACGCATGATCGGATGCGAAATCATCTGGGAGAGCGTTTCGGCGCTGATGTTGGGATTGGCTTCCCAAGTCGTCAGTTGCTGCAACAGTTCGACGGAGGAGTGATAGCGGTTGGCCGGCTCGCGCTCCAGGCAGCGGCTGACGATCGCGCTCAGGGATTTGGGAACGGAGGTGTCGACGTCGGAAACCGGGCGTGCCGGCTCGCGCGTACGTTTCATGAGGCTGGCGATGGCGGTGTCGGCCTCGTAGGGAGATTTTCCGGTGAGCAGCTCGTAGAAGATCAGGCCGACGCTGAAAATGTCGGAGCGCTGATCGAGCGTACTGCCCAGAGCTTGCTCGGGCGACATGTATTCCATCGTGCCGACGATGGCGCCGGTCTGGGTCATGCCGGAATCGCCCAGCGAGCGCGCCAGGCCGAAGTCCATCACCACGATGCGGCCGTGCTTGTCGCGCATGATGTTCTGCGGCTTCAGGTCGCGATGGATCACGCCTTCGGAATGGGCGGAGTCGAGCGCGCGGCAGACCTGCTCCACCACCGCGATGGCTTCCCTGGGCGAGAACTTTCCCTGACGGCGCAACAGAGTGCGCAGATCCTCCCCGTCGACGTATTCCATGCTGATGAAGCGGATGCCATCGGCCTCACCCAGGTCGTAAATACGGACCACGTTCTTGTGCGTGATGTTGCGGGAGAGAATGAGCTCTTGCTTGAAGCGCAGCAGAATCGCGGGATCGGTTGCCAGTTCGGGACGGATGACCTTGAGCGCGATCAGGCGGTCCAGTTCGCGGTCGCGGGCCTTGTACACGGCGCCCATACCGCCTTGTCCGAGCACGCCCAGGATTTCGTAGCGTCCACCGAATAGCACGCCCGGCTGCAGACTCTGAAAAGCGGATATGCTGGTCGAGGGCGGAGCTTGACGGGCGTAGGGAAGTGCCGGCGTCGCACCCGGAATTGGGCTCCCGTGCGGCAACGTGGGAGCGTCGGAGAGCGGTGGGTTGGAAAGAGGCGGAGGCGTTAGCGCCCCAGCGCCAACGATGTCTCCGGGCGAACGGGTACCCGGCATCGTCGGGCTGTCGGAATCATTGCCCCTGTAGTCGCGCTCATCCATTGGGATTGCCCGGATTCGGAGAGCCAGCGAGGGGGCGGGCTTCGGTCCCGCGGCAAAGGCAACCTCGCCTCAGGTTGTCGAGGGGAATTCGAGAACCCAGCACTCCGATTTGGTAAGGAGTATACCCCCGAAATGGCTTTGGGGAAAGCGCGGAAAAACTCTCCCACATAATAGTGTTTCCAGGGTCTCGATCGTTTCCCGATGCCGACCTGGGGATATAATGCTCCGGGCCAGAACCTTCTCGCGTGGGGGTGGGAATATGGGACTGTACTCGCACATGTATTCGCACTATGACGGCGCGCATAACCATCCCGTGAACCGCGCCTTGCACATGATCGCCATTCCCGTCGGCTTCTCGTCGGTGATCGTGGTCTGGTGGCACTGGATCATTGCGCTGCTTCTCATCCCGACGGCCTTTGCGCTGGCCTGGCTCGGCCACCTTATCGAGGGGAACAAGCCCGCGTTTCTGACCAATCCTGCCCACGTGTTCGTCGCGCCGCTGTGGATGGCGCGGAAGATCTTCGGAGCGGGTCCGAAGAGGACCGTGTAGTAACTGTAGGTCTTGTGTGGGGACGGGCGCCTCGCCCGTCCAGCTGGGCGCAGCCCGGCAGTTATGCCTCTGTGCGATTCGTCATTCTGTTGACGCTCTCCAAGCCAACCGGTCGGTACGAGAATTTCGTGATTACTGCCGACCGTGCTTAAATGACAAGTTGGGCGCCAATTTTTGCGCCATCCCCGCGCGCGGCATCCCAATCGGGAAAAATCTGAACGCAATTCGCTAGTTCCACAACTGTTTGTCATCCCGAGCGACCGGGGCCCCCAGCCAGCCGCATTTGCTGGCTGGGGTGGGGGAGCGAGGGATCTGCAGTTGGGAGTGCCGCACACCGGCGGCACCGTGGAGCAACATAAGGAGACCATCTCTTGGACTTCCAGTTAAACGAAGAGCAGCTGCAACTGAAGAAGAGCGTGCGCGAGTTTGCCGAACGCGAGATTGCGCCGAACGTCATGAAGTGGGACGAAGCCTGTGAATTCCCACTGGCGACGATCAAGGAACTGGGCAAGCTCGGCCTGATGGGCACGATCTTCCCGCCCGAATACGGTGGCGCCGGCATGGGCTACGTGGAGTACGTCACAGCCATCGCGGAACTCGCGCGCGTGGACGGTTCGGTGGGGATCATTGTAGCGGCGCATACGTCCCTGTGTTCAAACCATATTTTCTTGGCGGGGAACGAGGCGCAAAAGAAGCAGTATGTGTCGAAACTGGCGACCGGCGAGTACATCGGCGCGTGGGGGCTGACCGAGCCCTCGGCGGGGTCGGATGCGGGCAGCGCGCGCATGACGGCGGCGCGGGCCAAGGGCGGATGGGTGCTCAACGGCACCAAGACGTTCATCACCAACGGCCACTATGCGGATGTCGTAGTCGTGCTGGCAGTGACCGATCGCGCGGCGCATACCCACGGACTCTCCGCTTTTCTGGTGGACAAGGGCGCCAAGGGATTTCGCCCCGGAAAGAAAGAAAACAAGCTCGGACTGCGCGCCAGCGATACGGCGGAGCTGATCTTCGAAGATTGCTTCGTGCCGGGGGAAAATTTGCTGGGTGGAGAAGGGAATGGATTTAGAGACGCTATGCGCACCCTCGACGGCGGACGCATCTCGATCGCGGCGCTCTCGCTCGGCATGGCCGAGGGCGCGTACGGGGCAGCGCTGAAGTATTCGAAAGAGCGCAAGCAATTTGGCAAGGCGATCTCGGAATTTCAGGCGATCCAGTGGAAGCTGGCCGACATGGCGACGGAAATCGAGGCGGCAAAACTTCTGACGTTGCGGGCCGCCGCCATGAAAGATGCCGGGATGAATACCACGCTCGAATCGTCAATGGCCAAGCTTTACGCCAGCGAGGTAGCCGTGAAGTGCGCCAACGAAGGCGTGCAGATCCACGGCGGCTACGGCTTCATCAAGGACTATCCGGCGGAGAAGTTTTATCGCGACGTAAAGCTGTGCACGATCGGCGAAGGCACCAGCGAAATCCAGCGGCTGGTGATCGCGCGGGAGCTGCTGAAGGACTGATCTATTCCGTGGAGCGACGGGCGTCTCGCCCGTCCCGCCGGGCGGGGACGCCCGGCTCTCCACGACAACTTCTTTGAATCTGCGCGATAGCGAGGAGCAGATAAAAGCCTTTTCTCGCACCGGGCCGCATTGCTTTACACTCGTAGCTTGGACTCAGGCTCACAGTCTCTTATTGCACGTCTTCGTTCCGGCGACCCCCGCGCGCTGGCCCGCGCCATCTCTACCGTCGAGAACCGCGCGCCCGGTTGGTCGGAGCTGCTCAAGGCGCTCTTTCCGCATACGGGCAGGGCGCGAGTCATCGGTCTGACCGGCGCCCCAGGGTCGGGCAAGAGCACGCTGGTCGACCAACTGGCGAAGCACTATCGCAAGGAGCAGCAGACCGTCGGCATTATCGCGGTCGACCCGACCAGCCCTTACACGGGCGGAGCGATTTTGGGCGACCGCATCCGCATGCAGGATCACTTTAGCGATCCGGGGATTTACATTCGCAGCATGGCCACGCGCGGATCGCTCGGAGGGCTGGCGCGAGCCACCGCGGATGCTGCCACCGTGCTCGATGCTTCGGGCCGTGACTTGGTCATGATCGAAACGGTGGGCGTCGGGCAGGACGAAGTTGACATTGTGCGGCTGGCCGATGTCACCATCGTGATTCTTGTGCCCGGCATGGGCGACGATGTGCAGACGATCAAAGCCGGGATCATGGAAATCGCCGACATCTTCGTGATCAACAAAAGCGACCGCGAGGGGGCAGAGCGCGTTGAGCGCGAGATTCGTGCCATGCAATCGCTGGCGACGCGCAACGACCGCTGGATGCCGCCGATCGTGAAGACGGTCGCAAGCGAAGGCGTGGGAACCGAAGAGCTGGCGGAAGCGATCGCGGACTACGAGGCGTATCTGAAGAAAGAGAACCTGGCCTTCAAGAAGAACGTCGAGAACTGGCAGGAGCGGCTGGTCGAGATGCTGCGCGATGTCATGCTGGAAAAAGCGCGCGCTCGAATGGAGACGGACGGCGGCAGCCTCGAGCGCTATGCGGCGGAGATCGCCGAGCACAAGCGCGACCCGTATTCCTTGGTGGAGGAGATTGTGCGCGGCGTCAAACCCACGTAGATTCGGTGGAGAGACGGGCGCCCTCGCCCGTCCAACTCGTAAGCTCAGGGTTAGAACTGGTCTCAAGCAACGGGTTTGGGAAGGGCACGGCTTCAGCCGTGCCGCTCAGAGCCAAAAAAGATGCGGGCTTTAGCCCCTGAGGGTCGCGCGCTCACCCTCTAAGTGGGGCATGCAGAGGAGCAAAAGAATGTTCCAGATTGATCATCTCGGCATCGCAGTGAAGTCGCTGACGGCGGCGAAGTCAATCTACGAAAAACTCGGCCTGAGCGTTTCTCCGGAAGAAATCGTCGAGCAGGAAAAAGTTCGGCTGGTGATGGTGTCGGTGGGCGAGAGCCGGCTCGAGTTGCTGGAAGCGACTTCGGACGATTCGACCATCGCCCGGTTCATCGCCAAGCGCGGCGAGGGGCTGCATCATGTTTGTTTGCGCGTTCCGGATCTGGCGGCGGCGGTTGCGAAATTGAAGAGCGACGGCGTGCGCCTGGTATCGAATGAGATCAAGACGGGCGCTGGCGGACATCGGTATGTGTTTGTGCATCCGCAGAGCACGTCGGGCGTGCTGCTCGAATTGGTGGAAAGCAGCCACTGATTGTAATTTGGTAATTTTGCAATCTGGTAATTTAGTAATTTGAACCCCGGTCGGTTTTTTAAATTGCCAAATTACCCGATTGCAAAATTACAAAATGTTTCAGCTTCTGCTCGCCGTTGACACTTCCGGGAAGAACGGCAGTCTGGCGCTGGCCCGCTTGACGCCGGGTCAGAGCGAGAGCCAAATCAGTGTGCTTGAGGTTGTGCCGCTCACCGGCGGCGCGTTTTCGGCACAACTGGTACCGCAGATTGCCGCGCTGCTCGAAAAGCACGGATACAGCAAGAGCGATCTCGGGGCATTTGCGGTGGCGTCCGGTCCGGGGTCGTTTACGGGGCTGCGCGTGGGCTTGGCTGCCATTAAAGCTCTGGCCGAGGCACTGCGGAAACCAATCGTTGCCATTTCACTGTTGGAAGCGGCTGCGTGCAGCGGCGCGGCCCGCGGCCGGGTTCTCGCGGCGCTGGATGCGGGCCGGGGTGACGTGTATGTCGGCGACTACGAACTCGAGCCGCACGTGCGCGTGCAAGTTCGCACGCACAGCCGCATGCACAGCGAACGCCTGCTGAGCCGGGAAGAGTTTCTTGCCGAAGCCAAGGGTGCCGAGGCGACGGGGAAGGCGGTCGTCACGCCCGATGCCGCGTTGGCGGAGGCGGTTCGGGCGGCCGGAATTCAGGTTGAGCTGATTCAGTATCCGAACAGCGGCGTGATTGCCCGGCTGGGTTGGGAGCATCTCCAGCGGGGCCAAACGGTTCGCCCGGAAGAACTGGAAGCCAACTACATCCGCCATTCCGACGCTGAAATTTTCTCGAAGCCGGCGCCGTGAGACTCTCCATGCCCGTGGCCATCCGCTCCGCTGCCTTGAACGATGTGCCGGCGATTCTCGCCATCGAGCGGCAGGCGCCGGGCGCAGCCCACTGGACGTCCGAACAGTACAACAAGTTGGTGGGTAGCGGGGTCGTTCTGGTGGCCGAAGAAGCGGGCCAGCTTTGCGGATTCGTTTGCGCGAAGGCGGTCGCGGGCGAGTGGGAGATCGAGAACGTGGTTGTGTCCGCCGGGTTCCTCCGCCGTGGCATCGCCAACGAGTTGCTGCGCGCGTTGATTCAGCGCGCGGAGAGTGAGGCGGTGTCGGCGATTCTGCTCGAAGTCCGCGAATCGAATCCGCCGGCCCGCGGCCTGTACGAAAACCACGGATTTCGCGAGGTGGGCCGCCGACCGGGGTATTACCGGAATCCGGTGGAGGATGCGATTCTGTACGCGCTTCGGTTCCACCGCTGAACTTGGCCGAAAAGCCGCAAGTTTCTGCACCATTTTTTGTTCAACTTCGCACCCAAGCCCCTGCCGACGGTGGAAATCTATGAAATCTCATTGAACCCCTACCGATTCCTGTGCTACTTTTTAACCGTGCAGTAATAAACAGCAGGAGGTCTAGCAAGGATGCTGACTCCGAGAGACCAACTCCTGACCGGTCATGATGAGTTCCGGCGACTGGTTCAGGAGCACTCGCAATATTCCCAACGGCTCGAATCCCTCACCCAGAAGCGATTCCTCACCGAAGACGAAAAACTGGAAGAAGTGCGGCTGAAGAAACTAAAGCTGCGCCTCAAAGACCAGATGCAGAGTCTGGAAACGCAGTTCCAGCGGCAGTCTGCGTAGAAACGACTGGCCTGAGCAATCGGGCCTGAATCGCAAGAAAACGCAAGGCCTCGCTTGACCCATGCCACCATACCGGGCGCGTCTAAGCGCCTTTTTTTATTGCAGTTATGTAGAATGTTGCGGCCTCGCTCTATAATCATTCTGTATTCCCATGGTTCGTGACGGCTACTTCTATGGTGCGGGATGCGTGCTTGCCGCGGTCATTGTCGCGTGGCTGGCGGCTTGGCCTTACGCCGTCCCGGTGGTGCTGCTCGGAGCTTTCTTTCTGTGGTTTTTTCGTGATCCCGAGCGCCAGATTCCCGAAGCCGCCGGCGCCGTCGTGCCTATCGTTTCTCCGGGGGACGGCAAGGTGACCGATGTTTCAGTCGTGACTTCTGGCGGAACTTCGTGGCACCGGATCAGCATCTTTCTCAGCGTCTTCGATGTGCACGTGAACCGCTCCCCGATTGCCGGCGTGATCCGGGACGTGCGCTATCAACGCGGCAAGTTCCTCAACGCCATGGGAGCGAATTCGGCGGAGGAGAACGAGCAGAACATCGTCACCGTGGAAGGCGCGGGCCGTACCGTAATATTCAAGCAGATCGCCGGCCTGATCGCCCGCCGTATCGTTTTCAATTTTAAAGTGGGAGACCACGTGGCCTGCGGCGAACGGGTTGGGCTCATCAAGTTTGGCTCTCGCGTCGATGTTCTGTTCGATCGCGATGCCGCCATCCAGGTGAAGCCCGGCGATCGCGTCAAGGGAGGAGCCACGCTCCTGGCCTGGTTGCCGGTTACGCAGCCCGTGGCGCAGCCGGTTCCTGCCGGCACGGCCGGGGAGCGGGAGGCTCATTGAACATGGAAGAGCTAGAGCCGCATCGTCGTGAGTCGGACCGCCCGCGCGGAAAATTGCGCAAGGGCATGTACATACTTCCCTCGCTGTTCACCACGGCGAATATCGCGGCTGGGTTCTACGCGATTTTGCAGACCGTGCATGGCGTCTCGGGTGAAGCCTGGCACATGGACTTTGCCGCGATGGCCATCGGCTTTGCCGTATTGTTTGACGGTCTGGACGGCCGCATCGCGCGCATGACTAACACCTCTAGCGATTTTGGCAGAGAACTCGATTCGCTGGCCGACGTGATCACCTTCGGCGTTGCCCCGGCGCTGCTCGCCTGGATGTGGGGCTTTCATCTGTTGCCGATGACCATTGCGCCCGACCTGCGCCTGAAGATTACAGAACTGGGCTCGGTCGCCTGCTTCGCTTTCCTCATGGCGGGCGCGAGCCGCCTGGCGCGCTTCAACATTGCCAAGAACCCGGAGCCTTCGAATCCGGGACGTCCGGGGAAGAAATATTTTGTGGGCATGCCGATTCCGGCCGGGGCGGGAGTGATTGCGGCCATCGTCCACTACTCCGCCGGAGAGCCCGTGACTTCCTGGTGGACGGCGATGAGCTGGTTGATGATGGTCATCATGGTCGGTTATCTGATGGTCAGCACCTGGCGTTTCTACAGCTTCAAGGATATTGATTTTCGTTCGCGCCATCCCTTCCGCCTGATTGTGCTGATGGCCGTGCTGATCGCGTTGATCGCGCGATTTTCGCGACCGACGCTCTTCGCCATCGCGATTCTATACATGGCTTCCGGCGTCCTGTGGCGACTGCAATGGATCTTCCATCGCAAGACTCCGCCTGCACCTCCGGTGTACCGGGAGGCATCTCACACTCCATGAGTCCCCTTTCGAAGACTCCCCTTTCGAAATCCGCCGGCGCGCAGGCCGATCTCCGCGGCACCAACCATTATCGCGTGGCCATCGTGGGCGCGGCATCGCTCAAGGGAAAAGAGATTGCCGAAATTCTGCGCGAACGGAATTTTCCCGCCGTCGATGTCCGCTTGCTCGATGACGACGAGTCTCTCGGCCAGTTGGAAGCGGTCGGCGACGAGATGAGTTTTATCCAGAGCATCCGCTCGGAGCAGTTCGAGCGCGTGGACTTCGCCTTCTTCGCTTCCGACCCACGCTCTACCCGCAATAACTGGAGGGCGGCGCGCGACCTGGGCGATACCATCGTGGATCTCTCGTTCGCGCTCGAAGATGAAGCGGGAGCTTCGGTCCGCTCGCCCTGGATCGAGCGGCAGACCAGCCAGCCCATTGCCCCGGAGTTGCAACCGGGCCCGGTGGTGGTGGCCCATCCAGCGGCTACGGTCCTCGCGCTGCTCGCTTTGCGCAGCGCGAAGGCTGCCAAAATCCAACGCATGGTTGCGACCGTGTTTGAACCGGCGTCCGAGAACGGACAGAAGGGGATGGACGAACTGCACGAGCAAACCGTAAATCTGCTCTCCTTCCAGGAGCTGCCGAAAAATGTCTTCGACATCCAGGTAGCCTTCAACATGGTGCCGCGCTACGGACAGCGATCGGAATTGGCGCTGGAAGCGGTGTCGCAAAGAATCCGGAAGCACTACCGGCACATTGCCCGCGCCGCCGCCGAGCCTGCGCTGCAGGTTTTGCAGGCGCCGGTCTTCCATGGGCACGGCTTTTCGGTTTACCTGGAGATGGAGAAGCCAGTCGCGATCGCGGATTTGTCGCAGGCCCTGGCGGGAGAGCGCGTGGTCGTCAGCGGCAGCCCGGAAGATACGCCCACCAGTGTGAGCGCCGCCGGTCAGGGAGACATCCTGGTCTCACTCACCCTCGACCCCAATCACAAAAACGGCGTGTGGCTCTGGGCAACTACCGACAACCTGCGCGTTGCCGCTTTGACCGCGGTCGAATGCGCCGAGACCATGACCGCGTCCCGCCCGCGAGGCCAGATTCAATGATCTTCGGGATGAACAGGCTGCGGAAGAATTCGATCTCGCGCCTGAGTTTGGGTGGCGCAGCGCTTCAGCGCTGCGATAACTGGCTTGTTTTCATTGGCGGCTTTAGCCGCTGCGGTCAGACTGCCGCGCAGGAAGTACTTTTTCCGCAGCCTGTGACGAGCCGATGGGTGGCCGCCGTGGCGCTTGCAATGGGCCTGGCCGCCAGCGGCTGCGGCTACCACACGGCGGGAAGTGCGGTCGAACTGCCGCAGAATATCCACACCATAGCGATTCCCGCCTTCGTAAGCCACAGCCAGACTTTTCGCATCGAGCAACTCATAACCGACGCTGTCGTGCGCGAATTCAACGCCCGCACGCAGTACCGTGTCATCCATGAAGCGAAAGGCGACGCCGATGCGGTGCTGAAGGCGACGGTTTTATCGGCGTCGGCCAACCCGCTGGCTTACGACTCCCAAACCGGGCGCGCGGTCAGCGCCCTGATCACCGTGAGCGTACAGGTGACGCTGACCGACCGTCAGGGCAAGGTGCTGTTCGAGAATCCTTCCTATCTTTTTCACGATCAGTACGAACTGTCGAGCGATCTCCCCAGTTTTTTTCAGGAAGATTCTCCGGCCGTCGACCGCCTGTCGCGGGATTTCGCGCGCACCCTGGTGGCGAATATCCTGGAGGCCTACTGATGGCGATGCGCGCCTTTAGTCAGGCGGACCGTTTTCTCTCCGAACTGGAGTCGCGCCAGCTCAAGCCGGCTTATGTGCTGGTTGGCGATGAAGCGTTTTTTCGCAAGCGCTGCCGCGATGCCATTCTTGAGCACCTGGTCGCGCCCGACGCGCGTGACTTCGGCTTGTTTGAGTTCGATCTCGCCGAGACTTCGTTGAATGAAGTTCTGGATCGCGCCCGCACGCCCTCGCTAATGGCGCCGTTTCAGGTGTTCTTCGTGCGCGGCGTGAAGACGTTGTTTGGCCGCGGCTCGAACGATGAAAAAATCGCAGCCATCGAAGCCTACTGCAAGAATCCCAATCCCGACGCGCTCCTGGTGTTTGTCGCCGATCACATCGGCATTCCCGCCGACGTCCGCCGCATGGAGATGACGGACAAGGACCGCTACCAGAAGATCCGCGAAGACCTGGGTCCGTTCTGCGGCATTGTCGAACTGTCGCGCGTGCAAGAGGGTCAAGCCGTCCGCTGGATTGGCGAGTACTGCGCCACGCGCGCCGTCAAGATCGACGCCGACGGCGCCCGCGAGTTAGTGGATGCGCTGGGCGGCGACATGATGATGGTGTCGAACGAACTGGAGAAACTGATTCTTTACGTCGGCGAAAAGAAGAAAATCACGCTCGGCGATGTCGAGACCATGGTGCTCGCCGCCAAACAGCGCTCCCTATATGAGTTGACCGATGCCATTTCCTCCCAAGATCGAGTGCGCGCGCTGCAAGTCCTCGATGCGCTGCTTTCGACCGGCGATGGCGAAGAAGCTGCCATCGGCCATCTCTACATGCTGGCCAAGACTTTTCGCCAGATGCTGGTGATCCTGGAACGCAACGTGCGTGACCAGCGCATGCTTTGGGCGGCATTGTGGCAGGGTTTTCGCGTGCCGCCGTTTGCCGCCGACGACATCATCCGGCAGGCCCGGCGCTACAAATCGAAGCGGGAACTGACACGAGCAATTCGCCTGGTCGCGAAAGCCGATCTGGCGTTGCGCTCGAATCCTCCCGGCAAGCGGCTCATCCTCGAAAAGCTGGTTCTGGATCTAGCCACCGATCCCAAGCTTGAAGCAGCGGGCGGATGGATGCAGGAAGAACTGCCGGTGTAGAGACGGGGCTTGCCCCGTCTCGGCGCAGCTGGCAAAACGGGTCTCTACCCTTTCACCTCAGCCACTGCCCGTCGTAGTTCGTCCACATCCGGGAAATTCGGCTTGATCTTCACCACGCGGTCCAGTTGTTGCCGGGCCAGCGCAGCCTGACCACTCTTGGCATAAGCGAGTCCCAGGTGGTAGTTGAAGAGCGCGTTATTCGGTTCCTTTTTCACCGCTTCTTTGAACAGGTTAATCGCGGACGTGTAGACGTGTTTGTGGTAGAAAGCCCAGCCCAGCGTATCGGCGGAGTTCGCATTATCGGGCAGCTGACGCCGCGCCGTCTGCGCCATCGCGAAAGCAACGTCCACGTTGCCGCCCTGCTGCAGCATCACGTATGCCAAATTGTTGGAGGCCAGCGGATTTTCCGGCTGAATCTCAAGCACCTTCTGGTACTGCTGCTTCGCGTGCTCCCAATCCTGCTTGCTCTCGTAGATGCCGCCAGCCAGCAGGTAGAAAATGATCTCCTTGGGATTGGTCTTAGCCCCATCGAGATAAGTTTGCAGCGCCTGATCGGTGTTGCCGCGTGCGTTCTGCACCAAACCGAGCTTAACCAGCGCCTCGCTGTTCTTCTTATCCAAGTCGGAGGCTTGTTTGAACTCCTGTTCTGCCTCCGCTAGATCCTTTTTCTGTTCCAGTAGAAGTTGGCCCAGCATGATGTGAAAGCCGGCGTTCTTGGGATACCTGGCCAACTGTGTTTTCGCCGTAGCGATGGCTCTGTCCGGCTGCTTCTGCACCAGGTCTACGTTGAGCACGCCGCCCAGTGCGTCGGTCGAATTCGGATCCTGATCAAGCCCCTGCTGGTAGGCTTTTTGCGCTTCGGCATACTGGCTCTGTGCCATCCGCAGATTGCCTAACTGCACGTAGGCGACAGGATTGTTGGGCTCCTTTTCCAGGGACCGATGAAGATACTCATCCGCCAAAGCGAACTGCTTGCGATCGATCTCGGCCACCCCGCGCAGCAGGTATCCGTCAGGAGCTCCTGGCTGCAAGGCGATGATCTGGTCCGCTTCCTGCCCGAGCCCTCCGGCATCGCCCCGCTGGATGGCAACGCCCGCCAGCGCCCGGTGCGCTTCCACAATGTCGGAACGCAGTCGAACGGCATCGCGCCACTCGGCTTCCGCCCGGTTGGTGTTGCCCAGTTGGGCGAATGCCAGACCCTGCTGGTAATGCGCCACTGCGTTATCGGGATCGTTCTTCAACACGGCTTGCAGCGTGTTGACGGCGTCGCTGCTCTTGCCGCTGCGAATCTCGATCTCGCCCTTGTAAACCTGGGCGTCGGAGTCATCCGGTTTTGCCTTCACGACTTCGTCATTCAACTTGCGGGCATCGTCGAACCGGTCTTTCAGAATCAGCAGTTGAATGTAATTCTTTTTGACCACCATATCCTTGGCATGGTCCCGATACAGCGCGGCATACTCGGCCGTGGCTTTGTCGAGCTGGTTATTGGAAAAATAGAAGTCTCCCAGCATGCGGTAGCCCACGGAATTATTAGGGAAATCCTTCTTCGATTGGCGCAGGAATTCTTCGGCTTGGCCGAGCTTGTTCTCGGCCATGTACAGGCCGGCAAGAGAGAGCCTGGGGTTGGGATCGTCCGCTGCAGTCTCAATGGCCCGCCGGAACAATTGCTCTGCCTCGGGAAATCGCCCGCGAGTCTGGTAGAAGTTCCCCAGCGAGACCAGCGCATTCGTAGACTTGGGACTGAGTTCGGCCGCTTTCTTGAAACTCGCCTCCGCCGCGTCCCACTGTTGCCCGTGCATCTGCAGCATGGCCAAATTCAGATAAGACTCGGAACGGTTGGGATCCAGTTGCAACGCCTTCTGCATGTCCGCCAGCGCCGCCGTGGTGTTATTGGTGGCGGCGTAGTAGTTGGCGCGTGCGATGTAAACGTCGGGGTTGTTGGGCTGTTTTTCCGCGACCAGGTCCAGATGCCCCTTCGCGTCATTGAACTGACGGCCCAGGATCAGCAGGTTGGCCATGTCTAGGTGCGCCGCATATTGCTCCGGCTGGAGTTGGACGGTAGTCAACAGTTCCTGGTAGGCGATCGGCCACTGCTGCAGCTTCATTGCCGCCAGCGCCAGCTTGTAGTGGGCGTCGGCGAAACGCGAATCAACCCGAATGGCGTTCTCGAACTGAATCTCGGCTTCCCGGTACTGGCCTTTGTCGAAGTAGCGCTGGCCGCTCTCCAGGTACTTCTGCTTGCGAACGTTCGGATCCCGCGAGCAGCCCGTCAACATCGCCGCCAGCACGCAAACCGCCGCTACTGCATACTGAATTCTTGACCCTTTAGCATTACCCATATCTTTGAACGCCTCACGTCGCGCAAACTTTGTCTTATCAATGCCCTACTGCACAAAGGTACTATCCTGGCCCAAGCCAGAAAAGTTACTGCCGTTATTATCGCAAAATCGGCCAACCGGCAGAACCGCCTTGCCCCGTCTGCAAGCATACGCCCGTGTACAGGCGCTTTGGTAATCTGCCCCAAAGGGTCGTGGCATGGCATAGTTTCAGTCGGCTATGACCCACTTCCCCCAATCCAATGTCAACCGGCGTTCCCCCCGAGTACAACTCCGTGGATCGGTCACGGCCGCAGTCATGGCCGAAGGCGGCCAGCGGGCGCGCGCAAAACTACAATCCATTTCCATCACCGGCGGATTGCTGCAGTTGCAGCACGAGCTTTCCACCGGAGACTTCGTCGAAATCGCTTTCCACACCCGATCGGGTGCCATCTGCGGTATGGCCGAAATGCTGCACCCCACGCGCAAGTTTCAGAGCGCCTGTCTGCAGCCTTTCCGCTTCATTGCCCTGGGCGACGATGACCACCGCAAGCTGCGCATGGCGCTCGATTCCGCTCTGGACCGCAGTTTCCTGGACCCCGTCTCCGAGCAGCTTCAGACGCCGCCCGGATTCTAACCCCCGGAGTGGGCGAATTCCGCGTTGCCGGGTAAATAAGCTGCGAGCCACGGGCAACCGGTTTGCTCGAAGCTCGCGGCTCGCAGCTCGAAGCCTGCGGCTCAGCGACACGGGAGTGGCTTGCTTGTCGCTATACTGTGTTCGTCGGGATGACGATCCAGACCATCACTCACTCCGCCGAGGAGACAATCGCTTTCGGCCGGAGCCTTGCCGCCGAACTGTCTCCTCCCCTCATCGTGCTGCTCCGCGGTGACCTCGGGGCGGGAAAGACGACCCTCGTCAAGGGCATCGCCGAAGGCTTCGGAGCCGCTCGCGCCGAGGACGTGACCAGCCCCACCTTCACGCTCGTCCACGAATACCGTGGGCCCCACATAACCCTGTACCACATCGACCTTTACCGCATCGATACCCAGCGCGACCTGGAAACGCTCGGCCTGGGCGACCTGCGCGCGCCAAACTGCATCCTACTGATAGAGTGGGGGGAGAAGTTCCCTCGCTTGCAACGCGATCGGAACGTGGAGATCACCCTGGAGCGAGTGGGGGAAACTGAGCGCAGAATCCAACTATGTACCCATTGAATCTGCGGGCCGGGGCGTATCTTCAATAATCGCAACTATGGGAGTTGAAACAATCTTGAAAACCACGCATTTGGCATTCCCTTGCCTACTGTTGGCCGCCGCTCTCTGCGCCGGACAGAGCGAATCGCAGCCCCAAACACCCGATCCGAAGGACAACCCTGCGCCCCAAGAGCGCAGTTCATCTTTGGCGCCAGCCGTATCTTCGGAATCCGCTGGGACTGCATTGCCCGATACGCCAAGCCCGCAGCAGAGCTCGCCGCCCGAACGGGCCGGGACATCGAGCACCGGCAGCAATCCGAAGCCATCCGATGCGACGAGTGCGGGCCAGAGTACGGCGCCTGCGAACCAAGGCGTTCCGCCTGAGAAGCGGCAACCGAAGCGCATCCTGGGTATCATGCCCAATTTCCGCGCGGTCAGCGCCGGCGCGCTCGCGCCGCCATCCACGCCGAAGGAGGCCTTCATTATCGCGACCCGGAACAGCTTCGACTACTCGTCATTTATTTTCGTGGGCATCACTTCGCTCTTGGCGGAAGGGACAAATGCGCACCAGCAGCTCGGGAAAGGCGTCGCCGGGTTTGGGAGATACTACTGGCGAGGGTTTGTCGACAAGACGGACGGCAATTACCTGGCTATCTTTGCACTGCCTACGGTGTTCCATCAGGACGAGCGCTATTACGCAATGGGTAAGGGCAGTTTCTGGAAACGCGGCTTCTATGCGGCATCTCGCGTCGCGATCACGCCGGACTATCGCGGAAACAACAGCTTTAATATTTCCGAACTGCTAGGCAAGGGCATGGCGCAAGGAATTTCCCTGGCGTATTACCCAAGCGGGAGTCGGACTGCCGGGGCGCTCGCCACGAAGTACGCATACGCGATTGGGAGGGACGCGCTGACCAACACGTTCCGCGAATTCTGGCCAGATATCGCCACGCACGTGCTGCACCGGCATCCGTAGGCCGGAATGGCGAGTATTTGCCCGAGCGCCCCGAATGTAATCGTAATTTAACGTTCCCCTCACAAACGCTGCTGTAGGTTGGTTATCTGTGTTAAGTATCTTGTCGAAATTCGCTCCGGCAGCTAGTACCGTGACCGCGTGATAAGTCCTGCGATGGAGAGACGGGCGCCCTCGCCCGTCCAGCCTGGCGGGACGCCCGGCTCTCCACCAGCAAGCTTCGATCGACAGCGGCAACAATCACGCGGTCGCGGCACTAGGTCTCTGACCGCGTGATGTGGTTTCTTTTGTAGCCGAACTTCTGGCGTGCCTTTCTGCGGGTAAACCGCCAGTCGATAGTGACCCGATCACGGTTCATTCTCCGGCTCCAGGCTCT
>JBEKDG010000019.1:0-55975 GCA_050014475.1 Terriglobales bacterium | reverse complement strand
CTGGTGCCATAGAAGGCCTTGATCCGCAAGTGCTGCTTGATCCACTTGAAAAAGAGTTCCACCTGCCAGCGGCACTTATAGATTTGCGCGATGGTCAGAGCGGGCAGCGTGAAGTTGTTGGTCAGAAACTTCAGGCGTTTGTTTCTCTCCGCGTCGAAGTAACTCACCTTCCGCAGCGTGTCTGGATAGGCCGCGGCGGATGCCAGGGACGACAGAATCACGGTTTGATCGGAGAGCACGCCGGTGCTCTTGTCCACCGGCTGCGAGTAACGTCGTTCGAGTAACACGTTCGACTTGGTGCGCACAACAAAGAAAGCCGAACTGAGCGTAAAGACGAAGAGCCGTTGAAAGTCGATGTAGGCCCGGTCCATGACGTAGAAGGCCCCAGCCTCCGGCATGATCTCGTCGAGGATGTTCACATCATGCACATCCCCGCTGGTGACGCGGAGAAACGTGGGAATGTTGCCGTGCAGGTCCAGCAAGGTGTGCATCTTGACGGCCGCCTTGCGCTGGCGAAATCTGGCCCACGGGAACAGCGACAGGCAGAGATCGATGGTGGTCGAGTCCAACGCGTACAGGCTTTGATCCAGGTCCACGCCGATGGGATCGTGGGCATACAGCGGTCGCGCAATGCCGATGAGGACTTGCGCGAAATCGGCATAGATGCGCCAGTCGCGCGACTCGTTGGCTTCCGCCAGCGTGGAGCGCGCCACGCGACCGCGGAACCCCATGTGGTAGAGCTTGCTGCTCATCGACCGCAGGCACGCTTCGATGTCGCGCAGGCTCTCGCGATAAGTCAACTGAGCGAAGGCCATCGCCAGAAACTGGTCCCAACAAGAAAAACAGACGTCCGGAAGCCAGTTCCGGCGAAAAACAGTTCAAATCGAAAAATCTTAAATCAAGACTTAACTGCCTTGCCATCAATCGACTACGAGAAATGAAAAAGTCATCTCCCGGACAGTAGTGGTCTGAGGACTGTAGTTGTTTTTGCAGCTCGTCTACGTGCTTCGTAAAGTCGGCAGAAAGGTCTTGGATTTGTTCCCGGTTATAGGCCGCCCTGTTGGGCTTTGTGCCGAAGAGCTTTTCCCAAAAAGACGTCTTGTTTGCCGGGTGGATGGCGGCGGTCTTGAGCCAGTGGTTAAACTCTTTGAGCGCAGACAGTAAAATACTCAACAGCACGTCCGGGTACGTATGGCCTTTGAAAGTCTCAAGATCCACATAGGCTATAGGTCGGCGATCAACGGTGAGATCAGCGGCGGCCTTACGCAACAGGCTAGACTTCCCCGCGCCACGCCGCCCGAAAACAATGTGGTGTCGCTTGTTAACGGCCCGCCGCAGCGTACCTTGGGCCGGTTCTATGAATCGTTTTACCCCTTCCTTAGAGGAACGGGTCGCTTCCTCAACGAGTATGACGAGGCGCTCTACTTCAGAGCTATCTAGGACTGTGCTCATTGAGGCTAAGTATAAACCCACTGGGGGACGGGCGCGAAGTCCAATTAGGCTGGCCCATGCTTCGTGGGTTTGATCTTGCTCATTGGCGCGGTGCTTTCGTCCAGTCGGCGACTTTCAGCTTTTTGATACGGGCAAAGGCATGATCGTTGGTGACGAGGATCGCGTCCAACGCTAGAGCGTGAGCGGCGATCATGGTGTCGAGGTTCCCCATCGGCTGGCCGTCGCGTTCCAGTGTGGCCCGAAGCTGGCCGTATTGTTGAGCTGCATCTGAATCCCACGGCAGGATCGCCACGCGCAGAAAGAAGTCCTCGATTATGTTGTGCAAGCGTGTGGCATGAGGAAGCCGTGCGGCTCCGAAGCGCAACTCGCCTTCGGTGACTGCGGATATGGCGAGCTGCGCCATCGCAACTTTCACCAAACGACGATCTACAGCCGGGCTGTTCCCCTTGATAATGCAGCTCGCGATATTGGTGTCGAGCAGGTAACGGACAGCCATCAGAACAACTCGCGTTTCTGCGGGGCTTCATCCCGACGGTCTGCCATGAACTCATCGGGAACATTTGCTTCCCGCCGGAGTTTGAAGAAGCTGTCCCATGACTCCGGACGCCGTGACAGCACCACGTCTCCGGTAGCCTGGTCTTGCCGGATAAAGACCTCGCGGCCTTCAAAACGAAAATCGGCGGGCAAGCGGACCGCCTGACTTCGGCCATTGAGAAAGAGCTTTGCGGTGCGCGGCATGGGTGTCCTCCTTGGTCTGATAAATACAGTCTGATATATACCATGATGTATTACATGGAGTCAATGGTCTTGATCGGGCGGTAGTGGGTCAGTTTCACGATGCAACCCACGAAACCCTGAACCACCAAGGACACGAAGTATCACGAAGGCTTTTGGTCTCAGCGTTTCCTTCGTGGCCTTTGTGGTTAACGGTTTCGCAAATTGGGACACTAGAAACGATGATCGCCCCCTGGCCGAAAACCACCACCCTGGTGGAACCGGGCCACCGGAGCCCCGCGAATCGCCGCTTGTCCGATCCGCCCTACCCCTCTTAACTTGCTAAAAACAATGCAATTAACGGAATCACCGCCGATCGCTCGACATTGGCACTCCGCCTGCACTCTTTCAGGCAGAGATTTGTCCCGAGCAAGGTGGAGGTACGTATGAAATTCAAGTTAATAGCGGCAATCTTAGGGATGGGATTGATGATCGCGCTCCCAGGCGTCGTCAGCGCGCAGAACCCGGACGACCAGGTGCCGGATCAATATTCGAAACCGTCGGCGGGCATCCAAGCGCCGATGCAGGGTCCCAACGACCAGGGTTCCATGGACCAGGATTCGATGAATCAGGGTTCGGTGAATCAGGGTCCGATGGAGCCAGGCTCCAACGACCAAGGCAACCAGAGTTACGACACGCCGGCTCCGGCGGAAACAAACGGCGTCGCGCGCGTCAGTCTGATTCACGGCGACGTCTCCACGCAGCGTGGCGACACGAGCAGTTGGTCCGCGGCTGCGCTCAATGCTCCCGTCCTCGCGGGGGACCGCGTTTCGACCGGCGACAAGGCGCGCACCGAACTTCAACTCGACTATGCCAACATGCTCCGGCTTGCTGAGCATTCGCAGGCCAACATCACCACCCTCACGCGCTCGCAAATCCAGATTCAACTTGGACACGGCATGGCGAATTACACCGTCTACAAGGGCAGCGATGCGGACGCCGAAATCGATACGCCCAACGTCGCCATTCGCACCAATCGCCGCGAATCCAGCTTTCGAATTCTGGTTACTGCCGACGATCACACCGAAGTGCTGGTGCGCAGAGGCGAAGTAGAAATTACGACTCCGCAAGGCGGCACGCGCGTGGGCGAGGGTCAGTTCATCACCATCGCGGGCGCGGGCGATCAGGCGCAATACAAGATTGGCGAAGCGCCTGCACGCGACGACTGGGACCAGTGGAACACCGATCGCGACAACATGATCCGCAATTCGGTATCGCGGCGGCACACTAATGACTATTACGTAGGAACCGAAGATCTCGACAACCACGGCACCTGGACGGAAGTTCCGGATTACGGTCAAGTGTGGCGGCCAACTGTTACGGACCCGGACTGGGCTCCGTATCGCAATGGTCACTGGGTGTATGAGCCTTACTGGGGATGGACTTGGGTTTCGTACGATGACTGGGGCTGGGCGCCGTATCACTACGGTCGCTGGATGATGTACGACAACGCGTGGGCTTGGTGGCCCGGTCCGGTCTACGGATATCCATTCTATCGTCCGATATGGGCGCCGGCTTATGTTTCGTTCTTTGGATTCGGCGGTGGCTTCGGATTTGGCTTCGGCGGTTGGGGCGGGATCGGCTGGCTTCCCCTTGGACCGTGTGACCGTTTCCATCCCTGGTATGGCCGGTTTGGCGGGCGTTTCGGCGCTGTCGGTTTCAACGCTTACAACCGCGGCGGATTCGCTCCGCTGCACGGCGGCACGCGATTCTCGAACGTGAACCTGGCGATGCATGATCCGCATTTCCGCGGCGGGACGACCGTTTCGGCCAACGAGTTCGGCAGAGGCCGTATGCGTGCTCAGCCGATGAGTCATGCGCAGTTCCAGAATGCACATTTCTCGACCGGCAGACTGCCTGTGACTCCGAGCCGCGAGAGCTTCTCGGCCAGCGGACGCCCGGCGGCTGCCTCAACGACTCGGAACGTGCCGCAGAATCAGCACTTCTTCTCGGCTCGAGGTAACACTGCAACCGCATCGCGCTCGTTTGAGCGAGGGCAGTCGCAGATCTTGAACGCCAACCGGCAGGATGGCAGGTCCACTGGAAACAGCCGCGAAGTTTCGAGAACCGGAAACAGCAGCTCAAACGTTAGCTCGAACAGAGGGTTTCAGCGCTCCGGCCAAAGTTCGGAAACGCGAGCCAATTCGAATTCGGGATCGGCGCCCAGACCCGGCAACTCGGGTGGCTCGACAAGCGCTCGCGAAAGTGGCAACAGCAACGGCGGCTGGCAGAAATTTTCGCCGATGCCCTCGCGCTCATCTTCTGAGTCAGCCAGGCCGGGTGGGTCGAGCGGACGCACATCGGCTGGCCGCACAGGAGACCGCGGTTCGTACGGCTCTTCCCGCAATTTGGGTTCAGAGGGCCGTGGCTACAGCGGGTCCTCTCGTCCGCCACTCAACATGAGGCAGCCCATCGTCACTCCGCGCTCGTACGGCGGAGGTCGATATAGCGCTGGTCCTTATGGCGGCAATCGCGGCGGCTACAGCGGTGGCGGCGGACGCCCGGCCCCGAGTTACGGCGGTGGTGGACGTTCCGCTCCCAGCAATAGCGGTGGTCATTCGGCGCCGAGCGGCGGATCCTCGCACGGTGGCGGCGGATCGTCGCACGGCGGTGGATCGTCGCACGGCGGCGGTGGCAGCAGACATGGAAGGTAACACTGCGCTGGATTCTTTCCCAGCGTAGCAATGCAGCATAGCAACACTCTACCCCAGCAGTGAGACGCGCCAACCACGCGTCCCACTGCTTTTTTTGTCGAAGCTCGTGTGGCGACGGGCGTTCCGCCCGTCGAAGCCGAGCGAAGCTCGGCAGCGTCGCCGGTTGGACGAGCGGCCAAAATCAGTTGCTCATCGCCGCATGCTGATTTTCGCCGCCCCCCACTTTCCACCTACCGCGAAAGCCGTGCGAGCTTGAGGTCGGCGAAATTCGTCCACTTGCCGTCTTTGTTTTTTTGCTCCATCAGCCATTGCCAAGTGTCTTTTCCCGGTGACCAGCGATAGGTGGTGTGGAACGGGCCGTCGGGATATTCAAAGACAAAGCGGATCGCGTTGCCGTCGCGCGTGCCGTAGCCGAGCGTTTCCGAGAAGCGCGCTCCGAAGACGTCGAGTAGATGCAGCACGTAGCGCTCGCTCACCGGATCGTAGCCGAGAAACCAGGTCGCCTCGTACCGGTGCTCGGAGCCGGGCGCGCCCGCATCCGTCCTTTCGTGGATGCGAAGAAACTGGTGGTTGAGAACCCACTCGGCCTGGACTTCGTGGTGCGCGTCGCGCCCCATGACCTGTCCCTCCAGCTTCCAGGCCCCAGTCATGCGATCAACCAGATCGTCGCGCCACTCGGCGGCCTGCGCGCCCGAGCGGACTGGAACCATCACGATCAAAAGCGCGATAAACAAGAGTAGGAGAGATGAGGTCTTCATGTCGCTTGCTCCCAGGAGGACAATTGGCGGAAGCGTGTGTGAGTCGAACACACCGGCGACATCGAAGATGCCGCCCGCCGGTTTTGAAGACCGGGACGATCACCGGACCGCATGCGCTTCCGTAGTTCGTTTGGAACGTAACACGAACTACTTCGGCTGCGCCACCACTCGCAGATAGGGCTTCAGAGTCTTCCAGCCGCCGGGATATTTCTGCTTGGCCTGGTCTTCTGAGACCGATGTGGGAATGATCACGTCCTGCCCCGGCTTCCAGTTCACCGGCGTGGCAACGTTGTGCTTCGCGGAGAGCTGTATCGAATCCAGCGCGCGCAGCACCTCGTCGAAATTGCGTCCGCAGCTCATGGGGTAGATCAGCATCAGCTTGATCTTCTTGTCCGGGCCAATCACGAACACCGTGCGCACCGTGGCATTGTCGGCCGCCGTGCGGCCTTTGCTGGTGGCTCCAGCCTCGGCGGGCAGCATGTCGTAGAGCTTCGCCACCTTGAGTTCCGGATCGCCGATCATCGGATAGGTCACTTTGTGACCCTGCGTTTCTTCAATATCGGCGGCCCACTTGCCGTGGCTGGTCACCGGATCGACGCTCAGGCCGATGATTTTCGTGTTGCGCTTGGCAAACTCCGGTTGCAGACCCGCCATGTAGCCGAGTTCGGTCGTGCACACCGGAGTGAAATCCTTGGGGTGCGAAAACAGGATCGCCCAACCGTTGCCGATCCATTGGTGAAAGTCGATCGTGCCTTGCGTGGTTTCGGCCGTGAAGTTGGGAGCTTCGGAATTGATGCGCAGAGACATGTTGGTTCCTCGCGTAGTTTTTTGAGATCGATGGCTGGCCAGCGCGTTTAAACCCTGCGCGAATCGTAGAGAATAGAATGTCCAGCGGCCACCAACCCGTCAACCGGGGCCAGGTCGCTATCCGGCAGGGATTATGGTATCGCATCGGGCCGCGATTATGCTTTGGCGCGCGAAATCATGGCGCACGGCAAGATCTGGCGCATGTGCTTCGGACGAAGCGCACCGTCCGAGCAGCATTTTTGTTCGCGCCACGAAGCAGGATAACCGGCGTGATAACCAAGTTGTCAATGTGCGTGTCGGTGGAAATTGTGTGGAAGTTCTCCGCGGTGAAGTTGCACTCTCGATCTAAAACATCAAGACGCTGCCCCAGTCGCGGCTCCGAGCCCGATGGCACAATCCTGCCAACCACCACAGTGCCATTGGCGAGCGCGGCACTTTACCGGCGCGGCGATTCTGTTTAGCATTCAGCCTCGCTCCCGGTTCTCAGAAAGAAAGTTTGGAAGAGAATCAGAAAGAAATTGTGATGACAGTCTCCCGGTCAGGCCAATGAAGCCCAAGAAAACGATTCTTTGTGTGGACGATAACGAACAGTCACTCTCCATTCGCAAAATCCTGCTTGAAACGCGAGGCTATCGTGTGCTCGCGTGCAACAGTGGCGAACTGGCCCTCGAAGCTTTCCGCCGCGGCGGCGTTGACCTGGTGCTGACCGACCTGATCATGCCGGGTGTGGATGGTTCGCGGCTGATCGAAGAAATCAAAAGTCTTTCTCCGCAGACGCCGGCCGTGCTGATCTCCGGCCGCACCAAAATCTACGAGCGCGAAACGCTCGCCGATGTTTTTCTGCCCAAGGGAATGTACGAACCCGCGGACCTGCTGGAACGCATTCGCCTGCTGCTGGTGCGCAAGCGCGGCCCCAAGCGCCAGGTTGAACTCCGCGCCCGTGCGATGGACGTGGAGCAAGCGACTGTGGCGTGAGCGCTGCGGTCCCGGGCTAATTCTGTGGTGCCGAATGGAAGTCTGCGAGCTACGAGCTGCGGGCCAACCGGGTCACTCGTAGCTCGCGGCGCAGTAATATGGAATTAGCCCGCTACCAGCGCTGCCGAATTTTGCTGCCCGCGTGTGATATGGTTTTCACTGGATGTCGGCCTTCATCGAAGCGAGGGATCTCCGCAAAACCTACCGGGTTGGCAAAGTGGATGTGCCGGCCCTGCGTGGTGTTTCCTTCAACGTGCAAAAGGGCGAATTCGTCACGGTCGTGGGCCCTTCAGGCAGCGGCAAGTCCACGCTTTTTTATTTGCTCGGCGGACTGACCCGCGCCGACTCGGGAAGCGTCACCATCGACGGGGTGGACTTCGCCACACTTTCCGACGGCGAACGCACCCGCCTGCGCAAAAGCAAGATCGGATTCGTCTTCCAGAAATTCAATCTTCTGCCCACGCTCAGCGCGCGCTCGAATATCGAGATTGCCGTTGACATCGCCGGCAAGGCCGCGCCCGATCCCGCGTTCCTGAAGAAGATCACCGGGATGCTCGGCATCGCCCAGCGTCTGGAGCATCGGCCCAACGAGCTTTCCGGCGGCGAGCAGCAGAGAGTCGCGCTTGCCCGGGCGCTCATCAACCGCCCGGCCATCGTGCTCGCCGACGAGCCCACCGGCAACCTGGATTCGAAGAGCTCGAGCGTCGTCCTCAACATGCTGCGCCAGTCGAACAAGGATTTGGGGCAGACCGTGCTCATGATCACGCACAATCCCGAGGCCGCAGAATATGGCGACCGCATCGTCCACATGCGTGACGGCCAGATCGTAACGCCGGATGAAGACCCGCAGTGGGCGCCGCATCATCCGGCCGAACACTTGCAGTCCTGATAGCGCGTAGGTTCCCAATGACACATCGCGATGAGTTCACCTCTCAGAACAGCATCCGCGCCGTGAGCACAAGTCCATGATTGTAGGTATGGAAATGTGTGGTTGCGATCTGCATCCCTCCGCCAAAAACTAATGCGAGGCGGTTGCGCGGGTCGCGCTCCAGCTTGAACTTGCTGAGCATCAATCCCGGCGTGACGAAGTCCTGCACGCGGCCGTCGTTGGCGCCGCCATGATAGAAGGTCGCGTTGTTCTCGATTTCCGGCCAGAAGAACTTGCCAATATGGTACTGCGTCACTGTGTTCCACACCACGACGCGGCCCAGTTTCGCGGTATCGCCTGCGGGCAAGATTGCGCCCAGAGTCGATTGCACGTCGAATTTTCCGAAGCCCTTGCCCGCGCAGAGGGTGGGTGTAATCGTGGCGTCGAGACTTCCATTTTTGTAGCTCCCGGTGGGCAAACTGCCGGCCAGGGAAAAACTCAGCGAATAGTTGCCCTGGGCCTCGTTGCCTGCCGCCAGACGGTACTTCAGCAGCATGGAAAAATCGCCAGAGCCATCCTTCGCCTTCGAGTTGTGCTGAATATAGGGCGGAGCCAGAACATCGAATTCGACTTTGTACCAGGGCACAAAGCTGATGCCTTTGCCGTTGTCATAGTTCCAGGTATCGGTGCCAGCGGGTGCGATCTGGCGCACAAAATCGGTGCGGGCCACCTGCAACAGCCCCGACGATGCCGTAACCAAGGGGATGGGCCAGGAAGGCTGCTGCGCCAGCGTATCGCGCACCCGGTCTTCCCAGCTTGCGAAGAACCCATCACTCTGCGCAGCACATAGGGCACTGCCGCCAACCATCACCATTGCGCACACGAAGACCACCAGCCTCTTGGAGATCACAATACCTCCCGGTTGAAATTCAAGCTCTCAAGCTTGACTTGTTTTTGTTAGAACCCAGTGGATACTCCACCCCGAATCGGTGCCATCTTTCTTAACCGTTATGCGGGGACGTGTCGATAGTCCGAATCGATTAGGGCTGGTCTGCCGCCGAGCTGTGGCGCTGTGAAGGCCAGGCTGTGAAGGGTAGTGGTTCAATTTGCAGAGCATTCACCACGAGGGCCACGAAGGTACACGAAGGAAACCTCTTGAGCGTAAAAGCCTTCGTGATATTTCGTGCCCTTGGTGGTTGATTGGGGTTTTTTGTTATATGGTGAAACTGAGCCACTACCCTGTGAAGGCCAGGTTTGCTCCCCTGGGATGGCGTCGTTTATACTCATATAGTTGGGCGGGAGTAACTCAGTGGTAGAGTGCGATCTTGCCAAGGTCGAAGTCGCGGGTTCAAATCCCGTCTCCCGCTCCAGTTTCTTGAAGCCCTGCCCCGGCGAGGGCTTTTCGTTTTAGCGTGTCGTTTTTAGAGAACTATCCGGCGCGGTAGCCAAGTGGTAAGGCCGAGGTCTGCAAAACCTCTATCGTGAGTTCGATTCTCACCCGCGCCTCCAAAATCCAGCCGTCAGCTCTCAGCCATCAGCCGTCAGTTCTTGAAAAAAATCCCATCCGGCCGCGACATTTCGTGCGACCGGATGGGGTTGTGGTCAAAGCCAGCTTACAGCCGCGCGCACACCGCCTTGGTCTGCGTGTAGAGTTCGAGAACGTCTTTGCCCATCTCGCGTCCCCACCCGGACTGTTTGTAGCCGCCGAAGGGCAGCGCCGCGTCGAAGATGTTGTAGCAGTTGATCCAGACGGTTCCGGCGCGCAGCGCGGCCGCCAGCCGGTGCGCCTTGGAAATGTCCTTCGTCCAGATACCCGCCGCCAGACCGTACACCGTGCCGTTGGCGCGCGGCATGAGTTCTTCCGGATCGTCGAACGGAATCGCCGTCACCACTGGTCCGAAGATTTCTTCCTGTACCACCCGCATGTTGTCTTTCGTATTCACCAGCACCGTCGGCTCGACAAAATATCCCTTGTCGCCCAGCTTCTTTCCGCCAGTCAGCGCGGTCGCGCCTTCCGACAAGCCAATCTCCAGGTAGTTGCACACCCGCTGCAACTGCTCCTCGGAGACGAGCGGTCCCATCGACGTGTCAGGTTCCAGGCCCGATCCAACCCGGATCTTCTTGGCCTGCGCCGCCACACCTTCCACCACGCGATCAAACACCGGCCGCTCCACGAACAGGCGCGAACCGGCGCAGCAGCATTGTCCGTGATTAAAGAAAATGGCGCTCGCGGAACCGGCGATCGCCACATCCAGATCCGCATCCTGGAACACGACGTTCGGCGACTTGCCGCCGAGTTCGAGCGAAACTTTCTTCAGATTTCCAGTGGCCGCGTGAACAATTAGCCGGCCCACTTCCGTCGATCCGGTAAACGCAATCTTATCGACCAGATCGTGCGCCGCCAGGGCCGCGCCCGCCGTCTCGCCGTACCCCGGGACGATGTTGACCACACCATCCGGAAATCCGGCTTCCATAATCAACTCGCCCAGACGCAGCGCGGAGAGCGGCGTCTGCTCGGCCGGCTTCAACACCACCGTGCATCCCGAGGCCAGCGCCGGCGCCAGCTTCCACGCCGCCATCAGCAGAGGGAAATTCCACGGGATAATCTGGCCCACGACGCCGACCGGCTCGCGGAGCGTGTAGGCGTGGTAGTTTACGCCGGGCGTGTACAGCACCGAGAGCGGAATGGTTGTGCCTTCGAGCTTGGTCGCCCATCCCGCCATGTAGCGGAACATATCGACGGCGAGCGGGACATCGGCGGCGCGCGCCACGGTGAGCGGCTTGCCGTTATCGAGGGTTTCGAGGGTGGCGAATTCTTCGAGGTGCTCTTCCAGCAAATCGGCCAGTTTCCACACCAGCTTGCCACGCTCCGACGCAGTCAGGCGCGACCAGGGACCGCTGTCGAACGCCTTGCGCGCGGCCTTTACGGCAGCGTCAATGTCCTGCCGATCGCCTTCCGCGACCTGCGCCAGAACTTCGCCGGTGGCCGGGTTGTAGGTTGGGAAAGTCTTGCCTGAGGCGGCATTCACCCACTTGCCGTCAATCAGCATTTTGCGCGGCTTGCCGATGAAGTCGCTGACCCGCGAATCAATCTGGATTGGGGAAATTGCAATGCCCATACATCCTCCTTAAAACGAGATCGAGTGAGAGAGGTTCGTTGAGGTGAACTGAACTGGGGAAATACTAGTCCCGCTGGACGGGGAAGGCAACTAGCCGCCCGCTACTTGATGTCTTTCATCGCCATGAGCGTACCGTAGTCGTGGCCGGAGGGCTCCACTGCTCGCGCTACCACTCCGGCAAAAGCTTCGCGAAATTCGGGAAACTTCGCCACCAGAGCCTTGATCACGGCCACATTTTCCTGAAACGCGCGCGCGGTATTCGATACATCGGCGGCCTGGTACTTTACGACCACGTCAAGATCGTCGCCCACGGCCAGCGGAAAGATTTCGGTCAAATGATAGACCTTGCCGCCGGCGCTCATATCCACGGTGTTTTCGTTCGCGGGCACATCGGCGGGTTGCGCTGACTGGGTCTCGTCGTAAAGCTTGTCGGTGGCGAGCGTGCTCATGAAGTCCACGGGAGCGGACAGGGCGATCGCCTCGCGGTAATACAACCAGGCGTTGTGATTCTGCGCTTTAGCCTTGAAATCGCGGGCGCGCTGCGTGAACCATGCGGCATCGTGTCCTGCCGCCTGCGAGGACTTGGCGTAAAAACCCGCCAGTTTCCAGTCAGTGCCTGTCTGCTGTAGGACGAAAGTCAGCGTTCTCGGATCCTGGCCGCCGTTCACGTCGAGAATGGTTACGCCGTAGTTGCCGGGCGGCAGATTGTTCAGGACAAATACCGCGCTGTCCTTCGTCTGACCCGACTTCCCAAATACTCCGCACAGAAATTCAGCGCGTGCGAGCGGTTCTGGGCCATCGACTGTCAGCAAAAAGGGCGACCGAACCGTTGCTTTTGCGCCGGTGAACGCGGCCTGGTTCTCTTTGACAGCGGCTTCGATGCCGGCAAAGCTGGATGCCACGGCGGCAATGGAGTTCTGCTTCAGGGCAGCCGCATCGCCGCGCGCCGACATTTCGAAGTAGCGCTTCGCCACGGCTTCGAGCGCGGTTCGTACGGAGACATCCATGTCCGCGGCGCTCTGGCAGGTCTGGGCGTGGGCCGATGCTCCCAGCAGCAGCAGCCACAGCCATTGTCGCCAGCGCCGTCGATTCCGGAGAGTGGGTTCCGAAGCAGTACTCAAAGGGAAGGCCTCCGCTGGCATTTTACGCGCAGTTAAGGCCGAGGGGAGTCTAAATGCTTGGAAAGGCTATACCTGCAATGAGTCTTTGGTCATAAATACGCAAGAAAGAAGGCGGTCTGACGTTCTACCAGCGGTGGTAAAATCAGGCAGGGCGCAGGGGCTGCGAAACCGTTAGCCGCTCGCGGAAACGGGGAAATTCTGATGCCGGGCACACGCAGATGGATTGTTTTGGGGCTCTTGCTGGCAGCTCCAGTCCTTCTTGCTCAGACTGCTCTTGCTCAGACTGCTGTCCAGCCGGCCGCACCGAGCGCCACCCCGCACCACAAGTCCCATAAGACCCAGAAGCCGGTCGTACTTCCGCCATTACCGAGCGGTCCGCTGAGTCAGTTGCCGATGGACCAGATTCCGGCAACCCCAGCGAAAGTCAGCTATCAAGGCGGGCTACTGACCATCTCGGCTCAGAATTCGACTTTGGGCGAAATCCTGCGCGATGTGCGCAAGCTCACGGGTGCTTCGATTGACGTTCCTCCAGGCTCAGGCGTAAACGAGCGAGTGGTTACGCACCTCGGCCCGGGAGCGCCACGGGATGTTCTGGCGGGATTGCTCAACGGCTCCGCGTTCAATTACGTGATGCTGGGTTCAAGCTCGGATCCGACGGCTGTTTCGAGCGTGATCCTTATGGCAAAGCCATCGTCGCCGGGAGATGTCCAGACCACCGCGAACGTGCATCAGAGCAATCCGGGAGCGACGCCTCCGAACCGCGTTCTCCCGCCTCTGCCGTTCAACCAGCAGGTCATTGTCCCGCAACCGGGGAACGGACAACCTGGGGTTGCTGGGGTTGGACCACCGGCGAATGCCGAAGGCGACGATAGCAAAGATGACGAACAGGACAACGCCGACGACAGCGCCGACGAACAGGCCCAGCCCCAGCCCGAACAACCTGGACAGCCCGGCATGACCGGCGCAAATGCCCAGGACCAACAGCAACCACCGGACCCGAACCAGCCCAACGCCGGGCCGAAGACACCTGAGCAGATTCTGGAGATGCTTCGCAGACAGCAGCAGCCCGGGGGGGCCGTGATTTCTCCCCCGCCGCCGCCCCAGCAGTAGCCGCCGTATTTCTGGGCGTCCAAGGAAACACTACTCCATAGACTCGACGGAAAGATTGCGGGGCGAGCTTAGTCGCCGCTCACGTGGTTTTGATGGGGTACCAACGCCTTAAGGACATGGGACGGCCGAGAGGGGTTGACGGCGGCCAATATACCGCAAAGCGCGCAATACGCGCCGAATACACCCAGAATCACAGTCAAGATTGCGGTGCTGCCGATTAAGAAAGCTACGAAAAGTGCGTTCACGTTACCGGCCCTTGCTGGCAGCCACCCTGTGAAGCGCGCGGCTGCAAACGATTTACTTTATCCGCATTTGACCCCCGCCGCTGTTAACAACTAAGATACGAGAATCGGACTGCGTATCTCCACTCTCCAACATTTTCCAGGACCCGTCCACGTTACGGAAGTCCATATAGCTTTGTGTTAAATGGCCATCACCAGGATTTCGGTGCGCGGCGCGCGCCAGCACAACCTGAAGAACATTGACGTCGAGATTCCTCGCAATACTTTGACGGTCATAACGGGTCTGAGCGGCTCCGGCAAATCCTCGCTCGCTTTCGATACGATTTACGCCGAAGGCCAGCGCCGCTACGTCGAAACGCTTTCGGCCTATGCCCGCCAGTTTCTCGACCAGATGGAGCGCCCCGACGTCGACTCCATCGACGGCCTCAGTCCAGCGATTTCCATCGAGCAGAAAACCACCAGCCGCAGTCCGCGCTCCACCGTCGGCACCATCACCGAGATCTACGATTACCTGCGCCTGCTCTACTCTTCGATCGGTGTGCCCCACTGCCCGAACTGCGGCAAGCCCATCACCCGCCAGTCTGCCGAGCAGATCGTGCAGCGCGTCATGTCGCTCACGCCCGATGACCGCGTCATGATCATGGCGCCCATCGTTCGGGGCCGCAAAGGCGAATTCAAAAAAGAAATGGAGAAACTCGTCCAGCACGGTTTCTCCCGCGCCCGCGTGGATGGCGAACTGGTGAACCTTGAGGACGACCTCTCTCTCGACAAGCGCAAGAACCACACCATCGAAGTCGTCGTGGATCGCCTGCTGGTGAAGCCCGGAATCGAACACCGCCTCGAACTCTCGGTCGGCTTGGCAATGAAACTCGGCGGCGGTCTCGTGCTGGTAGCCGTCGTCAACGGAGACGAAACGCTCTACTCCTCGCGTCTCGCCTGCCCCGACTGCGGCATTAGCGTTCCGCAACTTGAGCCGCGATCGTTCTCGTTCAACAGTTCTTATGGCGCCTGTCCCGAGTGCCACGGCCTCGGAAGCCGCTACGATCTGGATCCTGCCAAGGTGATTGTCGATTGGTCGAAGCCGCTGCTCGATGGCGGCCTGGGCCCCGGTTCGTCATCGCAGAACCTGATTCGCAGCCTGCAGTTGGTTGTCCTGGCCTACGGTTTCGACTTGACGACGCCCTTCGAGAAGTTTCCCGACAAGATTCAGAATCTCCTGCTGAACGGCGAGCCGCAGCGCGGAGGCAAGACAGGCTTTCTTGGGATCCTCGGCCACCTCAAGCAGAATCTCGAAGCCTCCACTTCCGATACCTATCGCGAATACCTGCTCGATTTCATGTCGGCAACCGAATGTTCGGTGTGCCACGGCAAGCGTCTGCGTCCGGAAAGCCTGGCAGTCAAAGTGAACGGCATGTCCATTGCCGATTTCACCAGCCTCCCGATTGCGCGCTCGCTCGACGCCGCGCGCAGCATCAAACTGACTGGCAGGGAACTGACCATCGCCGGACGCATCGCGCACGAAATCACCGAACGCCTCGAATTCCTGCACAACGTTGGACTCGGCTACCTGTCACTTGGCCGCTCCGCCGCCACACTCTCGGGTGGAGAAGGGCAGCGCATCCGCCTTGCCACCCAGATCGGATCCAAGCTGCGCGGCGTCCTCTACGTCCTCGACGAACCTTCCATCGGCCTGCACCACCGCGACAACGGGCGTCTTCTCGCCGCGCTCGAAAACTTGCGCGACCTGGGCAACACCGTCCTCATCGTCGAGCACGATGAAGAGACCATCCGGCGCGCCGACTATGTCATCGACCTCGGCCCCGGCGCCGGTCGTCACGGCGGCGAGTTGGTCGCCAGCGGAACGCCCGCCGAAATCATGAACTCGCCCGCCTCCCTTACCGGGGCCTACATCGCCGGACGCCAGCAGATCGCCATGCTCCCGCAGCGCCGCAGCCCGAACGGGAAAGCCATCGCCGTTTTAGGCGCGCGCGAGAACAACCTCAAGAATCTCGACGTAGTTTTTCCACTCGGCGTGATGACGGTTGTCACTGGTGTTTCCGGCTCCGGCAAATCGACCTTGGTCAATGACATCCTGTACCGCGCGCTCGCCAAGCAACTCTACCGTTCCCGCGAGGAACCCGGCACGCACAAAGCCATCCTCGGAGCGGAGCTGATCGACAAGGTCATTCGCATCGACCAGTCTCCCATCGGCCGCACCCCGCGCTCCAATCCCGCAACCTATACCGGTATCTTCGCGCAGGTTCGCGACCTCTACGCCATGCTGCCCGAGTCCCGCGAGCGCGGATACAAAGCCGGACGCTTCTCCTTCAACGTTTCCGGCGGACGCTGCGAGGCCTGCCAGGGCGGAGGCCAGCGCCGCATCGAAATGAACTTCCTGCCCGACGTTTACGTGCAGTGCGAACTCTGCGGCGGACGCCGCTACAACCACGAAACGTTGTCGGTTCACTACAACGGTTCTTCCATCGCCGACCTGCTGGAAACGCCCGTATCGGACGTGCTCCAGATTCTGGAAAACATCCCGCAGGTCAAGCAAAAGCTGCAAACGCTGGTCGACGTTGGCCTCGGATACATTCACCTTGGTCAATCTGCCGTTACCCTCTCCGGCGGCGAAGCCCAGCGCATCAAACTTGCCCGCGAACTCAGCAAGCGCCAGACCGGGAAAACGCTTTACCTGCTGGATGAGCCGACAACCGGATTGCACTTCGACGATGTGCGCAAGCTGCTCGACGTTCTCCACCGTCTAACCGATCTCGGAAACACGGTCATCATCATCGAACACAACCTGGACGTCATCCGCAACGCCGACTGGATCCTCGATCTGGGCCCCGAAGGCGGAGAAGAAGGCGGTCGCATCGTCGCTCAGGGCACGCCCGAACAAGTGGCGCGAGTGAAGAAGTCCTACACTGGCCAGGCGCTAACGTCGTATTTCAATGGGTCGGCAAAAAATGGGTCGGCAAGAAATGGCCCAGCAAGAAATGGCTCAGCAAAAAGCGTGCTCGCGCCCACTGGCACAGGAGAGCTCGCGTGAACTTTTCTCCTGACGATCTCCCCGAGAGTCCAACGCCAACGCCAATGCCAACTCCACAGACCGCGGATGCGCTTGTGGAGGGACGGGCGCCCTCGCCCGTCCAAGCCGAGCGCAGCTCGGCAGAGGCCTCAGGTCATAGCGGCTCCGGATCTCCTTTAGCCGCCAGTCACCTTTCTGACGGCCAACCCGCCGAAATTGTCCCGGCTCCGCCGGCGGATCCGGCGTGGAATGGGTGGGATGTCCTCCGCCTCATATTCCTCACCGTCGTTGCGCTCTTCGTCGGTGTGTTTACCGTGCTGCTCATCGCCCGGATCTGGGTGTACCCGCACACGGCCCTCGGCGAAATCGCTCGCGTCCCGCTAGTCGTCGTCGCAGGACAATCCTTGGCGTACCTTCTCCTCCTCGCATACATGTATGTTCTGGTTACGCGCGAACGCCGCCGTCCCGATTTTCTCGCCGCCATCCACTGGAACTGGCCTTCCAACATTGCCGTTTACGTGTTCGTGGGTTTCGCGCTTTCGTTCGCACTGCAAGGTCTGTCCCATCTGTTGCCGATTCCCAAAGAGCTGCCGATCGACAATTTCTTCCGCACGCCCGCCGAAGCCTGGGCGCTCAGCATCCTCAGCGTTACACTCGCGCCGCTGATGGAAGAGCTTTTTTTCCGCGGCTTTCTTTATCCCGTGCTCGCGCGCCGTTTCGGTTTGCCGGTTGCCGTCTTCATAACCGCGCTCGGTTTCGCCCTGTTGCACGGCGCGCAACTGATGTTTTCCTGGGGACCGGTGCTCGTCATCTTCCTGGTCGGCCTGGTCCTGACGATGGTGCGAGCCAAGAAAAATTCCGTTGCCGCCAGCCTGCTTATCCACATGGCCTACAACGGAACCATCACCGTGGCGATGTTCGCCGCCACCGACGGATTCCGGCATCTGGAGAAACTCAACCAGTGAAAAGGTCTCAGATGCCAGATCTCAGGTCTCAGGCGTCAGTGCACCACCGCCGCAGTTGCGACTCGCCGCTTGGTTGCCTGAACTTCGAGTTGGCAGTCGGCGGCTGTTCGCTATACCCTGAGAGCCGAGACTTGACACCTGACACCTGAAATTCATGTCCACTGCACGACAAGAGCTCTTGGAAATGCTGGCGCACAAATCATTTCGCCTCGGCGAGTTTCAGTTGTCGTCCGGCAGCACCAGCGACTATTACATTGACTGCCGCACCACGACGCTCGACGCCCGTGGAGCGCAACTGGTCGGCGAAGTTTTCCTCGATGAAATCCGCGAGCAAGGCTGGGAAGCCGATGCCATCGGTGGACTCACCATGGGTGCCGACCCCATCGTCGTGGCCGTCGCCGTCACCAGCGGGACCATGCACGGCTTCCTCGTGCGTAAATCGGAGAAGCAGCACGGCACCGGCCAGCGCATCGAAGGCTTCCGCGAAAAAGGCGCGCGCGTGGTGATCGTGGACGACGTGTGCACCACCGGCTCCTCCACCGTGCAAGCCATCGAAGCGGCCCGCGAATTCGGCTTCGAAGTGGTAGGCGCGATGTGCCTGGTCGAGCGCCAGGATGCCCACGGCCGCCCCAATGTAGAAAAAGCCGCCGCCCCCGCAAACTTCATCTCGATCTTTACGGCGAACGAGGTGCGGAAAGAGCATTTAGCAATTAGCCCTTAGCCTTTAGCCGCGAACAGCGAACGACCAACGACTGACCTATGATCCAAACCCTAGAATGGACCCCCCACGGCGTAGTCTTCATCGACCAGACGAAGCTGCCCACCGAAGAAGTGTACGTAACCTGCACCACGCACCAGCAGGTTGCCGACGCGATCCGGAACATGATTGTCCGCGGCGCCCCCGCCATCGGCGTTGCCGCCGCCATGGGCATCGCGCTGGGCGTGAAAAATTCCAAAGCGGAGAACGGCGCCGCTCTAAGAAAGGATCTCGACCAGATTTGCGAAACCATCCGCCAGACGCGCCCCACCGCCGTCAACCTGTTTTGGGCGATCCGCCGCATGACAGAGAAATTTGAATCTCTCCGCATCCGCCCCATCGCGCAGATCCAGCAGGCCTTGATCGAAGAATCCCAGCGCATGCACGCCGAAGATATCGCCGCCAACCAGGCCATGGGACGCCACGGCGCGACACTCATGCCGTCGAGCGGCGGCGTGCTCACCCACTGCAATGCCGGAGCGCTCGCCACGGCCGGTTACGGCACCGCGCTCGGCGTCATCCGCGCAGCCGTCGAGCAGGGCAAGAAAATTCACGTCTATGCCGACGAGACACGTCCCTTTCTGCAAGGCTCGCGCCTCACCGCCTGGGAACTGATGAAAGACGGCATCCCCACCACCGTCATTTCCGACAACATGGCGGGAGCCATGATGCAGCAAGGAAAAATCGGAGCCATCGTCGTCGGCGCCGACCGCATCGCCGCCAACGGAGACGTGGCCAACAAAATCGGCACCTATACCGTAGCCGTCCTCGCCAAAGAGCACGGCATCCCGTTCTACGTGGCCGCGCCGATTTCAACCGTCGATCTCGCCACGCCCGACGGCAGCAAAATACCCATCGAGCAGCGCAACGCGAGAGAAGTCACGCACATCGCCGGCAAGCAGATGGTCCCCGACGGAGTCCAAGTCGAGAACCCGGCCTTCGACGTGACGCCCGCAAAATACGTAGCCGCCATCATCACCGAACGCGGCATAGCCCGCGCGCCGTATGAGAAGTCTCTAAGCCAGTTGGCGCACCAGATCCAAGAAACTCTGACGTAGAGACGCGGCTTGCCGCGTCTCTGATGGCACAACCAAATCGCCGAACGCGTATCTAATTCGCAGATGCCGCCAATCACACAATCGTCGGTTGTCTTTCAGAGCGGCGGCAAGCCCATCCGCCTCGACGCCTACTTGCCGGAGACGCCTGACGGTCCTGTTCCCGCCGTAGTCGCGCTCTACGGCGCTGGAGGCAACGTCTCCGGCATGGAGCGCTACGCCAGCACGCTAGCTGCCCAAGGCTTCGCCGTCTACGTCCTCCATTACTTCGACCGCACCGGCACCGCATCCGCCGACAAGCAGACGATCATTCGGAATTTTCCGCTGTGGATGAAAACCCTCTGGGACGCAATCAGTTTTGTCGAAACGCAGCCGCAGGTCGATGGCGAGCGTATCGCTCTGCTCGGTTTTTCGCTGGGAGCCTACCTCTCGCTCGCCAACTCCGCCATCGACCATCGCGTGCAAGCCGTCGTCGAGTTTTTCGGAGGCATGCCCAAAGAAATGAACCTCTTCATGAGACGCCTCTGCCCCGTGCTCATCCTGCACGGCGAGGCCGACCCGACTGTCCCGGTCGAGGAAGCCTACCAGCTACAGAAGTTGCTGGAGAAGAAGGGAATCCCCTACGAAATCAAAATCTACCCCGGTGCCGGCCACGGTTTCGAGGACCAAACCATCTGGCGCGACGCAGGTCTCAGGAGCCTGCAATTTCTGCAGAAACACCTGGCCGCGCTCGAAGGCTGAAAAAATTAAGTAGGGACGGACACCTTCGTCCGTCCAGCCGGACGAAGCTCGGCACCAGCGGTTCATTGGTGGCTCGGTGAGGGGCGACCCCACGTTCAAATTCGTGAAAGACGAAACGGAGCGCTGAGCAGGCGCGCGGGGAGCATCACTACGGCCCAGACCAGGGCGAGTGCTCCGTGGACGGCGATGCCGACCAGCCGGAAGGGCAGCAACAGCAGCCACACGATCGGGTAGAGGATCAGCGCCAGCAGTGCCACGGGCCAGCACAGCACGAAGAGAAAGCACCAGAGCAGGAAGGCGATCATGAGGACACCTCCTCCTGAATATGATACGCAAGCGGAAGGGAAAAAGTTCGAAGGGGATGGAGGCTGCCGGGCCTTGCCCGGCTGGGCGGGCGAGACGCCCGCCCCCACACAGAACTGAAAACTGAGAACTGAAAACTGAGAGCTGTGAGCTGAGAGCTGTGAGCTGAGAGCTTCTCCACCTACATCGTCTTCAGTTCAGAACTGACCCGCAACTTCGCCTCGGTCGCTCGCTGGACGTCTTCGACCGTCAGGCCGGGAGCGATCTCTTCGAGCAGCAAGCCTTCCGGTGTGACCCGGATGTAGGCCATCTCGGTGACGATTGTGTCCACAACTTTCACGCCGGTCAGAGGCAGGGTGCATTTCTTCAGGATCTTCGGCTGGCCGTCTTTGGTGGCATGTTCCATGGCGACGATCACGCGCCGCGCTCCCGCCACCAGGTCCATGGCGCCGCCCATGCCTTTGACCATTTTTCCCGGAATCATCCAGTTGGCAAGATTGCCGAGTTCGTCGACTTCCATCGCGCCCAGCACGCTGAGGTCAACATGGCCGCCGCGAATCATCGCGAAAGAATCCGCGCTCGAAAAGTACGCGGTGCCCGCCATCTCGCTGACGGTTTCTTTGCTCGCGTTGATCAGGTCCGCGTCTTCCGAGCCTTCGAGCGGGTACGGCCCGATGCCGAGCATCCCGTTCTCGGATTGAAGAATCACGTCGATGCCCGGCGGAACATAATTAGCAATCAGCGTCGGCAGCCCGATGCCGAGGTTGACGTAGAATCCGTCGCGCAGTTCGCGGGCAATGCGCTTCACGATGCGCTCGCGTTTGTCGGTGTCTTTGGTGGTCTTGGGCAAGGTTGACATGTTTCCTTCGAGTCAGGTTCGGAGATGAGGAGAAACGCTGTTCGCTGTTCGTCGTTCGCTATTCACCCTCGGCGCGCTTTTGGCAAACAGCGAACAGCGAACGACGAACAGCGATCAGCGTGCACCAGTTATCCCGCTACTAACTTCGTCACAGTCCGTTTTTCTATTCTCTTCTCAAACAGTTCCCCCTGGAAGATTCGTTTTACGAACACGCTTGGCGTATGAACCATGTCAGGATCCAGTTCTCCGGGTTCGACCAGGTGTTCGACTTCGGCGATGGTGATCTTGGCCGCGGTTGCCATCATGGGATTGAAATTGCGCGCGGTTTTGCGATAGACGAGGTTGCCCCACTTGTCGCCCTTCCAGGCCTTGACGAAGGCGAAGTCGGCTTTCAGCGCGCGCTCCATGATGTAAGTGCGGCCGTCGAACTCGCGCGCTTCCTTGCCGTCGGCGACCACCGTTCCGACGCCGGTGGGCGTAAAGAACGCGGGAATTCCCGCGCCCCCGGCGCGAATTCGCTCGGAGAACGTTCCCTGCGGAACGAGGTCGAGTTGCACCGTGCCGTTCAGCACCATCTGTTCGAGCAGTTTGTTTTCGCCGACGTAGGTCCCGATGTGCCGCCGGATCTGGCCATTGGCCAGAAGCAGTCCCATGCCGAAGCCATCGACGCCGGCGTTGTTGCTGATGGTGGTCAGGTTCTTGACGCCCTTGTGGGCGAGAGCGCGGATCAGGTTCTCAGGATTCCCGCACAAACCGAATCCGCCCACCATGATGGTGGCTCCGTCGAACACGTCCTGGATCGCTTCTTCAGCGCTCGCGACAACTTTGTGCATAGCAGGAGAATTCTATAGGAATTTCACCACGGAGGCACGGAGAAGAATTGGTAATTTGGTAATTTGTAATTTGGTAATTTGAAACCCATTCTTCTCTGTCGGCGCTTCGGGTCTTCAATTACCAAATTACCCGATTACCAAATTACAAAATCATTTTCCCTGCCTCCGTGGTGGGTTTTTTCTCAACTGGTGCGCGCGCTCGAATTCCGCTGCCAGTTCTCGTGAGTCCAGATTCTCGCGGATGTGCGCGAGGCGTTGTTCCAACTTCTGCAGCGCGTCGCTCAGGTTCTTGCGATTGGTGATGGCGATGTCGCGCCACATCGAATAGGGGCTGCCGGAAATGCGGGTCATCTCGCGGAGGGCTTGTCCGCCGATGTCGAGCACGGGCGCGTCGGGGCCGAATTCGTCGACCAGCGTTGCTGCCAGAGCGATTGAGATCATCTGGGGCAGATGGCTGATCCAGGCGCAGAAGCGATCATGATCGGCGGGATCGAGGACGGCTATTTTGGCGCCCATCTTTTCCGCGCAGTGGATAAATTCCCCGCATTGCCCGGCGTGAACGTTCTGGCCGGGTAGTGGCGTGAAGAGCCAGGCGGCGCCTTCGAACAGATCGGCATCGGCAAACTCCACACCGGCGTTTTCCTTGCCCGCCATGGGATGCCCGGCGAGGAATCTATGACCGGCGTTTCGCCCGAACGATTTCACGGCGCGCTGGACAATATCTACCTTCGTGCTGCCGACATCGGTGACGAGAGTCTTCGCCGGCAGCGTTGGACCGAGCCGGCCGATCAGATCGAGGATCGGGAGCACGGGGGTTGCCAGCACCACCAGATCGCTGCCGCGCACGGCATCCGCGGGATTGGTGGTTCCAGCTTCGATGGCGCCGCAGTCCTGGGCCCGCTCCAAAACTGGAGCACGATCGCACCCGATGATTCGTCCGGCAAGCCGGCGTTTCTTCAGGGCGAGGCCCAGCGAGCCTCCGATCAAGCCGGTTCCGATAATGGTGACTTGCTTGAAGGCCATGGGTAATTTGCAATTTGTGATTTGTAATTTGCGATTTTGTTTTTTAATTACAAATCACAAATTATGGTTTACGCGATCTCGCGTCCAACCGCAGGCGCAATCATGCGGAGCTCGTCCATCAACTTGGCAAACTGTTCCGGGTAAAGCGACTGCGCACCATCGGAGAGCGCTTTATCCGGCTGGTGATGAACCTCGATGAGCATAGCATCGGCGCCAGCGGCAACGGAGGCGCGCGCCATGGGAGCCACTTTGTCGCGGCGTCCGGTGCCGTGCGATGGATCGGCGGTCATGGGCAGGTGCGAGAGTTTATGAATGATCGGAATCGCGGAAATATCCATCGTGTTGCGCGTGTAAGTTTCGAAGGTGCGGATGCCGCGCTCGCAGAGAATGATTTCGTAGTTGCCGCCGGCGAGCAGGTATTCCGCGGAGCACAGGAGTTCTTCGAGCGTGGCCGCGATCCCGCGTTTGAGCAGCACGGGCTTGCGGACCTTGCCGAGTTCGCGCAGCAGATTGAAGTTCTGCATGTTGCGCGCGCCTACCTGGAAGATGTCCACATAAGGCAGCATCAGCTCGATCTGGGAGATCTCCATGACTTCGCTGATCACGAGCAGTTTGAAATGATCGCCCGCTTCGCGCAGCAATTTCAGGCCGGCAACGCCGAGTCCCTGAAAGGAGTAGGGAGAGGAGCGGGGCTTGAAGGCGCCGCCGCGGAGCACCCGCGCTCCGGCTTTGGCGACCAGGCCGCTGACGGTGAACAGTTGCTCGCGGGATTCGACCGAGCAAGGCCCGGCCATGACGACGATCTTCCTGCCACCGATTTCAATCCCGTTCGCAAATTTGACCACGGTGCCCTCGGGACGAAAGCTGCGGCCGGCCAGCTTGTAGGGTGAAGTGATGCGGTGAACTTCCTGCACCCCCGGCATCATTTCGATTTCGCCGGCGTCGAAATCGGAGGGAGCCCCGACTCCGCCGAGAACGGTCTGACGCGCACCGGTGGAACGGTGGACTTCAAAGCCGAAGTGGACCAGTCGATCGATCACCTGCTGGATCTGATCTTCACTGGCCGAATCTTGCATTGCGACGATCATGAGTGCGCTCGTTTTGCCCTGCCGCGGGACGGTAACGCCCGATGCTCGGGCCGAAAGTGTTCTTGCCGGCTGCTGAAAAAGTCGAAATCGCAACGGCAGCCCCTAAAGGGGCGGTTGAAAGCTAACGAACTTACGGTATCGCTAAAGCGATACCCTGATACAAAGCAGCGATGCCCTGATACAAAACGCGAGTCTTTTCAGCAGCCTGCTAGTCATTCAGTTGCGAATCGACCTCCGTGTCGCCAGAACTGATCTCGGAGTCGGGAACGATTTCGTGCTTTTGAATGCTGCGCATCACGTCCATGATTCGTTCGTAGATCTGCCCGAGATCGCGCTCGGCTAATGGACCGGTGCTGCTGCGCTGCACATTGGCGATCACCTCGCGCTCGCGGTCGGGTTCGTAAATGGGCAGGCTGGTATTGCGTTTCAGTCGTCCAATTTCGACTGCAGCGGCAGCACGCTCGTTGAGCAGCGCCGCCAGTTTGCGGTCCAGTTCGTCGATTTTCTTGCGCCAATCGGAAATGTCCATAGAGGCTGTTCGCTGTTCGCTTTTGGCTGTTCGCTCCTGGCTCTTAGCTCACCCGTCGAAATCCAAAGACTACGGCCAATCAACGGCGCGCTAAGAAAACGATCTAGGATGTTTCGACAAAAAGCCAAAAGCTAACAGCGAACAGCGAGAAGCTGCCTTACAAATTCTGCCACAGTCGCGGCTTCCCGTCCGGGATTTTGTTCGATGGCGTGGACGATGGCACTGCCGACGACTGCGCCTTCGGCGAATTTGCCGACGGCGGCGAATTGCGCCGGAGTTGAAATTCCGAAGCCGACAGCCACCGGAAGCTTGGTGAAACGGCGAATGCGCTTGACCAGGGCACGGGCGTCTCCGGTCATCTGCTGGCGAGCGCCGGTGACGCCGGTGCGCGAGATCGCGTAAATAAAGCCGGTTGAAACCTGGGCGATCAGCTTCAGGCGCTGGTCGGTGCTGGTGGGCGCAGCCAGAAAAATAGTTGCGAGGTCGTTCTTGCGCGCCTCGCGCAGATACTCGGCGGATTCTTCGACGGGCAGATCGGTGATCAGCGTTCCGTCAATTCCTGCGAGCCGCGCCACCTGGCAGAACTTTGGCAGGCCCATGCGCAAGATGGGGTTGAAGTAGGAAAAGATCACCAGGCCGACGGATTGGGAATGCTCGCGGATTTCTGAGGCGAGCGTGAGCACATGCTGGAGCGACGTTCCGTGCTTGAGCGCTCGCTCGCTGGCGCGCTGGATGACAGGGCCATCGGCGAGAGGATCGCTGAAGGGGACGCCAAGCTCAATCACGCTCGCACCCGCGTCGATGGCTGCCAGGATGACCTGACGCGTGGTCGCGAGGTCGGGGTCGCCGCAGGTTACGTAGGCGATGAGCGATGGCTTCTTTTCGAAATGAAAGGGCATGAGAATTTGTACTTTGTGATTTGTAATTTGTAACCCAATCGGGTCAACGGGTGATCGGGCCATCGGGTGATCTAAGTCGCAAATACATCTGTCTTTGAATTTCGATCACCCGATGGCCCGATGATCAGATCACCCGATTGGGTTACAAATTATCCATCCAGCTTCAGGTTCTCCCGCAAAATTCCAATGTCTTTGTCGCCGCGGCCCGAAATATTGACAATCACGATCTCGGACTTCTTCATTTTCGGAGCGCGCTTGATGACTTCGGCGACGGCGTGCGCGGATTCGAGCGCCGGAATGATGCCTTCGGTTCGAGCGAGCAGCATGGTTGCCTCAAGCGCTTCGGCGTCGGACGCAGGGACGTATTGGGCGCGGCCCGTATCTTTGAGCATGGCGTGCTCGGGGCCGATCGACGGATAATCCAGACCGGCGGAAACCGAGTGCGTGGTTGCGATCTGGCCCGCGGCGTCTTGCAAGACGTAGGAATAAGTTCCCTGCAGAACGCCCGGCGAGCCGCCGCGGAAACGGGCTGCGTGCTGGCCGAGCGCCTCGCCGCGGCCGCCGGCTTCGACTCCGATGAGTTCGACTTTCTTGTCTTTGAGGAAGTCGTAGAAGATGCCGATGGAGTTCGATCCTCCGCCGACGCAGGCGATGATGGCGTTGGGAAGTTTGCCTTCGGCTTTGCGAATCTGGGCGCGAGCTTCGTGTCCGATGACGCGATGGAAGTCGCGCACCATGGTCGGATAGGGATGCGCTCCAAGCACGCTGCCGAGCAGGTAGTGCGTCGTGCGCACGTTGGTGACCCAGTCGCGCATGGCTTCGTTGATGGCGTCCTTGAGAGTACGTGAACCGGAATCGACGCCGCGAACTTCGGCGCCAAGCAAACGCATGCGGAAGACGTTGAGCTCCTGGCGGCGCATGTCCTCGGTGCCCATGTACACCACGCACTCGAAGCCGAACAGGGCGCAGACGGTGGCGGTGGCGACGCCGTGCTGACCGGCGCCGGTTTCCGCGATAACACGGTGCTTGCCCATGCGCTCGACGAGCAAGGCCTGGCCGAGGCAGTTGTTGATTTTGTGCGCGCCGGTGTGGAGAAGGTCCTCACGCTTGAGATAGATTTTCGCGCCGCCAAGTTTTGCGGTCAGGCGGCGGGCGAAGAACAGCGGCGTGGGGCGTCCCGCGTACGTCTTCAGAAGTTGGTCGAGGCGTTGCTGGAATTTGCGATCGCGCTTGGCTTTTTCGTATTCGCGCTCCAGTTCATCGAGCGCGGCCATCAGCGTTTCCGGAACGTAGCGGCCGCCATACACGCCGAAACGGCCGGCAACAGCGGCTTTTGGCGGAAGTTTTCCAGCTATTTGGCTACGGGCTTTTCTAGTTGCGGTTGCGGTCGCCATCTTTAACTCGCCTCTTCCATCGCCCTCACAGCTTGGACAAAGGCGCGGACTTTTCGGGGATCTTTTTTGCCGGGTTCGCGTTCGACGCCGGAGGAAACGTCCACACCCCAGGGGTGAAGGAGGTGAATCGCCTCCTGCACGTTGCCGGGATGCAAGCCGCCGGCGACGATCAGCTTGCTGATGCTGTTGATGATTCCGGCCCAGGGCTGGACGCGTTCCCAGTCGAAAGTCTCTCCCGTGCCGCCGCGTTTTTCCGCGGTTGAGGAATCGAGCAGGACGCCCGAGATTACGCCGGGGCGGAAACCGTGGGTTTCAAGGAAGAGGTCGCCGTTCTTGGCGACGTGGATTTTGTGTACGCGTTTCCCCTTGTAGGCCTCGTCGGGCTCTACCAGTCCGGCCGAGACCGGATCCCAGCCAACCGTTTGTTCAGCGGGTGCGTCGAAAATCTTCGCCGGCCAGGTGCGGAAAATCATGGGGCGGCGGGATCCGTTGGCGAGTTCCTGGAACAGCGCGCGGCTGAATTCCGTGCTCTCGTCGCCGTGCAATTGTACGGCCGTAAGACCTACCTGTTTGACGGCGTCACGCACGTGGTCCACGGTCTCGTTGACGAAAACGCCGACTTTTTCCATTTGCTGCGGCACCTTGGCGGCGATCGAGCGCGCAGTTTCTAAAGTGACGAGGCGCGGGCTCTCCGGATAGAAGACGAAGCCCAACGCGTTCGCGCCCGCTTCGGTGGCGGCGAGAGCGTCGTCGAGGTTCGTGATCCCGCAGATTTTGATCCAAGTCATAAGAACAGTTGTCAGTTATCAGTTGTCAGTTGTCAGTAAAATCAACTAGCCACTGACCACTACTTTTGCTTCCTCCATCAACTTCGCGAGCGCTTCGCCTGGGTGCTCCGCTCTCATCAGCGATTCGCCGATCAGGAACGCTTCGTATCCTGCGGATCGCAGACGAGCCAGGTCTGCGCCGGATTGGATTCCGCTCTCGGCTACTCGGACGCAGGCGGCGGGTATTTTTTCCGCGAGCCGGAATGCGGTTTCGAGATTGACTTCGAAGGTGCGCAGATTGCGGCTGTTGATGCCGATCAGGTCACAGCCTGCATCGAGCGCACGTTGCAGTTCCTGCTCGTCATGAGCTTCGCACAAAACGTCGAGGCCCTGCGACCGGGCGATCCCGGCCAGCGATACCAGTTCTTTCTGATCGAGTGCGGCGACAATCAGCAGGATGGCGTCGGCTCGGTTCGCTCTGGCTTCGACGATCTGGAATTCATCGACGATGAAATCTTTGCGCAAGCAGGGCAGAGAACTGCTCGCCGAGGCTTCTCGCAGGTAGTCCAGCGAGCCTTGGAAGAACTGTTCGTCGGTCAACACCGACAGTGCGGCGGCGCCTGCCTGCTCGAGCTCCCGCGCGAGTTCGGATGGTCTGAAATCCGCGCGTATCAAGCCCCTTGAGGGCGAGGCTTTTTTCAGCTCGGCGATGACCGCGATTCCGTCCTGCGCAACCCGGCGCAGTCGAGTCCGAAATCCCCGCGGAATGTGCCCGGCCGCCGCTTGTTCCAGCGCGCGCAGGTCGGAGTTCCGCCGACTCCGAGAGATGCGCTGGCGCGTAGCGGCGACAATCGAGTCAAGGGAGGCTGGCATGACAGATTGTCAATTATACGGAAGCTGCCCGATTCAGGCAGAATCTCCGCTTCGATCTCCGAGCTTCGGGCTACGAGTTACGACCGACCACGAATCGGATGCTCGAAGCTCGCGGCTCGGAGCTATCTCCAGGTGGGGTTCGAGGTGCGGGTCGAGGTGCGGGTGAAATCCTGTCCTCGTGATACCGATCATGTGATGCCCATCATTGACCCGACTTCCGGCAAGGTGCTATAAACGAGTGCTTTGTGCAGAGGTGTGTAGTCTGATCGTGGGGCTAGATGCCGACGGCACAAGTTTTCCGACGCGGCCAAATCGGCACTCCTCTTTTTTATTGTTATGCCTGGCGGTGGAAGCGTGTTCGGAGCGTGTTCGGAACTCCGGTGGCGGCCGTGCCCGTGGCGGATCGAATCCTTTTGCGGGCCGTTAGCGCGCCAGAGCAAAATTGCACGTCGTAACCCCTGAAGGATCCTTAGGAGGATTTTGATGCGCACTTGGAACGCCAATCTTGCGTCCGTGGCACGCCGGTTTGCAAAAAAACGCTTTGCGAAAACTTCGGCAACCATTGCAACTCTGCTGTTTCTGACTGCCGGCTCCGCGCTGGCGCAACCCGCCGAAGAAGGCGGCGAGGCGGCCCTGAAACTGCCCGACCTTTCTTCGGTTTCGTTCCTCGGCGTGAACGGGCATCGCCTGCTGATGATCGGGCTGCTGTTCTGCGTCTTCGGCCTCGGCTTCGGCATGGCCATCTACATGCGCCTGAAGAGTCTGCCCGTGCACCGCGCCATGCGCGAAATCTCGGAACTGATCTATGAGACCTGCAAGACTTATCTGATCACGCAGGGCAAGTTCCTGATGCTGTTGTGGGTCTTTATCGCGACCATTATCGCCGTGTACTTTGGCGTGCTGCGGCATTTCGAAGTTTCCCGCGTTTTGATCATCCTGGGGTTCAGCCTGGTGGGAATCGGGGGCAGCTATGGTGTGGCGTGGTTTGGGATTCGCGTAAACACCTTCGCGAATTCGCGGACGGCCTTCGCTTCTCTACCCGGCAAGCCTTACCCGGTTTATCAGATTCCGCTTGAGGCCGGAATGTCGATCGGCATGATGCTGATCTCGGTGGAACTGCTGATCATGCTCTTCATCCTGCTGTTCGTGCCGGGCGATTATGCCGGCCCGTGTTTCATCGGATTCGCGATCGGCGAGTCGCTGGGCGCGGCGGCACTGCGTATCGCGGGCGGCATCTTCACCAAGATTGCCGATATCGGTTCCGATTTGATGAAGATCGTCTTCAAGATTAAAGAAGACGATGCCCGCAACCCCGGCGTGATTGCCGATTGCACCGGCGACAATGCCGGCGACTCGGTGGGACCGTCGGCCGACGGTTTCGAAACTTATGGCGTGACCGGCGTCGCCCTGATTACCTTCATCTTGCTGGGCGTGAAGGAACCGGCGATCCAGGTGCAGTTGCTGGTGTGGATTTTCGTGATGCGCATCATGATGCTGGTGTCCAGCGCTCTGGCATATTTCATCAACGGCGCCATCGCGAAAGCGAAGTACGGCCATGCCGACGAAATGAACTTCGAGCATCCGCTGACTTCGCTGGTGTGGATCACTTCGATTGTTTCGATCGTTGCCACCTACATCGTTTCCCATTTCATCATCCCCGACTTGGGTGGCGACACCACGCAGTGGTGGAAGCTGGCTTCGATCATCTCCTGCGGAACGCTGGCGGGAGCGCTGATTCCTGAACTGGTCAAGGTTTTCACCTCGGTGAACTCGCGCCACGTGAACGAAGTGGTGACCTCGGCAAAAGAAGGCGGCGCATCGCTCGGAATCCTCTCCGGTTTTGTCGCTGGAAACTTCTCGGGTTATTGGCTGGGACTTTCGATGGTCACTCTGATGTCGATTGCCTACTTCTTTAGCCAGATGGGCTTGGGCGCGGCGGCCACCATGATTGCCGCGCCGGTGTTTGCCTTTGGCCTGGTTGCCTTCGGCTTCCTCGGGATGGGGCCGGTGACAATCGCGGTCGATTCGTACGGGCCGGTTACCGACAACGCGCAGTCCGTTTACGAGCTTTCGATGATCGAGCAGGTGCCCAACGTCAAGGCGGAAATCAAGAAGGACTTTAACATCGACGTGAATTTTGACCGCTCCAAGGACTTGCTGGAAGAGAACGACGGCGCGGGCAATACCTTCAAGGCGACCGCCAAGCCGGTGCTGATTGGAACCGCCGTAGTGGGCGCGACCACGATGATTTTCTCCATCATCATGGCGCTGACCAATGGGCTGACCGCGAATGTGGAGAAGCTCTCGTTGCTGCACGCTCCATTCTTTCTGGGCCTGATTACCGGCGGCGCGATGATTTATTGGTTCACCGGCGCATCCATGCAGGCCGTGACTACCGGCGCCTATCGCGCCGTGGAGTTCATCAAGGCCAACATCAAACTCGAGGGTGCGGAGAAGGCTTCGGTTGCCGACAGCAAGAAGGTGGTTGAGATCTGCACCAAGTACGCGCAGAAGGGCATGTTCAACATCTTCCTCGCCGTCTTCTTCGGGACCCTGACGTTTGCCTTCGTGGAACCGTTCTTCTTTATCGGGTACCTGATCTCGATTGCGATCTTCGGTCTCTACCAGGCCATCTTCATGGCCAATGCCGGCGCCGCCTGGGACAACGCCAAGAAGATCGTCGAAACCAAACTGAAGCAGAAAGGCACGCCGCTGCACGACGCCACGGTGATCGGCGATACGGTGGGCGATCCTTTCAAGGACACGTCTTCGGTGGCCATGAACCCGGTCATCAAGTTCACCACGCTGTTTGGACTGCTGGCGGTCGAACTGGCCGTCTCGCTGACCCGCGGCCATGGCACCGGGCTGACGCACATCCTGGCGCTCGCCTTCTTCGCGGTCTCGGTCTCTTTCGTGTACCGGTCGTTCTACGGGATGCGAATCAGTTCGGAGTAAGCGCGCGACTGAGGTTGCTTCGAAAGAAAACGCAAAGAAAAAACGCCATCCAGTGCCGCTGGATGGCGTTTTGTTTCCAAGCTTGGTGGTGGAGAGCCGGGCGTCCCCGCCCGGCTGGACGGGCGCGACGCCCGTCTCTCCACCGAGCTACAACGAGCTCATCTTGGCCAGGAATTCGCTGTTCGACTGCGCTTTGGCAAGCCGCTCGATCAACAGTTCCATGGCTTCGACCGGCGACAGCGGGTTTAGCACCTTGCGCAGCACCCAGATGCGCTGCAAATCCTCTTTCGGGATCAGCAGCTCTTCCTTACGCGTGCCGGAACGCTGGATATCAATTGCTGGGAAGGTCCGCTTATCCACCAGCTTGCGATCCAGGATGATTTCCGAGTTGCCAGTGCCCTTGAATTCTTCAAAGATCACGTCGTCCATGCGCGAGCCGGTGTCGATGAGGGCGGTGGCGATGATGGTGAGCGATCCCCCTTCTTCGATGTTGCGCGCCGATCCAAAGAAGCGCTTCGGACGCTGCAACGCGTTCGAATCGACGCCGCCCGAGAGTACCTTGCCCGAGGGCGGCACGATGGTGTTGTAGGCGCGCGCCAGGCGCGTGATGGAATCGAGCAGGATGACCACGTCGCGTTTGTGCTCGACTAATCTTTTAGCCTTTTCGATCACCATTTCCGCGACCTGCACGTGGCGGGCGGCGGGCTCGTCGAAGGTCGAGGAGATGACTTCGCCCTTGACGGAGCGCTGCATGTCGGTGACTTCTTCCGGGCGCTCGTCGATCAGGAGAACCATCAGCACGACTTCGGGATGGTTGGTGGTGATGGAGTTCGCCACGTTCTGCAGCAGCATGGTCTTGCCGGCGCGGGGCGGCGAGACGATCAGGCCGCGCTGTCCCTTGCCGAGCGGGGTGAGCAGGTCCATGACGCGCGCGCTGATATTCTCGCGCGTGGTTTCGAGCTTGAGCCGCTCCTGCGGATACAGCGGCGTCAGGTTGTCGAACAGAATCTTGTTGCGGGCCTCGTCGGGCGACTCGAAATTGACCGCCTCGATCTTGACCAGCGCGAAATATTTTTCGCCCTCATGGGGCGGGCGCACCTGGCCGCTGATAGTGTCGCCGGTTTTCAAGTCGAACTTGCGGATTTGCGATGGCGACACGTATATGTCGTCGGGCCCGGGCAGGTAGTTGTAGTCGGGCGAGCGCAGGAAGCCGTAGCCGTCAGGGAGGATCTCCAGCACACCTTCGGCGAAGATGTGTCCTTCTTTTTCACTTTGCGCCTGCAGGATCTTGAAGATGAGATCCTGTTTGCGGAGTCCGCTGGCGCCGGGCAGCTCCAAAGATCGGGCGATCTTGGTCAGCTCGGTAATGTTTTTTTCTTTCAGTTCTGCAATGGTCATATTTACCTACGGGCTTGTTTCTTCGGGAGGGATTCTCTCGGGATGGATTTCTTTGCCGCCGTGCGGGCACACGGCGGAGCTGCTAAGCAGCTCGCCGTTGTGCTTCGGCAAAGTTTTCGGGTTCGCTCAGGATGTCATGACGTTCCGCATCGGCGATCTTGTCAAACACGTCATTCATGGTTTCCTGAATACGGGTGTTCGGCTTATGAAACCTGCGCGTTGCCTTGGAGGCAAGCTGGCAAAGCATATACCGGTTCCGCAAAGTATGTAGAGCGTCAAATACACGATCAGAGCGCATGTTAGGTCGTTCTCCTTCAATAGGAATAATTTAGGCCGCTAATCCCATCGTCCCCGTTGGGTGATGGTCGCCTACGGCTAGCCGAGCTGCAATTCGGGCTAGGTGCAAAGGGATTTGCCAGAATTACCCAAATAGATGCCCCGCCCAACCCGAAAGTTGCTCAATTCTTTAAGGAGTTGCCACTACGCGGGCGGAGGTTCGCCGGAACCGCCAGAAAGCTGTTTTCTTGTCCCGGAGAACAGCTAAGTATAACAAACCGCTGGGGAAGGTCAAGAACAATTTGCAACCCGGCGGATAACCCTCCCAGCACCTACTTCAGAGCGTTCAGCCGCGCCGACAGGCGGGACTTGTAGCGCGAGGCCGTGTTTTCGTGCAAAACGCCCTTCTGGATTGCCTTGTCGAGCGCCGACACGGTCTGCCGGTAGGTCTCGCCGGCGGCGGCCTTGTCGCCCTTTTCCAGGCTCTCGCGCAGGCTCCGCAGAGCGGTGCGCAGTTGCGACGAGTTGGCCCGGTTGCGGGCAGTTCGCTTCTCTGTCTGACGGGCGCGTTTCAGCGCCGAAAAATGATTGGCCATGCGGCTTGATTACCTTTGTTTGTCCTAGATTGCGCTAGGAAGATGTTCCGGTAGGAACCGAAGCTGTATTCTACGGGAGCAAGCCGCACCGGGTCAAATCAATATGAATTCGCTCGCAAGCCCGATAGATCGGCTGAAGATTCTGATCAACTCCTCAACTCCAATCGTCGTGATGGAGACGGTCGAGGAAGTCCGCGCGCTTTCGCTGGTGCGGACGGCTTGTTCGGAGCTGAGTTTAGCGGTCTTCGAATGGACCATCGCCGACGGGCTAGTGCGATGCGGCAGTGGTGTCGCCGCTCCCCAGCCGGTTCAGGCGCGTGGCACGATTCCGCAAGGCAACAGCGAAGCGGACCGGTTGGCGCGAACGGTGCTCTCGTCGGTTGGTTCCGATTCCGGCGTTAGCGCCAAGACTGCCATGTACAACACCGCCGACCCCGTGCAGGCGCTGGCGAACCTCGAGACCATGACGATCGAGGCCGTCTTTGTGCTGAAGGATTTCCATCGCCACATGGACAACCCGGTAGTAGTGCGCCGCCTGCGCGACGTAGGGCAAAAATTTTCCGCGAACCGAAGAACTCTGGTACTGACCGCTCCCGCGATCGAGATGCCGCCCGAGCTGGCCAGCCTGGTGGAATTTCTCGATCTGCCCCTGCCTGACCGCGACCGCCTGCGCGAGATCATCCGCGAAACGTACACGCGCCTGGCCGGTACCCACACCCTGAAACTCCAACTCGATTCGAACGGCGTGGACGCGATGGCCGCGAATCTGCGCGGCTTGACCGAAGAAGCCGCCGAACGCGCCATCTCGCAGGCGGTAGTTGCCCGCCTGGCGCTTTCGCCCGAGTGCGTCACGGATGTGCTCGACGCCAAGAAGGCGCTGCTGAAGCGCTCCGAGATGCTGGAGTTCGTGGACGCGACCGACAACATGGCGAGCGTCGGCGGCCTGGACAATCTGAAGCGCTGGCTCGAGCAGCGCCGGGGCTCCTGGGACGACCAAGCCCGTCAGTTCGGCCTCGATCCTCCGAAAGGCGTAATCATTCTAGGTGTGCAGGGATGCGGCAAGAGTCTTTGTGCGCGTGCCGTAGCCGGAGAATGGAAACTGCCATTGGTGAAGTTCGACACCGCCGCCGTGTACGACAAATTCATAGGCGAGACGGAAAAGCGGATCCAGAAAGTATTCCGGGTAGCCGAGGGCCTGGCGCCCTGCGTGTTGTGGATCGATGAGTTGGAGAAAGTCTTCGCCGGAAGCGGCCCCGACTCCGACTCCGCCGACGCAGGCGTGTCGTCGCGGCTGCTGGCGTCGTTTCTTTCCTGGATGCAGGAGCGCAAGCCCGCCGTCTTCGTAGCCGCCACCTGCAACAACGTTACCGTGCTGCCGCCGGAGTTGATTCGCAAGGGACGCTTCGATGAACTCTTCTTCGTGGACCTGCCCAGCGCAGCCGAGCGGAAACAGGTATTTTCCATCCAACTGACAAAGCGTAAACGCAATCCCGCCGCCTACGACCTGGACGGAGTAGCAGCCGCAGCCCAAGGCTTCTCCGGAGCGGAGATAGAATCAGCAGTGCAAACCGCACTCTATGCCGCCTTTGCTCGCAAGCAGGAGTTGAGCACCGAAGACCTGCTCACCGCGCTCTCGTCCACCGTGCCGCTGTCGATCACCCGCGCCGAGGAGATTGCCGAACTGCGTGCGTGGGCAAAAGATCGGGCGGTGTGGGCGAGTCCACTACCAACGACGCCAAGCTAGTTGAGAGTTAATGAGCGGTCTCTGGCTTTCGGCTGCCTTCTCTCACTCGTCCGCCGGCAGGTCGAAGTTGACCAGGTCTCCGCGGAAACCATGCGTCTTCCAGGCGCCGAAGGCGATTCCCGCCGCCATCCAGATGGTGCCGGCGATCTTGGCGGGAGTACTGAGGCTCAGCCAGAGCAATAAGCAGATTACGAAGCCGAGGACAGGTGGCGCGATAAACGACAGCGTCCTCTTTTGGTCACGCACCACATAGCGCATGAAAGCCGCAGCGTTCACGCCCATGAAGGCGATGAGCGCGCCGAAATTGAGCATCTCAGCGCCGAGACCGTAACTCATCACAAACGCGCCAATCAGCGCGATTGCACCCACAAACAACACGTTATTCCGCGGCACTCGATGCTTCGCGTCGACGGCTCCGAAGAACGATTTGGGGAGCGCGTTGCTTCGCCCCATGCCGTAGAGCAGGCGAGCAGCGCCGATCTGCGCGCCCATGCCCGATCCGAAGTTGGCGACCAGCAGGGTGAATCCGATAATGCCAAACATCGGCTCCCAGGCTCGACCGGCGACGTGCACGAAGGCAGTGTCGACGTCCGGAAAAGGCCGCGATGCGGGCCAGATCAACTGCGCGGCGTAGACCTCAACGGCAGACAGAATGCCGATCACCAGGCAGGTCAGCACCGTTGCCAGCAGAATATTGCGGCGCGGGTTTTCCGCTTCTTCCGAGAGCGTGGAGATGCCGTCAAAACCGATGTAGGTGAGCACCGCGATCGACGTTCCTCCGAGCACGGCCTTCGTGTTCCACAGGCTCGGGTCGTAGAAGGGCCGTGAGTAGAAGCCTGCGCCGTCGTGCGGGTTGCCCAGGATGTAGCGCGCCGCGACCACAAAGAAAATTGCAATCACCACGCCCATCCCCGCCGCCAGCGCCGAGTTCACACGAGCCGAGGTTTTCACTCCCTGGATGTTCAGGAGCGTGAACACCAGCGCAAAGAAGACAGCCCACGCCCAGTACGGCACGCCAGGAGCAAACACGTGCGCCTGCTGGCTGCACCAGATGGTGCAGATGATCGGATTGAGCATGTAGTCCATCACCATGCTCCAGCCGGTGACGTAACCAAGAGCGGGATTGATTTCCTGACCGACGTAGGTGAACGCCGAGCCAGCGCTGGGATAGGCGCGCGCCATGCGGCCGTAGCTGATGGCGGTGAACAGCATCGCCACCATGGCGACCAGGATGGTCGTAACCACGTGCCCATGTCCGCGGTCGCTGAGCACCCCGAACACCGACATCGGCGCGACCGGCTGAATCACGATGACGCCGTACAGAATCAGGTCCCAGAGCGTGAGCGAGCGCCTCAGGCGCGGGACGTCAGCGGGCGGCTTGGCAGTAGAACTCATTCACGTTCTCAAAACAAAACCCCATTATCCTGCGGAGATAACGGGGTTCGGGGAAGGGTCACACGTGGCTCGCGGGGTCCCAAATAGAGCTACCCTGCCGCAGTTCCACAAAATTCCTCTCGAATTCTATACGGAAGGGATATTCTGTCAACGAAAAAACGCTTGTATTAAAACGATTCTTGCCGAGTCTTGGTGAAACTCAGGAATTCGGCAGAATTCGACGGAATTTGATGGGGCGCGAGTCCACGGTCATGAACCACAGAATGCGTTTTCTACTCCTGTTTCTTTTTGCCTGCCCGGCGCAGAGTCTCGCCCAGACTGTGCCGGCAACAACCGTGCAGGAGCGGCTGGGCCATCCGGCCTCTGCACGCCTGCTGGTGATTCACGCCGACGACCTCGGCATGAACCATTCCGTCAACCGGGCCACGTTTGAGGCTCTCGAGAAGGGATGGATTACTTCGGCCAGCATCCTTGTTCCCTGCCCGTGGTTTCCCGAGGTGGCGCGCTGGGCGAAACAGCATCCGAACGCCGATCTGGGCATCCACCTGGCGTTGACCAGTGAATGGACCGATCTGCGCTGGGGTCCGGTCAGCGGCGCGAGCAGAGTCCCCAGCCTCGTCGATGCCCACGGATACTTTCCGCCCGACACACCCGAGGTTGCCCAAAACGCCAAGACTCCGGACGTGGAACACGAATTGCGATCGCAGATTGACCGCGCAAAAAACGCTGGCATTCCCGTCACACACCTTGATATGCACATGGCGGGCATGGTGTCCTCTGCCGAACTCTTTGGCGTGTACCGAAAGATGCGGGACGAATATAAACTCCCGATTCTTTTGGAGCCGTCGGGAACTCATGGCTCGCCCGCGGGGATTTCTGTGCCTGCGGAAGAGATCACGGTGCAGCGCATTGTCACCATGGAACCGGGCGTCGCGCCCAACAACAAAGCTTGGCTCGACTGGTACCAGAAGCAACTGGCGCCACTCCCACCAGGCGTATATCAACTCATCGTGCATTTGGCCTACGACGACGAGGAAATGCGCGGCGCCACCTGGGACCATCCGGATTGGGGCGCAGCCTGGCGTCAACGCGACTTGGATATGGTGAAGAGCGCGGAGTTCCGGCAGTTTCTTAAGGAGCAAGGTTTCGTGTTGGTGACATGGAAAGAGCTGGCGAAAGCGTGGCAGCAGTGAAACCAGGCACCTGAATTCAGGCTAGAAAGAAATCGATTCGGGAGCAGACAAAGCGACCGTCTCCTTGATTCCCTGCCCTTCGGCGATGGCGTAGATCTTGTCCGCGGCCACGTCTTTGAAGCTTTCCGTCTTGCCGGTGGGCCAGCGCACTTCAACCGAATCAATTTTTGTCGCCGCCCCCAGGCCAAAATGAAGACGCAGATCGTTCTGCGAGAGGTAGCTGCCACCGCCACGCACTTCGTCGAACTGCGTCATTCCTCCGGCTTGAATGGTGACACGCGCGCCGATCGCGGCGCGGTTGCTTTTTGTTCCCTCTAGATGGAAGAGCACACGGTGGTTCGGGATTTTATTTGTGTTGAGCAGCAGCGACGGCGGCTCGCCCACGTTGAGCACCACGATATCGACGTTGCCGTTGTTAGCGATGTCGCCGAAAGCGGCGCCCCGCCGGGATTTCAGTGGCATATCGGCTAGCCCAGCCGCCTTCGACACTTCTTCGAATGTTCCGTTGCGCAAGTTGCGATGCAACAGCATCGGCTCAGCGTAGGCTGCGCTTCCCTTCACGTTGTCCATTTGCGGATAGACGTGTCCGCAGGCCACGAACAGATCGAGCCAGCCGTCGTTGTCCATATCGAAAAACGTCGTACCCCAGCCGAGAAACGGCAAACTGGACTGGCCGAGATGCGATTGCATGGCAACATCTTCGAATCCTCGCGTCCCCTGGTTGTGATAAAGCGTGTTGGGCTGATCGGCAAATTCGGTCACGAACATCGAGAGGCGTCCGCTGTGATCGTAGTCGCCCCAAGTCACGCCCATGGAGCCGAGCGCCTGACCTTCGCCGTTCATCGCGACGCCTGCAACCATAGCCTCGTCGGAGAACGTGCCATTGTGATTGTTGTGATAAAGATGATTCGGAGTGGCGTCATCGGCGACGAACAGATCGGGCCAGCCGTCGTTGTCGTAGTCGCCCCAGGTCACACCCAGTCCGTAGTATTTATCGGGATCGTCAACACCGGCTTTTTTCGAGACTTCTTCGAACGTGCCATCGCCGCGGTTGTGGTAGAGCAGATCGGTCTCCCCCTCCATGCCCCACGGCCCGCATTGCACCGGCGCCCCTTTGAACTGGCAGAATTTGGTAGAGCCGAAAGCGGGCAAGTCGTTCATGTCCACGTGCACATATCGTGAGACGAACAAATCGACGTTTCCATCGCGGTCGTAGTCTGCCCAGGCCGCGCCCGTGGAGAAGCCGCCTCCACGCACTCCAGCCGTGTCGGTCACGTCTTCGAAAGTGCAATTGCCTTTGTTGCGATAAAGCGCGTTGCCTCCGTAGCCGGTGACGAAGAGATCGAGGTTACCATCGTTGTCGAAGTCGGCGACGGCGACGCCCATGCCCCAACCTTTGCGCGTGAGTCCAGCCTTCTCGGTGATGTCGGTGAACTTGAGGCCGGCATCCTGATGCCACAGCGTGACGAGAAGATCGCCGCCCTGCTTATAGCGATCGACGGACGAGCCGTTCACCATCACGATATCGAGTTTGCCGTCATTGTCGCAGTCGAACAGGCCCACACCGCCACTCATGGATTCGATAACGTAGTATTTTTCGCGCGAGGAGATGTGGGAAGCGGTCAGTCCAGCCTGGGCTGCAATGTCGCGAAAGATGGGAACGGGGGCGGTGAGTTTGGGCGCAGACGATTTCTTTTCAATACGCGCGGGAGGAATTTTCGCAGGCGGGCCCATCGGCCCTTGCGGCGCGGTCTGAGCCGAAAGCAAGCCGGTAAAGGCAATCGAAAAAATGGTAATCTGTCCGGCCCGCATGCAGAGTGATTGTAGCGCGGACCAAGGCTCACCACTCCGCCAAACTTTGTCATCCTGAGCGAAGCGAAGGACCTGCTGTCCCTTGCACTGACAAGAAAGCAGGTCCTTCGCTTCGCTCAGGATGACAATTTATCGCTATGACAAAATTATCACTTGGGGTATTGGAACGAGTATCCGCTCGCCTCATTCCCCGACATGAACCTGGTGTTGTATTCGAGCAAGTAGTTGATATGCTCGGCATCGGAGGGAAACGACTTGCCGGGATACGGATACGTCTGCATGTCGCGGAATGGCAGAGGATCAACCGTATCGCCGCGATAGGCGTAGAAGTCCATATCTTTTTCGTATCCGTTGGCGACGAAGAAATAGTCGCGCACCCAGCCGCTCGGCAAGGCGGGCAGCTTTGCCGGATCGAAGTCGAGCGCAACTTCGTCGCCGGATCCAAAGACGGCAAACTTATCGTCGATCGATTCGAGCAGCGGCCGCACATCGCCATAGCGCGTGTAAGCGCCGGCGGGCCGCGTGTAAGGGCCGGTGGCGCTGGGTTTTTCGTAAATGTATTTCACGTTGCCCGGCGGCTGGTCTTCGATCTTCAGCGGGAATCCGTGGAAATTCAGTTCGGCGCGCGCGAGCGGTACCGGCGTCAGGCGGGCGCTCTGATCCTGGCTTTGATCCTGGCTCGTCCGGCTGATCAGGATACTGTCCCAGTAGATCTGCAAATTCGTGGTGATGCGAATGCGCCGCGTGCCCGACGGAAGTTTGCCGGTGAGATCGGCCGTCATGGTACGCGCGCCGCCGGCGGGGAATCCCATGTCATCGACGACGCGGACCCATTTTCCTTTTCCGCCGTTCCCCGCAACTTGCGCTTCGACATAAGGCGCAAACGGACGCAGGTGCGCTTGATCGGCAGCGTACATGCTGGTCGCGGAGAAATACTCGATCTCGCCATGCATCAGCAGCCACAGCGGACCGCCGCGGTAGAACTCGCCGAGATCGAGTTCCAGGCTGTGGGGCTCGGTGAATCCCAAAAATGAAAGCACTTTGAAATCACCAAAATAACGATGCGCGAGCAAATCGGGAAGCACGTTGTGGCCGTGCTCGTCCCACACACCGGCGGGCGGACGCGCGTCGCGGCTGAACACAACCTTGAACGGCGGGTAAGGCGGATTGCTGGCGAAATATTCGTTGGGATAAACGTCGACATCGGCAGAATGATCGACAGCGAGTAATTTCACTTGATCGAGATAAACAGATTCTTCAAGCGGCTCCATGAAGCGGAAACTCAGCTTGCCATCTTTTTCACGGAGCGAGGTACGGTCGAGCTTGATGGATTCGGTAGGACGAGCGATGTTGCGCACAGTCTTAGAACTGGTTTCATAAATCGGTCTTGGGTAGAGCGCGGCGTCAGCAGTCGGTTTTGGGTAGGGCACGGCTTCAGCCGTGCCGTTCAGCGCCTGGAAGAATGCGGGTTTTAGCCCCTGAGGCACACCATCGCCATCGCCCGCCGCAACCCAGTGTCCAACGACGCCCGCGCCGAGCATATCGCCGACGAGTTCGTAGTGCGTGCCATCCCAGGCGAAGAGCGTGGGACAGGAACTGCCGCGGCGGTCCATTTCAAGAAAAGTCTGTGGCTTGTTGGCGGCGACTTCGATTTCATCCTGCAGAACGCCGGTGGGCCATGTCATGCGGACGACGTCGGCTTCTTTGGCTTGTCCGAGACCGATGGTCAGGTAGGGCGAGTTCTGTCCGAGGTAGCCGGAGGAGCCGTAAACTTCAAACTTCTGCCGCAGGCCGCCAGAGAAGACTTCAACTTTCGTGCCGATGGCACTCTTGTTGTCGTTCAGGCCCTTGAGCGCGAGGCGCAGCGAGTTGTTCTTGTTGCCACCTTCGTTGTGGAGCAGCACGGCGGGGCCGTGATTTTGCGTGATCAGGAGATCGACGGCGCCGTCGTTGTCGTAGTCGCCGGCAATGATGGCGCGCGGCTCTTTGAGCTTAATTTTGTCGAGGCCGGTTTCGGCGGTGACATCTTTGAATCCGTCCGGCCCAAGATTGCGGAAGAGTCGAACTTCACCCTTGCCATCCTTCGTCTCGCCAACAGCGACAAGATCGACCCAACCGTCGTTGTCGTAGTCGATGGCGGTGACGCCAAAGCCGCGGACCCAGTTAGTTTCCGGGAGCGGAACTCTGCTAAAGCTTTTCCCATGGATGTTGCGCCCAAGAGCGATGCCGGGAGAACCGTCAACGGTAAAGGCATAATCCATCCAGCCGTCGTGGTCGAAGTCGAGCACAGCAACGCCGATCCCCGCAGCATCTGTCTTTGCACCAGAAGGGGCATCATCCCACTCTATTCCAGACACAAGAAACTTCCCCTCCCTAGGGTTCCGGAAAATCGCATGAGGGCCGAGAGCGTGTAATGGCTCTATGCCTGCAACGACAAGATCTATCGCGCGATCGTTATCGTAATCTGAACCGACGGCTCCTACACCAAGACGTCCGGATCTGGACAACCCGAGCTCATTGGTTACATCGGAGAACGTCCCGTTGCCGTTGTTACGCCACATGGTGTTTTTCCCTATGAGAAGGGCCACAATCGGCTGAGTGGATGGCTTTGAAAACCGGTTCGACGGACCCGTCTGCTGCGTAACGTACAAGTCGAGGTCACCGTCGTGATCGTAATCGATGAAGGTCAGGCCAATATCAGAACTGTTGCTCTTGATTCCGGCTGCGGCGGTTACATCTTTGAACGTCCCGTTTTTTTCGTTGTGGAATAGCATCACCCCTCGGTACCCGCTCACAGCTAGATCGACAGCGCCATCGTTGTCATAGTCACCGGCTGTGCAGCCGACTCCTTGCAATGTGGAATCAAGTCCAGCATTTTCTGTAACGTCCTCAAATTTGCCGTTCCCCAGATTGTGATAGAGCGACATTCCTCCTCGAGGGCCATTATTGGCGAGAAAAAGATCAACCTTGCCGTCGCCATCGTAGTCCAGGAAACATGCGCCGGAACCTATACCCAATTCCTCAGACCCCGGGGTCGAAACCAACCCCGCGTCGGCTGTTCTATCCACAAACTTCACCGGGATCGCCGCCAGCACCTTCTCCACTGCCGCCGGCGATTCTTCCGCGCGCGAATACTTCCCCTGTTCGCCATAAGACAGGCTGATGGGTGAGCCCAACTTGTTCTGCGTGATGTACTGGAACTTCTTCATTGCTTCATGGGCGGGGTCGGCTTGCCCGGATTGCTGGTAGGCCCGCGCCAGGCCGAACTCGGCGGAGGCGTGCAGCGGGTCGATCTTCAATGCGTGATCGAAGGCATCGATCGCTTCCGGAAATTGCTTGAGTTGCGCGCAGGTCGATCCGAGGAAGTACCAGGTATCGGCGTCGTTCGTATCAATTTCGGTAACGCGGCGGAACGCGGCGATGGCGGAACCTGCATCGGTGGAGTTTTTGTAATAGAGGCCGAGGTTGTACCAGGCATGGGCATCTTTGGGATTGTTCCTGACGGCTTTTTCCAGCAGCGCCTTCGCTTCGTCGCCGCGCTGAAGGTTGAGCAGCGCCACTCCGCGATTGACGGCGACCACAGCCAACGCCGGATCATTGGCAGCCGCTTCTTCGAACGCCTTCAAAGCTTTTTCAAAGAGTTGCTGGTTCATGTAAGCGACGCCGATGTTGTTGAGGCGGGCCGCTTCCTGGGGATTCGTGGCGGGAACGGCCGCAGCGAGTAGTGCGAGAAGGAACGTGGAGACGAGGGCGATGCTGAGCGTCTTGGTCATTGTGAATTTGGGAATGATTCTATCTGAGTGCCTAGACGGGTGGAGAGCTGCGAATTATTTGGTAGTGGGCGAATTCTGTGTTGCCGAGTAAATAAGCTGCGGGCATCCGGTTTGCTCGAAGCTCGCGGCTCGAAGCTCGCGGCTCAGCAACACGGAATTAGCCCACTACCAATTATCTCTTGCCGTAAGGCCGCGCGGCGATCTGGCCTTTCGCTTCCTCGACGGTAATGGTCTGCCCCGTCGCGATGTTAGAGAGCTTGTCCACTTGTCCGCTGGGCCAGTCGATTTCGACTGTGTCCGCTTTGGTTTTCGATCCCATGCCAAAGGTCAGCACCAGTTCGCTCTGCGCAAGATAGCTGGAGCCGGTCTTCATGGTGAGCCACTGCTTGTCGGTTCCGGCGCTCACGCGGACGATGGCGCCGATACCGTCGCGGTTGGATTTTGTCCCGATGAGTTTTATGCGCAGGCTCTGGTTCGCGCCGCCCTGGTTGAGGTAGAGATGCGGCGGACCGCCGTTGGTCATGAGCAGGACGTCGAGGGCTCCGTCGTTATTGATGTCGGCGTAGGCGGCGCCGCGCGCGACTTTCGGAGCCGCAAACGCGCTCCCGACTTTGTCCGTGACTTCTTCAAACTTGCCGTTCCCGAGATTGCGGAACAGGTGCGGCGGCTCGGCGTAGCTGACGCGCTTCTGCACGCTCTCGATCTGGTCTTCGATGTGGCCGTCGGCGACGAAGATGTCCTGCCAACCGTCGTTATCGTAGTCGAAGAAGAAGCAGCCGAAGCCGAGCGTCAGGAGCGTCGCGCGGCCGACTTCCGAGCGGGGAGCTTCATCCACGAACAGGCCGTTGCCTTCGTTGTGGTAGAGCGAGAGCATCTGGTTGGAAAAATTTGTAATGACTAGGCTGGCGCTGCCGGAGCGGTCATAATCGGCGGCGTCGACGCCCATGCCGGCGCGGGCAACGCCATCTTCGCTGAAGGCGATGCCGGCGGAAACCGCGCGCTCCTCGAAGGCGCCGTTCTTTTTATTCAGGTAGAGCTTGTTCGGCTGCGTGTCGTTGGCGATCAGGATGTCGGGCCATCCGTCGTTGTTGTAGTCGAGAATGGCTACGCCGAGACCTTTTGAGGTTGGATCGTAAAGGCCGGCTTTCTGCGTGGCGTCTTCGAACTTGCCGTTGCCGAGGTTATGCCAGAGGCGGGCGGACGTTCCCTTGTACGATTCGGGCGTGCAGTAGGACTTGTGCGATCCATCGAGTGTGCAGTAGAGATCGGTTTTCTCGGACCACTGCACATAGTTGGCGACGACGAGATCGAGTTTGCCATCGCGATCGTAATCGACCCATGCGGCGCCGGTCGAGAATTCGTTCGGGCCCCAGAGTCCCGCGGACTTGGTGACGTCGGCGAAAGTGCCGTTGCCGTTGTTGTGGAAGAGATGGCTCTGGCCGACGGCGGTAATGAAAATGTCGTCGAAGCCGTCGTTGTCGTAGTCGCCGACGGCGACGCCGAGTCCGAAGAGCGAAATGCCGAGGCCAGACTTGCGCGTCACGTCGGTGAAGGTGCCGTCATGGTTGTTGTGGTAGAGCTTCAACGTGGTCGCGCCGCTTTTGGCGTGGCCGGGCCAGTTTTGTCCGTTGACTAACAGGATGTCGGGAAAGCCGTCGTTGTCGTAGTCGATGAAGGCGCAGCCTGGGCCCATGGTTTCGGGGAGCCATTTTTTTCCGAAGGCCCCGTTGTTGTGGGTAAAGTGGATGCCAGCCTGGGCGGTGATGTCGCGGAAGGTGACAGTCTGCGCAGGTGTAAAGCTTGCCGCGACTAGCAGCAAAGGCAACACCCACCACGGAGACACGGAGGCACGGAGAAAAGCTGGAAAAGAAAAACCTAGTTTCTCTCCGTGTCTCTGTGTCTCCGTGGTGGATTTTTTCTTGGAAGAGAGCATCACCTGGGGACCCCGGGAGTCGTGGTGGTGCTTGCGGCTAGGCGCTTGGCTGGTCCGTTATTCAGGATTGGCAGTGGGACTGACATGTGCTCGTGGATACTCTGGCGTTCATTGTTGTCTTCGGGATTGAGCTGGCGATAGGGGCCGGTGATGGCCTGCGACGCTTCGTCGGCTTTGAACCGCAGATAGCGGGCCTGGTGCTCTTTCGACATTTTTTCATCCCCGAGGCCGTTGTAGCAGAGCATGAGATTGTAGTGCGCCTGCAAATCCTCGGGATCGACAGCCAGCACCTGCTGCAAGGTTTTCACGGCTTCGGCATACTTGCGCTCGAGAAAAAGAACGCGCCCAAGATTGTTCAGCGCCACGCGGTCGCGGGGATACTGAGCGAGCACGATTTGGAAATGCGCGGCGGCCTGGTCGTAATCGCCGGTGGACTTCATCAGCGATCCGTAGAAAAAGTTTGTGCGCGCCAGCTTCGGGTTGAGCGTCAGCGCTTTCTCTAGAACGATGCGGGCGCGGGCGACGTCGCCTTCCTGCAGGGCGGCGCGTCCGATGTTGACCCAGCCATCGGGATTCTGGGGATCGACCTCGGTGACTTTTTCGAAGGCAGCCTGCGCCGCTTTCAGATCGCCTTGCAGCAACAGACCGATGCCGTAATCGTTCCAGCGCTGCCAGTCTTCCTTCGCAAGTTGGGTTTTGGGCTGCGGCACCGGGGCGTTCGCGGGCAAGACGTCGAGGGATACTTCGTTTTGCGCAACCGCCACAATCGGCACATCGGGGATTTTTTCCGACTTCGCGGAAACTCCGCGGAGCGATTGTGTGAACGTATATTTTGTATCGTCGTAGTCGGCTGTAACGGAGCCAGGCGTAACGGAGCCAGGTGCGATCCCGGGCTTCGATTGATTGTTGTCGCGCTCACCTGCAAATGCGAACTGCGTGTTCCACCACGCGAACTTGCGATAGCAGAGGCGCGCGGTCAAAGTAATCTTACCGCCCGTTTTCTCGGGAACCTTAATGCGGAAATGGACCGTGTCGGCGGCGCCGGGCGGGATCAGACGCACGTACACGACCGCGCGCGTCGACCAGGCGTTGCGCTTGTTGATCGGGTTGCCGTGCGCGTCCACCTGGAGCGAGCGATAGAAGTGCGCGCCCTTTTCAACCGGGCCCTTGCCGTCGTCCTCCACCATGCCGCTCCAGAAAATCGTCTGGCCTTTATCGTCGACACCTTTGAGTTCGAGCCAGGTGTCGTAGGCATCGACCGTGCCGCCGGGGAAAAAATGTCCGATGCGCTTGGTGCGAACCACGACATCGACGCGGACGGTGTCGCCGCGACGAACGGCGGGATGCACGCGGTCGAGAGGAGCGCCGACAGGCGCGGCGACGGGAGCAGCGGCCTCAGCGGCAGCGCCGGGCGTGATTTTTGCTTCTGCTTCTTCTCCCACGGCAAAGGTGGTTGCGAGCTCGTGTTGCGAGACCGCTCCTGCTTTCAGTGGGGCGCTTGCCGGCGAGAGCGCAAAAATATCCACCGTAAGAGCTCCGCTGGTCAGGAAATCTTCGGTGGCCTTCAACTGCGCGGTATCTTCATTGGCCGTGGGCAGCGCGGTGTTGGCGGCGGGGAAACGGTGAGAGTGCACTTTGCCGGCAATGTTACCCATATCGTTGGAGCGTTCGAGCGGCATGTGGCAATCGGCGCACTGCTGCGGATTGGCCGGGTAGTAGAACGAGCGCGCGCCCTCTCCGGAGACGCCGCTCGCCTGCCAGTTGTCGTACTCGTTGAAGCCGCGAATCCAGCGGTAGTGATTGACCGGCGCGTCCAGGTGCACCTTGTGGCAGGAGGAGCAGAACTCCGCCGTCTGCTGCTTCATGAACGGCTTGAGGAATACGCGGCGGTGCGGCTCCGGATTCAGCTTGATCATGAAGTCGTGCAGGCCGCGAACCAGGGGATTCTTGCTGGCCGCGAGTTCGTGCAGCTTGGGATACTCGAGATAGAAATCGGCCTGGCCCATCGTGCTTTTTACGTCGGCGATGGAGTGGCACATCATGCAGCCGAGTCCGGCCTGGGCTTCGGGCGTGTGCACGATCTGTTTGATGGGCGTGTCCATCTTGCCGCTGTAGAGCACGGCCGGGTCGTGGCATCCACCGCACCATTTTGAAGGCTTGGTACCGATCGTGTCCTGCATGTACTCGATCGCCTTGCGATACCACTGATTGTTGAACGATGAAAAATGGTGGGCCGAGCTGTTCCACTGGTTGTAGATATCCTCGTGACAGCGCTTGCAGGATTCCGATTCCATGAAGAACTTGCTGGGAATTTTTTCTCCGCCATACACCTGCGCGGAACTGGGGAAAAATGGCCCGGTGGGACCGTCGCCTTCACCGTTCATAGTGAGGGGCGGCAGGGCCGGATTTTCAATGCGTCCATGCTGGTTCCAGCGAGCTTCGCGGAGGTAGCGAGCCACCGGCGCCAGTACCGCCAGAACAACAAGCACTGCGGCAACGCGAATGACAGCATGACGGAGCAGCCATCCGCGATCGCCCATGCGCGCAGCAACGATCAGGCCAGCGCCGACAAAGCTCAAGCCAAGATGGACGCAGACGACCCACCACTCCGTGCGCAGTGCTCCGGTGTAGATCAGCGCCAGTCCTGGGATGGCACCGAGGAACAGCAAAACCATTCCGACGCGGACCAGCGGCTCACCCTGACGCCACGAGCGCACGAGCCAGAGCAGGAGCAAGGCTGAAGCTACGACGCCGGCAACGGCGTGCAGCAACACCACTCCGGCATACAGGACATTCGCTTGCGGGAACGCGTAAAGGTAAATCGCGGACACGACAAGGAAGCCGATCAGCAGCGGCAGCGCTCGATTCACAGAATTTCCTGCAAAAGACATGTCAGATTTAAGCGGCCCCCACAAGAGCCTGCAACCCCGAGTTGCGACATACTATCGGCTTGAGGGATGCGATGTCTCTAATGAAAACAGATTAGGGAAACAAAGATCGATTCGCCGCTCGGCTTGGACGGGCGAGGACGCCCGTCGCTCCACGAGCAATCCCGCGTTGCTGACTTCCCCGCCGCTCTGCTACTTTGAATAGTTTCCCGTTCGCTGTCTGCTGACTTTGTGGGGTGAGACGTAATGCCGGCCATCAAATTTCGTGGTGTGGACTTTATCGACTTCGACACTTTGCTGAATGACGACGAGCGCCTGGTGCGCGACACGGCGCGCAAGTTCATCGAAGACAATCTCGTGCCGATTATTGAGGAGTGCAATCGCGCCGGCCGGTTCCCGCGCGAACTGGTGAAGCCCATGGCCGATCTGGGATTCTTCGGGGCTTCGCTGAACGGCTATGGCTGCGCCGGCATGTCGAACGTCGAATACGGCCTGGTTACGCAGGAACTGGAGCGCGGAGATTCCGGGGTACGTTCGTTCGTCAGCGTGCAGTCGGCGCTGGTGATGTATCCGATATATACCTTCGGCTCTGACGAGCAGAAAAATACCTGGTTGCCAGCGATGCAGAAAGGCGAAAAGCTTGGCTGCTTTGGATTGACTGAACCGGATTTCGGATCGAATCCGGGCGGCATGAGAACGCGCGCGAAGAAGGTTGGCAAAGAGTATGTGCTGAACGGCGAAAAGATGTGGATCACCTCGGGCACGATCGCCGACGTAGCGGTGATCTGGGCCAAGGTCGAAGATGAAGGCGATAAGATACGCGGATTTCTGGTTGAGACCAACCGTCCCGGATTCAAGGCCGACGACATTCACGGGAAGTGGTCGCTGCGCGCTTCGGTGACGTCAGGCTTGTCGCTGCAGGATGTGCGGATCCCCGAGTCGAACCTGTTGCCGGGAACGGGCGGACTAAAGTCTCCGCTGATGTGCTTGAACCAGGCGCGCTATGGAATCGCTTGGGGTGCGGTGGGTGCAGCGATGTCATGTTACGACTGCGCGCTGCAGTATTCATTGTTGCGGAAACAATTCCGCGATCAGCCCATCGCCTCGCACCAGCTCGTGCAGGAGAAACTTGCCTGGATGATCAGCGAGATCACGAAGGCACAGTTACTGGTGCTGCAAGTTGGCCGCTTGAAGGACGCCGGAAAAGTGCAACACCAGCACATCTCGATGGCGAAGAGAAACAACGTCTGGATGGCGCTCGAGTGCGCGCGGCTGTCGCGCGACCTGCTCGGAGCAAACGGCGTGGCCGACGATTACCCCATCATGCGGCATCTTATGAACCTCGAAAGCGTAAAGACCTACGAGGGCACGCATGATATCCACACGCTGATCATCGGGGCGAGCGTGACGGGGATTGACGCGTTCTGAGGTCTCTCTTGATTCAAGAAGCTCTTGACATCTTCGCATCTTGCGAAGTATAATCTTCGCATAATGCGAACTTACGAGGAGCGGCATGCATGTCATCAGCCGCAAGAAGCTTAAAGAGGCCGTCGCACGGCATGGTGACCTCGAAGGCCCGCTCGACGCATGGTTTCGCATTGCAAAGAAAGCTCTGTGGAGGAATCTGGCTGACGTCCGAAGAACTCTTTCGAGCGCAGATGCCGTTGGCAAGTGGACGGTCTTCAATGTCAAAGGGAACCAGTACCGGCTGATCACTGAGATCAACTATGTTTTTGGCCGAATTTATATCCGCCATGTTTTAACGCATGCCGAGTATGACAGGGGAGGTTGGAAATCATGAGTGCGACCGCCGTCCGATCTGAATATGCCGCTCTGCTCTCGAGCACTCTGCCTGCCGTCATTCGCAGCGAGGCGGAGAACGAGCGTTACATCGCCATGCTGGAAGAGCTGGACACCAAAGGAAATCGGATGACGGCTGCCGAACGCCGCATGGCCGAACTTCTCACGCTGTTGATCGAAGACTTCGAAGAGAAGCACTACGCGATTAAGGCGGCCAGTCCCGTCGAGGTGCTAAACGAACTTATGCAGGCGAACAACCTGAAGCAGAAAGATCTTGTCGACATTTTCGCCACGCCCAGCATCGTTTCCGAAGTTCTTCATGGCAAGCGGCAGCTCACCACCGAGCACATCCGCCGACTCAGCCGGCGATTCCACGTCTCTCCGGAAGTCTTTATTTGATTGGAGGGAGATCGCGCGTCCACCTCGCACTGGCGGACAAGAGTGTCCGCCCCACACTCTTAACCGTATAGCTCTCCCAGCAGCTCATACGCTCGCCGCATATGCGGAATCACTATGCTGCCGCCTACCACCAGCGCCACGTTGATCGCTTCTTCCTGCTCGGCGCGCGTCACGCCCAGGCGATAGGACTGAATCACGTGGTAGTTGATGCAGTCGTCGCAACGCAAACAGGCGGAGGCAACCAGCCCCATCAATTCTTTGTATTTCGCGGGCAGAGCGCCTTCCAGGTAGGTGTTGTGATCCAGGTTGTAGAAGCGCTTGACGAGGAAGTTGTCGGCTTTCTCGACGTTTTCATTCAGACGGGTGCGGTTGTCCAGAAAATGCCGGGCGAGGGCACTTTTTTCAGCAACCTGGTTCTCGGAGAAGAGATACGTTGGTTCTTTGCGGTCGGTGTTCATGAGGGAAGATTAGCAGACGGTTTGCCGCCGAGGACCGCTGGCGGGGGGCTTGGAGCAACGGACGTCTCGCGAGCCTGCCCTGAGCGAAGTCGAAGGGTTCAGCCGGGCGGGGACGCCCGGCTCTCCACCGGCAAGCTCACATCGACAGGAGTGTGACGCTTGCACTTCCATCTCTTGTCCTAAGGGAATATATTGCAGTGTCGCATTTATCTTCAGGAGGCATTTATGGCAACCCAAACCCGTCCCGAACCGCACGCGAAAAATTTCGGGGAAAACATTGAAAGCGATCTGGCGCTGGAATTTTTGCGCGTGGTGGAGAACGCGGCCATCGAGTCGGCGCGCACCATGGGCCAGGGGGACCGGCCGCTGAGCGACCAGGCGGCCACCGAGGCCATGCGCCAGACGATGGACACGGTCCCGATGCACGGCACCATCGTGATCGGCGAGGGCGAGCGCGACGACGCGCCCATGCTTTATATCGGCGAGCAGGTGGGCGGGCCGTATCCGGACGGCCGCGAGGTTCCGCACGTCGACATCGCCGTCGATCCGCTGGAAGGCACGAACCTCTGCGCCACCGGCGCGCCGGGGGCGATCACGGTGCTGGCGGCTTCGGAAAAAGGCGGGTTGCTGCACGCTCCCGACTGCTACATGGAAAAAATCGTGGTGGGGCCATCGTGCAAGAACGCGGTGGAACTGGACGCTCCGGTGGCCGTCAACCTGAAGAATATCGCGCGGCGTCTGCATCGCGGCGTGGAGGACCTGGTGGTGGTGGTGCTCGACCGTCCGCGGCACGAGAAGCTGATCGCCGATATTCGCAAGGCGGGCGCGCGCATCAAGCTGATTGGCGACGGCGATCTGTCGGCGGGCATTGCCGCGGCGGTGATCGGAACCGGAGTGCACGCGGTCATGGGCTCGGGGGGCGCGCCCGAGGGCGTGATTACGGCGGCCGCGATCCGCTGCCTGAACGGATACATGCAGGGAAGGCTGGTGATCGACAAGCCGGAGCTCGAAGAACGCATTGCGAAGATGGGGATTAAAGACAAGAAGAAAATTTATGAGGCGGAAGATCTGGCTCCGGGGAAACAGCTGATCTTCGCCGCGACTGGCGTGACCGAAGGCGCGCTGCTGAAAGGCGTCCGCTTTTTTGGCGAAGGGACGCGGACTTCTTCGGTGATTCTGACTTTGAGGACTGGGCGGGTGCGGTTTATTGAGAGCATTCATTTGGATAAGGGGCCGGATGTGAAGGTCAGGTTCTCGTAGAGCAGTTGCCAGTTCTCGGCTGTCAGCTGTCAGCTATCAGCTCTCAGTAAAACCCAGGGCTTCGGGAGATCGCCTTGCTCCTTGCTCGCCGGTGACTTCACGCCGCTTCCTGTCTCTCTTTTCGCCTATTACTCTTAGTGTATTAACCAGTTAGTATTGGGTACCCCCCCTCCCCCCGGTCTTTTGGAATCATGGGGTTAGGAGGAAAATCCCGCCAGGTCTTTGAGTTTAAATGACTTATAGGTAAAGTATTCCAGAATCAAGGACTTACGGTTGTCAAAGAGCGCTGAAATGGCTTTGGGGCAGTTTCGAGGGCCGTTTTGGGAACGGTCACACCTCTGAACTGCCCCAATCAGATCTCCATTGTCCCGCACGGCGGGTTAGAAGTCTGTGATGCGGCTCACAGATGGTTTGTGATGAAAGAGGTCAGGCGTCAGATTGCGGAAGTGGGAACGCCCGCGGCATCCCACTTATGGCAAAGAACGCGATGAGTGGAGCACCGGCGGGCTGGCTCAAAGGGTTTCATGTCCATGGGATCATTCTGCTTCTATTTTTACAATCTTTGCCGGGGCACTGAGTTTGTTATCCGTAAGTTCCGCGTATGTGGCGGATTCGCCGTCGGCCGCGAAGACGATGAATCCTGATCGTGCGCCCCGCCCTCCCAGGATCGAGCCGAACGGGTATTGACCGGGTTCGGTAACTGTCATTGAGAATTTGCAGACGGCTCCCTTGATGGTTCCGTCTAGCGTATATTTTTCGATTTTTGTCTCTTTCTTTGCGCTAACCGCGAGCGGCGATGCTAGGAGCGCGGCCAAGTTACCAAGGCACTCGTCCCGGCTAATCGTTGCCGTTCCACTGAGTTCCGAGCCTTTGCGAGTCAAGGTCATTTCTCCGAATGGGAACGTCCACCGCCCATCGACGTCGCTAACGAACGTCTGCAGCGCAATCCCCATGCTCACGAAGAAGTCCTTCCGATCGCCGGCGGTCTTCAGCAGGTCAGATTGCTTTGTTTCTTCATTCTGAGTTCGCGGCGAAATCTCTGCCAAGCACACCTCCACCCTGGCTTCATGTTGCTCAATCGACATAGCCTCTTGCACAATGCCCTTTGCCTCATCGGCCATGCCAGCGTCCAAGTACATGAAACCGAGATTCGCCGCCGAAAGTGTTTCGCCAAGTGCAAAAGCCTTCTTGTAGTGGCTGACAGACGTGATCGGCAGTTCGCAGTCCGCGTACAACAATGCCAGGTTGTGGAGAGACCCGGGGTCGCCCGGGTTTCGCTCGTGCAGGAACTTGAAATGGTGCAAGCCTAGCTCTTTATGGCCGTGGCGGCGATAGTCCAGCCCGAGGTCAAACCTCACCCGAAGCAGGGGATTATCGTGGAGTGCCGCCTCGGCCGTGGCAAAAGCGAAATAGGATTCGCCGGAGTTCTTGAACAGTAGATACAAGATTGAGATCGCGTCCGTCTTTACGTCGCCGGTAGCAATCGATAGGCACTCTTCGGCGGCCTTTATGCCCTCTTCGTATCGTTTTAGCTCATTCAGTGCGCGGGCGGCATCAGCCAAGTCCCTAGCCCTGAGATTGTTCCCGGCGAGGCCCGCTGCTTCTAGGAACAGTCGGGCTGCCTCGTCGTGCTCCTTTGCCGAAGTGAGCAGGCGGGCGATTGCCACGATCGGTTCGTGGCGCTGCGGATTCTCCCCGTGGATTCGCCTTAGAGCCTCAAGACCGTCTGCAGCACCGGCCTCGTACCGCGCCTCATAATACAGACAGTCCCAGAAGAGCGGGTCGAAGTCCCTAGCCGAGCCCTCCGCGATAAGTGTTCTCCCGGCCCTGTGCGCTTCATCCATTGCGGAGTAATCTCGTCGGTGGGCCGCTCGCTGCATTTCAAGAAAGTGGGCTATCATGTCGGGAGCTTGTTCCTCAGTGCCGCCCAGCTTTTCGTCTTGCTTGGACTCTGGCGTCTCGGCCTTGGCTTCCGCCTGCTCCGGCCGCTCCGTGACCTCCGTCTTGATTTCTCGTCCGGCAGCTCTTGCCAGCGAGTCGTTAATCATTTCGCTTAGTTTAGAGAAGATCGCCGAGGGGTCTCTGGAGTCAAAGGGTACGTACTCGAGGTCACCTTGCAGACCCGGGATATCGACGCCCTCTTCTCGCAGGAGAATGAGTTTCTTGCCGGCGCTGATGGCGTACCCGGACTCCTGCAACACCCAAGCCGGGGCGCTCCATTTCTCAGGTTGCAGCTTTCCGCACACAAGAGAAATGGCGTCACCGAATTTGGTACCGAAGCTATACACAGGGTATTTCTTGGTGAAGAAGCCGACGAATGCGTCCTTTGCGTCGATCATTCTCCTCACCTTGACGTGGACGGATTCAACTTCAGCTGCCTCAGCTTCCTCGCACAGAAAACCGGCCTTGCGGAAGGTCTCAAGAAAAGTCAGAATCGGTCTTATCCGCTCTTCGTCCCTAGGATCAAAGCTTCGAGCTACGAAGGCTGTCAGCGCCATTTGCGCATCTCCATTCTCTTGGGCTCCAGGTCGGAATAAGCGTAACGTTACCCCGCGCTGTGCGGGTCTCAATTGGGTGGATTGGGTGAGGCCGGATGCTCCGGGCCTTCGTCCGAGAGTATATCTCGAAGGACTTCTCCTAAGAAAACTTGGGGTGCCCCGCTCCTTGCGGTTGTTGCTAGGGGCGGGTGTGCGCGCCGTCACAGCTTTCGCGGGAGCGAGGTGGGGTGGTGGCAGCCTCTGGCGAAGGTGATGCTTGGCTCTTCTACTCTCAATTCGTCAGACGTTGTCATCATGCGGAGGGAGGGATCTGCGGTGCTGCAAAATGCATAGGTCCTTCGCTTCGCTCAGGATGACAGATCATAAAAAGGGAGATGGGGAGAGACCGAGTGAACGACTCCGGGATGATTGAAGATGCTCGTGAGACTGGCGGCGTCTTGGGCGCTGCCAGCACCCACTCATCGCAAAGAACGCGATGAGTTGATTGGATAAGAGCGAAGGCTCGATCGACCCGGTAGTCTTGGTTTGAGGACTAAGGCTCCTGGGGAGGAAGGAGCCTTCGCATGATGATTATAGGATGTGATTTCCATCCCAGCTGGCAGC
>JBEKDG010000018.1:0-57658 GCA_050014475.1 Terriglobales bacterium | reverse complement strand
AGCGATTCCGGTTGGCATGCACGGTCGGGCTGCGAGTGTTCGTGTGTCACAATCTCGCGTTTCGCGGAGATTACAGCCCCGTCCTCGCGAAACACTCGAAGCATTTCTCGCTTGAAGACGCGCTGTCGATCGGCGTGGACCGGATGCAGCGGAACTTTGAGCCGATGCGGCGGCAGGTCGAGAGTTGGCGGGCCGAACAACTGTCAGCTGAGTTGGCAAAGCTGACGATCTACCGCGCGTTCGTCGAAGACGATCTGGAGGTTCCCAGACACCTGGCGCGAAGAGTACACGAGCTGTATTTCAACCCGCAGCACGAGGAGTTCCAACCCCGAACCATGGGGAGCCTGTCGAACGCGTTCACATCGGCATTCAAGTACGAAGGGAGCCCCCCCGGCTCTGCCGGGGAGGCAGCAGAAGTTTGACAGATCCGGGAGTGCGCTTCTCCCCCACTTCCTAAGCATCTATGCGGGATGTCTGGTCCCGCGAGGCACTTGCTTTTGACTTTAATCGGTTGCGAAGAGGCCCCGTTTGAGGGGCCAGCAACCGTAAAGCCCCCGGCTCTGCCGGGGGACATTTACTTAGTTGCCAACCACTTACGAAACAAGACGAATTTCGACATTCTAACCAACAGTGTGGAATTGAGTTAGGTTAGCGGATTCGGGAAGGCGCAATAGCGCTGCCAATCCTCTGCATCATGAGCGATCCAGCAGTCAGCACGGTTCTCCGCGATCAACTGCTTGAGCCGCTGCACACTGCGGACAGCCGCAACCGGATCGGAGTCAAAAAGGGTCGGCTTTTCACGCTCGAGAGCTTCGCGCACATGCACGGTATCGGCGGTCAGCATGAGATTGCGAGAAGCGAGCCTAACGAGGAGGCTCCCCTCGCCCGCACTGTGGCCAGGCAATTTGAAAAACCGTAGACTACCGTCTCCGAAGATATCTACGTCACTGTCGTAGGGCTTCCATGCGCAGTTCTCGACGGCAGCCAGATCCTCCAGTTTGTAGACGGCATGGGGTACGTGGCGCACCGCCCGGGCTTCGGTTAGCTCATCGGCAAACGCGTGGAATGTTGCGTGGGGAAACAGGCACATTCCACCTGCATGATCAATGTGGAGATGGGACATGATCACATGGCTGACATCGGTTGGACGGTATCCGAGCTCAGCCAGTCGCGCGTCAATCCGTTGTTCCCGGGAGAAGCGGAGTTTCATGGATAGAGCGATCTCTTCCCCGTAGTAACCGACCGGGTCATCGATGGCACGAGGACTGAGGCCCGTATCGAAGAGAACGAGCGCGGCAGGGTGCTCGATGAGAAATGCGGGGCAAGGCACCACATAATTTCGCGAGGCTCCCCCTTCCACCAGGATGGAGTAATCCACGGTGAAATCACCGCCAGGCAAAACCCATAAGCGCGAGATCGTAACCTGCGATTGAACTTTATGCATCGTAGCTCCCGAAACAGCGTCGATCAGACCAACGGTTGGTGTGCTAAATGAGACTTCCAGGGCAGTCGCTGCCGGACTGTTCAGAGACGAAGCGGCGAGAAAATCGGTCCAGCGGTTCCGGCGATGTGCTCCATAACCAACGGGATTCGGCGAGCAGCCAACTCAGAAAAGTGCGCTTCCCCAGAGCGCCCGTATCCCGCAATTGTGCGACGGGCGAGTTCATGGGCGCTATTCCCAGGGATCATTTCCCAGAAACCGCGCAGAAAATTCGCGTGCAGGAGCGTGCCGTAGCGAAGTTTCCGGGAGTCCTCCCAGCCGCAGAATTCTTCATAGAGGACTCTGCTGTTTTCCGACGCAACATCCAGGATCTTCTTCGCGGTAGATTCATCAGTGGGGATCAGTTGGCCACTAGATACTTCGAATAGCCCATCGAGAACGATCCTGTCCTCGAATACCTGTGGCTGCGTGGCAACGCCGCCGAGCACATCGAAACGGCATTCGACGTTCTTCAGGATCATGGCCCGCACAAATCCCGCAGGAAGCTCACGAATCTTGGTGGACCATGGAAAATAGTCGTTGTGCAGCTCCGTTAGCTCCTTGACCAGGAGACAGCGGCCACCTCCAAGATCGTATGGGCCATGATTGAAAATGCCGTCCCGCATCTCACCATGGAACAAGAAGTTATAGGCGGTGACAGTTGCCCATGCGCGGCGCCTCCAGGACAGATCCTGCGGCGAGGGTTCGCACAGTTGCCGCACAAGTGTCTGCTGCGCGGCATCATCGAGAAGGGGCATGGAATCCTGGGCTTCGCCTGGAAAATGCGCGCCATCGCTGCGCGCTGCGCTCAAAATCGTCCGGCCGGCTTCGAAGAGCAGATCCATCTCCTCCAGGTGCTTCTCGTCACTGTACGGCAACCCTTCGACGTGCCGTAATAGAATCTCCTGCTGCCGCGCGATCAGATAACTCACCAGCAGGCAGGTGATCTGAAAAATTCCAGGCCGTGCGGCTGTTTTCTTCATCCGGCGGCCGATATGCGCTGCCGGAACGGTTGCCAGAAGTTGCTGGAAGACTGCGCCCATGTTCTCGTAATCGGCCCAGCAGCCCGCAACCAACCGTCCGGGAACATTAAAGAGGGCCGACTGTAGATTAGAGCGGTCCTCGCCCCGGAAAAATCGCCGGAAATAAATTTCGAAGACTGCAATCTCGCGATTTACGCTTTCCGTTATTGGAAACATTTCCCCATCCAAATAACTGGTCTCATCTGAGGTCATGTGATAGTCTTTGTCGGTCAACAAACAAACGCTTGTTTGTCCGATGAAGATAGCATCGTCGTTCCGGCTTGTACACCTCCGTTTACAGCGGGAGGAGTCCGTGCCGCCCGGCGGAACACTCGCAAGCGCTCTTTGGAGAACCCATGCTGCAACCGCATGATGATCTGATCCACCCGACCGGGGCGGAACCTTGGTGGCGTGAGGCCTGGTACTGGGGCTTCTACGACCGCCAGCATGATCTACAGTTCGTATGTTATCTCGGCGTTTTTCCCAACCAGGAGCGCGCCGATGTCATCGCCGCTGTGTTCCAGGGGAATCGGGTTCTGCATCATCACATGAAGATGGATTACCACATCCCCGCGGATATTCGGGAAGATCGCTTGAGCTTTGGCCCGATTCTCCTGAAGAACGTGGAGCCGATGAAACAGTGGAAGGTTTACTACGTGAGTCCAGAGATACAGCTAGACCTTCGGTTCGACGCCGTCCATGCCCCCTACTCCTGGGCGGAATCGAAATTGTGGATGGAATCGGAAAAGGCGGGACCGTCCAGCAACCACTTTGATCAGGTCGGGAGGTTCACCGGCGAGGTCCGATGGCAGAATGCGACGATCGCAATCGACAGTTTGGGCTATCGCGATCGGATGTGGGGCTGGGGCGGACGTTCGAAGTGGAAACAGTACATCATGCTGTGGCCGCTGTTTGACGAGTCGTTTACGGTCAATGTCTATCCCCAGGGGTTTACGGATGGACGAGAACAACTCTGCGGATACATCCTACGCAACGGAAATCGCGATCTTCTTCAGTCAGCGGACTTCACCGTTCACTGGCCGGAGGGCGGACGCGTTCCAGCCCGGGTCGAAGCGGAGGTGGTGAGCAAGGCGGGTGAAAAGCTGGCGTTGGGGGTGCAACCGCTCAATATCGTGGACACATCGGGTCATTGGCCACACCGCACTGGGCACTTGTTGTTTGGCACAGCGAAGTACACCTGCGGAGGACGCACGGGGTTCGGAGACTTTGCGTACTACTATCCAACCGAAGCGGAGAAGCCGCACAGATGGTTGTGCACAGCAGCCGTGTAAGAGAGGGTGGTTCGAGGCGAGAGGTCCCACGGTTACGATATGGAGTGCGCCAGGGGCAGCATGGCGATCAATGGATTTGCGTTCAAGATGGCGTTGCGGGTGCGCTGGGCGGAGGTGGACCAGCAGGGAATTGTGTTCAATGCACACTATCTGACTTATTTCGATATAGGGATAACGGAATACTGGCGTGCGATCGGGCTTCCGTATCCGGACGGAGTGGCGGGATCGGGGAGCGATCTGTATGTGGTGAAGGCAGCGGTCAACTACCACGGTTCAGCTCGGTACGATGATGTGCTCGAGGTCGCAGTGCGAGCCGATCGGTTGGGAAATTCCAGTGTTTCGTTTGCGATTGAGATCCGGCGTGAAGGTCAGTTGCTGACGACCGGGGAAGTCGTATACGTAAATGCGGATCCGGAAACGAGGCAAGCGCAAGCGCTTCCGGCGCGACTTCGCCAAGCGATTGCGGCATATGAACGAAATGTGGAACTGAAATAGCGCTTTACGGTCCGGCCACTTTTGAAATAGATCCGAATTGGCTCTAAGCAAGAGACAGGGCTTTGCCGGGCTCAATAAGAATGGCGAATGCAAGAATCGCGATCTTTGAACCCTGCTATTCCATTTTTGGAATCGGATATTTGCATAGCTGCCATTCAAGAAAATGCTTGACAAGCGTGCGGGGAGCGACTAAATAGAAATACCAACCAATCGTTTGGTGGAAACAGAACCAGACATTGCAAGAGAGCAGGCAGCAGTTGTTAGGCCGGAGGATTACATCGGAGCCCTTGTTGCCAAGTCGCCCGGAAGCAGCGCAGTCCGCTTTTCTGTGGGCACGACGCAGTTGTCATCACGCGCCTGTTCCTTGCTTCCCCCCAAGCATTGCTTTTCGGACCAAATCGACTGCCCCAGGAGAGTGGCTATGCGTACTTTCAAGCATTTTGCGGTAACAGCACTGGTGTGTTTGCTGTACGTGCAAGTGGTTTGCTGGGTATCCCCCGCGTGGGCCCAAGTCGGGGTGACCACGGCGACCGTGGCAGGAGACGTGGTCGACAAGACGGGCAGCGCCCTCGCCGGGGCAAAAATTACGGCGAAGAACAATGCCACGGGGCAAACCAGCCAGGTCGTGGCCGATGGGCAAGGGCACTTTACTGCGCTGCAACTGCCTCCCGGAACCTACTCAGTGACGGTGGAGCAGGCCGGCTTCCAGAAAGCGGTAGTCGATTCGGTGCGGCTGAATATTGGGGCGAATCCCAACTTGAAAATCGCACTGAATGTCGGCCAAGTAACCGAGAAGGTGGAAGTCAGCGCCGAAGAAGTCACGGTGCAGACCACGAATGCCGAAGTCTCCAACGTGATTCAGACCCAACAACTGCAGGACCTGCCGCTAAACCAGCGCAGCTTTACGGCGCTGGTTACCCAGCAGCCAGGTTTGGTGCAGATCACCAGCACGGCGGCGCCGAGCGTGTTGAGCGCGGCCACGAACACGGGGTCCTATATTTCTGCCGATGGGTCGATGGGGAGCTCGGTCGCGTACTTGATGGACGGCGTAAACTTCTCGAATGGCAGCCAGACGTCGCCGGGGACGGCAGCGGCGGGCGATATGCCGGGGGTGGAAGCAATCCAGGAATTCAAGGTCTTGAGTCACAACTACAATGCCGAGTACGGCGGGGCCGGAGCCGCAGTGGTCACGTTCGCCACCAAAACCGGAAGCAACAGCGTTCACGGGAGCCTCTACGAGTACTTGCGCAACGATGTGTTCGATTCCCGCACTTTCTTCGATGTTGGCGCTGACGGCAATCCCTACAAACCGGGATTCAAACGAAACCAGTTTGGCGGGACCTTCGGCGGCCCGATCATCAAGAACCGCACGTTCTTCTTCTTGAATTTCGAGGGGTTGCGGCAGAGTCTGAACAAAACCGAAATCGCGTTCGTGCCCAATGACAATGCGATCAACGGTATCATCGGCGGTGTGCCGCTACCCACTTGTGCGGTGAATGCTCCACCCTGCTTTGACGCCAGCGTGATCGACCCGCTGCTGGCCCTGTATCCGAGTCCGACGCCGGGACTGGACTCGAGATTCAACCTTGATCCATCCCTGGGCGTGTCCGCGGCAGCCTTTGTGGATCACCAGCCAACGCGCCAGGATTTTGGTGTGGCCAACATCACGCACGCGTTGACGTCGAGGGATCAGTTGCAGTTCCGCTACCAGATTGTGGATGCGAACGCGACGCAGTCGTTCAATCTTCCCGACTTCCAGTTCAAGCACTACGATCGCGACCAGAACCTCCTGATCAAGTGGACGCGCACCTTCAGTTCGAGCGTGGTGAATACGGCGAGCGTCAGCTTGCTCCGCCAGTTAATCAAGTCGAGCACCAACCCCACCGTGCAGCTCCAGTCCGATCAGTACACCGGCAACGCGTTACGCCAGACCATCGGCGTTATCACCGTGGGCAATGGCAGCGCAGGAACATCCGGCGGTAGTCTGTCGCTGCTGGGGAACGACGATGCCAGCCCGTTTACTCTGGCCAAGAATATTCTGCCGTTCAGCGACGACTTGCTGTGGGTGCGTGGCAAACACACCTTAAGTTTTGGCGGGAGTGCCAAGCGCTTTCAGTGGAATTGGAGTTCGTCCACGATTCCTGGTGGTAGCTACACGTTCCCCACGCTGACCGATCTTCTGGAGGCGGATCCCTCAGTCGCGCTGATTCATCGCGACGGTCCTCCAAGTCAGTTCAATATCAGGACCACACCCATGTCGTGGTATGTGAACGACACCTGGCGAGCTACCCACCGGTTAACGCTGACTATCGGGCTCCGCCACGATTTCCAGGTGCCGGTGCTGGAGGATGCGCACAATAAACTCGGCAACTGGCAATCGCCCTTGGCCACATCGGTGCACGTAGGCATCCCGTACAACAATTACTCCTTGACCCAATTCCAGCCGCGTGCGGGCATCGCCTATGATCCGTTTGGCGATGGCAAGATGGTGTTTCGCGTGGGATACGGAATCTTCAACGACTTTGTTGACTACTCCAGTCTTGCCCAGGGCCAAATGCAATGGAACGCGCCTCAGCCGGTGTTAAACACCTACTTTGGCTATCCGCTAGCCCCTGGGTACCTTCCCATCATTCCATTTCCGCTGTGCAGCAGTTGCACGGTTCCTGGGCCGTTCCCGGGATTAATCACCGGCGTTCTGGAGCCGATGAACTCTCCCACCACACAGCAATGGAACGTGGGGTTGGAGAGGGAACTGCCGGCAAGAATGAACCTGGAAGTCACTTATACAGGTTCCCAGTCGTGGCATCTCCCCCGTAAACTGGAGGCGAACTACAACCAGCCGTGCGGAGGGGATGCGCATCCAGTGCTGGATAGCAACGGCCTGCCCGTTTTTCCGGCAAGCGGGTGCCCCGCACCAAATCCGGCGACCGGGGCGCCTGGATTCGTACAAGCCGGCGTGGGATTCTCGCTGTACTCGAAGCGTTACGATACGAACGCTCTTTATAACGGCCTGACCGTCAAGTTGTCGCGTTCCGTGGGTGCGCTGAGCTTCCAGTCGAGCTATACGTGGGCCAAGAACATGTCGGAGTCGGACGCTTACAACTCGAACAACATTCTGACCGGTGTGGTGCAGGCCAGTCTGTACCCCGCCAACATCCACCTGGATCGCTCGGAGTCGGCATTCAGCCGTCGTCATCGCTTCACCGAGAGTGTAACCTACGAGATCCCCTTCGGGAAGGGCCGCAAGTACTTGAGCGACGGCGGCATTAGCGACGCGATTCTGGGAGGTTGGAGTATCAGCTCTCTAGGCTCGGCTCAGACCGGACAGCCGTTTTCCGTGTTGCTGGGGTCTGACCCGAGCGGCATCGGCGATAACATTGACTTTCCCGACCGGCCTAACCAGTCGCGTCCCAACCCCGTGATTGGGAAAGTAAACGACTATTTCGATGTGACTGCGTTTTCAACCCCGGATCCCGGCCATATCGGTACCGCATCGCGGACACCGCTGGTCGGGCCAAAGTTCGTGCAGTTCGACGCTTCGGTGGCGAAGATCTTCCGGCTCACCGAGAGCACGAACCTGCAGTTCCGGACGGATTTCTTCAACATCGCAAACCACGCGAACTTCGGTTTGCCGAACTCGAACCTCTCGTCGCCGCAGGTGGGCGTGATCAGCACCACCGTCGGAGTGCCGCGCGAGATCCAGTTCAGCTTGAAGCTCAGTTTCTAAAGCAGCCCTCCCCCAAGCGTGGGTCGCGGGCTGAACAAGCCTCGCGGCCCCTTTTCTTTGTTTGAGCGGTCTAGACAGATGAAGTCTGATGATGCACCTCATCCGCCTTGGTGGACGCGCCAGTATCTCGACTCGTTCGTGCTTTCGGAGGAAGAGGCTTGGCGGATCATCGATGGGCCTCCGTGGAAATGCGTGATTGGCTGGGTGACCAGGGGGTGTGAGCCGGTGGTGTGCGAGATGGCCTATGCCGTGATCGAGGGCATGATCATGCTGACCTCAACGCGCAACCGGGACAAGGTGAAGGCGCTGCGGCGGAACCCGGCGATTTCCATTTGTTTCCAGGGCACCGGACTGAAGCAGGTTACGATCCGGGGCCGGGTAGAGTTCCGCGAAGATCCGCAAATGGTGCGACGGTGGGCAGAAGCGACCGTGGCCAATGCGCTGAAACCTTTCCCCAAGGCGCAACAGGAGAAGGAAATCCAGCGCTATCTGAGCCCGGATCGACTGGTTCTGATCGTGCACGTGGAGAAGATGCGGACCTTCGATGGGGAAAAGATGTTCGGGGCAGAAAGGGCTGGGGAGTGAGTTGGCCGGCGCCGGGGCGGTGAGAACGGCGCGCTTGACTTACAGCGGTTTTGGGCGGAAACTGACGGGTTCGCGGTAGTCTACTAAACGTTTGTTTGGTAGTTATGGAGCGCTGACATATGAAGTTTGGCATGCTGGTGAATTCGCAGGACCCGCCCGGCGGGCGCAATATCGCCGGTTTGTATGAGGAGGTGTTGCGCGAGGCGGAACTGGCGGAAGCCGTCGGCTTCGACTCGGTGTTCGTGCCCGAGCATCACATGATGCCCGACGGGTATCTTCCAGCGCCGGCCGTTCTGCTGGCCGCGATTGCCAGCCGGACGAAGAAGATCCGGCTGGGGACCTCGATTCTGCAGTTGCCCGAATGGGATGCGATCCATATCGCGGAAGAATGGGCGGTGCTCGACAACATCTCCCGCGGGCGCTCCATCCTGGGAGTCGGTTTGGGGCTGGTCGAGCCGGAGTTCAAGCTCTTCGGCAGGAGCATCAAGGATGCCGCTTCGCTGTTCAACGAGCAGGTGCAGGTGATCCGCCAGGCCTGGTCGCAGAACCAATTCTCTTATTCCGGCAAGTTTCATCATTACGAAAATGTGAGCATCACGCCGCGTCCAGTGCAAAAGCCGCACCCGCCGATCTGGATCGGGGCCATGTCGGAGCCGGCTTTGAAGCGGGCGGCGCGTTTAGGGGATGGCTGGATTTCCGATCCCCTGCACCACATCAACGTCATGAAGGCGTGGGCGGACATCTACCGCAAGGAAGCGGCGACGCACGGCAACAAGACGGAAGCCGTGCTGATCCGCGATTGCTGGGTGGCCGAGACACGGAAAGAGGTCGAGGAGGTGTGGTGGCCGGGGCTGAGGGCCATGCACCTGTTCTACAAGAATCTCGGATTCTTTGAGTCGGGGCGATTCAATACCGAATGGGAGCCGTGGGTACGCACCATCAAGGACGAGGAGTGGACCTTCGAGCGGATTGCTCCGAATCGCGACATCGCCGGCACGCCCTCGCAGGTCATCGAAGAAGTGGAGCGCTACCGGGAAACGGTGGGATGTGAATACATCGTGTGCTATTTCCGGCATCCCACGGGACCGGATCACGAACGCACCATGAAGTGCATTCGCATGTGGGGAGAGAAAGTGATCTCCCATTTTTGCTAAGAGGCAAAAGCATGAAGATCGGATATCTGCTGGACACGCATGGCGGGCCTTATGATCAGCCGCCTCCAAGTCGCGATCAGACGAGCGCGTTTGTCGATCATTTGCTGAAGGAAGCAGATTTGGCGGAAGCGGGCGGCTTTCACTCCATTGTTGTGCCGGAGCGGCACGGGCGAACCGAATGCATGTTTCCTTCGCCTTTGATATTGCTTTCCACCCTTGCTACGCGAACATCGAACGCCCGGCTGGGCACTTACATCTGCATACCGCCGCTGTACAACCCCATGCATCTGGCGGAACAGTTCGCCATGATCGATCACCTGTCCCATGGGCGAGTCATCGTGGGGATTGCCTCCGGGTATCACACCGGGTATCAGGAATTCGTGGACGTTCCCTTCAAGGAGCGCGGAGCTCGCTTTGAGGAAGCCTACGAGATCATGATGCGAGCGTGGACCCAGGACAAGTTCTCCTATGAGGGGAAGTTTTGGAATTTCAAAGATGTTCGTTTGACGCCGAAGCCTTATCAGCAGCCGAGGCCGGAGATCTGGGTGGGCGGGATGTTCCCGAAGACGATCGCCCGCGCCGGACGAATGGGCGATGCGTGGTGCAGCGATCCGTTTCCGCTCGATCCCAAGGTGTGGAACGAGCAGGTGCGGGTTTATCGCGAGGAAGCGAAAAAGCACGGCAATAAATCCATGGTGGTGCTGATGCGCGATGGGTGGGTTTCGCCCCGAAGGGAAGAGTCGGACGAGGTTTTTCTCGATCTGGCCATCCAGGAGTGGCTCTTCTACTTTCACTGGGGGATTCTCACGCATCATCCCGAGTTCCAGAAGGAGTCGGACTTCACGCGCGAGCGGGCCCGCAAACATTTCATCACCGGCACGCCGGAAGATTGCATCCGGCAGGCGCAGATGTATGGACGCGATTACGACGTAGACTACCTGATCATGCGCTTCCGCCTGCCCGGCGGACCGGCGCGGGAGAGAGTGCTCGACTGCCTCAGGATGTGGGGCAAACAAGTGATGCCAGCGTTCCCCTAACGCCAATTCAAGGAGGTCGTATGCCAGTTTTACCGCTAGTGCCGCCGGAGAAGATGGAACCTGATATTCGGCAGACCATGGAGATGTACCAGGAATGGATTGGGGATTCCGTGTACTCGGCGTTCATGGCGCACGTTCCGGAGATTTTCCGAAAGTTTAACGACTTCTACATGTCGTGCCTGAACGGGCGGGTGGAATCGGAGACGAAGGAGTTGGCTCGGCTGCGGATGGCGCGGCTGAATACCTGCGAGTATTGAAAAATCGCAAACATCGTCTGGGCTAGACGAAACAACATTCCGCAACAGAAAGTTGACGACATCGACCATTACTGGGATTCCCCTGCATTCAGCGAGCGGGAGAAAGCGATTTTGAAGTTGGCGGATTGGCATGCGTTCCGCTCGTGGGGACGAATCGACGAAGAAACGCTGGCGCTGTTGCACAAGCACTTCAGCGATCCGGAGATCGTTGAGATGGGCTGTTATTTCGCCATCGTCACCGGTTTTCAGAAGTTCAATTCCGTTTTTCAGGTCGAGTACGCATGTCCGTTGCCGCATGCGGGCGGAGGCGAACCGGCCCGCTGAGGGATCGGAGCCACCATGCGGGTGGAGCTTGAGGGTAAGGTCGCGCTGGTGACCGGGGCGAGTTCGGGCATCGGACGGGCGATTGCGATTGCACTGGCGGCGAGCGGCGCGCAGGTGGTGGTCAACTTCCGCAAGAATGAAGACGGAGCCGGGCAGACGCTGCGAGCGATCCAAGACGCCGGGGGGCATGCCTCGACGCTTTGCGCCGATGTTTCCGAGCCGGGAGCAGTTCGTTGGATGTTTTCCCAGATCAGCGAACGCGCGGGCGGAGTCGACATCCTGGTTAACAACGCGGCCGACCCGGTTGCCAGCCAACCGATCGAAGAATGGACCCCTGAGCTTTGGGACCGTGCCCTGGCGGTGAACCTGCGGAGTGTGTTTCTTTGCACGCAAGCGGCGATTCCGGTGATGAAGCAGCGGAGCTGGGGAAGAATCGTCAATATTTCGTCGATCGGGGCAGCGGCGGGCGGTAGTCCCGGGACCTTGCCTTACGCGGCGGCGAAAGGCGGGGTGGAGACTTTCACGCGCGGCTTGGCGCGGGTGCTTGGAGAGTGGGGCGTGACCGTCAATGCCGTGTCGCCGGGTTCGATCGCGACGGAGATGCAGAGCCGGTTCGTGACGCCGCAATACATCCAGGAAAAGGTCAGCGAGAGCGCCCTGGGACGCACGGGATTGCCGGCAGAGGTGGCCGCGGCGGTGTTGTTCCTGGCTTCGACGGAGGCGGCGTATATCACCGGCCAGGTGATTCGCGTGGATGGTGGCAGGCGGGCGTGATTCCGGCTAGAGTTGTATTGACCTAAGCCGAGCGATCTGTTACAAAACAATCGTTTGGTAGGCGGAAGGGAAACTTGCCATGACGGACAGGCCTTCGCAGCCCATGCCACTGATCCTGGCCGATGCCAACAACGACCGTTCGTCGTTGCCTAAGATTCACGAGCGCAACGTGAATGTAAAAGTGATTGACGAGGGGAAAAGTTACCTCCGCGTGCACGCTTCGCTGTTGGATGTGGAGCACAGTTTCCAGGCGGAGATGGTGGTGGACATTCAGAGCGGCCGCATTGAGGAAGTCGCAGCCGCCATGGCGCAGGGGCCTTACAAGAAGTATTGCCCTTACGCCCTCGACAACGTGCAGAAACTGAAGGGCGACGTGATTGGGCCGGGCATCAGCCGGCGGATTATTGAGAAGGTGGGACGCAACACCGGGTGCTTTCACCTGGTGGAGATTTTCCAGGCGGCGGTCAGTTTTGCGGCCACGATTCTCATCGGCAAACGGGCGCGGTGGGAAGGGTTGGATGACGTGGCCATGTCGGAAGAAGAGCACCGCGAGCGCTGGATGCCTTATCTGAAGAATACTTGCCAGGTATTCCGCGTGGATAGCCTGGCCGGTGAGAAGAAGTAAGCGGGAGAGGAAATGGCTGCCAGGAAAGAAAACAAGGTGATGAGTGCGGCGCAGGCGGTGGCCATCATCCGCGACGGGGACACCATTGCGATCCAGGGCATGGGGACGCAGATGAGTCCGCTGGCGCTGGTGCGCGAAATTATCCGGGCGGGCAAGCGCGATCTGAAAGCCGCAATGATCGTCGGTGGCATTGGGCTGGACTGGCTGATCGCGGCCGGCTCCGTGATCAAAGTGATGGCAATCATCGTCAACCTGGACGAATTCGGCATGGCCAACGCGTTTCGGCGCGCGGTCGAAGCTGGCCAGGTCACGATGGAGGAGTACACCGAGCACCAGATGTTCACGCGCTTCAGTGCGGGCGCGTACGGATTGCCGTTCATGGTCACACAGTCCGGGTTGGGGAGCGCGGTGGTCGATCTTCATCCCGATACGACCAAGGTAATTGAGTGTCCTTTTACGCAGCAGAAGGTGATTGCGTGCCGGGCCCTGGTTCCAGATGTGTGCATTCTGCATGCGCACCGGGCCGATGCGCTGGGCAATGTGCAGTTCTTTCCCAAGCCGATCTGGGGAGATGTGGACGTGTTCCCGCGAGCTTCGAACAAGGTCATCGTGACGGTGGAGGAAATTGTCGATACCGAGGAAATCCGCCGCACCCCGGAGCGCACGGGGCTGCCTTACTTCAAGGTGGATGCGGTGGTGCATGTGCCGTACGGGGCGCATCCTTGCTCGCTGTTTCCCAACTACAACTTTGATCGCTGCGTGATGGAACTTTACGCGGCCGAATCGCGCACGCAGGAAGGTACAAAGGGATTTCTGGAGAAGTACGTGCTCGGCCCGAAGAACCAGACCGAGTATTTGCAGGCGGTGGGTGGCGCGGAGGCGCTGCTGCGGATTAAGAGCTTCTGGAGCTGAGAATGGGCAAGGTCTCGCAAGACTATACGATTGACGAGCTGATGGTGGTCACGCTGGCGCACGCGTTCACCGACGACGACATCATGCTGAATGGCACGGTGTCATACATCCCGGTCTCAGCGTTCATGCTGGCGCGCGAGACGCATGCGCCGAAGATGACGTGGGTCGCGGGGGCGGTGGGCGTGGATGCGGATCCCGGCTACATTATCGGCAACACGCTCGATCCCACGATGTGGAAGAACTGCGTAATGTACCTGCCGCAGATCGGCGATATGTGGGGATACGTGCATCGCAATACGCTGGAGATATTCTGCATTCGCGGGGCGCAGATCGACCAGTATGGAAACGTGAACAACAGCATCATTGGGAAGGATTATCACAAGCCAAAGGTGCGTCTGCCGGGATCGGCGGGCATGGGCGACATGTGCACGCTGCACAAGCGGATTTATATCTGGTCCACCACCCACAACCCGCGGACCTTCGTGGAGAAAGTGGATTTTCTGGCGGCCCCGGGATATCTCAGCGGGGGCGATGCGCGGGCGAAGTTGGGCCTGCGCAACGGGCCGGAAATCGTGGTGACCGATCTCTGTGTGATGGATTTTGAGCCAACCAGCAAGCGCATGCGGCTGAAGTCGGTGCACCACGGGGTTACGCCGAAGGAGGTGCAGCAGGAGACAGGTTTCGAACTGCTGATACCCGCGGACGTTCCTGAAACGCCGGGGCCCAGCGTGGAAGAGGTCGAGTTACTCAGAAAGAAGATTGATCCGAAGAATATGCGAAAGCTGGAGTTCCGCGGATCCAAAACCAAGGTGTGAGCGCTTCCGGGCGAACAGCAGATTTCTCGTTTCGCCTGGAATGACACAGGCTTACTTAAAGAAGCAAGTTGATCGGAGCGTTCGTGAGGATGCAGCTAGGCGTTCCCGGCGGGATCATGCCGCCGTTCGACAAAGTGATTCAGCAGGCGCAGCGCGCCGAGAGCAAGGGCTATGACTCGGTGTGGTGGCCTTGTCATCTGATGGGATGGCATCCACGGTCGGTGTGGACTCCGGATATTACTTCGCTGGCGAAGTACCAGAAGAGCGCTGACGTCTACTTTGATCCGATTGCAGCGATGTCCGCGGTGGGCACGAACACCCAGAAAATCCAGTTAGGCGTCGGAGTAACGGACGTCCTGCGGCGTCATCCCGCAATGCTGGCGCAGGCGGCTTTGACGCTCGATCACATTTGCCGCGGGCGGCTGACTCTGGGGCTCGGGTCGGGCGAGCAGTGCAATCTCACTCCTTACGGTATCGACTTCAGCCAGCCTGTTTCGAAGCTCGAAGAGGGAATTCAAGTTCTCAGACTTATGTGGAAGTCTGCGGGCGATCCGGTTTCGTTTCACGGGAAGCATTTTCAGTTAAAAGGCGCGGTACTCGGGCTGGAGCCGTACGAAGGCAGGACGCCTCCGGTGTGGGTTGCGGCGCACGGCCCGCGAATGCTGGCAATCACCGGGAAACTGGCGGATGGCTGGCTTCCAACGATGATGACTCCGGCGGAGTATGGGGAGAAGCTGGCGGCGATTCGCAAGGCTTCAGCAGAAGCCGGACGCAGTGTGGACGCGGTAACGCCGGGGATGCTGGCTTATGTTGTGGTCGACGAGGATCGGAGCGCCATTCCGCAACTGCTTGATCACCTGCTGGTGAAGGGACTTTGCCTGCTGTTACCGGGAGAAGTGTTCAAGCGCTTCGGCTACGAGCCTCCGTTCGGAGAAGGTTCGGCGGGATTCCATGATTATGTGCCTTCGCTTTTCGGACGCGAGGATGCCATCCGGGTGATCAAGAAAGTTCCGCGGGAAGTAGTCGAATACTTCACACTGCACGGCACACCGGAAGATGTGGCGGAGCAGGTGACGGCTCTGGCGCGTGCCGGATTGCGCCACATCGTGCTGTGGAACATAACTGCGTTCGCGGATCCGGGCCGGGCCAAGTCTTCTTTCCAGGGTATGGACCGGATTAAGGAATTGCTGGGGATGACGGGCCAGCGCAATGACAAGGAGTAACACATGCGGCTGAAAGGTAAAGGCGCTCTGGTGACAGGAGGGGCCTCGGGTATCGGCTATGCCATCGTCGGACGCTTCCTGCGCGAAGGAGCGGCCGTAGCTTTCGCAGATATCAACGCTGAAGGATGCAAGCGGGCGGAAAAAGAGTTCAGCAAAGATGGGCAAAAGGTGCGCGGGTTGATCGGCGATGTTTCGAAGTCGGCGGATGCGTCGCGGCTGGTGAGCGAGGCGGTGAAGTTCCTGGGTGGGTTGGACATTCTGGTCAACAACGCCGGGATCGATATCAAAGGGACCGTGGTGGATATCAGCGAGGAAGATTGGGAGCGGCAGATCGGCGTCAACCTCGGTGGTGTCTATCGCATGAGCAAGTACGCTGTGCCCGAGATGACCAAAGCTGGCGGCGGAGCGGTAGTCAATATTGGTTCGATCGCCGCATTCCTCGGGTACTCCGGTTTGGCGGCGTATGGGGCTTCGAAGGGAGCGGTTGTCCAGCTTACCCGCAACATGGCGAGCGACTTTGCCAAGCACAAGATCCGGGTCAATTCCGTTAATCCCGGCGTGGTGGATACGCCTTTGCTCGAGCACGCCGCCAAGGCGCAAGCCGGGGCCAATGGGGACTGGCAGGCGATCAAGCAGGCTTACGTCGATGGCCAGCTTCTAAAACGGGCGGCAGCCCCGGCGGAGATTGCCAGCGCAGTGTTGTTCCTGGCCAGCGATGAGGCAGGCTTTGTCACAGGCACGGCTTTGATGGTTGACGGTGGGTACCAGATCCAGGAGTAAGGTCCAATATGCGACTCCAAGGTAAAAGAGCGCTGGTGACGGGCGGGGCGTCGGGGATCGGGTTCGCGATTGCGAAGCGCTTTGCCGACGAGGGCGCGAGCGTGGTGATTGCCGATGTGAACCCGGCACAAGCCGATGATGCCGTGAAGAAGAGCGGTGGGAAGTTCGGGCGGACGGTGGGCGACGTGTGCAAGCTGCGCGATGCCGAACGCATGGTGCAGGAGGCGGTGGCGCAACTCGGCGGGCTAGACATCCTGGTGAACAACGCGGGGATCGAGACCACAGGTTCGGTTACGACGGCCGATGATGAACAGTGGGAGCGGCAGATTTCCGTCAACCTGAATGGGGTGTACCGTATGAGCCGCTTTGCCGTGCCCGAGATCATCAAGGCAGGCGGCGGGGCAATTGTAAACATGTCGTCCGTGGGTGGGCTGGTGGCGGTGAGGGAGTACTCGGCGTATGGCGCGTCCAAGGCGGGAGTGATCCAACTCACTCGCAGCATGGCGGCGGATTACGCGGAGCAAAAGATCCGGGTGAACTGCTTGTGTCCGGGGGCGGTGGATACGCCTTTGCTGCAGCGGGCCTGTGAGAAGTTGGGCGGGAGCGATCCGGGAAAGATCCGCGAATTATATGCCAGCTTCACTTTGCTGAAGCGGATTGCGCAGCCTGAAGAGATTGCAGCAGCAGCGCTATTCCTGGCCAGCGATGAAGCGGGTTTCATCACCGGGGTCGCTTTGCCGGTGGATGGTGGGTTCAGCGCTCAATAGGGTGCCGGTCGAGGAGGACAATGGCTGGAAGCGGTGACAAGAACATAGCGGTGGCCAAGAGCTACTTTGCGGCAGTGAATGAAACGCGGCTCGATGATCTGGCGGGCGTGTTTGCAGAGGACGGAGTTTTGTCCTTTCCCATGCTTCCGCCTGTCGAGGGGAGAAAGGCAATCCGCGATTTCTATGCGGGAGTTCTGCAGTTTTATCCCAAGCGCTACGACGACGTAACGCGGTGGTTTGTGAGCGAGGCGGGCGACGTGGCGGCAGAGATCCACTTTGAGGGCCGGACCTCTACCGGGCGTGACGTGATCTTCGATGCGGTGGACGTGTTTACCATCAAGAACAATCTCATCCTGAAGCTCAATATTTTCTACGACAGCGCCAAGGTGCTGCAGATGGTCGGCAACCTGCCGAAATGATTCTCCCCATGGCCGAAGAGTCAGCCCACTCCGATTCAGAACAGTTGGCCTACCTGCGGGGCCGCGAAGATGAGCCTGGCATGCAGTGTGACATGCAGTGGGACCGGACGACGCTGCCTGAAGCCTTGCGGCGATGCGTTTCGAAGTGGGGGGAACGGGAACTGCTTGTCTTTGCCGGGGAGCGGATCACGGTAAATGCATTCGCCCGGGAGGTGAGCCGGTTTGCCGGCGGACTGCGTGCGCTGGGCGTGCGCCGAGGCGACAACGTCGCCGTGTGGCTGGCAAATGTCAAGGAATATGCGGTGGCGGAGTTCGCTTTGGCCGCTTTGGAGGCAGCCATGGTGCCGATCAATACCCGCTATCAGAAAGAGGAAGTTCAGTATGCGCTGCGACAGTCGGACTCCAGGGTATTGTTGTTTTGCCCGTCTTTGCTGAAGACGGATTGCATTGCGATGCTGCGCGACATCTGTCCGGAGTTGATGCAGGCGGCAGGTAGCCAGACGCAGAGTGCGGCGCTGCCCAAGCTGCGGGACCTGATTATGGTCGGCGCGGCAAGTGCCGGGATGAGATCGTTTTCGGAGGTGCTCGGCTTGGGCGACGCGAGCCCGGCCTGCGACAAGGACGAAGTCCGCCCCGACAGTGTTCTTGTTTTGCAGTACACGTCGGGCACCACGGCATTTCCCAAGGCGGCGATGCTGACGCAGGGGCAGAGTCTGCGCAACGCCTTTCAGATGGCAAAGCGCGCCGGCTTCGATGAAGAAGACCGAGTGCTTTCTGCCATGCCGATGTTTCATGTGGGCGGCTCGGTGTGTGCGCTGCTGGGGGCGATCACCGTGGGCTACCGGTTGTACACGGGATCGAGTTTCGATGCGGGCGAAACCCTGCGCCTCATCGAAGAAGAAAAAATCACGGCGTACGCGGGCTTGGAGCCGATGTACCTGGCGATTCGCAATCACGAAGACTTTCAGCGGCGCTCACGGGCATCTCTGAAAAAAGGGTGGACGGCAGGGACCCCTGCGATCTTGCGAATGGTGGCGGAAGAGATCGGCATCCGGAATATCTGTTCATTGTATGGATTGTCGGAAGGGAGCCCGAATGTGTGTATCGCGCACTGGCAGAACGATCCATACGAGAAGCGAATCGGGACGATGGGACGGCCGCAGCCGGGAACGGAAGTCAAAGTGGCTGATCCCATTACCGGCGAGCCCCTGCGGCGCGGGGAGCGTGGTGAAATCTGCGTGCGGGGCTGGACGGTGATGAAGGGGTATTACAACAACCCGGAGGAGACCGCGAAGGCCCTCGATGGAAACGGCTGGCTGCACACGGGCGACGCGGGATTCGTGACCGAGGATGGGTACCTGGTCTGGACGGGCCGCATGAAGGACATGATTCGGGTGGGAGGGGAAAACGTTTCGGCGGTCGAGGTGGAACACCTGCTTTGTACCCATCCCAAGATTGTGGCTGCGGCCGTTGTGGGTGTGCCAGATGAAAAATTGCAGGAAGCCGGAATGGCGTTTGTGCAGCTCAAGGAGGGCGAGACCGCGACGGAGAGGGAGATTGTCGAGTATTGCCGCGAGCGGGTGGCAGTGTTCAAGGTTCCTAAGTATGTCCGCTTCGTGGAGCAGTTCCAGACTACCGGAACCGGGAAAGTCCAGAAATTTCTTCTTAGGCAGAAGGCTCTTCAGGAGCAGCAACAAGTCAGGAAATAGTCCATGCCGTCTATACAGGGGATTTCATGCAGAAGAGCGTAGTGATACTTGGCGGGGCACGCACTCCAATGGCGGAGTACTGCGGGCAGTTCAAAGAGATGTCGGCGACCGATCTTGCGGTGGTGGCGGCGAAAGCGGCGCTGGAGCGCACGGGAACCGCGCCGGAGCAGATCGATCACGTGGTGATAGGCAACGTGGTGCAAAGTGGGCCGGATGCAATTTATGCAGCGCGCCATGTGGCGTTGCGGGCGGGAATCCCGAAGGAACGGCCGGCTTTCGCTGTAAACCGGCTGTGTGGGTCGGGGATTCAGTCCATTGTGAGCGGCGCCCAGATGATCCAATTGGGCGAGGCGACGCGGGTACTGGCCGGCGGGATGGAATCGATGAGCCAGGCGCCATTCGTCATCCCTGGGGCGCGGTGGGGACTGCGGTTGGGATCATCGACATTGATCGACATGCTGATGTCATCTCTCTACGACACCTACTGCGGCCTGTACATGGCGCAAACGGCGGAGCGTGTGGCGAAGAAATACGGCCTCACTCGCGAGGATCAAGATGAGTTCGCTTGCGTGAGCCAGAAGCGCGCGGCGGCGGCGCGTGGAAGATTGAAGGAAGAAATCCAGCCGGTCGAAATCAAATCGAAAAAGGGGACAGAACAGTACGAGCTTGACGACCACGTAAGGGCCGACACAACCGTAGAGGCCTTGGCTAAGCTGAGGCCAGCTTTTGGAAAAGATGGTTCGGTCACCGGCGGGAATGCCTCGGGAATCGTTGACGCCGGAGCCGCGGTAGTGATCGCGGATGAAGATGCGACCGCAGGGTCGGGCGGCAAGCCGCTGGGACGAATCGTGTCTTGGGGAATGGCAGGCGTAGATCCAGCTGAGATGGGGTTGGGGCCTGTGCCGGCCTCGAAGGAAGCCTTGAAGAAGGCGGGGCTGAAACTCGCGGACATCGACCTGGTCGAACTGAACGAGGCCTTTGCGGCGCAATATCTCGGCGTGGAAAGAGAACTCGGGCTGGATCGTGAGAAGACCAACGTGAATGGCGGCGCGATTGCATTGGGGCACCCCTTGGGCGCGACCGGAACACGGCTGGTGCTTACGTTGCTGCTCGAACTGCGACGCAGAAAAAAGAAGTACGGCTTGGCGACTGCCTGCATTGGCGGCGGGCAAGGCATCGCACTGATCGTCGAGTCCTGCAATTGAAGTGGTTTACTCCTGGGAGACCGTCCAGTTTTCCGGACGGTGTTCTTGCTTTTGCCAGTGAACGTTGACCTGTCCGTAGCCGACTTGGCCTTCACAATGGAATTCGGCCGCGCAGAAGTAGTGATAGCCAGTCTTGTTGCGCTCCTGGAACGAGGTGTTGAAGGCGTTGAGGACTCTTGCACTGGCGCTGACACGATCCCCATTGCGGCCTTCCATTGTGAGTGCGAGCGCGGCGGGAGCCTGGCCTTTGGGCGCGTATTCAGCCTTCAGCATGGAACGGCGGATCAATTCGTTTTGCTTCCCTCGCCAGATGTATCCGTAAAAAATTTCGCGCCCGTCAGCCAGCGTAACCAGAAAAGTGTTGAAGGCCAACCTGCTGGAGAATTGGGCGGAGGCCCAGATCCAGCGGCGGATACCCGCGCGGGCACCCCAGCCCCAGGCGTGGTCACGGACTCCGACGCCATCGATTTTGTAGCGTCCAGTTCCAATCCGCACTTCGCCGGTGTAGTGTCCTTGTTGTTCGTAGTGATGGCTGTTGGTTTTCTCGAGTGCGCCGTGGGATTGTCCCCAAAAGTAGGCGGGATGGATGGCGTGGAAGGTCGTGTCCACGCGGACGCGGCCATCATCGAAATAAATTTCCCAGGTTTTGAAAGGCTCGACCGGCCGGAAAGAGAGATGCCCGAAGCCGAGGCGCTCCTCGCCGATGTCGCGGGGGATGTTGAAGTCCCAGCGGGTGAAGCTGCCGAGGAGGACGTCGTCGCGCCAGAGAGCGAAGATAACGTCGCCAACTTGCTGGTTGGGATGCACGCCGATGTAGCCGAAGCTGGAGAGGCGACTGGCGGGATCAAAGAAATCAAAGTAGCAGGCTTCGCGCCAAGTGGACTCTTCGCCGGTGGGATGGATGAAGTCGTCTTGCGGTTGAAGTTCAGACATAGGAGTTAGCACCCAGCATTTAGCCATTCGGTCGGCAGTAACCTGACGACCGTTCTATTTGAGTGGTGTTGCAGCAATTCCTAACGCGCCTTCGGCCTCGATTACAGCCTTGAGCGTGGTTTCAAACGCTTCCGGTGAAACGGAGAGGCTGGTCAGGCCCGCGGAAATCAGCCTGGGAACGAGTTCCGGGTAGCGAGACGGCGCATTTCCGCAAATGGAGGCAGGCTTTCCCGCGGCTCGGCAGGCCTTCGCGATCGCTGCGATTGCATTCTGGACCGCAGGGTCGCGTTCGTCGAATTCTTTGGCCAAGCGAGCGCTGTCGCGATCAATCCCGAGTATGAGCTGCGTGAGGTCATTAGAACCGATCGAGATGCCGGACACCAGCGGCAGAAATTCGTCAATCAGAAAGACGTTTGATGGGACCTCGGCGACCATCCAGAGTTCGAACTCCGGATCGGCAAAGAGGCCCTCTTGTTCAATGATTTCGCGGCATCTCTTCAGTTCCCATGGGAAGCGGACGAAGGGGAGCAGCAGGCGAACGTTTCGCAGGCCTCCGTCGCGCACGCGCTTCACCGCCCGGAGTTCGAGGCGAAAGCTTTCGGGATCGGCAAGGTAGCGGGAGGCGCCGCGAAAGCCGAGCATGGGATTTTCTTCGCGCTGCTCGTATTGGCCGCCGCCTTCGAGGCCGGCGTATTCATTGGATTTTAGGTCCAGCGTTCGAAAGAACACCGGTCGGGGTGCGAATTCCTGGGCGACTGTGGCCAGGCCATTGGCGAAGGAATCGATGAACGCAATGTCGCCCCCGTCGGCGATCAGCTTCTTGGGATGGATTCCCATGGAGAGCGCAAAAAACTCGGCACGCATTAAGCCAACGCCGTCGCAGGGCAGCTTGGCATACTTGGCCGCCAGTTCGGGGAAGCCGAGATTGATGTAGACGCGGGTTTGAGTGGGGGGGCGATCCATCAGTTGTCGAGAAAAATCTCGCCTTTCTGGTTCAGGCTGACTCTGCGGCCGTCAAGACCGTTGGTGTGTTCCATCGCGCTGGCCATCACGCAAGGTAGATCAAATTCACGTGCGACGATCGCCAGGTGAGACGTGGCCCCACCGGCAGTGCAGACGATGCCCTTGATCTTCGCAAAAAGCGGAGTAGCGGCGGTGGCCGATGCCGACTGCATGAAGAGGATTACGTCCGAGAGGTCCTCCCGCATGAGTCGGAGGACATCCGGAATAGTGTCCACGACGCGCAGCGTGCCTTGGCATTCGCGGCCGGAAGTGAGCAGGCCTTGTCCAATTTTTGGCATTCAGGCGCCTCCTACTCGGCGGGAGTGGTCGCCCCAATGTTTTTCCCGCAGGACCCGTTTGAGGAGCTTGCCGGTTGGGGATTTGGGGAGGGCATCAAGGAATTCTACCGAGGTCGGCTTCTGATAGCTGGCGAGGTGAGGGCGGCAACTCTCGATGATTTCTTCGGCGGTGGCGGTGTAGCCTTCCCGCAGCACGACGCAGGCCTTCACAGTTTCTCCGTACACGGGATGAGGGACTCCGATCACAGCACATTCCTTTACGGCCGGGTGCCGGTAGATGATCTCCTCAACGCGGGCGCTGAAGATGTTTTCGCCTCCGGAGACGATCATGTCTTTCTTGCGATCCACCACGTACATGTAGCCGTCGGTGTCCCAGGTGGCGATGTCCCCGGTGTGGCACCAGCCGCCGCGCAGGGTCTCAGCCGTGAGTTCGGGCATGTTCCAGTAACCGCCCATGACGTTTCCGCCGCACACAATCATCTCGCCGGGAGTTTTCCCGTCGCGCGGGACATCCCGGTCGTTTTCGTCCACGACCCGGACATCACAAAGAAGGGCCTCGCGGCCGCAGGAGCGAAGCAGCCCGGGATTGTCTTTCAACCCGCGGACGTGATCTTCGGGGCCCAGCCATGCCGACATGATGCTGACTTCGGTTTGTCCCATATATTGCAGGAAGCCTATGCCCGGGAACATTTGCATGGCGCGTTCGAGGGTGGCGGACGCGAAGGGGCCGCCGCCGTAGGAGATGAGGCGGAGCGTGCTGGTGTCGAAGTCGTGGAAGTCGGGCACGTCCATGATGTAGTTCATCATCGTGGAGATGGCGAGAAGGCTCGTGACGCGATGCTCCTGGACGATCTGCAGCACGCGGCGCGGCTCAAAGTTGAGAATGATGACCTTGGCGCCATGGAACATGTAAGCGTGCGGCAGCAGCACTGCGATGTGGAACATCTGGCCCATGATGATGTAGACGTCGTTGGAGGTAATGTGCTCAGCAACGGTCATGTTCACCATCGTGGTGTAGGCGTTCTCATGGGTGATCATAGCGCCCTTCGCCACGCCCGTGGTGCCGCCGGTGTAGCAGATGAAGTAGAGATCGTTATCGCCTACGGTGTGGACGGTTTCGGGCTCGGAATTCGCGCACGTATCGATCCACGCATCGTAATCCGTGTCGAAACCATGCCCAGTGCCGATACCGACCACTAGTTCGATGAACGGCAGACCGGCGCAGATCGATCGATAGCAGTCCGCGTATTCATTGCTGACCAGGATGACGCGAGGCGTGCCGTCACGCAGCGTGGCCGCGACTTCTTCGGGAGTAAACCGCCAGTTCATCGGTTCAACCACTACTCCAGTTTTGGCACAGGCCATGAAGAGTTCGAGGTACTCAAGCGAATTTCTGGAGTAAATAGCAACGCGGTCGCCCTTTGTCAGTTGTCGGGCGAGCAGAGCATGCGACAAGCGATTGACCCGATCGTTGAATTCTCGCCAAGTCACCTGGCGGCCGGCGTTAGCGTCAATCAGCGCGATCTTATCGCCATAGCGGCGTGCGTTACGCGATGCGATGAGGCCGATGTTCACTTGCGCTTCACCTCGCCGAGTTGCAGATCCCAGAGCGGTTCGTCGCCCGGTCGCAGGATCTCCGTCTGGAGGAGCAGGCCACATCCGGGACACACGTAAGTCTGGAACACGACAGAATCGTCGATGTAAGTTTTCGGATCCAAAATGTGCGGATTCGCTGCGGTAACCGGGTGTGATTCGGTTACGCAGTGCAGCTTGTAATTGTCGCGAGCACTGCTGATGCGGGTATGACACTTGGCGCAGGCGAGGAAGGTTTCGCTGCCGATGCCGACCAGCAACAACCCTTCTGCCACCTGGCGGGCGCCGTCTACATTTGCTTTGAAATGCTCCTTCTTCGGCGCGTTGGCCAGGCGCCCGGCACGAAGTTGATCCCGGATACGATCGGTGGCGGCCTTATCCAGCTTGCCAGTCTGATCGAATACCACACCATACGCCTGCTTGGCCCAGTCCGCGGTAACGCTGCCATTCACCAGGTCGCGGTGCACGTATTCCGGATCGCGCTCGAGCGGATCTCCGTAGCCACCGGCGCCTGCCCAGGCAAGCACAAACACGTCGTCGGGAAGGGCGGGAATGTTAAAGCTTTTCGGCGCGAGATACTCAGTCTTGCCGGGCAGATCTTCCAGCGTGTCGGGCATCTTGCCCGTCTCGCTCATGTGCGAGCGGACGCGGGCGTCGCGCTTGATGGTATAGCGGGTGGTTGAGGGAGGCGATCCGCCGAACAATCCCGGCGGAGGCACCGCAGCGTGGCCGGTTGCGGTAAAGAAGGTGAGCCGATCGGTCTTGTGCGGGATGAAGGCGAGTTCGGCGGAGTTGCCTCCCCGGAACTTGCCGGCCCCGCCGGCATTAGCCAGTTCACGCCGCCATAGATAAAGGATGGGGTAGAACCATTCGTGCTCCTCGACGTTGGGCATGGTGCTTTGCAGGTCCCAGGGCCAGCCGCCGGTGTCCACGCCGTCGCGCCACGAGAGGCCGGCCAGTGCGGCGCCAACCGGATCGAGCAGGAAGGAAGCGAATGGAGATTTGCGCTGATCGATTCCGTTGAATGCGGCAACCGGATACATGGCCGCTCCCATGCAACTTTGCACCTCCTTGCGGAGTTCGGGATCAGAAGAGCAGGCCAGCATTTTCGAGATAACCAGTCCGGCCAGCGCAATCGTTTGCAGCAGCGTCAGAGCGGGTGCGGCACTTACCGCCGCGGGATAGGTGGCACAGGTTAGCGTCCCCGGGGTCGCGTTGAATTCGCAATGACGGTAGGCGCCTTCGACCACAAACATCTGGTCGAACAGCATCTGGGCGCAGATCATGGAGGCGATGGCGCCCTTCCACGCGACCATGGTGCAGTTCAGCGTGCCGGACTGCGGGTCGGTGCCTTCGTTGGAGAAGATCAGCTTGTTGCCTTGTTTGGTGAGCGTGAGAGCGTTGCGGTAGATATGGCGATCCTGCGTGTTTGCCATCTCGATCCAGCCGACTTCGCGCCAGGTGCCGTCGGGAATGGTTTTCAGGCGGGCCAGGAAAGCTTTTTCGGAATCGTTCTGCAGTTTGCGGATGACGCCTTTGATAGTTTCGGGGCCATAGCGCTTGATGAGACTGAGCATGCGCTCGCGGGCCACATTGCAGCCAGCGATTTCGGCGCGCAGATCGAGGGCCACCAACTGCGGCATGCGGGAGCGGCGGATGTATTCCTCTTCAATATCGCGGCGCAACCGACCTTTTTCGACTATCTTCACCGGCGGAATGCAGCCGGCTTCCCAGAAGATATCCGGCGCCTGGGGATTGAAGCCCCCGGGGGAAGTGCCTCCGAGATCCCACTGGTGGAGCGTGTTGCCCACCCAGCAAAAGAGTTTGCCTTCCCAGAACAGCGGAGCGATCAGGGTGACATCGGATTGATGCGTGGCTCCAATCCACGGATCGTTAGTCAGAAAGATGTCCCCGTCCTCGATGCCGGGATTAGTGGAACGATTTTCCAGCGTCCACTTGATGGCAGAGGTAGTGGCAGAGCCAAGGTATTGCAGGAAAGGACCGAAAAAAACGAAGTCTCCGATCTCATCGAGCAGGCAAGGATTGAAGTCGTGCCCGTAGGCGCAGATGGGCGAGCCCGAAATCTTCATGATGGTGTTGCCGTGTTCGACATTCATGTTCCACATGGCGTGGCGCACGACTTCGTAGGTGACAGGATCGATGCTTGCCTCGGCGGCAGTGTGCAGCTTGAGGCTGTGATCGATCGAGAGTTTTTTCGGGGCCACGTACGGATAGTTGCGGCCATCCCATTGCACAGACGGTGAAACCATGAGCGCGCCTCCTCAGTCGGACAAGGTCAAAAGAAAATTTCCGTAACCATCAAAATGTCCTTCATCACGCGGTGGAACGACAATGGTGGTTTCGGGCAGCTGAACAATGGCTGGGCCCTTCACGACCGCGTTGGTTTTCAGCCGCGCCCCATCGTAGATGGGCGTGGTGCGGAATGCCTTAAAACGGCGCCAGTAAACTTCGCGGCGGTCGATGGCGCCGGCCGATTTGACGACTGTCCTTTTCTGAAGCGATGGCCGGCGAATGCGGCCGCGTGCCCGCACGCGGAACAGGCCGATTTCAATTCCGGCGGCGGTGAAGGCTGAGCCGCGCCCGTGAGTGCGTTCGTATTTCTCGATAAACTCAGTCTCCAGTTCCTTGACGTGCTGGTCGCTGAGCTTGCCGCAGCGCAGCGGAACCTCGACGGTATGGATCTGGAGTTTGAACTTCATTTCCACGGCGCGTTCGATGGCAATATCGCTTTCTTTCAACCCATCTTTGTGGAGCTGCAAACGGGCCTGCCGTTCGAGTTCTTCGAAAATCTGGTTGAACTCCTTGCTGGGGAACGGTGCCATGAACAGCCGCGATTTTTCGTAAACGTGCAGAAGATCGGCCGCCTGGACTCCCAGCGCCGACCAGGTGGAGGCGGTGGCGCCGAGCGGGACTACGACCCGACGGCAGCCTAATTCGCGGGTGTACTCGGCGACGTGCGCGCCGGCTGCGCCTCCGTACCCGTAGACGACGAAATCGCGGGGATCAAAGCCGCGTTCGACGGTCATCTGGCGCATGAGTTCTGCCATTTGGAACTCAACAATCTGGACGGCTCCGGCAGCGGTCTCCACGGCGGTCATGCCGAGCAGGCGGCCGACTCGTTCCATGGCGGAGGTGGCGGCGGCCTTGTCGAGTTGCAGCTTCCCTCCGAGGAAGTAATCGGGATTGTAGTAGCCGAGAATCAGGTCGGCGTCAGTGACCGCAGGGCGCGTGCCGCCGCGGCCGTAGCAAGCGGGGCCGGGATTGGCTCCGGCGGATTCGGGCCCGACTCTGAGGCCCCCGGTTTTCTCATCCACCCAGATAATGGAGCCGCCGCCGCTGCCGATCGAGACCAGATCGAGGTGGGGGGCGGAAAATGTGTATTGATTTACGGTTGTCTCTGTCCCGGAGAGGGGCACGCCGTCGCTCACCAATCCGACGTCGAAGCTGGTACCGCCGACGTCGGAGGCGATAACATTTTTTTGCTTGAGCAGCGAGGCGAGAAAGCCGCTGGCAGTGAGGCCCCCGGCGGGCCCCGAGCCGATCGTGAAGACCGGCTTACGGGCAACTTCCGCAGCGCTGGCCACGCCTCCGGAAGATTGCATGATGACAAGCGGCCAGCGATATCCGAGGGCACGGGCTTGTTCCTCGATGCGAATGACGTAGCGCGACATGATGGGGCCGATGAAGCAGTTGATGGCGACGGCGGCGGCGCGTTCATACTCGCCGGGTTTGGAGATCAGTTCATGCCCGCATGTTACGTACATGCCAGGCGCCATTTCTTCGATCATCTCGCGCACACGGATCTCGTGGGCAGGATTGGCGAATCCCCAGAGAAAGCAGATGCCGATTGCTTGTACGCCCTGGTCGATCAACTCGCGGATGGCGGTGCGAGCTTCGTCTTCGTTTAGCGGCAGGAGAACTTCCCCGCTGAAGTCGATGCGCTCGCTGACTTCGCGGATCAGGCTGCGAGGGACGAGAGGAACCGGCTTCTGATGACGCGAGACGTGGTGGAGTTTGTCAAGCGGGAGTCCGGCAGAGCGGCCGACCGAACGCATCATGATGATGGCGTCGGCGTGACCGCGGGTGGTAACGAGGCCGGTCTTGGCGCCCTTGCGTTCCAGCAGTGCGTTGGTGCCGAGAGTGGTACCGTGCAGAAGAAGCTGCGTGTTCGACAGCAGGTCCTGCAGAGTCAGGCCGAGTTTGGCGGCGGCGGCCTCGAGCGCCGCGAAAAAGCCTTTGGAAGACTCTTCCGGCGTAGAGAGCGCTTTGGCGATAGTCAGGCGTCCCGCCTGGTCGCGCACCACGCAATCGGTGAACGTGCCACCGATGTCGATGCCGCAGAAGTACTCGCCCTTTTCTTTACCGTTTGTGGTGGCCGCGTGGGCGGCCGGTTTAGCCTTGCGAGTGGACATTGTGTGTCGGCACCTCATGGTTGATCACTATAGGCCAGAAAAAGTCGCCCTCCGTCATGGCCATGAACCTCCACATGGAAGGCGGTTCCTTTTGCGAAAGTAAAGCCTCGATCAGCGGGGCCGCCGCGGATTGGAACTCCTGGCGAATCCGCTCGTCATAGCTGCTGCCAAGTCCTGCCAGATGGAAAAATGAGCGCAGGTGATTGGCGAACAAGTGAACGCCGTATTCTGCCTGAAAGCGGGGCGACCATTCCGCAGCTTTCAGATAAAGTTCGTTTTGCGCATCGGCGGCACACCGCTGGATAAACGACATTTCGGAGAAAGGAATGCGCAAAACCTGGTCGTCGGCAGCGCGCGTGAAGAGGCGCCCCGCTTGCAAGGACTCCGCGATGTCCGGCGGGTTCAGCAGCATGCTGCCGAAGAGCCGGAACTCGGCAGCCGCTCCTTTGATCCGCAGGGCGACGGCGACGTTGGCATATGGATTCCTAACTTTGGTTTCCGCCCACGGAAGAAAATCATTCTGGAGGTCAGTAAATTCCAGGATGACGAGCTGAGAACCATCGCAGGCGGGGTAGGGACCGTGGCCGAAGATACCATCTCGCTGCTCGCCGTGCAGGATGAAGCAATAGAGTTCGAGGGTGGCCATCATGCGGCGAAGCTGGTGGATGGTTTCCGTATCCATCGGCAGTAACTGTCCATCGATTGCGCCCGCAGTTGGGGCTGGGAGGATTCCCTGGGTGTTATTCGCTTGCTCGGGGAGAAGCAGTCCATCGCTGCGATAAGCGCGACAAACACGGCTCCACCAGTCGATGATGAAACCCAATTCTTCGATTTTCTCCTCTGAGAATCCACTTTCAGGCGAGAGGCCGCGGTCGAGCATAAGTTGCTGCCGCGCTCCCAGGTAACTGCACATCACGATCGAGAGCGTCAGGTAGTAAGGACGCGAGCACAGCCGCTGCATGCGCCGCCCCAGCTCTTCCGGGGAAGCGTAATCCGACAACTCGCGGAGGAACTCGGCGCCCTTTTCATAAATGCAGTGCCAGCCGATCGAGGAGCGGCGAGGGATGTCGAAGAGCACGGAGCGCAACCCGGCACGCTTTTCAGCGTGCATGAAGGACTTCTGGGCATCTCCGAAAAGGCGGACGCAGCGGTTGATCTCTTCGACCGAAATCGGGTTGTGCACAGTGCTCATGAAGTTATTTCACTACGATGGGCGAATAAATCGGCCCATCGGTTTTGGCAATGTGACTCAATAACACCGGGGCCTCGCGGCCGGTGAACAGGTCGTCGAGGTGCCGGTCAATTGACCTACGGAAATTCTGGCGGATCCTGTCCGCGAAATCGGACAAAGGCAAACCTTGCGCGAACGTATTCAGGATGCAGGCGTAGAGTTCGGCCCCATACTCCACGCGGTAGCGGTCGTCCCAATCAATCATGCGGCGGTAGAGTTCGAGCTGCGCTGCTGCGGCTGCCTGGGTGATCGCATCCATTTCTTCGGGCGACACGGGGCGGATTTCGCCGCCGTCCACCCACAATACTGCTTGCGCGACGATGTTTTCCTCGTAGGACGAAGGAACCGTGGTCAGGCTGCCCATCAGCACGATCTTCGCTTGCACTCCGCGAAAGCGCATGACCCGGGCTAGGGCATCACAGCCGGGGCGCGCGTCGGTATGTGCCCACGGGAAGAAGTTCTCGCGCAGGCCAATCAGTTCTTTGACCACCAGCACGTCCCCGTTAGCGAGGGCGTAAGGTCCGTGATGGAAGACTCCAATACGTGCCTCTCCGTTGAGGATAAAGGTATAGAGCTCAAGGGTGGCCAGCATGCGGCGGATCTTGTTTTTGATATCTTCGGGCCAGCTTCCACGCATCTGTGCAGTGAGGGCTTCCACATCCTGCTTCGAAAGAACAGGCATCGTGAAATCCGCGTCGTCAGGAAGGCGGTGGCCATCGCTGCGATAGGACTGCGCAGCACGAGCCCAGAAGTCGAGGATAAAGGCGAGTTCTTCGACGTCGTCCTGCGGCTGCTTTCCGAGCAGTCGAAGCTGCTCGCGGCCGTTGAAGTAGCCGAGCATCAGGGAGTTCAGATGGATGGAATTGGCGCGCGAACCGAGCTTGCGCATATCGCGGCCGATTGTTTCCGGCGTGGAGTGTTGCAGCAACTCGAGGAGAAGCGGTCTCAGGTTTTCGTAATAGCAGTAGCTTCCCAGGATGAGCCGTCCCGGCAGATTGAAGAGTGGCGAGATCATCGCCGAGCGCTGCTGCTCGCGAAAGAAACGGCGCACGCTCTCTCCGTAGTCGTGGAGATAGCCGTTCAGGGTCTCAAGCGACGGCGTTCGCCGAATGGGTTGGTCGGTCGCGAACATAGGGCCCGGGTTAGAAGTCTGCCTCCATCGAGGTCGGTTTCATGTCTGTGCTCATTCGGTTGCTGCTTTCCAGACTTCGGCGATATCGCGCACTTGCACGGCTTTTTCCGGCGCCGCCGTCTTTACGCCATCTTCCAGCATGATCATGCAGAAGGGGCAGCCGACGGCGATGGTGCCGGCCCCGGTCGCCAATAGTTGGCGGGAGCGGTTCTGGTTCATGCGCGTGCCACGTTTTTCTTCCATGAAGGAGAAGCCGCCACCTCCGCCACAGCAGAGAGCGTTGCGGCGATTCAATTCGGGTTCCGAACGCTCGGCTCCGGGAAGGCTGTCCAGTAGATTACGTGGTGCATCGTAGACCTGGTTGTAGCGACCGAGGTAACAGGGATCATGGAAGGTGAGCGTGCCCGTCTTGCCCTCTCTCGGTTTCAGGCGATCCTGGGCGACGAGCTCGGCCAAAAACTCGCTGTGATGCACAACCTCATAATTGCCCCCGAGCTGCGGGTACTCGTTCTTGATCGTGTTGAAGCAGTGTGGGCAGGCGGTAACAATCTTCTTGACCTTATAACGTTCGAGAGTGGCGATGTTCTGCTGCGCCAAGGTCTGGAAAAGGAATTCGTGCCCAATGCGTCGCGCGGAGTCTCCGGTACATCGCTCTTCGCGTCCGAGCACGGCAAACTTCACACCCGCACGAGTCAGCAGTTCCGCGACAGCGCGGGTAACGGACTGGCTCCTCTGGTTAAGGGCCCCGGCGCAGCCGACCCAGAACAGGACTTCAAACTCGGTGTTGGGCTGATCGGCCAGGGACTTTAAGGGAAGCCCCTGCATCCAGTCGGTGCGCGACGCGCTGGCACCAGGATAAGGGTGGCCACGGGCTTCGAGGCTGCGCACCATGTTTTCCAGGTCGCCCGGGAACTCCGCGCGCTCCATAACCAGATGACGGCGCATGCCGACGATCTTAGGCACGTGCTCAATCGCGACCGGGCACTGTTCCATGCAAGCGCCACAGGTCGTGCAAGACCACAGAGTCTCTTCCTTTATAACTGGCCCAACCAGCGGAGACGGTTCCTCCGGGTTGGTTGAGTTTCCGTTCCCCTTGGACGCTTGAGCGTGCAGAGACTCGCGCGCGTCCAGGATGAGCCATTTGGGTGAGAGCGGTTTCTCCGTTAGAAAGGCCGGACAGTTCACCTCACAGCGGCCGCACTCGGTGCAGGCGTCGAGATCGAGCAAGTCTTTCCAGAAAAAATTCTGCAGCCGGCTGATTCCTAGCGGTTCGTCTTCTTTTTCCAGGTTCAGCAAGGGAAGCTGGCCGCGGGGCGTGAGGCTTTGGGTGAAGATGCTCGCCGGAGCAGTGAAGACATGGAACAGCTTGGAGTAGGGGATCCAGCCGATGAAGGAGAAGACAACAACCAGGTGGAACCACCAGATCGCGAGGTGCAGGGCGAGCATTTCAGCAGGGCTGAGAGATGCGGCAAAGAGTATTCCGGCAGCCTTGCCGAAGGGTGACCAAGCCGCCCACGGATCGTGGGTGATTTGAATCCGCAGACCCTGGATCATGAATCCGGTCACCAGGATGATCAGGATTGCGACCAGAATGATGGCATCGTCCGGCTTATCTGGCTTCAGCCGTTTCGGCCTGCGGACGTAGCGCTGAGCCAGCGCGGTGACGATTCCGGCGATACAGAACACGCCGAAGATGTTCAGGGTCAGCGATTCGAAATACAGGTAGAAGCTGCCCTGCATGATGTGGATGTGGAGATCCTCGTGAATAAAGACCACGACGGTGCCTAGGAAGAGAAAAACAAAGCCCCAGAAGATGAGAAGATGCGCAAGTCCTGCGCCGGAATATCGCTTCAGGAGTTTCTGGTGGCCAAGCCCTTCTTTCAGCAAGAGCCGCAGGCGAGTGCTGAGTTGATCGAAGCGGTCAACCGGCCTTCCGATTTGCCAGCGACGCCAATGGCGGTAGATGCCATTGCAGAACACCGCCAGCGTGATCGCGAACAACAGGTACATCACCCAAACCTGGGTGATGTTGAAATAGACTTGGCGAGTCGGCGTCATAGTGTGGTGGCGGAAGCCTTGCGTTTCTTGACCGCTTCAATCAACTTGGGAATGAATTCGCGATAGTCCTCGATGACTCCTAATTCTGCCATCTGAAAGATCGGCGCTTTGTCATCTTTATTAATGGCGACGATGTGCTTGGCCCCGGCGATCCCTACCATGTGCTGGCTAGCTCCGGAGATGCCCACGGCTAGGTACAGGTCTGGCGCAATCTTCTTGCCGGTCTGACCGATCTGCCAGGTGGAAGGGACCCATCCCAGATCAACTGCGGCGCGAGATGCACCGAGAGCGGCGCCGAGTACTCTGCTGAGCTCTTCCAGGCAAGCGAAGTTTTCTTTGCGGCCGAGACCGCGGCCGCCGCTGACCACAATGCGGGCGTCTTCGAGACGGAGGCCCTCGGACTGCTCCACGTTGCGATCAACCAAGCGCCAGGTTCCGGCGGGAGAAGTAACGGTCACGGGAACTTTGATGATTTCTCCTGCAGTGTTCTCCTGCTTGCCGAGGGGTGCGATCGAGCGCATCCGGAGCGCAACGACAACAGGCGCTTTGCGGGCGATGAGCAGACTTTGGGCTTTTCCACCAAAGACCGGCTTGTGGATGCGGATTCCGCCGCCCTCCACTTTGCCATCGACCCCGACGGCATCCATCACTACACTCGCGCCGAGCTTGTGTCCGGAGAGAGGGGCCAATTCCAGTGCAAAGGTGTTGCTGGGGAAGAGGAGAACGTCGCCCCCGATTTTTCTAATGACCTGCTCAATCGCGGCAGAGAACGCGATCGGCTGGTATGCGGAGAGCACTGGACCTTCGGCAACGGCTACCCGGTTCGCTCCATAGCTGAAGCAGTTGGGTGCGAAGCTGGCGGACGGTTCGCCGAGAAGGAGAGCAGTCAGCGTGCCGCCCAGATCCTCCGCGAGACGCACGCCGGCGCTCAACACTTCGATTTCGGTGCGCCCGAACTCGTTATGATTGGCGATAAGAACAGCAACTACACTACGCATGTGCTATCCAGATCTCTTTCAAATAGCATGCAGGTCGGCGAGTTGTTGCGCCAACTGCTCTGCCTTCTGATCCACGTTGTCCCCTGCGATAATGCGGCATTGCCGTGATACTTGGGGAATATAAAGTCTTTCCAGTTCAAGTTCAGCGTTAGGTCCGCGGGTCGACTGGGGTTCGAGGCCGAGGTCCTTCGCGGTCCATGCCGGAATGGTTTTGCGGAAGGCGATCATATTGTCGCGGACCTTGGGAATGCGGGGTAAATTATGGTCGTCGTTGGTCACGCTTACCACTGCCGGAACCGAGCAGGCAATGGTTTCCCAGCCGTCATCAGACTGGCGGCGAAAGTGCCATTCCTTTCCCTGCCGGGAAACGGCAGCCACGAGCGCGGTGTAAGGATAATTGAATTCTGCCGCGAGGAAGGCGGCCACTTGACCTCCGTACCAGTCGCCGGACTCCCGGCCGCAAAGAATGAGGTCGGCAGGTTCCAGCTTGCGAATAGCGGAGGCGAGAATGCGCGCGGTGCCATAGGTGTCAATATCGGGGAATTCGCCTTGGCGAATGAGAATGGCCTCGTCAGCCCGCATGGAAAGCGCTTTGCGCAGGGCGTCAATCGCGGAATCCGGCCCGCTCGAGATGACGGTGATCTTTCCAGCTCCGGCGGCTTCGCGGACCTGGAGAGCGACTTCGAGGGCATTTTCGTCGAAGATACTGGGCACGAACGCAGCAATACCTTCCGCTGGACCGCGTGCCTGCGTGTCTAATTTGAAATCGCTTGCTGGAATCTCGGGATCGAGGATTTGCTTGAAGCAGACGACCAAGTGCATGGACGAGTCCCCACCGGAGACGAAAGTACCAAACGTTTGTTTGGTTCGATAGGATAGTAGGGGGCTCGGGTTAGTTTGTCAAGAACCGGGCCTGGAAGGGGAGCGGAACCCAGTTCTCCACATCTTTTGCCGGGCTAGGGCCTCGGCGCGCCGAGGAGTTGAGGTTGGATTGACGGGCCGGTTCCGCTCTGCTATAAATCAAACGTTTGGTTGGTACTAAACCCTTGCCGCAACTGGTGGGAGGTGCTGGCTTCATGCTTGGCCGTTTCAGCCACATCGGCGTCTTGGTGCGCGACCTCCCGGCTGCGGTCGAGCGTTTTTGCTCGGTGCTCGGAGCGCAGGTGGTCGAGACCGGACATATCTCCGAAACCAAGACCGACGTCACTGTGCTGGACTTGGGCGGAATCCACCTGGAACTGCTGAGTTCGCGCGAGCCGGACACCAAGGTAGGACGACTGCTGCGCGAGCGCGGGGAAGGGATCCACCATCTCTCGTTCGAAGTCAATGGAATTTCGGAGCGCCTTGCCGAGTTGCGCAGCCACGGCATCAAGCTACTGGACGAAGCACCGCGGCGCGGCCTGCACGACCGGCAAATCGCATTCCTCGCACCGCAAGACACGAGCGGCATCCTGATCGAACTGGCGGAAGAAAACTCTTAAGGAGCACGACTGAGCATGGGAGCAATTGACGTCTGGTGCAATCCGTTCACCCCGGAAGGCATCAAGCATCTCTTTCTGGATAATGAAGAGGTGTTCTTCATGATGGGCGTGCAGTGGGGACGCAAGGCCAACATGAAAGGCTTCACGGCGGATGAGTTCGTGGCCAACATGGATCGTCTGGGCGTGGAAAAAGTATGCGTGCCGGCCCTGAAGCAGGCTTTCTACCGCAAGAACAAGATGGGGGCGGATTTCGACTACGCCGACATTGCCAAGCTCGTACAGCAGTATCCCGACCGGATCGTGGGGCTGGCGGGAATCAATCCTTTCGAACGCATGGAGGGCGTCCGCAAACTCGAACATGCCGTGAAGGAATATGGCTTCAAGGGTGCGCACGTGCATCCGTTCGGGTTCGGCCTGCCGATCAATGCGGCCGAATGGTTTCCCTTCTACGCGAAATGTGCGGAGCTCGATATTCCGGTCGTGTTTCAGGTTGGACACTCAGCGGAGTTCATGCCCAGCGCATGCGGGAAGCCCATCCTGCTCGACGATATTGCCTTGTATTTCCCGGAACTGAAGTTAATTGGCGGGCATTGCGGCTGGCCCTGGGTAGAAGAGCTGATCGCCATGGCGTGGAAGCATCCGAATGTGTACATCGCGGCCAGCGGGCATGCTCCGAAATACTGGGACAAGAAACTGGTGCATTTCCTGAACAGCCGTGGCAAAGGCAAGGTGTTGTGGGGTACGGACTATCCGCTCATCCTGCATGAAGAGAGCCTGAGCCAGATCGAGTTGCTGAATCTCAAGCCGGAACACAAACAATCATTGTTGCATGATGCGGCGGCGGCGGTTTTCAAGTTCGAATCCGCTCCCAAAAAGAAGTCAGCCGGCAAGGAGAAGAAATAATCGCGTGAGTTCTGACTCGTTTAAGTTTCTCACCCTCGGGCAGTCGGGCGGGGTCGCGACAGTTTATCTCGATAAGCCGCCGGCGAACACGCTTGACAACGACCTCTACGACGAACTGCTGCGGCTAAGCGATCAGATGGATGCGGATTCGGAGACGCGGGCAGTAGTTTTCGCCACTCGCAATCCCAAGATATTTATGGCGGGCGCCGACATCAAGCGGATGGGGGAATACCGCTTCGAAGAAGAATACGTGAATACGGTGATCGCGCGGGTACACCAGGTATTCGGGCGACTGGAGCGCATTACCAAGCCGACGATTGCGGCGATTACCGGCTACGCCCTGGGCGGCGGCTGCGAATTTTCTCTGTGCCTGGATTTCCGCTTCATGAGCCGGGGTTCGGCGCGCATCGGGTTGCCCGAGGTGAATATCGGCATCATCCCCGGGGGCGGCGGCACGCAGCGCCTGCCGCGGGCCGTGGGATACGCCAAAGCTCTCGAGTTAATGATGACCGGCGCCTATTTGGATGCGGACGAGGCGGTGCGGATCGGACTAATCACTCGCGCTTGCGATGCCGAGAAGACACTGGCCGAGGCGCAGGCGTTCGCTTCGCAACTGGCGGGCCAGGCTCCGGTTGCCGTCTCCCTGATCAAGCAGTGTCTACGCGAGTCAATCGGAAGATCGTATCTCGAGGGATTCGAAGTCGAGAAGGAGCATTGCCGGAAAGCGGTGCTCTCGCAGGATGCACGGGAGGGGATCTCGGCATTTGTCGAGAAGCGAAAGGCGCGTTGGTTGGGAAAATGAGTACAGGTGTGGCCATCGTCGGAGCAGTGCAGACCCGGTATGAGGCGAAGAAGGCCCACCAGACATACAACGAACTGGTGTACGAGGTCGTTTCCGAGCTCTTGAAGCAGACGGGTGTCCCCATGCAGGAGATCGAAAGCATGGTCACCGCGTCGCAGGACTTCTGGGATGGCAAGACCATCTCCAGCATGTCTGTCAGCGAGGTGGTGGGCGGGTATCTGAAGTCCGAGGCCAAAGTTGCATCCGACGGAATCCAGGCGCTGATCTATGGCGCCGCCCGCATTTTGGCTGGGGCTTTCGAATACACGCTGGTGGTGGCGCACTGCAAGGAGTCCGAGGGCCAAGGGCAGAAGATTACGGCTGTGATGTTTGATCCCTACTGCCAGCGGCCCTTGGGAGTCATCGCGCCGACCGCGGCCGCGCTGCAGGCCCGAGCGTACATGAATGCGGCGGGAATCGGGGCCGAGACGCTAGCCCAGGTATCACAGAAAAATCATCGCGATGCGATGAAAAATCCCCTGGCTCTGCGGGCCGGCGACTACAAAATCGAACAGATTCTTAGTGCAGCCGCATACGCCGATCCTTTGACGGAACTTATGGCGGCCCCGGCGTCGGACGGGGCTTGCGCCTTGTTACTGGCGAGTCCGGAGAAAGCAAAAACATTCGGCAGTCGCGCCGTATGGATCAGCGGGATGGGGAATTCCACCGACGCCTACTGGACGGATCGCGATCTGGCTCAAGCTGTGGCCCTTTCGCAGGCCGCGAAGCGCGCTTACCAGATGGCAGGCGTGGGTGCAAAAGACATTGACATCGCTGAGATCTCCGCCCGCTACGCGCAAGAGGAACTGCTTTACGGCGAGGCGCTTGGATTGTGGGCCAGAAAAGACGTGGCCAAGGTCGCCGCATCGGAGAACGGCGGAAAGGTGAACCCCTCCGGTGGTGCGATTACAGGAAACCCAGCCACGGTCGCAGGACTGACGCGCGTCGCCGAGGCTTACCTGCAACTCTCGGACGCGGCCGGGGCGCACCAGGTTCCGGGCGCGAGCGTTGCGTTGGCCCATGGCGCCGACGGAATTTGTGGGCAGACCCAGGCGGTGGTAATCCTGCGCCGGGGCGAGGCATAGATTATGGGCAGGAAAGTTGGCATCGTTGCGACCGGACAGACCAAGCACGGGCCCAAGCGCCTCGACGTCAATCTCCGCGAACTGATAACCGAGGTCGTCACCAAGGCGCTGGAAGATGCCGACCTGCGCATGGAAGATGTGGATGCCGTGTTTCTCGGCAACATGGAGCCCTTTGAGGGCTTTATGTTTCCCGAACTATGGAGCGTCGAAGGTTGGGGTGGGTATCTGAAGCCTTCGGTGAAGTTCAATACCGGCGGCACTGTGGGCACCACAACCACCATGGCTGCTTATTACTACGTTGCTGCCGGGCTTTATGACACTGTGCTGGCAGTGGGATTCGAAAAGCAATCGGACGGGCACACGCAGGCAGCGATCACTACGGTGGGTGATCCCGTCTGGGAGCGCACGATGATGGCGGGGGCGGTGGGAAATTTCGCTGTCATGGCAAGTACGTACATCCATGAAAGCGGTGTGACTCCGGAGCAGGCGGCCAAGGTGGCCGTGAAGGCCCGGCGCAACGCCTGCAACAACGAATACGCTCACCTGCAGATGCCGAATCTCACGGTGGAAGAAGTGTTGGCTTCGCAGATCCTGGCGCATCCCATCCGCAAGCTGGATATGTGTCCGCAGTCCGATGGAGCGGTGGCCATGGTGATTGCCGAGGAGTCCAAAGCTAGGAAATTGGCGCCCCGTCCAGCGTGGATCAGGGCCGTAGCAACGGCGCACGAGCAGCAATACATGGGCGATAGCCCCAAGCGCCTGGCGATCATGCGCAGCCAAATCGCGGCGTCGCAGAGGGTTTACAAGGCAGTTGGAATCACGAATCCGCGGAAAGAACTGGATGTCGCCGAGATTTACGAAGTGGCGACTTATGCCGAGATGGCGATGTACGAGAACCTTGGGTTCTGTGAACGCGGGCACGGTGGCAAGCTGATCGACGAAGGCGTGACCAGCATGACTGGCGAGCTGCCCGTCAATCCTTCAGGAGGTGTGCTGAGCACAAATCCGATTGGAGCCACGGCGATGATCCGGGTTGCCGAAGCCGCGCTGCAGGTGATGGGCAAAGCAGGGAAGCGGCAGGTGCCGAATGTGCGTACCGCATTGGCGACGGGCTACGGCGGCAACGCGTGGACCGATGCGTTGATTCTGGCGAGCAACTAAAGGTATGGCTACGATGAAGGCGGAAGTCGTGGAACAGAAGGCTTTGCGAATCCCGTTCCGGCTGAGTATGGAGTACGAGTACGCGCTGGGTGCACACGCGGAACGATTCTTCGGCGAACTGCGCGATCACGGGCGGATCCTCGGAGTGCGGTGTCCTTCGTGCCATCGCGTGTACGTGCCCCCGCGACCGGTCTGCGGCATCTGCTTTGCGGAGACCAGAGAGTGGGTCCCGGTTAGCGACGAGGGCTCGCTGGTCGGCTGTACGGTGGTGGAGTTGCCGTTCATTGATCCCATGACCGGCGAACAGCGCCCGGTACCTTATGGATTTGCCATGGTGCGCCTGGATGGCGCGGATACGGCGATGTATCACTTCCTGGAGGAAACCGATCCGAAAAAGATTTACGTCGGGCAGCGGGTCAAAGCGGTGTTCCGCGAGCAGCGCACCGGCAGCTTGCTGGACATTCAGCATTTCCGCACGCTGGAGGAGGCGCGATGAGCGCAGCGCATTGGTCGGTGCGGCAGAAAATCGAGATCCCGTTCCAATACACGGCAGGGCCGGCGGTCACACGCTTTCTGCAGGGGCTGACGAACCAGAAGATCGAGACCAGCGTGTGTTCGAAATGCGGCTGGCGGAGTGTTCCGCCACTTTCATTTTGCGGACGGTGTTGGCAGCCGATCACCGAATTCCGGGAACTTCCGGGAACGGGGCAGCTTTTGAGTTACTCGAGGAGCGGGGACCGGGTATTCGGACTGATTCACCTGGACGGGGCCGATTCATCCCTAGTGCATTGGGTGGTCGCCGATGGGGGGCGCCTCAAGATCGGCGGCCCGGTCGAGCCGGTATGGCGAGCGGAACGCAGCGCCAGCATCCTCGACATCGAACACTTTCGGGTGGTGACGGGGTAGTGGTCCACCGCCGGGAAAAGTCGTTGACGGCGGGGACAGGTTCGTATATAAACAAACGTTTGGTAGAATAACCTTCCGCGCGGGGGCATCGTGGATTTCGGCTGGAGCGACGAACAGCAGCAGATCCGCAAGACGGCGCGGGAGTTTGCCGAACGCGAGATCGCGCCCTTCGTCGCCGAGTACGACCAGGAAGAACGATTTCCCGCCGAGATCGCGCGCAAAGCAGCGGAACTCGGCTTCATGGGTGGCGTGGTGCCCACCGAGTACGGCGGATCCGCCCTCGATTTTGTCAGCTACACCATCATCCTGGAGGAGATCTCGAAAGTCTGCCATGCCGTGGCCTGCGCCCTGTCGTTTCCCAGTGGGCTTTGCGGGGCAGGCATTCTGCAATACGGAACGGAAGAGCAGAAGCAGAAATATCTGAAGCCGCTGGCGGAGGGAAAAATCTTCGCCGCGACCGCAGTGACCGAGCCGCATTCCGGCACCGACGTGGCCGCGATGCAGACCTTGGCGGTGAAGGATGGCGACAGCTACGTCCTCAACGGCAACAAGGCATGGATCAGCTTTCTGGATGTTTGCGATTTCGTGCTGACCTTTGCCACACTGGATCGCGCCAACCCGCGCAAGAATATTTGCGCCTTCATCATCGAACGCGACACGCCCGGCATGAAGCTGAAGCCCTACAAAAACAAGCTGGGATTCCGCCCGCTGAGTTCCGGGGATGTGTTCCTGGAAGATTGCCGGGTTCCGGCGTGTAACCGCGTGGGCGCAGAGGGGCAAGGACTGAAGGTGGCGATGTGTGCAGTGGAAAACGGCCGCTTGGGCGTGGCCGCGCGGGCTTTGGGACTGGCGCAGGCCTCCTATGACGCTTCGGTCAAGTACGCCCGCGAGCGCATCGTGTTCGACCAGCCGATCGGGCGGTTTCAGTTGGTGCAATCCATGTTGACCGACATGGCGGCCGGTCTTGAGGGCGCGCGTGCCGCCACCTACCGTCTGGCGTGGATGAAGAACCAGGGATTGCCGGGAACGCGGGCCCAGGCAAGTCTGGCGAAGATGATGGCGAGTGACGTGGCTTTGATGGCGGCGACGCATGCGGTACAGATCCACGGGGCCTATGGTTGTCTGGGAGAGTCGCCAGTGAGCCGGTATTTCCGCGACGCCAAGGTTTTTCAGATTGTCGAGGGGCAGAACCAACTGCATCGCAGCGTGGTCGCCGAGTACGCATTGGGATATCGCAGCGATTAGCGACGGAGAGCAAATGGCTAAATATGACGTTATCGTAATTGGGGCAGGGGCGGCGGGACTGACCGCGGGCGCGTTGCTTGCCAAACATGGCAAGAAAGTGTTGGTCATGGACCGCGAGAAGCATCTGGGCGGCCGGGCGATGGCTGTCCCCTTTGAGGGCTACCGGCTTAGCCTGGGCGGGCACCTGCTGGAGGATGGCGGCTCGGGGATCACCAAGATCATTTCGCACCTTGGTGGCGAACTGAAGCACGGGCTCACCAGCAAGGGCATGCCCGTCTGGGTGGATGGCAAGTGGCAGAGCGTGCAGGCGCTCTACAGTACCGACAAGAACGAACTCAAGAAAGTCATCAAGATTCTTTGTGATACCGATTGGAAAGAACTCGATAAGTGGGACGACAAGCCCATGCGCGAGTGGCTGCTGCAGTACACGACGAGCGAAGGCGTCATCGCGCTCTTCGAGTATATTGCCTGCGCCGAATGCCTCACCGACAAGTGGTGGGACCATTCCGCCAGCGACAATCTTTACACCCGCAAAATGCACTACATGGAGCGCCGCGTCGCCGGGTACTCGTGCTGGCCCGAAGGGGGATGGCACGGCATCTTCGACAAGCTGGCGGCGGCACTCAAGGCCAACGGCGGCGATCTGTGGACTGAAACCAGTGCACAGAAGGTCATCATTGAGAACGGCCGCGTCAAAGGTGTGGCTTTTGACAAAGGTCCAAAAGCGATGATGACCGAAGGCTTCAACTGGGAAGTGATTGAAGCCGACGCGGTGATCAGCACGCTGCCGGTGTGGAATGTGCTGAATCTGGTGCCAGAGAAAAATCTTCCGGATTGGTATGCCACCAAGATCAAGACACTGGCAGCCGATGAATACAAAGTCTGTTGGCTCGGCATGTACGTCGCCAGCCATGAGCCGATCTTCACCGGCCTGGATCCCACCGAACTGGCAATCTGGTTTGATTCAGCGAACAGTCGCCTGCCGGGATGGGCGTTCCTGGCGACCGGCTACGATCCCTCTGTCGCTCCGCCTGGTGTTCATCTCTACAACTGCGGGTTCGCTTATCAGGGTGCGCGGGGCCGGGACTGGATCGAGCAAAAGTTCAACCTCATCGAGAAAGATCTGGCGGCGTTTTATCCCAACCGCTGGACTGCAAAGAACATCATCTGGAAGCGGCGGCACGTGGTACAGCAGCCGGCGTTCGGAGTGTTTCAGAAGCCGGCGTTGGTCGGAGTGTTTCGTCCGGACTACACGGCCCCGGGGGTGGAGGGATTATGGTTTGCCTCGGAAACCTTCCGCTCGCGCGGCATTGGCGTGGACCGCGCGGCAAGGGCGGGACTAACGTGCGTAGAACAGATCCTGGGAACGAGAATTCCTGATTTCAAGGAATCCTGGCACGACTGATGCTTGCAGAACGCAAAAGCCTGGTCATCGGCGAAGCCGAAGCCGCGGAGATGATCCGCGATGGCATGACCATTGCCATCGGCGGGTTTATCAACTCCAGTCATCCCATGGCCTTGGTGCGCCAGATCATCCGCCGTGGCATCAAGAATTTGACTGTGGTCGGCGCGGCGTCGGGCGGACTTGATCTCGATCTGCTGATAGCCGCGGGGTGTGTAAGAAAGCTGGTCACCACGTACATGGGTGGAGAGCATTACTGCCCGGTAGCTCCATTTTTTCGGGTGGCCGCGCAGCGCGGGGAACTGGAGATCTTCGAGTGTGATGAGGGAATGTTTTATTGCGCGCTGCGCGCCGCTGCGCAAGGGCTGCCGTCTACGCCATGGAAGGCAGGCATCGGCACCTCGTTTCCGGAGATCAATCCCGAGATCAAGGTCTATAACGACCCCATCAGCGGCGAGCCGGTGCTGGCGATCCCGGCGATCACGCCGGAGCTGGCGATTATTTATGCAGCGCATTCAGATGCGTATGGCAACGTGCAGCATGTGGGGACCGGATTTGGCGATCGCGCCATGTGGCGTGCGGCGAAGAAGACCATCGCGCAAGTTGAGCGCGTGCTGCCCAACGAAGAAATCCGGAAAGATCCTCGGGCAACTTCGCTCTACGGAGTGGATGCGGTGGTCCGGGCTCCTTACGGGTCGCACCCGTTTGCAGGGCCGGGATACTACATCGAGGATGGCGAACACATCCGCGAATACGTTGCGGCCGGGAATGCTTACGCGAAGAACGGAGATCGCAAGCCGTTTGAAGAGTACTTGCAGAAATATGTTCTCGACCCGAAGACGTATGAGGATTACCTGGAAGTGATCGGGATCCGCCGGTTGATTTCGTTACACGAGTACTGAAATGAGCAGCGCTGACTACACGACGAAGGAACTGTTGGCCACGTTTATCTCGCACCAGGTGCGCGATGGCGAGCGCGTGGCCGTAGGCGCAGGCTTGCATGTGCCTCGTGCGGGAATTCTGCTGGCGCATCTATTGCGCTGTCCGAACGTGCGGTTGTACGTGACCATGACGTTCACCAATCTAACCAAAGAGCCGCGGATGGAGCCGTTCTACACGGTCTATGACATCCGGCCGGCGAAATGGGCGGAAGCGTATGTACTGCACGATGACTTTCAGGAAGATCCGAGGCTGGTATCGGACACGTTCGTCGTGGGTGCGTTGCAGATCGATAAGTTCGGCAACTCGAACCTGATTGGTGTCGGAAAGGATTACAAACACCTCACATTTCGCGGACCGGGAGCGGTGGGGACGCTTTCCATGGCGCACTATGTGGACCGCTACTACCTGTTCGTGCAGTCGCACGACAAACGGATCTTTGTAGATAAATGCGACTTCATTTCGACCGTCGGGTGGGGCGAGGGTGGACCCGCCGGAAGGCAAAAGCTCGGCATTCCGGGGGACGGCCCGGTCTACTGCATTACTCCGCTCTGCGTAATGGACTTTGAAGAAAAGTCCAAACGCATGCGCCTGAAAAGCATACATCCCGGCGTGACCGCGCAACAGGTAATCGACAACACAGGTTTTGATTTGATCGTTCCTTCTGACGTTCCGCAGACGGCCGGCCCTACGGAAGAAGAATTGAGGACCTTGCGTGAGCGAATCGACGTGGAAGGAATGTTGAGGCAGTAAGGGATGAAACTACTCGAGCCCATCCAAATCGGTCCCCTGCGGGTGAAGAACCGCATCGTGATGCCGCCCATGGGCATGGGTTACGCTCATGAGGATGGCAGCGTGTCGGAGCGCGTGCTCGGGTATTACGACAAACGCGCGGCCAGCGGTGTGGGCATGGTGGTAGTCGAAAACTGCATTGTCGATCCCGATGTGCTCGGCGTCGGCCCCGAGCTCAAGCTGCACGATGATTCCTTTATCCCTGGGCTGAGCAAGCTGGCGAAGACGATCCAGAAGCATGGAGCCGTGGCGGGCATTCAGCTCAACCACATGGGCCGGCAGACGACTCTGGGCACGCCGGTCGCGCCGAGTCCGATTCCCATCTCGACGCGTGGCGCGTTGCCCAAGGTGCTCACGATTCCGGAGATCGAATATGTGGTGGAGGAGTTTGTCCAGGCGGCGCGACGCGCCCGCGATGCAGGCTTTGACTTCGTCGAGATTCACGGAGCCCACGGCTATCTGATCTGTGAGTTCATGTCGCCTCTGGCGAACAAGCGAGAGGATAAATACGGAGGCAGCACCGACGGTCGTGCCCTGTTCCCCGTGCAGATTGTGGAAGGGATCCGCAGTTTGGTACCTGGTTTCCCAATTCAGTTCCGCATTTCCGGAAGCGAGTATGTGGAAGGCGGTCTGACCATCGAGGAAAACTCGAAGATCGTGCCGAAGCTGGTAGCCTCGGGCGTTGGTTCGATTAGCGTGTCCGCGGGAAACTGGCAGACCTTGCACTACATCATGGGACCGATGTTCATGCCGCCCGGCTACCTGGCCAACGATGCGGCCGGCATCAAGAAGGCGACGCATGTTCCGGTGATCGCGGTAGGCCGGATTCACAGCGTGAAGATTGCCGAAAGCATCCTGCAGGAAAACAAGGCCGACCTAGTGGCGCTGGGACGGGCCTTGATCGCCGATCCGGAATGGGCCTCGAAGCTGCAGGAAGGGCGTCCCGACGACATTCGTCCCTGTATTTCCTGCAACACCTGTGTGGATTTCGTGTCCCGTGCCCTGGAAGCTCGATGCACGGTAAACGCGGAATTAGGACGCGAATATGATTTTCACGTTGCACCGGCGGCCCACAAATTGAAAGTGCTGGTAGTGGGCGCGGGCCCCGCAGGGCTCGAAGCGGCGCGCGTTGCCCGGCAGCGCAAGTACGAGGTCACGCTGGTCGAGAAGAGCTCGCGCCTGGGCGGGAAGCTGCACGTTTCCGCGGCGGCGCCTTCCAAGGGAGAAATTAACAACTTTATCAACTACCTGTCGCAGCAGGTGTGTAAAACCGGCGTGAAGGTGGAAACCGGGCGCGCGCTGAGCCAGGATGACGTACTCGCAATGCGGCCAGACATCATTCTGCTCGCCACCGGAAGCTCGCCGGTCGTACCGCCGATTAACGGGGTCAACGGGCCGAATGTGGTGATCGCCGAAGATCTGCTGATGCAGCGGGTGAAGGTGGGGAAGCGAGTCGCCATCGTGGGGGGCGGCGGCACCGGCTGCGAAACGGCTGAATATCTTGCTGCGCGGGGACACCAGATCGCCATCCTCGAGATGATGGCGCACATCGGTTTGAATATCGAGGCGATCACACGCCGCTGGATGTTCTATGAGCTGCGTAAGGCCGGGGTGGCGCTGATGACCAGGTCCAAGGTCGTCCGCATCGAGCCGGACCGAGTTATCTACACAGACCATAACGGCGAAGAGAAGACCTTCGAATGCGACAACGTCGTGATTGCCCTGGGATACCGGCCAAACGACGACTTGGACTTTTGCGACGACGATTTTGAGATTCCCAGTTACCGCATAGGAGATTGCGAGAAGCCCGGAACCATCTTGGATGCCATCACCGCAGGAGCTAATATTGCCGCGCGCATCTAGAATTAGGTTGCGAAACGATAAGGAGGTTCATTTGCCCGAATCCGACGTGCCTGCGAAAGCCAACGTCCGTATGACCGAGATCCTGGACAGTGCGGCGAAGTTTTTTTATACCAAGGGGTACCATGCAACTTCCATCGAAGATGTGGCCCGTGATGTGGGCATGCTCAAGGGTTCTCTCTATTACTACATCAAGTCAAAGGAGGACCTGCTTTACGGCCTTCTCCTGGGCGTGATCAAGCAAGGCACGGAAGGAGTCGAGAAGGCGCTTGAGGGCGTGAAAGATCCGGTGGAGCGCCTGGAGAAGGGAATTGAGCAGCACCTCGAACACATCATCCGCAACCAGGTGCGCGTCGGGTTGTTTCTGCACGAGTTCGACTCGCTCTCGGGACGGCGCAAACAGCGGGTCCAGGAATCGCAAAAGGAATATCAGAAGATCTTTACCGGCATCGTCAAGGACGGTCAGTCTTCCGGTGTCTTCATAAGCGGTGACCCCGATCTCCTGGTAAACGCGATGCTCGGAATGTGTAACTGGATTTACCGCTGGTACCACCAGGAGCATTCGCCGAAGCTGGAAGCGGTGAAGAAGACATTTGTTGGCTTGATCAAGGGTGGAATTGTGAAACGGGAAAGGTGAGCAGGGGAGAGAGTCATGAGCGATCAATCGATGCAGGTAGCAGAAGAGGTCGGGGGACTTAATTTCGACCTGGGGAAAGAAAAAGAATTTCTCCGTCAGAATGTACGGGCGCTGGTGGAGCGCGAAGTTCCGCGGGAATACGCCCGCGAGTTGGACGAGAAGGAAGAGTTTCCGCACAAGGTGTGGAAGGCGCTGGCGGAAAACGGCTACCTGGGAATTCCCATCGCTGAGGAGTATGGCGGAGTGGGCGGGGACATCGTGGATATGGTCATCGTTACCGAGGAACTGGCGCGCCGCAGCGGTTCGATCGGGTTGACCTTTTTCATGTCGAGTTGTTTTGGCGCGAAAACGCTGCATTTCGCGGGCAGCGAGATGCTCAAGCGCAAGTACCTTCCGCAACTGGCGGAGGGGAAACTCATGTTTTCTTTCTCGCTGACCGAGCCGGATGGTGGCACCGACGTGCTTGGGGCCATGAAGACCCGCGCCGTGGAGAAGGACGATCACTGGGTGATCAACGGGCAGAAGGTTTGGACCACCTCCGCAAATGTGGCCGACTACCTCGTGGTAGTCGTGCGCAGCAATGAGAACGTGGTCAAGAAAGCAGACGGCATCTCGGTATTCCTGGTGAAGACAGACACGCCCGGGATTCGCCTCCGCAAACTCGACAAGGTCGGTATTCGGGCCACGCAGTCGTTCGAGGTTTTCTACGACAACGTAAAGGTGCCAAAAGATCACCTGATCGGCGAGAAGGACAAAGGGTTCTATCAAACGCTGGCGATGCTCAACAACGAGCGCATACTGACTGCCGCACTGTGCCTGGGCGAAGCTCAGGCAGCGTTCGAAGATGCGCTGCAATACGCGAAAGAGCGGCGCGCGTTCGGCAAGCCCATCGGGCAATTCCAGGCGATCCAGCACAAGATTTCCTGGATGCGGACGAAGGTCGAATTGGCCCGGCTAATCACCTATAAGGCGGCGTGGCTGCAATCGCTTGGACGCGACTGTGCGATCGAGGCGAACATGGCGAAGTTGGTGGCGGCGAACTTCGCCTGCGAGGTAACCGATGCCGGCATGCAAGTCTTCGGAGGCTACGGCTACAGCCGTGAGTACGATATGCAGCGCTACTGGCGCGATTGCCGCCTGCACAAGGTGGGGCCGGTCAGCGATGAGATGGTCTTGAACTTCATCGGCGAACGGATGGGATTGCCACGCAGTTACTGAGGCGATGGAGAGCACCGCGCGAATGAAACCACTCGAAGGCAAAGTCGCTATCGTGACCGGCTCGGGCCGTGGCATCGGACGTGCCACGGCGCTCCGACTGGCGCAGAGTGGTGCCCGGGTGGTGATCAATGACCTCGATTCAGTGCCAGCATCGGAAGTGGAGCGCGAAATCAGTGCGGCAGGCAGCGATGCTATCACTGTGCTCGGGTCGGTAGCCGATCCCAAGGTCGCGAGCGCGATGGTGGATGCGGCTGCTGGCAAGTGGGGCCGCTTGGACATCCTAGTCAACAATGCCGGGATCACGCGCGATGCCATGATTCATCGCATGACCGATGAGCAATTCAATCTGGTTATGGACGTGATCGTGCGGGGAGCGTTCAACTGCATCCGCGCGGCCGCCCCTTACATGCGTGACGCCGGTAGGAAAGACCGTCAAGCGGGCAAGCATGTGCACCGGAAAATCGTGAATGTGTCTTCGATCGCGGGGATGCACGGTGCAGTCGGAAACGCGAACTATGCGGCCGCGAAAGCCGCCGTCCTCGGACTGACCAAAGCGGTGGCCCGGGAGTGGGCGCAATACTTGATCAACTGCAATGCCGTCGCCCCAGGCGTCGTGGACACGCGGATGACCGCAGTTCGCGATGAGGAGAAGAATCCCGAGCTGGGCATTTCGGCGGAAGTGCGGGAAAAGATCGTCAAGCAAATGCCGTTTGGCCGCATCGGCACGCCCGACGATGTAGCGGGTGCCATCGAGTTTCTCAGTTCGCCGGCTTCCGACTTCATCACCGGCCAGGTGATCCAGATTGACGGAGGCGTGGAATTCATCAACGTGGTCGGTTGAGCCCTAAGCTGCCGGCCAGGAGATCGCAGGAATTATGCCAAGACTGAAATTCGATCATGTGTCGTTTCTCGTTCGGAACCTCGACCAGGCGGTCAAGGACTATCAGCAGATGCTCGAGGTGCTGGACCCGGAGCAAGCGAAGCAGATCGTCTGGGATGAAGGCGTCGAACAAGGATACAAGCTTCGCTGGGCGACGTTTGTGAACCCGAATGGCGCGTCTCTGCAATTTTTCGAGAGCGAGAATCCGAACGATCTAAAGCTGCTCGAAAAACATGGCGAGCGTGTGCATCACATCGCTTTCACTTCCGACGAGATCGTGAAGACAGTGGAGCAGCTCGACAAGGCGGGCGTTCCGCTGACCAGCAAGGAGCTGAGCGGCCCATCCAACATCCCCTGGCTGAAATGGACGTTCGTACCTCCGAGAAAAGCCCACGGTGTGCTCATCGAAGTGGCCCAGCGTTACAAGGTGCACGACGGCAAGTGGGTGAAAGACGAGAAATGAAGAACAAGGTTTACAACAGTGCGGACGAGGTCGTTGCCGACATCCCCGATGGCGCCACGATCATGTTCGGAGGCTTCGGAGGCGCCGGTTTCCCCAACAATCTGATCCATGCCCTGGTGCGTAAGGGAACCAAGAATCTAACTGCGATTAGCAACAATTGCGGGACCGGCGAAGGCGAACTCGGCCTGCTTTTCAAGAACAAGCAGATAAAAAGGGTCATTGCTTCATTCCCTGGTCCCAAATCCTTCTATTTCCAGGATCAATTCGCCGCCGGTGAGGTGGAACTGGAACTGGTTCCGCAGGGCATTCTCTGCGAGCGCATGCGCGCGAGGGGTGCGGGAATCTATGCATTCTTTTCCCCGGTTGGCGCCGGAACCGAAGTCGCTCTGGGCAAGGAAGAGCGCGTCATCGGCGGCAAGCGTTGTGTTCTTGAGAACGCGCTCGGTGCGGACTACGCGTTTATCAAGGCACAGCGGGCCGATACCATCGGAAACCTGACTTATCGCAAAGCGGCGCGCAATTTCAATCCCATTATGGCCACGGCCGCGGAAACTACCATTGTGGAAACCGACGAAGTCGTTCCTCTGGGCGCGCTCGACCCGGAGACGGTCGTCACTCCTTCGGTGTTCGTGGACCGCATCGTCGAAGCCAGGACCTTACGCTCATGAGCAAACTACGTCTCACTCGCGAACAGATTGCGCAGCGGGCCGCGCAGGAGTTGCCCGACGGAGCTTGCGTCAATCTGGGCTGGGGGATTCCCAACCTGATTTCGCTCTTCATCCCGCGTGAAGTGATGGTGTACTTCCACAGCGAGAACGGAATCCTGGGAATGGGACCGCGGGCCAGCGCAGGCCAGGAAGACCCTGATCTGGTGGACGCGATGAAAGTGCCGGTCACGCTTCTGCCGGGGGCGGCATTTTTCAACCAGGCCGATGCCCACGTGATGACCCGCGGCGGGCACCTGGATTTCTGCGTGATGGGCGGTCTGCAAGTCTCCGAGAAGGGCGATCTCGCGAACTGGAAGGTTCCGGGAGCCAAAGGATCAGGCGGCATCGGCGGAGCGATGGACATAGCCGCGGGCGCTAAGCACCTCATTATTACCATGGAGCACACGACCAAGGACAACGAACCAAAGATCGTGAAGCGCTGCACCTACCCCCTCACCGGGTTGGAGTGCGTAAAGATTATCGTGACCGACATGGCCGTGGTTGACGTCACGCCCAAAGGCTTGGTGCTGCGGGAAGTCGCTCCTGGATTAACGCCTGAAGACGTGCAATCGGTAACTGAACCGAAATTAATCGTGCCGGCAATCGTGCCGGAGATGAGTTTGCCGCCCGCTGCCAATCTGTCAACCTTGGCTCGCTCGTAAATCGCTGATGGTGCAGGAGGGCCCGCAACGACTTGGTCCAACGGACATCCAAACTCGCGAGTGCCGATGAAGCGGTGGCCCGGATCCCCGATGGCAGCACGGTCGCCGTTGGCGGGCTTTCCTATTTCGGTGCCCCGATGGAACTGGTCCGCGCACTTATCCGGCGCAAAACGCGAAATCTCACACTGGTAACGGCTGCGGTCACCTCAATCCAGGCGGATCTCCTGATCGCGGCGGGATGTGTCCGCAAGATCATCAGTTCTTACGTCGCATTCGAGGAACTGGGGCTCGCCCCGAACTTCCGCCGCGCCGCTGAGAAAAAGCAGGTCGAAGTTATCGAAATCGGCGAGGCATTTCTCGCCTTTGGCCTGAAAGCAGCCTCGAGTGGCGCTCCGTTCTATGCTTTGCCATGGTTACTGGCGGGCTCCGACTGCGCTCGTGTGAATCCTCTCTACAAACGCGGAACCGATCCATTCACCGGCAAGGATGCGCTCTGTGTTCCGGCGATAGCAGTCGATTGGACACTGCTTCATGTCCGCCGGGCCGATGCGTACGGCAATCTGCAACACGAGGGCACGGCATTCATGGATCCCCTCCTCGCGCGCGCTTCCCGACAGGTGATTGCAAGCTGTGAGGAAGTCGTCGGAGCTGAAGAGTTACGCAAGCATTCTGGCGCCACCACCGTTCCTGCCATGCTGGTCCGCTCCGTCGTGGAGTCCCGTGGCGCAGCCTGGCCGACAGGCAGCTTTGGCTGCTATGACGTGGACCGGGCGGAGATCAAGCGATACGCGAAAGCAAGCCGCAATCCGGCCGACCTTGAAGCATATCTGCAAGAGGCGATTCGCCCGCACCAGATTCCTGCCGAGTCTGCGTCGAAGGTTTCGGCAAGCTCTATTTCTGCCGGGCGTGACCTTGAGCCTGCGTCGAAAGCAGAAATCATCGCGACAGAGATCTCGCGCTCCGTTCGCGATGGTATGTTCACGGGAGCGGGAACCGGCTGCTGGGAGGTCCTCGCCGGCCTGCGTCTGGCACAACTCACGCACGCGCCGAACCTGTGCTTCACCATGGGCGGAGCTGGTGCGCTCAACCCTCGTCTGCTGCATCTGCCGCCATCGCTCAACGGAGATGAGGGCCTCGCTGACTGCGAGGCGCGCGTCGGATTGGAAGAGCTGTTCGACCTGGAACTGGGCGGAGCCTTCGACATCATGTTCGTCAGCGGCATGCAAATGGACCAGTACGGTAACGTGAACCTGGTCTGCGTGGGTCCGCATGACAAACCGGCATTCCGCGGGCCCGGGACCGTAGGCTTGGAATTCGCGCCCTGCGTTCCGCGCTGGGTTGCGTTTTTTCGGAGCCACACCAAGCAGGTTTTCGTGGACAAGGTAGACTTCGTTTCTGGCAGAGGACACGGACCGGGAAGTTCGAACCAGCAGGTGGGGATGCCTGATGATCGTGGCCCGATGTTGGTCATTACGAACCTGGCGGTGATGGATTTTTGCCCGGAAACAAAGCGCATGCGTCTCAAAAGCGTCCATCCGGGATGTACCGTGGACCAGGTGAAGGAGAACACAGGGTTTGAGCTGGCCACTTCCGCCAAGGTCCCGGACACAGTACTCCCGACTCCCGCAGAACTGCTGCTGCTGCGCAATGAAATTGATCGGGGCGGGCGGTTGGCGTCGCTCATCCCATGAGGCACACAAGCGGAAACAATCTTGAGGCACAACGGAAGAATAGAATGAAAGGAATTGTAGGACACGCAATACGCATACCTGCCTACCGCATCGCGCGTGAGGAAATAGCGCGCGCCTGGCAGACCTCGTCTGCTGCCGGGCACAAGCGGGCGGTCCGTTTCGACGAAGACGCGCTTACGCTGGCCGCCGCGGCGGCACTCGATTGCCGCAGCAGCCTTGGCGGGGCGGAAATCGACGGCCTGTTCCTTGCTTCCACGACAGCCCCGTATCTGGAGCGGTCCAACGCGAGCCTGATCGCCGCGCTGTGTGATCTACCGGAGAAATGTTCGACGCTCGATCTCGCCGCGAGTCTGCGAGGCGGGACCAGCGGGTTGCGGCTTGCCCTCACTGGCCTCAACTCCGGGTCGAGTGCAACCATCATCTGTGCCGGCGAATGTCGTGAAGCTGAACCCGGCTCCGCCGAAGAGATGCTGTACTCGGATGGGGGAGCCGCGATCGCGGCCGGTACGCAAAACGTGATCGCGGAATTGATCGCCGACGCCACGGCCTACGACGACTTCTTCGACGCAGTTCGGCGCGATCGCGATCTCCACGTAACATCCTTTGCCTCTAAGTTCTCGATCGACCGTGGCTATATCGCTCCCATCACCAAGGTGGTAGGAGATGTGCTCCGGCAAGCGGGAAAAAGCGCCAAAGATATCGCCAAGCTCGCGGTTCCCTCGCCCGATCGCCGGGCCCACCAGCAGCTTGCCAGGAAGCTTGGCTTCAACGAAGCGCAGTTGCAGGACATCCAGTTCGACGATGGTGGGATCACCGGCACCGCTATGCCGCTCGCGCTGCTGAGCATTGCTCTCGAGTCGGCCAAGCCAGGCGATCTCCTGCTCGTCGCAGGTTATGGCAACGGCGCAGACGCAATGCTGTTTCGCGCCACGGACTACATCACCTCCTACAAGCTGCACAGCCCTTCCAGCGTGCAAAAGGCCGTCGCTATCGATTACAAGTCCTACACCATGTATCGCCGCGCGAGAGAATTCTTCCGCTCGGCGGACCAGGGGCTCGAGATCAGCAACATCTTCTATGCGAAGGAAGAGCCCCAGATCGTACGTCTGCACGGCAGCGCCTGCCGCCACTGTGGCACGCGCCAGTTTCCGGTGGCGCAGGTATGCGTAGGCTGCAAGAAGGGCGATGGGCTGGAAGAAGCCGCCCTGGCGCGAACCGGCACAATATACACATTTTCCGTAGATACGCTGTACCCATCCCCGTTTCCGCCCACGGTGATGGCGGTGGTGGAACTTGATGGCGGCGCCCGTATCTATTGTGAGGTGGTGGATGTCGCGCCGTCAGAAGTGAAGATCGGCATGTCGGTGGAATTGACCCTGCGGAAGCTCAAGGAAGGTGGCGGTCTCTACCACTATTACTGGAAATGCAGCCCGAGGAGAGGGAAATGAGTAAGTCCTTAGCGGACCAGGTCGCGGTCATTGGCGTGGGCTGCACCAAGTTTGGGGAGAATTTTGACCAGAGCCTGCAGGAGATGATGGTCGAGGCCGCCACCGGCGCTTGCAAAGATGCCGGCGTGAGTCTGGATGAAGTCAAAGCCGCGTGGCTGGGCACCTTCTCGCCCAGTTTCAGCGGAGGAAAAGCCACCATTACCCTGGCCGATGCGCTGAAATTCCGCGGCCGTCCCATTACCCGGGTCGAGAACTACTGCGCGACCGGGACGGATGCGTTCCGCAATGCGGCTTTTGCCATTGCCGCGGGGCAATACGACATCGTAATGGTGGTGGGTGCGGAAAAACTACGCGACCGTCCGGTGCGCGGATTACAGCGTGAAGGCATTCATCCTTACTTCGAAGCGGGGTCCACGGCACCGGGAATCTTTGCTCTCGCCGCCAACCGCTACATGCACACCTTCGGCATGCAGCGCGACACCCTCGCCAAAGTCGCGGTGAAGAACCACGCCAATGGGGCGTTGAATCCCAAGGCGCATTTTCAGATGAAAATTACCGAGGAACAGGTGCTCAAGGCCCCGATGATTGCCTATCCTTTCGGCTTGTTCGATTGCTGCCCTACCACTGACGGCGCCGCTGCCGCCATTCTCTGCCGTGCCGATCTGGCCAAGCAGTTTCGCAAGGATTTCATCGTGGTTCGCGGCATTGGCCTCGCGGTCATGTCGGGCAAGCCCTATCTGGATCCCACTTGTGACTATCTCGGATTTCCTTCCACTGAGGCCGCCGCTCGAGAAGCCTACAGCGCTGCGGGTATCGCGGAACCTTTAAAGGAAGTGGATTTCGCCGAAGTCCACGACTGTTTCACCTGGACCGAGGTCAGCAACTATGAGGATCTGGGCTTCTGCAAGAAAGGCGAAGGCGCGAGGTTCATCGAAGAAGGGAGAAGCAGCCTGCAAGGAGATCTGCCGGTCAATCCCAGTGGTGGGTTGAAGTCCTTCGGACACCCGGTTGGTGCGACTGGCGTCCGCATGATCTATGAGATCGTAACCCAGTTGCGCGGAGAGGCAGGAGCACGGCAGGTGAAGGATGCGAAAGTTGGACTCGCCCACAACCTTGGGGGCCCGGGCGCGGTGGCTTGCGTTGTGATTCTTGGGCGCGAAGCCTAGCTCGGTCAGCCGATAACACGCGGACGCACGTCCAAAGACAAAAGTACCGAAGCGAATCAGGAACTGCGGGAAGACTCCGAATTGGAGGAGTCTTCGGGTGGCTTCAGCGCTGCGGCAAGTCGGAACTATAGTGCTCGCTCGGGCGGCGGATGCTGGTGCGGGAGACCGGTTATTCGAATTCCAGCACTGTGTACTTTGTAGCGGATGTTGAGAGTGATCAGCAGTGCGGTGATCTGCTCCACGATTCGCGCGTTTTCCAACTTGCCGCCATCGATCGCCCGGAGACCGGAAATTTTCGAGACGAGTTCGGATGTGAGGTTGCGAGCATTGTCGTCATCGCTGTAAACGATTACGTCGCAACCGAGTGCGTCAACACTATTCAGTAGATCGGCGGAGACGTTGTGAAAAGCTGCCACCACAGAAATGGTTTTGGGCACGAGTTCGGCGGCTTGTTGGGCGGCTGATCCTTGCCACACGCCGAGGACACGCGTGGGGCGTCCGCCAACGGTCGCGGCCAACGGGACAGTTGCGTCGATTAAGATCGTTCCCGGCTTGAACACCGGCTTCAACTGCTTCAGCAACCCAGCTTGGGCATCAAAAGGGACGGTTAACACGCAAATATCGGCGCCGGCACATGCGGTTGCGTTTTCCATTCCGGTGATTCTTGCGTTGATTCCGATCTTTTGTTTGAGCATGCCTGCCGCTTCTTCCGCGCGCTTAGGATCCCGAGATCCGATGATGATCGTTTCGCCCGCCTTAGCCCAACGAAGCGCTAGACCCAATCCTTGGGGACCAGTTCCTCCCAAAATCGCGATAGGACGGTTCATGCAAACTCCTCAGTGTTTGAAAGTTGCGGTACAGCAAACCGTTTACAGTTGAGCCGGCGTCAATCAGTAGAAGCCATGATGTCGGATCAGGTGATGCTCACTTCCGTATACGTCCCGTACACCTGCCGCAACGCTTCGCAGATTTCGCCGACGGTGGCGTAGGCGCGGACGGCGTCGACTATGTAGGGCATGGTGTTGACGCCGGAAATATTGCCGTTGGTGCCCGCGGTGGGAGTCTTGGCGGCGGCTTGCTTCAGGGCATCGAGGCGGCGCTGGACTTCTTCGTTCGAGCGGCGGGCGCGCAGGGCTTTGAGTTTCGCTTCCTGAGCGCGGGCTACCGATTCGCCGATGTAGAGAATGTGGGGCGACCCTTCTTCGATGACGAAATCATTCACGCCGACCGTAATCTTTTCGTTGGCTTCAACGGCGCGCTGGTACTGATAACTGGCCTCAGCAATTTCTTTCTGCGGATATCCGCGCTCGATGGCTTTGACCATGCCGCCCATCTGATCGAGCTTCTCGAAGTAATCGAAGGCTCCGTTTTCCATGTCGAGGGTTTGCTTCTCGACGAAGTAGCTCCCGCCGAGCGGATCGACAGTTCGGGCAACGCCGGACTCGAAAGCAATGATCTGCTGGGTGCGCAGTGCGATGCGCGCGGCTTCTTCGGTGGGCAAGGCGAGCGCTTCGTCGTAAGCGTCGGTGTGCAGCGACTGTGTGCCTCCGAGCACGGCCGCCAGTGCCTGCAGGGCTACGCGCGCGATGTTGTTCATCGGCTGCTGCGCGGGCAGCGAGACGCCGGCCGTCTGCGTGTGGAAGCGCATCAGGCGGGTGCGATCGTTCTTGGCGCCGAAGCGGTCCTTCATTAGGCGATACCAGATCTTGCGCGCGGCGCGGTATTTGGCGATCTCTTCGAAGAAATCGTTGTGCGCGTTGAAGAAAAAGCTGAGGCGGGGGCCGAAGTCGTCGACGTCGAGGCCGCGGCGGCGCGCCCACTCGACGTATTCGACGCCGTCGTAAATGGTGAAGGCCAGTTCTTGCAGCGCGGTCGATCCGGCTTCGCGAA
>JBEKDG010000017.1:0-64794 GCA_050014475.1 Terriglobales bacterium | reverse complement strand
GGCTATTGGAGGATCAGCACCGATCACGACGATGGCAGCGTCGATGTGTGGGAGGAATGCATGTGTGGCAGCAGTGTTCCCCGCAAACACGGAGCCTAGCCCCGGCGTGTCCACGAAGCACATGCCCTCTGCAAGCAGCGGGCTAGGCACAAACACTTCCAACCCAGCGACTCCCTTGCTGTTCTGCGGGTTCCGCACTTCGGACACGTACTCCTCAATGTCGGCTATTGCAATCTCGGTCCACTCACCACTTCTTAAGCGGACACGTGCACCAAGGCTCTCTCCGAATCTCAATATCGTGGGGACAGCCGTGACCGGAACCACTCCACTGGGCAGGATGGGTTCACCGATTAAGGCATTCAACAGGGTGGACTTGCCGCGTTTGAACTGGCCGACGCACGCCACGTAGAAACGCCCCTCCGCAATGCGCTCGGCAGCGGAACAGGCATCATCCGTGATTTGATCGCTATTGAACTGCTCGGCTAGACTCGCAATGCGAAGCAGCTTGTCCGCTTCCACGCCAACAAAGCCGCATGAACCCAAATCGTGCCGAGAACCAGAGGCTCGCGACTCGTCAGATAGCGCGAGGCGCACCGCATCTTTTGTCCGGCGATCTGAACTCATTGCTCTGACCGAACTCCCTCTTGGTGCCGGGTGCCGCACTCATGGTACGGAGCCCACTTTACGTCTTCTGTGTCTTCCCCCTTCAGTCCAAACTGCCCTGCTCGATGACGACGTTCTCGCGCACGATGAGGCGGTGGGCGGCCATTTCTCGCAGCTTGGGGAGGACGCGGCTGACGTGTTCGTCGGTATCTACGAAGGAGATCACGACGGGCAACTCGCCTCCGGCTTCGACGAGGTGGGCGGTGTGGACTTGGCCGCGACCGAGGAAGCCGGCTACGGCGTGGTAGGCGACGGCTCCGAAGGAATTTTCTTCGCGCAGATATTTCAGGATTTCGAGGTGCAGCGGACGATGATGCCAGGAATCGCCTTCGGTGAGATAGAGGGTGACTTGAACGGCCATAACGGCTGCCATTTTACAACCCCCGGGCGAGTGCGGCGCCAGCCAAAACGGCGGCGAGGCAGAGCGCATTGCTGGCTACGATGTTGATGCCGGTCAGGAGCCATTGTCCCTGCTCCATCAGCGCGAAGCTTTCGAAGGCGTAGCTGGAGAAAGTGGTGTACGAGCCGCAGAAACCGATGGCGACCAGCAGGCGCCAGCGCGGGTCGAGCAGCGCGCGTTCGGTCGAGTAGACGAGAAAGAATCCGAGGACGAGGCTGCCGGTGAGGTTGATCAGCAGCGTGCCGTAGGGGAACGTGGAGGAGAAATTGCGGGCGATCAGAGTGCTGAGGAAGTAGCGGGCGCTGGCTCCGACGACGGCGCCGAGCGCGATCCAGAGATAGTTTACGGGATGGTTCACGACGGAGTCCTCCTGCAAAAGTTCTGTAGGAGTTATCAGCCGAAGGGCAATTAACGGCGAACTCCATCGCCAAGGCATCAGTATAGCGCAGAAGGGCCGGCGAGAGCGGGGAGGACTTCGACTGTAAATAGAAAGGCCCGGAGGGAATTCCCGGGCCTTGCGCCGTGAATGGACGTCTGTTGCGGCTTAGATGATGTGATCCTTCTTCAGCTTGTCGAGTTCGGCCTGAACGCCAGCCAGACCTTGTCCGCTGTAGAGCATCAAGAGGTGCTCGGCGGTGCTGAAGCTGAGGACCGGGTTGCGATAGCCGTTGTTGTAAACCGACGTGTTCGACGGGTTGTATCCGTAGCGCGACGCCAGGGTTTGCAGGATGATATTCACTTCTATGATCGCCGGGCCGGAGTAGGTGAAGTCGGCGTCGGACAGATTGTGCAGGGTGTATTCGGCGAGCACGTTGGGCTGGCCCTGGTCGGCGAAATCGATGCCGCCCAGTTGGCGCAGCGGGGGCAAGCGCAGATTGCCACTTTGGTCAACGATCAGGTAGCCGGCGGCCACCGGATCGATCTGGGCCATGATGGCCGCGGCATGCACCCAGTTCACTACCTTATATTCATTGCCCGAAGTGGGATTGGAGTGCGCGCTCGCCTGGGCGATGACGAAGGCAGGAGAGAACCCGCGCGCCATGGATTCGGCGATGCTGATCATGTGGTGTCCGCCGGTCTCCGAGTTTCCGGCAGCGCCCCAGGCGTCGGTCACGCCGTTGCCGCCGAAGTTCAGCTCGGGAAATTCGGATCCATCCGCATTCCACTGGAAGACGATGCTCTTGCCCCAGTCGTGCCAAATGGGTGCGCCGACGATGATGTCCTGATCGATGAACACGTCGCTTTTTTCGGCGGGCTTCTTGTCGAGGACTTTGGGGTCGAGCGAGACGAAGCCACCGGCCGCTTGTCCGTACATCGCGCGGTATTGGTTGGCGAGGTAATTGTGGGAGGTTTCGTTATTCGCCTCGTGAATCATTAGGCCGCCGGGATAGGAGTGGTGCCCGGTTCCCGAAGTGCTACCCGGGGCGGAGAAGAACCTCTGCGGAAGTTGCGGGCAGGCGGTGCCGTCGTTGACGATGGCCGGAAACACGCCGGCGATGATGCCACCGGGGAAAGTTGCGTTAAGGTTGGGATCGACGAGTCCGGCTGCCAGCAACTGATTCACGATCGTCTGCTGCATTGCGGGACTCACATTGGCGCGGTGCATCACGCACGTGTTGGGATTCGTGATCGCGTCGAGGGTTTGCGCGCGCAGGTTGGTGTCCTGAAGCAGATGCGCTTGGCCGATCAGGTAGTTGTAGGCAGTCTGCACCGCCGGAGATTTTTGCGCCAGGGCGATCGCATTGCCATTGCCAGCGCCGGTCTGAGCCAACGCCGGGATGAACAACGCGACGAGAAAGAGACAGATTGCTGTAAAGCGGGTCTTCATGTTCCATCCTCTTCTGAAGTTGTGACGGTTGTGGACTTCGCTCTGACCCTAAAGGAGATTTGTTAGGCGAGGATGAATGGAAGATGAACTCTCCGTTACGTTTTAAGGATCCGGTGGAAAACTCCTTCCGCCAGTTGCAAGAATTTCTATCTATCGTCGATGCGCGGAAACGGGATCGAGATCTCGACAGGAGAGGGGCCGGGCTCCATTTGCTGCGTTGGGGGCCGGCGGGATAGCGCTGTCTGCGGTGATGCTGGCCGCTCGATTTTTCGCTAGCCGTGGAGCACGGCCGACTTCACAATTTCTCTCGCATCCTCGGCTTCGGCGCCCTGCCAGAGGCAGAGTTCGTTACCGTCGGGGTCGCGAAAGAAGGCCAGTTTCCCGCCCTTCTTATTCTGGATGTCGCTGGTCGCGATGCCGAGGGCGCGCATCTCGGCCAACGTCTCCTGCAAGTTCGCGACAGAAAAGCAGAGGCGGGCATTGCTATTGCCGGGAACAACCGATCCGGGCGGGAGGGGCACGAGTTCGATGAGCACGCCATCGAGATCGAAGCGGGCGACGTAGTCCTGCGAAACCAGCGGGAGCCCGAGGGTGCCGCGATAGAAGGCGATGGACGCATCCATGTCGGTGACGTAGTAGAAGACGGTGTCGAAGGAGAGTTTCAGTCTGCTGGAAGAAGATGAGGAATGCATGGCGGGAGAGCCTCCTTTCCTCCGCTGGGTGGAGGAGTTGTGGACTCGTTTGCTGGCAACAAATCAATTCTAAGAGAACGGCGGTGGACTTGTCAGTGAGGATTGGCACGGGTGGCAGTGACAGTGAAAAAGGGGTTAGGCTGCCTGCTCTCTTCCTTGACACCCCGTTTTAGGCCCTTTATTCTTAGGTATTGCTCCCTGAGAGACTTTCGTCTCTGTGCGCACTTCCGCGGGCCTTTGCGGTAATTTGAGTGGGGGCGGCGGAGGTTCCAATGCTCATCGAACTTGAGGATCTGGAGATTCACCCGATCGATTTCCGGGAGGAGTTCAGCCCGGGTGCGATTGATCTGGGTACGGAGGTCCGGCAGCGGTCGCCGCTGCGCAGCGAGGGCCGGGCGGATCTGGTCGAGGAGCATCACGGCAAGCACAAGGTGGTGCAGGACATCCGCGTGAAGGGCAAGCTGGAGACGAGCCTGGAAGTGGCTTGCGCGCGCTGTCTCGATCCGGTCGTGCACCAGGTGGAACGCAGCTTCGATCTTTTGTACCGGCCGCTCGGAACCGACGCCGGGCACGAAGAGCTTTCGGTCACCGATGCGGAGGCCGAGATCGGTTATTACGAGGGCGAAGGGTTGTTGCTGGAAGACACGCTGCGCGAGCAGGTGTTGCTGGCGCTGCCGTTGAAGACGGTTTGCCGCGAAGATTGCAAAGGATTGTGTCCGCACTGCGGCAAGAACTTGAACGAAATTCAGTGCTCGTGCGTGGACGAGGTCGAAGATCCGCGGTGGTCGGCGCTGAAAGAGATACGAGACAAGCTGAATCAATAGACACGAGTTCTCAGTTCTCGGTTCTCAGTTCTCAGTCAAGCGGGTTCACTGAGAACTGAGAACTGAGAACTGGGAACTGGGAACTGAAAAGGACATCATGCCGAATCCGAAACGCAGACATTCACAAAGGCGCACCGCCACGCGGCGCGCGCATGACTCGCTCTCGAAGCACTCGCTGTCGGAGTGTCCGAACTGCCATGAGCAGAAGATGCCGCACCGCGCGTGCCCGAAGTGCGGAACGTACAAGGGCCGCGAAGTGGTAGAGGTTGCAGAGAAGTCGTAGTTTCCTTCTTCCCTCCATGCCTAGCGTAATCGCACTCGATGCGATGGGGTCCGACAAGGCGCCGAAGCCGGAGATTGAAGGCGCATTGCAGGCGGCGCGCCATCACGGCGTCCGCGTGCTGTTGGTGGGACCGGAACCGCAGCTGCGGGCCGAACTGGCGCGCTATCCCGGGGCACGGCGGCTGCCGGTTGACGTGGTTCACGCCAGCGAAGTCATCACCATGGACGACAAAGTGGAGGCGATCCGCGCCAAGCGCGATTCGTCGATCCGCGTCGGACTGCGACTGGTGCGCGAGGGGCGCGCCGCGGGCTTCGTGACGGCGGGCAACACGGGCGCTGCCATGGCCACGGCCAAAGTGGTGCTGGGTGCGCTGCCGGGTGTGGATCGTCCGGCGCTGGCGGCGGCGTTTCCAACGGTTCTGAACACGGCGGCGGTTCTGCTCGACGTCGGCGCGAACGTGGATTGCACGGCCGTTAACCTGGAGCAGTTCGCGGTGATGGGCGATATTTATTGCCGTTCGATTTTCGGCATGAAGCATCCGCGCGTCGGCCTGCTTTCAATCGGAGAAGAAGAAGGCAAAGGCAACGACTTGACGCGCGAGGCGTTTCAACTGCTCAAGCGGCTTCCGATCAACTTTATCGGCAATGTGGAAGGCCGCGATTTATACAACGGCCATGTCGATGTGATCGTGGCCGACGGATTTGTGGGCAATGTCGCGCTGAAGACTTCAGAAGGTGTGGCCAGGCTGGTGCGTACCGTGCTGAAGGAAACTTTGAAGGCGACGATCACGCGGCAGGTGGGCGCGCTGCTTTCGCGCAACGCGTTTTCCGATTTCCAGAAGCGGCTGGATCACACCGAATATGGCGGCGCGCCGCTGCTGGGTATAAAAGGCGTATGCATTATCACGCACGGATCGTCGAATACGAATGCCATCAAGAACGCGGTGCGGGTGGCGGCGGAATTCGCCGAAGGCAAAGTAAACGAAGCCATCGAGCGCGAGCTGGCGGGGCTGAGCGTGGCTGTCCCTTCGTGAGCATACTCTGACTATCTCAATGACAAGTTCAAATTCCCCCATTGCTTTTCTGTTTCCCGGCCAAGGTTCGCAAGCCGTTGGCATGGGCAAAGAGCTGGCCGACAACTATCCGGTGGCGCGTCGAACCTTTGAGGAAGCCGACGAAGCGCTCGGCTACAAGCTGTCCGAGCTTTGCTTTGAAGGTCCGGAAGAAAAACTGAAGCTGACCGAGATCACGCAGCCGGCGATTCTGACGGCGTCGGTTGCGGCGTGGCGCGTGCTGCTGGAAAAAGGTCCGATGCCGGACCTTGTTTCCAACTATGTTGCCGGCTATGTTGCCGGGCACAGCCTGGGCGAGTATTCGGCGCACGTGGCGGCGGGTACGCTGACCTTTGCCGATGCGGTGCGGACAGTTCGCAATCGCGGCAAGTATATGCAGGAAGCGGTGCCGGTGGGCGTGGGTGCGATGGCGGCCGTTATTGGAATTGCGCTCGACAAGGTCAGCGAAATTTTGAACGAGGCGGCGCAGGGAGAAGTTTGCCAGGTGGCCAATATCAATTCGCCCGAGCAAATCGTGATCTCGGGACACGCCAGCGCCGTGAATCGCGCCATCAAGCTGGCCAGCGAACGCGGAGCGAAGAAAGCCGTGAGCCTGCCGGTCAGCGCGCCTTTCCATTGTTCGCTGATGCAACCGGCGCAGGATCGTCTGGCGACGGACCTGGGCGCGCTGAGTTTTCAGAATCCGTCGTGCCCGGTGGTCTGTAACGTTGATGCAGCGGTTGTCGCTTCCGCGGAAGCTTCGCGCGAAGCCCTGATTCGCCAGGTGACTGGCGCGGTGAGGTGGGAGCCGTCGGTGCGGCTGCTGATCAATAAAGGGGCCAGCCTGTTTATTGAAGTTGGCCCGGGAAAAGTTCTGTGGGGACTGATGCGGCAGATCGACCGCTCAAAGGCCTGCGTGACGGTGGGGGATGAGGCTTCGCTGCAGAAGACGCTGGCGCAGATTGCGGCGACGGCGGCGTAACTGCCGAGCTGCGCTCGGCTTGGACAGCCGGGGCGGCTGTCCCCACGCAGACGGGCGAGGGCGCCCGTCCCTCCACGAACTAGTACGGAAACACGGTCAGCGTTTTATCTGACTTCTGCACGAACATGCGGGCGTGCTCGGAGCGCTCGTTGACGACGACCTCGACCACGACACCTCCGCTGCCAAAACCTTTTGTGTTGGCCGATCCGTAGATCCTGTGGGTCTTGATGAGACCCCATTCGCCGCCCGGTCCCCAGTCGCGATAGAAGTCCGCGTAGGTGTACTGAGAATATTTCTGCCGATGCTGTCGCCAGCCGGGATCGTTGAAGTAAATGGCGTAGGCGGTTTCGTAATCCTGATGCTGAAGGGCGGCGAAGAACTTGTCCACGCTGCGCTCCTCTGGCCAGTTGCGGTACATCCAGGCCAGCGCGGCCAGAGCGATCACGACGAAAACGGTGACCGTGATCTTGATCTTCCGCCGCCGCGCTTTCGTCGGATCGTAGGGCTGGGCGTCGAGCAGGGTCATAAGTCTCCACTAAGCATAACGGATTCCCGGAAGATAAAGGTAGGTGAAGGGACCGGGGCCAGCCGAAATTCAGCGGAGCGATGCTCTGCCAAGAGTTCCGTCCCTACTTTGCTTGCTCGCCGGTTACGGAAGTCCCGGCTCTCCCCAGTTCTGACTACCCATGGTCCATCGCGCGCGCGTGGGTTAACGGCGCGTTCTCGCTTCCCTAAAGCGCAGGTTCGAACTGCCGATGTACATCAAGTCAGTCAGAAAATGGAGGCGCGCGATTTTCGTGGCCTGACAGTGTAAACCGCAGAGTGGTGGGAACCATGGATAAGATACGAGCGCTCATTGTGGATGACTCCTCGGTGATGCGCAAAATCGTCGAGCGTTCGCTGCGTCAGGCGGGTATCGACCTGGACAAGGTTGTGGAAGCCGCGAACGGGGCCGAAGCGCTGGTCGCGTTGCAGAGCAACGTGGTCGATCTTATCCTGTGCGATATCAACATGCCGGTCATGGACGGGCTGGAATTTGTCCGTCAGGTCGCCACGGTGGAAAGCGCCAAAGGCGTTCCGATCGTGATGATCACCACCGAAGGCAGCGAATCGCACGTGGTGCAGGCGCTTTCGGCGGGCGCTCGCGGATACATCCGCAAGCCCTTCACTCCCGATCAAGTGAAAGAGCACGTCCTGCCCTTGGTGGGGAAGAAACCATGAGTACCGCTACCGCGTTGGCCAAGCGGTCTCACGAGGAGAACTGGCTCCCCATTCTCGAACTTGCGACCCAGGAAGTTTTCGAGATCATGCTGGGTTGCCAGGTGAAGCCGGCAGCGCAATCGGAGCACAAGCCGAACCCGGGATTTACCGCCATGGTCGGGTTGGCCGGGGCGCTGTGCGGAGTGGTGACAGTCTGCTGCGATGCGAAGACTGCCCGCCAGATTGCCAAGGGCATGTTGGGGGAGACACCCGACAGCGAAGAACAAGTAGGGGACGCGCTGGGAGAGATTTGCAACATGATCGCGGGAAACTTCAAGAACAAGCTCGCGGGCACGGATGAACGATGCATGTTGAGCGTGCCGACCGTCATCAGCGGCGGAGAATACAGATGCCATTCGCTGGCCGATGGGGATTCCATGGAGACGGTCGTGCTGCTGGAGGCCGCACCGGTTGCCGTCCGTCTGCAACTCAAGAGCTGATTGCAGGGCAGGTGTCAGGTCTTAGGTGTCAGGTCTCAGGAAAAGCTTGGCGCGGCCTTCCTGAGACCTGTTTTTTTTGCCGGGTTTGCGGGTTACGCTGGGCAGATTTTTCCCCGCCCCCCCAAATCTAAGACGCTTGCCATGTTTCTTCGCTGGTGGCCACTCCTAACCCGTTTAGAACAAGGTCATTTGTGAAAACGTTCCCATCTCCGTCATGGCGATTGGCTTGCATCCTGTCTAACCACTAAGGAGCCAACGTGGACAGCGGATTTTATGCAGCGTGCGCGGGGTTGCAGGCGCAGAGCCAAGCGCTGGAAGTGGTGGCGCACAATCTTGCCAATGTGAACACAGTCGGATTTCGTGCTGACCAGGCGACCTTCCAGTCGCTGCTGGCAGTGTCGCGCCCCGCGGTTCCGAATGTGCTCAACAATGTACTCAACTCGGCGGCGAACAATTTCGGGGTGCTCGAAGGGACGCATATGGATATGACTGCGGGCAATCTGCAAGCGACCGGAAACCCGCTGGATGTGGGGATCGAAGGCGGTGGTTTTTTTGCCATTCAGACGGCGCGCGGCATACGCTACACGCGCAACGGAAGTTTCCAGGTGTCGAGCAGCGGGGTACTGGTGACGGCAGCGGGCGATCCGGTGTTCGGCGACCCGGCGCTTGGAGCGAAAGGTGTGATCAACGTTCCGTCGGGACCGGTCTCGATCGCTGCGGATGGGACGCTCTCGGTGAACGGCGCGGTCGCGGGCAATATCCGGCTGGTGGAATTCGCTCCCGGGACCAAGCTCACCTCCGAAGGTGGAAACCTGCTCGCCGCCCCCGAGGGCAGCGCGCAACCGGCGCAGCAGTCGGCGCTTCGGCAGGGCACGCTCGAATCTTCGAACGTGAATGCCATGAGTTCGGTGGTGACGCTGATCGGAGTGCAGCGCCAGGCCGAAATGATGCAGCGCGCGCTGTCGCTGTTTGACACCGAATTCAACCAGATTGCCAGCACCAGCCTGGCAAAAGTTTAGGAGAAAACGATGCTTCGAGCACTGTACACCGCCGCTACCGGAATGCAGGCGCAGCAAACGAATCTGGATACCATCGCCAATAACCTGTCCAACTCCAGCACGGCCGGCTTCCAGAGCCGCCGCATGCAGTTCCAGGATCTGATCTACCAGAACGTGGTGATGCCGGGCGCGGCTGCCTCGCAGCAAACCACGGTGGCCACAGGCCTGCAGATTGGACTGGGCACGCGCTCTGCGGCATCGGAGATCATTCAGTTGCAGGGCGACCTGAGTCAGACCGGCAACCCGCTCGATCTGGCCATCGAAGGGCAGGGATTGTTTCAGGTGCTGTTGCCAACGGGTCAGATCGCCTACACGCGCGGCGGGGCCTTCCACCAGGATGCGCAAGGCAATGTGGTTACCGCCGCCGGGAATCCGCTCCAGCCCGCCGTGGCGATACCGGCGGGCGCCACCTCGGTCACGATTGCTTCGGACGGCACGGTGTCGGTCACGCTGGCCGGGCAAACCGCGGCGCAGCAGGTGGGCACCCTGCAACTGGCGCTGTTTCCGAATCCGGGCGGATTAAACAGCATCGGGCAGAATCTGTATCTTGCCACCACCGCTTCGGGCGATCCCGTTATCGGCACGCCGGGCGGCACCGATGGTTTGGGACAGATCGAGCAAGGGTATCTGGAGCAATCGAACGTCAGCGTGGTCGATGAGTTCATCAACATGATCGTGGCGCAGCGTTCCTACGAAGCCAGTTCACGCGTGGTGGATGCCGCCGATCAAATGTTTCAACTGGTCAACCAAATGGGAAAGTAGAGGGAGCGGAGTGATTACCCGTTTTATTTTCGCCCGCCTATGCGCCGTGGCGATGGCAGTGGGCCCGCTGCTCTCGACGGAACTCGCGGCGGAAGAGACGCGCACGCCGCCGGAGGCGCGGCCAACTCCGGTGACGCGGCAGGAGGTGTGGCAGGCGGTGGCGGCTGAACTCCGCGGACGAGGGCTTTCGGAACAACAACTGCCGCGGGTCGAGGATCTCGATCTGCCGGTGGCTCCGCCGGCGGTTGCCGGACGGGTGCTGCGAGTCTCATCGGCTTGCTGGGATGAGGGTCCTCGACGCAGCCAATTCCGCCTGGAATGCGGCGCGCCGGGGCAGTGTCTGCCGTTCCTGGTCTATGTCCATGACTCGCTAAATGCAGACGCGGGCGCGCGCGCCGGGTCGTGCCGGCTGGCTTTGGGGCCGCGCCCGGAGTCGGGGTCGCGCCCGGCGCCGGCGGCTTCGCCGAAACCCTCGCCGAAACCAACGGTGCGCGCCGGAGACCCGGCGAGAGCGGTGTTACTCGCCAACGGTTTTCGCATGACGGCGAGTGTGACGTGTCTGGAGCGTGGCCGCGAAGGCGAAGTCATTCGCGTGCGCGGCCTGGATGGGCACGTTTTCCGGGCGCGGGTTTCCGGGCCTGCCCTGCTGGAAGCTTTGCCGCAGTAATTAAGCAGGGGGTAAGTGTTGTTAGTAAGTCGAACCAGCAGCGATAGTAAGTAAGGAGAGCGCAAGTGAAAACGGTACTCTGTTTCCTGCTCGTGCTGACGGCGGGTTGGCTGCACGCCTCGAAGCGGGATGCGAAGGACGACAGTCTGGCAAAATACCTTGCCCGTGTCCAGATGGCGCAACCGGCCGCGCCCGCGCTCTCCCTGGGAAGCATCTGGGTGGATTCGGGACGGATGGCGTCTCTCAGCGCCGATTACAAGGCCAGGGATGTCGGGGACACGATTGAGATCGTCGTCGTGCAGGGGTTGACCTCGTCGAACGCCAACGCGGTGAGCACGACGCGCACGCTAAACACCAGTTCGGGCATTAGTTCGCTGCCCGGCAAGATCAATGTCGGAGGGGTCTCGAGCCTGCTCGGGCTGAACTCGTCGGAGGCCCTGGCCGGCAAAGGCGCGGCTTCCACGGCTACCAGCGTGACCACCAACCTCGCGGGTCGAGTGGTCGCGGTCCTCCCGAGCGGCAACCTGGTGGTGGAGGCCAAGCGCATGATCAACATGAACAACGAGAAACAGACCATCGTGTTACGCGGGGTGGTGCGCCGGGGCGATATTGGACCGAACAACACGGTGGCCTCGGACGCCGTGGGCGATCTGGAACTGGAGATCAAGGGCAAAGGCGTGATCTCGGACGGGGTGCGGCAGCCGAACCGGGTGCTGCGTACCATCCTGCACTTTCTGGATTTTTAGGAGCTTTATGAAAACCGCTTGGGCCGCCGGGTTCCTGCTGCTTACGCTTGCCGGAGCGGTCTTTGTCTTGGCGAGCGAGGTCTTTGCGAGCGAACCGGTGGCGGTCAAAATCCGCGATCTGACGAGCGTCGAAGGGGTGCGGGAAAATCCCCTGATCGGCTACGGCATGGTGGTTGGGCTCACCCAAACCGGGGACAGCCAGCAGACCATATTCACGACCCAGACCCTGGCCAACATTATGCAGCGCATGGGGGCGCAGATTCCGCCGGTGACGGCGATCATCAAGAATGTGGCGGCGGTATTTGTGACCGCCAGCTTGCCGGCGTTCGCGCGTCCCGGCACGCAACTGGACGTGACCGTCTCCTCGGTCGGCGATGCCAAGAGCCTGGAAGGCGGCGTGCTCCTGCTCACTCCCCTCTATGGCGCGGACGGGCAGGTTTACGCCGCCGCCCAGGGCCCAATCGCGGTGGGAGGGTTTGCCGCTGGACGCGCGGGCGCGACGAAGCAGATGAACCACCCCACGACGGGAAGAATTCCGGCGGGCGGCCGCGTGGAACGCAGTGTGGCCTTCGATTTCAACCGCCTGACTCCGGTTGCGCTGCTTTTGCGCGAGTCGGATTTTTCGACGGCGGGCGAAATCTCCGACGCCATCAACCGCGAATTCGGCCACGCGGTCGCGAGCGCCCGCGACGGCGGACGAGTGGAAGTCGATCCGGCCGCAACCGGCGTGGCCAACCTGACGGCGACCCTGGCGAGAATCGAGAACCTGGTCGTTAGTGTGCACCGGCGCGCCCGCGTCGTGGTCAACGAACGTACGGGAACCATCGTGATGGGGAAAGACGTGCGCCTCGGAGCGGTGTCCATTCTGCACGGCGGATTCTCGGTGCAGATCTCGACCGAGTATTCCGTTTCCCAGCCCGCGCCGCTCTCGTCGGGGAAAACCGAAGTCGTGGGCCAGACCGAAGTGCAGACCAAGGAGAGTCCGGCGAAGCGCCTGGAAATCGGCGAAGGTGCCAATATCGACCAGTTGGTCAGCGGATTGCAAAGCATGGGAGCGACGGCGCGCGACGTGATCTCGATTTTGCAAGCGATTAAAGCGGCCGGAGCGCTCGATGCCGACCTGGAGGTGATCTGATCTTGGTCGTTAGTTGTTAGTCGCTGGTCGTTCGCTTTTCGCTGTTGGCAAAACCATTCGCATCATGAACGAACCGCGAACGACCAACGACGAACGACCACTGGAGACAATCTCATGAACATTACACTCGCTTCGACTTCCATGCCGCCGGCAGCCAACCCTCCGGCCGCGAAAGCGGTTCTGAAAAATGAAAAAGCGGCGCGGGATTTTGAAGCCCTGCTGCTCACACCGGTGCTCGACTCTCTGCAGAAGACGTTTGCCGGCGACTCCAAGGATGCCAAAACCCCGGGGGCGAGCGATTATCGCCTCATGGCGACCCAGGCGCTGGCGCAGTCGATCGCGGCGGCCCGGGGTGGGATTGGCATCGCGCAGCTCATCCTGCGCCATTTGCAGCCACCAAAGGTAGCGGGTGGGGGCTGAACGGGAGTTTGGCTTCGAGCGCTAAAGTTTTTCGAGACTTTGCCGATCTTAGAATTGGGCCGCGATGCGTCTGCGGACGAACTGCCCCGACATTAAGATTTCTTAAGAATCTGCCGATAGAAAAGGCAGTAGGGGATTGGAGAAATTTTATGAGAGTCGATTTCACAACGTTTGGACTGGAGCCACCGGAAAAAGGCACGACGGGCCGCGCCGGGCAGACCGGGGCGGCGGGGACCGGGACGAGCAGCACCTCGGGCATGGACCAGACCCGCTTTTCGTTCGATCAGGCGCGGGTGCAGTCGCTCCAAGCTCAGGTTCTGGCACAGCCTGATATTCGCGAGGCCAAGGTCCAATCGCTGCAGCAGGCGATCGGCAATGGCGAATATTCGGTTTCTGCCGGTCAGGTGGCCGATGCGCTGGTCAACGAACTGGGCGGAGCCCAGGGCTAGAGGAGTGAGCCGCGGAGTGAACGATGGAGCGAACGATGGACTGAACGGTGGAGTGAATCATGGATCCGTTGATTACGAACGGGATCGATCCAGCGCTGTGGCGCGTGCTCGAGAAGCCGGGCAATGAGCGCGACCCGCTGTCCCGGCGTAAGCGTCCGGCTGTGCCCGAGAAACCGGTCGAAGAGGAAGAATCTAAAGAAGAGCCGGGTCCCGAAACTCCGAAGCACACACTGGATGACCTGGCATGATCGTGATGAAGATTTGGCTTGACAAGCGGGCCTGAAGATTCGGCCTGACGACGATTCGATCTGACGAAGAGCGGTTCCGCTATGGGTGATATCGACACATCGCTTCCCGAACTCAGCCGACTGATCGAGCAGCGGCTCACGCTGTTGCGCAGCCTGGCGGAGAGTCTGGAGTCGAGCAGCCTGGCGCTGGCGCGAAACGACGCGGAAGCGATCGCGCGCGGCGCGGCGCACCAGGCAGAGCTCTGCCGGCAATGGAGCCGTCTCGAAGACGAACTGCGTCGAGAGGCGGGGCGGCGTTTGGCGCCGCCACCGGCTGGCGCATCCGGCAATTCCCCGGAAGCCGAGCACTGCGCGCGGCTGCAAGCCGAGTGGGAGGCGCTCGGAACTCGGATCCGTTATCTCACGCGCGTGCACTGGTCGTTGCTGCGGCACCTGCAGCGCAGCCTGGCCGTACTGAATCGCGTGGTTGACAGTTGCGCGCCCACCTACACGCCCGATCCCGGCTTGTTCAGACCAGAAGTCCGGCTTCGGGCGGGAGAATAACCATGTCGGGTTTATTCGGAACTCTTTCGATTGCTCTGAGCTCGCTCTCGGTCAGCCAGCAGGAGATGGCAACCACTTCCAACAACGTGGCCAACGCGAACACAACCGGATACTCCCGGGAGGTTCCCGAGGTAACCGCAGGCGCCCCGATAGTTGTGGGATCGATCACCCTGGGCACCGGAGTGGTCCTGCAAAAAATCCAGAGCCTGCGCGACCCCATCCTCGAAATCCAACTGAATCAGGAAACGCAGCAGCAGAGCAAGCTCAGCACCGAGCTGACGCAACTGCAACAGATTCAAACCCAGTTCGCGAGTTCCACTTCCGGCATTGGCGCCGACATCAGCAATTTCTTTAACAGTCTGCAGCAGCTCTCCCCCGACCCCTCGAATCTGGAGTTGCGGCAGAGCGTGCTGACCGCGGCCAGCAACCTGGCAACCGACTTCAACACCACCGCGAACAACCTTCAGACCGAGCGCGGCAATCTTGACCTGAACGTCGTGCAGTCGGTCAACCAGGTGAATACCCTGACGTCGCAGATCGCCAGTGTCAACCATCAGATCAGCAATCTCCAGAACGCCCACCTGGACGCCGGCTCCCTGGTGGACACGCAGACCAACCTCATCCGGCAGCTTTCAGGGCTGATGGATATCCAGGTCATTCCGACCGATCAGGGGATCACGCTGGCGACCGCGAATGGGACGACGCTGGTATCGGGATCGCAGAGTTACGCGCTCACCAGCCAGGTCGGCATCGACGGCGTGCAGCACGTCATGGCCGGGACCGAGGACATCACCGGCGCGCTGACCGGTGGGAGCCTGGCCGGTTTGATTCAGATTCGCGACCAGGAAATTCCCAGCCTGGGGAGCAGTCTCGATCAGCTGGCAGCGGGTCTGGCCAACGGCCTCAACACCGCCAATAAAACGGGCGTCGATCTGTATGGCAACCTGGGCGGCAATCTCTTCGTGCCTCCGCCGGTGGGCGGGGTGGGGGCCGCGGCGGCGTTGACCGTCAGTATCACCGACCCGTCGCTGATTGCCGCCAGTTCCGACGGCACTTCCGGCAGCAACGGAAATCTGGCCGTGCTCGCCGCGGTTGCCACGCAGCCCCTGGCCAATGGGCAGACCCCGATCGATTCCTATTCCAGCATCGTATTTCAAGTGGGCAATGCTACTTCCACCGCCTCCGCCGATGTGGACTCCTCCACCCTGATCCTGCAAAAACTGCAGGACCAGCGCGGGAGCATTTCCGGCGTATCGCTCGACGAAGAAGCGTCCAATCTCATCCAGTATCAGACGGCATATCAGGCCGCTGCCCGCGTCGTCTCTACCGTCGACGGCTTGCTCTCCGATGCCATAAACCTTGGTCTCGGCGCGGCGCTGCAATAAACCACATGAGGTAATCATCCATGCGCGTCAATCCCGATCCCATGCCCGATTTGCTGGCAGCGCTCAACCAGACAAAGCTGGAAACGCAACAGGCTTCGCTCGAGCTTTCGTCCGGCCGAAGCGTGAACGAGCCCTCCGACAATCCGACCGCCGCTGCCCAGCTGGTCGAGAACAACGATCAGGCCACCTTCAACAGCGGCTATCTGCAGAGTCTCGGCGCGGTGCAGGGCCAGCTCTCGACCGCCGATTCGACGCTGAGTTCGGTTGTAACCGCGCTGCAACAAGCCACCAACCTCGGCATCGAGGCCGCCAATGGCACGCTCTCCGATAGCGACCGGGCCGCGATCGCCAATGAACTGCAAGGCATTCAGACCCAGCTTGTGTCCCTGGCCAACACTTCGTACCAGGGCCACTACGTGTTCGCCGGCACCAAGACGAGTACGGCGCCGTACGTGGTGGACAATGCCTCGCCTTCCGGCGTCGACTATGTCGGCAACACTGGTGTCAATCAGGTATCGGTCGGCAGTGGATACAAGATCGCCGTCAACCTGCCCGGATCGCAACTGTTTTCCGCTGCCGGCAACGACGTTTTTCTCGCCATCAACAACCTCATCCAGCAAGTGCAGTCCAATGGCGACATTGCTGACGCCGTCAGCTCATTAGGCGCAGCCTCCAGCTATGTTTCGGCGCAGCGCGTGTTCTATGGCAACGCCATGAACCAGGCGCAGTCGCAGACCACCTACCTCAACACCGCCAAGCTGCAAATCGCCCAGCAGCAGAACACGCTTGGCGCCGCCGACCTCGCTGCGGCCGCCAGCAATCTCACCCAATCCCAGATCGACACCCAAGCCACGCTGGCCACCATCAGCAAGATGTCGCCGAATAGTCTCTTCGACTACTTGAAATAGAGGGGAGAACATTGAGTCATTGAGGTATTGAGTCATTGAATTCAATCACTCAATGCTTTAATACCTCAATGACTCAATGCTTCACAGCGTCTTCTTACTGGCCCGGGCCCAGGCCGTTGCGGCCGCTACGTGGTTTTGTGCCGTTTCAAGCCGCGACTTCTCGGCCAGCAGGCGCCCGTGCAGGTCGGGCAGGAGATGCTTCAGTTTTTCCAGGTTGCCGCGGTATTCGAGCGATTCCTTTTCGAGCGCCGCGGCTGCTTCGGAATGTGGCGGCAGGCGCCGCAGACATTCCGCCGCCCTTAGAAGCTGGCTGAGTATGTCGGAGAAGTCCTGGGGCCTGATGGTCGAACAGTGCTTTCGTTCCGGACGGAGACGAATCAGCGCGGAACGCAGATTGTCATTCACTTGCCGCAAGGTTTCAAGCGCGTCCGGCGGCATTATCCCTTCCAATCCATGCGCACAGGATCGGAGTCGGGGTCGGCGGCACTGGAAGGAACCACCCCGGCCGCGGTCGTGACGGCCGCAGTCGTGACCAGTGACTTCTCGGCGCGCTCAACCTCGATCCAGGCCTCGCGTACCGCCAGCAAGTCCGTGATTATCGCGCACATTCCCGCTTTCGAAGGATGGAATTGCACCTGCACCAGATTTTGGCGCAGCGTGTTATAGAAATGGTCGAGATCCTGCGCGACCTTGCCGCCGTTGGCAAAGTCGAGGGGCGACTGCAGATACCCGATGACCAGAATCGCGTGGTTGATGTACTTGGTCCGCAGCTCAATGTCGTTCTGCTCGATGGCCTGCGCGGCCTGAGTCAGGTCTTGAATCATCTGTTCATAGAGCAAGACCACGAGGCGTACAGCAGTGGCGCCGCGTACGTCGGCTTCGCGATAGGCGGTGCGAGCATTCGTCATGGCTATTTATCCTGTCGCGGTGCCGGTTGCGGGCGTCGTGTTGGTGGACGTGGTGGACGTGGTGGACGTACCGGACGTGGTGGAATAGTTGCCGTTGAGGGCGGCGATCTCAGACGTGACTTCCAGCAGAAGAGAGGGATAGGCCTCGAGGTTCGCATTGACCTGGTCGTATTCCAGGGTGAGCGCCGCTTGTTCCATGGTCAGGCGGTCCTGCAAATTGGCGATCTGGGTGGTCAGAGCGTTTTGGTGAGTCTTGTTATCGGCAATATCGAGGTTCAAGATGCCAGTGGTTGGATCGGTCAGGTTGGCGAGGTCATTGTTGAAATTCTGGGCAAAGCCAGTTCCCGAAGCATTCTGAAAGAAGCTCTGAACCGCGCTGGGGTTGGCGGCGAGCACATCGGAGAAGGCGGGGGAATACTCGGTCGTGGTATCGATCGCGGTTTGGTTCACTGTCAGAGTTCCGTCATTGTTTATTTCAATGCCCAACGAGGCCAAGTTAACCAGACCGCTATTACCCGTAATCCCGTAGCTCACATCATTGAGCAAACTGGACTGCAATGAGCGCAGGGCAACGTCGCCACCCAGCGGCCCTTCGCTGTTGGTGGTCGGATCCACCGTGAACTGGGTGTTGAGATCGCCAATCAAAGTGTTGTAGGCACTCACGAAGGCGTTGATCGCATTCGTGGCCTGGGTCGTGTCGGGTCCCACCGTGAGCTGCACTGTCGTGCCCGGCGCGGCGCTGGCCAGATTCAGCGTAACCCCGCCAATCGCGCCGGTGACGGTGTTGGTGGCGCTGCTGTAAGGCACGCCATCAATCGTCAGCGATGCATTGGTCCCGCCCACGGGAGTGTTAAAGGTTAGGCCGGTGTCGTTGTTGGTAATGGCCAATGCTCCCGGGGTGCCGGTGGATTGGCTGTAAAGCGCCAGTCGCGCCCCGCTCGAATCGGTCACGACATTTGCGGTGACCCCCCAATTCTGGGTGTTGATGTAGCTGGCCAAGGTGTTCAGAGTGTCATTGCTGCCCTGGGTGATCACGATGTCATGAGTCGTGCCGCCCCCCCCTCCGACCTGCAGCTTGATGTCGCCGGTGGTGGCGGGGCTCGTCAAGAACGATGTGGTGCCGTTGGTCAGTGGGTTGGTGTAGAGCGTGCCGGTGGTGGCTAGATTGCTCACCACGATCTGATGGGTGCCCGCTGTGGCCGTGGTGGCGGCACTGGCAGTCAGGATGCTGGAGTCCGAGGAGGTTGCGGACTGTGAAGCCAGGGGTCCGGTGGGATTCGCCAGCGCGACCACCGCCGCCTCTAAACTGGTGAGGTTGTTGTTATAACCCGACAGCAACCCGGCGTTTGTGGATAAATCCGTCTGCTGGTTCTGATATTGGGTGATTACGGCGTTTTCCGGGGCGAGAATCGCGGTCACCACCGACTGCACGTTAATGCCATTTCCGTTCAGCAGAGACGCGGCATTAAAGCTTATTCCCATTGTTGTTCTCCTCTCCCTTTGCGATGAGTTCCCAGTTCTCAGTTTTCAGTTAGTCCCAGTTCGCATTATCGAAGACTTACTGAGAACTGAGAACTGAGAACTGGGAACTGTCTGTCTAAGACTTGGTAAACCCTAGTGTCATCGTGACGTATCCAGTTGCACTTTGACTTCATGTTTCGTGATTAAGGGTGGAACGGGAGCATTTTCTGTCGTGACGACTTCCGCCTTTGGGGTGCTTCCCGAAGCGGCACTCGGCGTGGAGGCGCGGCGTGCATCTTTATTCTCGCGAGTCTGACGCTCAGTGCCAGCCGAGGGGGCTTGCCAGGCTGCGGAAAAAGTATTTTCTGCGCCGCAGTCTCACCCCAGCGGCTAAAGCCGACACTGAAAACAAGCCAGTTATCGCAGCGCTGAAGCGCTGCGCCACCCAAAAACGAGTGCGAGATTGAGTTTTTCCGCAGCCTGTTGTGCCGGGTCAACGTTCATAACTCACCTAACTTCTGAAAAAAATCGAAAGGAGGCGGGATTGGACCGCCCCCTTTCGAGGGAATGCTTACTGCAGCAGCTTAAGTACAAGTTGCTGCTGCTGGTTGGCCTGGGCCAGAGCGGAAATGCCGGTCTGTTCCAGGATGGAATACTTTGCCAGGGTGGCCACCGTCGATGGAATATCGGCGGCTCGGACACCGTCTTCCGCACCCGTCAGATTCTGCACCTGGTTGGTGATGACGGTGGAAGCACTCTGCAATCGGTTGACGGTGGCGCCAATTGTGCCACGCAAGCCGGCAACTTGTTGGATGGCGCTGTTGATGGTCGCCAGCGCGGCGGTGGCATCGGTAATGTTTAACAGGTCGTTTACCGATCCAGCCGTGCCCCCAGTCAAGAGCGTGCCACCGAAGGTGTTGGCCGTCCCCGTTTCCGTCGTAGCGATACTGTTGCCGGTGAGGCCCTTAGTGATTGCGGTGAGTGTGAGTGTGCTTAGTGTACCCGTTGTCGAAACCGCTGCCGTGGCAGAAGCATTGGCGACGGTGGGACTTCCGTAGGTAGCGCCCGAGCCGCTCCCGCCGTTGATAGCATTCGCCAGGTTTGCAAGGCTGGCAGCTTCCGTAGCGCCCACCAGGACCTCATTTGCCGTGGGAGTGGTGCTGAGGGCGGTCACGAAGGTGTAGGTTTGCGTGCCCACCGTCACGGTATTGCCTGCAACCGCGGGCGGAGGGGTTCCGGCATTGACGCCTCCGGTGAAGTCCAAACTAGCGAAGGCGGCGGCGCCTGCAGTTGTCACCGCCCCAGTGAGGAAGTTGCCGGCGGCACCCGCGGTAGTCGCGGTGAAAGTGTCCTTGGTTCCCACAAATAACGGAGTTGCGACCGCCGAGACGTTAGCATTTTGCGTAGTTGGAGTGCTATAGGTAGTTCCGGAGCCGGTCCCAGCGTTGACCGCAGACACGAGATTCGCCAGAGCGGTAGCTTCCGTGGTGCCCCATACCACCTCATTCGCCGTCGGAGTGGCGCTGAGGGCAGTCACGAAGGTGTAGGTTTTGCCGCCAACCGCTACGGTGTCGCCATTGGCGCCGTTAGCTAATACCCCGGCAGTGAAAGTTTCGTCTCCCACCGCCGAACTCACCGAAGTGATAGCGTTTCCGCCGGTTCCATTAAGGTTTGCCGTGAAGTTCAGCGTGGTTGCCGTGGCTCCGGATGCATTGACGTTAGCATTGGCGACTGTTCCGACTCCATAGGCAATTCCGGCGCCACCAGGCGTGCCGTTGACCGCAGCCTGCAGGTTTAAATAGGCTTGAGTGGTACTGCCCCCGATGACAACCTCATTTGCAGCTCCCGTGAGGTTAGCCGCGAGAGCCACGAAGGTGTAGGTCGTGCCACCGATCGCCACCGTGTCGGTGGCAGCGGGACCCGTACCAACTTTGGTTAGCACAGTATTGGCAGCGACGGACTTCGCGAACACGCCTCCGGTCAGGATGTCGGAGGCAGCAACGGCAGGCGCGCCCGCCGCTTGGGTCAGGGTGCCGGTGGCGGCGACCGCTCCCCCTAAGCTCAGGCCGGTGGAGGACAACAGGCCGGTGGTTACAGCGATGGTGCTGTTGCTGGTGGCGCCGGCATCACTCAAGAAGACATTGAGAGTATTCGCGGTGAAGACCTGCCCGCCGTTGTAATTGGTCTTTAGACCGACGCGGTCGATTTCCGCCTTGATGGCGGTATATTCAGCGTCCAGCGCGACCCGTTGCGCATCGGAAACCGTACCCGTGGCGGCTTCGGTGGCCAGCGTAACGGCGCGGTTGAGCATGGTGGTGACCTGGGCCAGCGAGCCATCCGCCACCTGCAATTCGCCAACACCATCATTAGCATTGCGTGCGGATTGGGTGAGGGCGGTAATGTTGGCGTGTAATCCGTCGGCAATGGCCAGGCCGGCGGCGTCATCCGCGCCACTGTTGATACGCGAACCGGAGGATAGTTGAAAGAGGGCTTTTTGGAGGTTGGCGTTCGTGATGGACAATTGGTTCTGCGCGGCCAGAGACGCGATGTTGTTCAGAATACTGAGTGCCATGGAATTGCTCCTTGTTGGGTCCGATTTTGGAATCCGTCCCCGAAACCTTCCCGGAGGTCGCTCCGTTTGTGCTGCGGAACCCAATTGCGTTTCACTTTGGTTCATCGGCTTAGCGCGCCCAGGCTTTATTTCCACAAGCACCATCCGGCATAGCTCTTAGGTAACCTGTCTCGTTTCCGGTCCTTTCTCCCCGCCCCTGCCGTTTCTGCCGATCTTTAATTGATGAGCCTTATAGGTGGCGGGCCTTCTTCCGTCCAGCAGTCAAACATCAGGAGCCAAAAATGATCCAGCTCACCCGCCTCAACAATCACCCGCTGGTGGTCAATTCCGATCTGATCAAGTTCGTCGAGCAGGCCCCGGATACCGTCATCACGCTGCTGAGTGGCGAAAAAATTGTGGTTCGCGAAAGCGCCCAGGACGTGCTGGAACGGGTGGTACAGTTCCGCCGCTCGGTGCTGCAAGGGATCATGCTCTGGTGGGACAACCGTTCCGCCCTTCTCCCCGTGCTTGAGGGCAATGACCGCGCGGCTAGCGAGAAATAGGAGCCCTCGTGGATAAGGCAACCCTCGGCGGTCTGGTGCTGGCTATCGGCGGCATCCTGCTCGGCTTGAAGCTGGAGGGCGGAAATCTGGGCCAGGTGCTTCAGCCCACCGCCGCCATGATCGTTTTTGGCGGCACGCTGGGCGCGATCCTGATTCAGTATCCCTTGCCAGTGGCACTGCATGCGCTGCGGCGGTTGGAGCAGGTGTTCGTGGAGCCCGAGCAGGATGCGCAATCGACGATCGAACTTCTGGTCAATTACGCCAAGCAGGCGCGGCGGGGAGGCATTATCTCGCTCGACAAAGAACTCGCGAACATCAACGAACCCTTCCTGCGCCGCGCCCTCACGTTGGCGGTGGACGGGACCGACCCGCAGGAACTCCGCAAGATCATGGAGCTCGAACTGGATAACAAAGAAGAGCAGGAAGAGAAAATTCCGCAACTCTTCGAATCGGCGGGTGGATTTTCTCCCACCATCGGCATCATCGGGGCCGTGCTCGGTTTGATCCAGGTCATGCAGCACCTGGACAAAATCGACGAAGTCGGGAAAGGGATTGCCGTCGCCTTCGTGGCTACCCTCTACGGAGTGGGCGCCGCCAACCTGATTTTGCTGCCGGCCGCTGGAAAATTAAAAATTCGCATCCGCGACGAGCAGATCATCCGGGAAATGACAATCGAGGGTGTAGTTTCCATCCTCGAAGGGATGAACCCGCGCATGCTGAGAGAGAAGCTGCTGGGGTTCCTCACGCAGGCCCACGAACCCGCCGCCGTTCCTGAGGAATCCAACGCATGAGACGCCGCAAACGAAGCCCCAGTCGCGTCAGTCGCGTCAGTCACGAGCGCTGGCTGATTTCCTACGCGGACTTCATTACCCTCTTGTTCGCCTTCTTCGTGGTGCTCTACGCCGCGTCGCAAGTGGACAAAAAAAAAGCTGGAATGCTGGCGGTGGCCATTCAGGCCGCCTTCCAGCAGATGGGAGTTTTCCCGCCGGGCACTACCCAGGCGCCTATCGATGCCACCAAGCCCATACGCTTCAGCATCGCGCAAGCCATGGAAAACCCGGCGACCGCCGCGAGCCTTGGCCGGATTGCGTCTCGCACCGAGAGCCCGCCCGGCGCAGCCGTGGACAACGAAGATCTGAATAAATTGCAGACCGAGCTGGAAGCCGCGCTCGGTCCGGAATTCAATCGCAAGGAAATCGCCATGCGCCGCGCGCCCGACGGCCTGGTCATCAGTTTGCGCGAGATGGGTTTTTTCGAGAGTGGCGCAGCCCGGATGAAGTCCGCCTCGCAAGACGCCTTCGACCGCATTGCCGGCATACTCCGCCAGCGCGACTATCGCTTGCGGATCGAGGGCCACACCGATAACACCCCCATTCACACCCCCCAGTTTCCCTCGAACTGGGAGCTCGGCACCTCCCGGGCAACCGAAACTGTGCGGCTCCTCATCGTCCGGGAAGGGTTCAGCCCCGATCGTCTGAGCGCTGCCGGCTACGCCCAGTATCACCCGGTCGCAACCAATCTCACCCCCGAAGGCCGCGGCATGAACCGGCGCGTGGATATCGTCATCCTCGGCCACGTCCTGACGGCGGATCGCCTGGCTCAGGACGAAAGCCAAGCCCAGACTCCAGCCGCGGCCCCGGCCGAGAAAAAGACGGCGCAACCGTCCGCCCCTGCCGCACTCAAGCCCGCGGTCGTCAGGAATGCAGGCGATCATCTACAGCTACAGCAGTAATTCCGTCCAAAGTGCGCGTGCAAGGGGAACCGCAGGTGGTGTCCTGAATTCATCAACCACCAAGGACACGAAGTCACACCAGGGTGTGAATCCCCTGAGGGTTTCCTTCGTGCTTCGTGGTTAATTAAGGACACTACCGAATCGCAGAATCGCAGAATCGATTGCGCCCGGCGCACGGGACGATTAAGATTCATCTACTCCCATGTCTGAAGTAATTTCAACCGAGCCCACGACTTCGCATCCCGTTTCCACTCCTGCCCCCGAAACTTCCGTCGAGGTATTCGCGGTTTACGGGGTTGAGCCCGAGATCCAGGCCTACGCCATGGCCAAGTATTCGCGCTCATCGCTCTCGATGAAAGAGTCGCTGAAGGAAATTACGCTGCAGAAGGCGGAAAAATTTCTCAACACCTTCTACTTCCAGTACGGGCACCGCTCCATCGCCGACCTTGCCCACATCGCGCTTGCGATCGAGCGCCTCTCCATTCTCGCCGCCATCGTTGTTGCCGACGAGCAGCGCTGGGATGGCCAGGAGCGCTCCACTCGCTACCAGGACTTCAGGAAGAGCGGCTACTACACGCCCAGTTTCCAGAATGGCGCTCTCCAGAATGACAGTGCAGCCGCGGACGCTTCCGCCCGGACTCTCTATCGCGAAACCATCGAGTCATTGTTCACGGCCTACGAAAAAGTTTCGCAGCGGACGTTCGAATATCTCGCCAGCATCACACCCCGGCCCGCCGAAATGAAGCCGGACGCTTACGAGCGCACCCTGCGCGCCCGCGCCTTCGACATCTCGCGCTATCTGTTGCCTCTCGCCACCAACACTTCCCTCGGGGAGATCGTCAACGCGCGCACGCTGGAAAACCAGGTCGCGCACCTGCTCTCGCAACCGCATAAAGAAGTCCGCGATCTCGGAGCGCTGCTGAAACAAGCCGCCATTTCCCCGGCCTACAACGCGAACGAAGAATCGCTGCGCGCCCTGGTGGCCGAGATCCGCACCGTGTCACCCGAAATCGCCGATCGCGCCCAGAGCGAACTGCTGCGCGAAGTGCGGGTCGCGCCCACGCTGGTCAAGTACGCCGATCCGAATCGCTACGAAATCGAGACGCGCCGCGAACTCCAGCAGGCCGCCGCCGAACTGATGCGGGGCGCCGCCATCGAAGCCGCGCCGCTGGTCGATCTGCTTGAGGCCGATCCGCTTGAGATCGAACTCGCCACCACGCTCGTTTACGGCCACTGTCATTACTCCTACCGGCAGCTTCGCGCGACGGTCGAAGCGGCCGGCGAGGCGCGCCGCCGCGAAATCATTGACCTCGGCCTGCGCCATCGTGGCAGCCACGACGAGTTGCCGCGTCCCTTCTCCGCGGGCCAGCAGTTCCGTTTCGACATCCTCATGGACATCGGCGGCTTCCGCGACATGCACCGGCACCGCCGCTGCGTCCAGATCATGCAGGATTTCTCGACCGCCCACGGTTTCGACACGCCGCCCGAAGTTGAAGCTGCGGGACTCCGCTCCGACTATGAAGTTGCGATGAAGCGCGCCGAAACCGCGGTGCAGAAGCTTTCCGCGACCGGCGGCGAAGAAGCCCGGCAAAACGCGCAGTATGCGATCCCACTCGCTTTCCGCAAGCGCACGCTGTTTAAGATGGACTTTGCCGAGGCCGTGTACATCTCCGAGTTGCGCACCACGCCCGCCGGACACACGTCCTATCGCAACGTGGCCTATGCCATGTACGAGGCCGTGAAGGCGAAATATCCGGCGCTGGCAAAGTATTTCCGTGTCACCGACGTGCGGGAGCCAGTGGATCTGCTGAAGCGCTGAGCATGTGTGCCGCGGACACAAAATTGACGCCGATGAATCTCCGCCTCTAAAATCACCTCACATGCCCAACTACGAATACCTGTGCGCGAAGTGCGGACACCGCTTTGAACAAATCCGCAAGTTCTCCGATAAGCAGTTGAAAAAATGCCCCGAATGCGGGGGCGTCATCGAACAAGTGATCTCGGCTCCAGCCGTGCAGTTCAAAGGCTCGGGCTGGTACGTGAACGACTACCCGAAGAAGGGTGCTGGTTCCGCGGCGTCGTCCTCGTCCTCTGCTTCCGAAGGCGACAGCGGGTCGAAAGAGACCAAGGACACGAAAGACACCAGGAAAGACGACAAGTCCAAGTCCGATACCTCGCACAAGAAACACAAGAAGGACTGACGATCGGGTGATCTGGTGATCGGGCCATCAACCCCCCCGAGCCGATTTTTCGATTACCCGATCTCCCGATGACCCGATACCGCCGGTCCGGTCTGGCGTGCCGACAACCAAGGTTCGCCGGCGCGGCAGTTCGGCATCGGAGATTTCGGCCAGGAATTGCAGGTTAAGGCCCACTCGCGCGCACTCCTGACATGCGGCATCGTTGAGAAAGTACACGATGTCTCCCCCAAATCGATCCTTGGCCCGGCGGCGTTCATCGAGGTCAAACGGGCTTACCGAATACACTTTGATCTCGCCATGTTCGCGGAGGACGCTGCTCAGCTGACGTTGAAATCCGAGCGCTCCTTGCCGCACTTGCGCCATGGTGAAAGAAATAACGCGATAAGGCATAGTTGCAGAGGAAGAATAGCAGCTTTGCCAGCGAGCGGGGCTGTCCACGGCCGTTTGCGCGGTGTCAGGTGATTGGAGCGAATCCGGAATTGCGGTGACCACAGGCAGTTGCCGAGCTGCGCTTGGCTTGGACGGGCGAGGGCGCCCGTCCCTACACGAGCAAGGTACTGCCGAATGCGCTCTCAGCGAACCGCGAACGACTAACGACCAACGACGGGGTTACCCCCTGAATCCTTACCGCTCGACGTACATCTAAACGAATTGAAATAGTCGTTACAACGATTAAACAGGAGCGAGCATCATGATGACCATCCGGCCGAGCAATGAGCGTGGTGGCGGCGACTACGGCTGGCTGAAGACCCGCCATAGTTTCAGTTTCAACGACTACTCCGATCCCAAGTGGATGGGTTTCCGCTCGCTGCGCGTGATCAACGAAGATTGGGTCGCGCCCAGCGGCGGTTTCCCGACTCATCCCCATCGCGACATGGAGATCATCACTTATGTCCTGTCAGGCAAGCTCGAGCACAAAGACAGCCTTGGCACCGGCTCGGTGATCCTCCCGGGCGACGGGCAGCGGATGACCGCCGGCCGTGGCATCCGCCACAGCGAGGCGAATCCGTCCTCGACCGAATCCGTGCACCTGCTGCAGATCTGGATTCTCCCCGACAAGCAGGGGCACGAACCCGGCTACGAGCAGAAAAGTTTCCCCGAAGCCGAGAAGCGCGGCAAGCTGCGCCTGATCGCCTCGAGCGACGGCGCCGAGGGTTCGGTAAAGATCAATCAGGATGCGAAGCTGTTTGTCACTTTGCTTGCGCCCGGAGAAGAGGTTACGCAATCGCTCGGCGCCAAGCGGCACGCGTGGCTCCAGGTCGCCAAGGGCGAAGTCGAACTGAACGGCCAGAAGTTGCACCAGGGAGACGGTGCGGCCCTAAGCGAAGAAAAAAAGTTGACGATCAAAGCAATGGAAGACGCTGAAGTTCTACTGTTCGACCTAGCGTAAACAGATCGGGTCATCTGGCGATCGGGTCATCGGGTCATTGAAAATCGGGAAAATCGGCTCAGGCGGTTCTTGATCGCCCGATGACCCGATCACCCGATGGCCCGATATTGTTCATTCCGGCCTGATCCCTGCCGCTCCCATCTGCCTCCCCGTTACGCCCTTCTCCGCCCGGAAGCTGAACAGCAGATCGGTGTGGCATGCCGTGCACGGTGCTGCCGTATCAATATTCTTCGCCAGCACGCCCGCACCCAGCAGTTGCCGCCGGTTCGCCTCTACCAGATCAAGAAAAAGTTTCACCGGCAATTCGCCGTGTCCCGGGGCGCGCGCCGTCAGGAACAGCAACGGATATTTCTCCCGCACCGGGTCCGATTCCTTCACCTCGCGGAACAAGCTGCTGGCGTATGCAAACTGAGCTTCGAATTTGGTGCGCACTTCTTCGCCCACGTCGTAGCAGCACCCCTGCACGCCCGGCCCAATTGCGGCTACGAGGTTCCGCGGATCGCTATTGAAGTGTTTCCGCATCTCGCCGACACCTTTCTCGACGATGCGCTTGACCGTGCTGCGCCAGCCGGCGTGAAAAACGCCGACAGCCCGCCGCTTCCGATCCGCCAGAATGATGGGAAGGCAATCGGCAGTCTGCACCGCAACCAGCAGCCCGGGCGTATCCGTGACCATCCCGTCTCCAGCCAGCGGCTGTTCCGGCAGGCGATCGATTCGATGGATCAAATCGGAATGAATCTGCCGCAGCGAAACCAGCGGCCAGCTTTTGCGTCCATTCGCGACGCCCAGTTCCTTGAGGAAAAGCTCTCGGTTGCGATCGACGGCCGCGCGCGAGTCATGCTTCGTGAAGCCGAGATTCAGCGCATGTCCGCCGTAGGCGCGCGACACTCCGCCATGCCGCGTCGAGAAGGCATGCACCAGCCAGGCCAGTTTGCCCAGCTTCTCGGAACGCAAAAGTTGTAGTTTGTTCTTCGCGACGCGATTGATCACCACAGTTCGATCATACCCTGAGGATCGGGTGATCGGGCATCGGGTCATCGGGCGATCAAAAACCGCGATTCGATTTTGAATGACCCGATGACCCGATGCTTCCGCGATTACTTGCTGCCGGCGGTGCTGGTGGCTGCCTGTTCGGCGACATACACGCCGTCTGGCGGGCAACACGCCGCCCGTGGGCCGCAGCGCTTCCCGCTAGAATGTTCTTGTGAAAGTCTCGCCCAGCTTGTCTCTTACTTATCGCGGACGCCTGGCGCCGTCGCCGACGGGGCTGTTGCACATTGGTCATGCACGGACTTTCTGGATCGCAGCGCAACGGGCGATCGAGAATCAGGGAACTCTGATTTTGCGGAATGAGGATTTGGATCCGCAGCGCTCGCGGGTGGAATTTGCTCGCGCCATGATGGAAGATTTGCGCTGGCTCGGAATTCATTGGAGTGAAGGGCCGGATTGTGGCGGGGCGTATGGCCCTTACGCGCAAAGTGCGCGCCGGGCGCACTATCTGGAGGCTTGGCGGCGCCTGCGGGATGACGGGTTTCTTTATCCGTGCCTTTGTTCGCGCAAGGATCTCCACCCCAGCGGGCCAAACCCGGGCCCGCCGGGGACCCCGGAACTGGCGCAGTCGGCAAGCGCCCCGAATGATGCGGATGATGAGCCGTTGTATCCGGGAACCAGCCGCGAGCGGAAGGATGCGGCCGAGTTCAAGGAGCCTGCGGGCGTGAACTGGCGGTTCCGCGTTCCCGAGGGCGAGGCGGTTGAATTTGCGGATCTGAATCTGAGCCGGCAGCGCTACGTCGCGGGCAGTGATTTCGGCGAGTTTCTGGTTTGGCGGCGCGACGATGTTCCGGCTTACCAACTCGCGGTCGTGGTCGACGACGCGGCGATGCGGATCACGGAAGTCGTGCGGGGCGCGGATTTGCTCAAGTCGACCGCGCGGCAACTGCTGTTGATGCGTGCGCTGGGGTATGCCGCTCCCGCTTATTTCCATTGCGAACTGGTGCGGGACGCCGCTGGAGTGCGGCTGGCGAAACGGCACGATGTGCTGAGCATCCGGCATTTGCGCGAGAGCGGGATGACGGCGGGGAAGGTTCTGGAGATGGCCGGTTGGCCATGATGGGGTGGCACTTTCGTTTGACGCACGAGTTACATGGGTTAGCAACAGATCGCAGCGAACGGGGTTAGCATTGGTAGTTGAAAGAACAGTTCAGCACGGGCGGGTGGGAGAAGCTTATGCATCGAATGTTCTTGAAGATTGTGGCAATCGCGCTCTTGATGAACTCGGCCGCCTACGGGCAGTCGCTGGGTGACGTTGCGCGCGAGAACCGGGAGAAAAAGGCCGAGGACGCATCTGCCGCGCAGCCGAAGGTGATCACGAACAAGGACCTCCCGAAGGATCCGGAGGCGAACCAGGAGCCGCCGGAGGCACAGTCAGGAGCGAGCGCGGCGGCGAGCAGCGAGGCTGCGGAGCAACGCCTGGCGGAACAACGTGCGGCCGAGCAATGGAAGAGACAGATCCTGGCGCAAAAAAATAAGATGGCGACTCTGCAGGCGCGGATCGACCAGCTCAATGCGTCGATTCGTTCCGCGGGCGGCAGCGTCCAGTACGAGGGACCGTACAACCGGTATCAGGCGCGGCAACTGCAGCGTGTGGCGCAAATCCAGTTGCAACTCGATGAGCAGAAGAGGAAGCTCGACCAGATGCAGGAAGCGGCGCGCCATGCAGGCATGCACACAGCGGTGTACGATCCGTAGGGGCTTTCAGCTATCAGTTCCCGGTTCTCAGAACCCAGTTCCCCGAACAAACCACTGCGTGCGGGTTTTCCAATGAATCGGATCGCCCCGTCCGACCATCCTAGATATGTGAGCGCTGAAAACCGACCGCTAGTCCAGGGCGTGGTCCTTTACGACGGGCACTGCGGTTTCTGCTCGCGTTGGGTGAAGTATTGGGCGGGGACGCTCGGGCGGCGCGGATTCGAGATTGCCTTGCTCGATGAGCCTTGGGTTGGGGAGAGGCTCAAGATGCCGCGTGAAGCACTGCTCACCGACATACGGTTGCTAACGGCTGATGGTCAGCTCATTTCCGGAGCCGATGTTTATTTGTATGTGACGCGACGGATCTGGTGGGCCTGGCCCTTCTATGCGATTTTCAGTTTGCCGGGGTTCAATCGGTTGATCCACGTGGGTTATCGGTGGTTTGCGCGGAACCGGTACTGCGTCTCGCATGCGTGCAAACTGCAGCCGCGCTGAATTTCCGCACGTATGGCAAGGTCGTCTTCTCCCAGCGAACTGGGCCATTTTGGCACTCTTCGGCTGCTGGACCCCAATTTTATGCCGATTTTCAAGGGGTACCTTACTGGAAACCGCATAAAATCTGCATAAAATGCTACTTTTCCACAGCGCAGTGCGTTACTATGCGATGGATACACGCACGTTTGTAAGTTCCTGAAGGAGGAATTCATGGCTTCTGGTATGACCAAGACCCAACTCACCCGCCACCTGGCCGAGAAGCTCGGCACCAACAACAAGACTGCCGCGACTTTTCTGGAGCACCTGGCAGACGTAGCGATTAAAGAGACGAAGAAGAACGGTGTGTTCGTTGTGCCCGGCCTGGGCCGCCTGGTGAAGGCGCATCGCAAGGCCCGCATGGGACGCAATCCGCAGACCGGCGAACCGATTCAGATCAAGGCGAAAACAGTAGTGAAGTTCCGCGTGGCGAAAGCCGCGAAGGACGCGATCGCGCCGAAGAAGTAAATTTCGCGGACAAGAGTGTCCGCGCTACAGAATCAAGAGGGCCGGCTTGCGAGCCGGCCTTTTTCTGCCTTACTCGACTTTCTCGTTCCGACGCTAAGCGAAAGCCTTAACCGCGGAGAGCGCTGAGAACGCGGAGCAAGACAAAAATGAAAGAGCAAAGCCTGCCGCCGAAGTGCTCCTCACTCGAGCACTTCGGGTTCTGCGTATGAATACAGAAACAAGAAAGCCTCCGCGAACTCTGCGTCCTCTGCGGTTAAAGCTTTCGCTTCGCCCAAGGCCGGAATGATGAAGTCTGGTGACAGCCGAGGGCGACCGTCCCTACGTGGTTCCTGCTGATTCATCACAAATCTGGCGTCGAGCGCTCACAGACTTCGAAAGCAGGTCTAAGGCTATACTGCCGAAGAATGCCCGATGCTGCTCCAAACCTGGCGGAAGCGCTGCGACGCTATTGGGGATACCACGAGTTTCGCCCCAAGCAGGAGAATGTTATCCGGAGTGTGCTGGCCGCGCACGATACTTGTGTGGTGATGCCGACCGGAGGCGGGAAGTCGCTGTGCTACCAGCTTCCGGCGGTGGTTTCGGGGAAGACGGCGGTGGTGGTTTCGCCGCTGATAGCGCTGATGCAAGACCAGGCGGCGCAACTGGCGCAGATGGGCATTCCGGCGGCGGCGATCAATAGTTTTCAGAGTTCGGCGGAACGGCGGCAGGTGATGGAGAAGGCGACGCGAGGGGAATATCGGCTGCTCTATCTTTCGCCGGAGAAGTTGGCCGCCGGAAATACGTTCGAATGGCTGACCAAGGTGCCGGTGGGCTTCTTTGCGGTGGACGAAGCGCATTGCATTTCCGAGTGGGGGCACGAGTTTCGGCCGGAATACCGGCAGCTCAGCCGGTTGCGAACGAGTTTCCCCGCGCTTCCGATCGCGGCCTTCACGGCGAGTGCGACGCGGCAGGTGCGGCACGACATTCTGAAGCAGTTGCAGATGCGCGATCCGGATCTTTACATCGCCAGCTTCCATCGCCAGAATTTGAGCTACGTGGTGCGCGAGTGCGAACCGCGGACCCAGATGGAGTTGCTCGGCCGCGCTTTGCGGCACTATGCGGGGGAGAGCGTGATCGTCTATTCGCCGACGATTCGCCGGGTGGAAGAGACAGTCGAATGCCTGGAGGAGAACGGGATTGCGGCGATTCCTTATCACGCGAAGATGGAAGCGTCCATGCGCCGGCAGAATCAGGAACGATGGATGTCGGACGAAGTACGGGTGCTGGTGGGAACGATCGCGTTTGGCCTCGGTATCAACAAGCCCGCGGTGCGGGCGGTGATTCACCTGTCGCTGCCGCAGTCGATTGAGCAGTATTACCAGGAGGCGGGCCGCGCCGGGCGGGATGGGCGTCCGGCGGATTGCGTGCTGCTCTGGCAGAAGCGGGATCATATTCTGCTGGAATACTTCATCAACAAGATTTCGGATGACGCGGAGCGAGAGCGCGCATCTGGGCGGAAACGCGTGATTAGCCGGTTCGCGGATTCTCACGGCTGCCGCCACCGGCAGATCTGTCTGCACTTTGGCGAGACTCCGAAATGGGAGAGCTGCGGGAACTGCGACAATTGCGGCGCCAAACCGGAGTGGTTGAAGGAGAAGGTGAGTGCCACGCCGAAGTTCGCAGCGCGGGATAGATCTCTTTCACCCACGTCTTTCCCGCCCACTTTTAGATCGCTGCCTCCGTCTGAAAAACGGCCTGTGCGGGAGTCGGCGCCGGCGGAAGCCGATCCGGCGCTGGCGGAGTATCTGCGCGAATGGCGGCGAAATATGGCGCGGGAGAACAAAGTGCCCGCCTACATTATTCTGCACGACAGCACGCTGGAGGAACTGTGCCGGCGGCGTCCGGCAAATTTTGCGGAGTTGAAGCAGGTGCCGGGGATTGGCGAAAAAAAGGCAGAGGTGTACGGCGCGGAAATTCTTCAAGCCTTGCGAGACTTTGGCGATGGAGCGCGCGCCACGCCGACGGCGGCCAAGGAGCCGGCTCCGGGGGAACAGACGCTGCGGCTTTTGAGCGAGGGGCGCAGCTTTGAGGAGATTGCCCGCATTCGGGCGCGACAGATTTCGACCATCGTTTGCACGGTGGCGAGCCTGATCGAGACCGGGCAGATCAAGTTGGATCCGAAATGGATTTCGCCCGACGCGCAGCCGCTGATTGAGGCGGCTTGCCTGAAGCAGGGAGTGGAGAGGCTGAAAGACATTAAAGACGCGGTGCCGCCTTATGTCAGCTTCGACGACATACGGCTGGTGGTGGCGCACTTGCGAGCGGAGAACCGGGTGCGGGCAAAGACGGCATAGAGCGTTCCTGACATAAATCCATTCTGTCATCCTGAGCGAAGCGAAGGACCTGCTGTCTCGCGCGCCGACAAGAAAGCAGGCCCTTCGCTTCGCTCAGGATGACAACTCAAACTCATATCGCGAATGTACCGGACGACTACACACCTTTCGCGGCGGGATCCCAGATCAGTTTGTGGATTTGCAGACTGAGGCGCGCTGGAACATTGTCGGCGATGATCCATTCGGCGAGCTCTTGCGGATCGAGTTGGCAGTGCGAAGTGTCTCGCGCGCCGGATGCGGCTTTTTCGAATGCGGGCGAAAATAGAATAGCGTTAACTTGGTCGGCTAGCCCGTGGTTGAGGACGAAGTCGCGGGCGAATGCGTAGTCAGTGCGGTCGGTCAAGACGAACTTGAGTTCATCGTGAGGATGGAGCGCTCCCAGATTCTCGAGTGCGAAGGTGTTTGGTTCACCGGAGTGCGGACACTTCACGTCGACGATCTTGATGACTTGTTTCGGGACCCGCGCCAGGGGGCGTTCGCCGCTGGTCTCGAGCAACACCTGGTAGTCAGCGTCCAGGAGTTGCTCCATGAGCGGGATGACTTCGCGCTCCTGCAACATGGGTTCGCCGCCGGTGATCTCGACCAGTCCGCCGGCCGGACTCAGCCGGGCGACTTCGCTGAGCACTTCTTCGAGCGTCATCTTGTGCCCACCGTAGAAACTGAACTCGCTGTCGCACCAGGAGCAGCGCAGGTTGCATCCGGTCAGACGCACGAAGACGCAGGGCAGGCCGGAATACGTCGATTCGCCCTGAAGCGATTTGTAGATTTCCGTGATTTGCATGGAAGCGAACCATCGGGTGATCGGGTCATCGGGCCATCGGGCCATCGGGTGATCGAAATTCAAAAACCAGAGCTTTTAGATCACCCGATGACCCGATCGCCCGATGACCCGATTCCTACTCGGAATAGCGCGCCGTCGTGGTGTCGGTCTCAAACACTGTCACGTCTTTCACTCTCACCCTGCCGTTGGTTACTTTGCTCAGGCGCATGTTGGTTTCGTCGTAGAAATATTTCGCGAGATTTTCGGCGGAGGGGTTGAGGACGGTGAAGGGCTCGATGTCGTTGATCATCTGATGGTCGAGACGGTCGATGGCGTGCTTCATAACGTCTTTCAAATCTTTGAAATCGAGCAGCAGACCGGCCTTGTCGAGCTCGGCGCCGGCGAGGGTCACACGAATCTTGTAGTTGTGGCCGTGCGGGTTCTCGCACTTGCCCTTGTAGTTGCGCAGGTAATGCCCTGCGGCGAATGTGTCTTCGACTGTGACTTCGTACATGAATCGAGCTAGCCTCGGCTGTGACCTGCGTCCGTTTTATTGTACCTTTTGAGAGCCGCGGAGACACGGTGCGCGACTGCGGGAGAAATGCAGATCCCTCGCTCCGCTCGGGATGACAATCTTATGGATTCTATGCCAGCTGACATCACGATTCGAGAAGCCGCGCCAAACGAGTCGGCAATTATTCTTCATCACCGGCGGTCGATGTTTCGCGACATGGGGGAAGGTACCCCCGACGAGCTCGATCGGATGGTGGAAGTCGCAAGGGATTGGCTGGCGCGGGCTTTGGCTGATCGTTCTTATCGCCACTGGCTGGCGCTGGACGGCTCAGGCCGCGTCGTTGGCGGGGGTGGGGTGCTGCTGTGTCCGTGGCCGGCGAGTCCCAAAGACCCATGCACGCAGCGGGCGGTGATCCTGAATGTGTACACCGAGCAGGAGTTTCGTAAGCGAGGAATTGCGCGGCAGATCATGCTGGCAATCCTGGAGTGGCTCAAAGAGCAGGGCTTCCGCGCCGTCAATTTGCACGCCAGCACTGAAGGCCGGCCTTTGTACGAAAGGCTGGGCTTCGAACCTACGAACGAAATGCGGCTGAGGTTTGACCTAATGTAGCGAGTCCAGAGTTGTTGTGGCCGCAGGCAACTGCCGAGCTTCGCTCGGCCTGGACGGGCGAGGCGCCCGTCCCTACACAACCACTGTCAAGCAACCCAAGGGCCAACTCCTTATAATCTGCTAACGTTCAGGCTGCTGCTCCGTCTATTTCTGTGCAAGGCAAGAATTGAGGATTGGATCACTTGTAGGGGACAGAGACAGACAATGCCGGCCGATTCTTACGCAGTAGCAATTCCGGTTGGCGGCAATTCCCGTCCGAGGCGGGCGGCACAGGGCAGCGGCAACCAGAACCCCACCGTGAGGGGCTCCTTGGCAGCGCAGGGCAACCGCATTGACGACACGAGCCTGATCCGGGAGGCGCAGCAGGGCAACCGCGCGGCCTTCGAGGTATTGGTGCGTCATTACGACCAGTCGGTTTTGCGACTGGCGCTGCACCTGACGGGATCGGAGTCGGACGCCCAGGACGTTTATCAGGAGGCCTTCCTCAAGGCCTACAAGAATCTGGGCAGTTTCCGTTTTGAGTGTTCCTTCTACACCTGGATCTACCGCATCGTCACCAATCTCTGCCTTGATCATCTGCGGAAGCGGAACGTGCGCAAGGAGGACGCTCCGGTTGCGGTGGACGTGTCGGGCGAAGAGTACAGCCGGTTGGAGCAGTTCGCGGACGTGCGCTCGGGAGCCAATCCGGAACGCGATTTGATGCGGCGGGAACTGGGGCGGAAGATTGGAGCGGCATTGACAATGCTGACGCCTCGCGAGCGGATGGTGTTCGAGTTGAAGCACTATCACGGGCTGAAGTTGCGCACGGTGGGCGAGATGCTGAATACGACGGAAGAGACGGCGAAGAATACGTTGTTTCGCGCGACGCAAAAACTGCGTGCCGCGCTGGCGGAGATGCGATGAGTTTTGCGCTTAGAGCGTGTTTCACATATGGAGGCTGCTCCACTCAGGGGCTAAAGCCCCCATTCCTGTGGCTCGAAACGGCGCGGCTGAAGCCGCGTCCCTTCAAAGAACCATTTATGAAACACGCTCCAGTCCCGGCGAAGGGATACGAAAATGAAATGTGATTGGGTGCGGCAAAACATTTTGTTCTATGTGTACAACGAACTGGAGGACGATGCCCGGTACGAGGTAGAGCAGCACCTGGCGCGGTGTCCGGAATGCGCCACCGAGTTGAAAGCGGCGCGCAAGTTCCACGCGACGTTTTCGGAAATGCCGGTGGCGGAGCCGACTCCGAATCTGCTGGCGGCATCGCGGATGCGTTTGCAGGAAGCCCTGGAAACGACGCAGCCGGGAGGCTTCTGGCAGCGGGTGATTTTTGAGCCGGGAGCGTGGCTGCGGCAGATTCGGATGGCGCCGGCCCTGGCGGCGGCGATTTTCATCGTGGGATTTGGCGGAGGCATTGGCGCGACTTACAACTTTCTTTCCGCGCGTGGCGGTTATGGCGTAGTGACGGGCTCGGTCGAATCGGGGAGCGGCAATCCATCACAACAGTTGGAGTCGTCTGCGATTGCGGGGATCCGGTCGGTGACGCAGGAGCCGGGTTCGAATCAGGTGAGCATCAAGTACGACACGGTTTTGACCCAGGAAGCGCAAGGCTCACTGAACGACCAGCGCATCCAGCAGTTGCTGTTGTTCGCGGCGCGCAATAATTACAACTCGGGAGTGCGGATGGACTCGGTGGATTTACTGACGCAGGCGCCCGACGATTCGCGCGTGCGGGAAGCGCTGATGTATGCGTTGCAGGACGATACCAATCCGGGCGTGCGCTTGAAGGCCCTGGATGGGCTGAGTGGCTTCGTGCGGCAGGATCCACGAGTGAGGGATGGAGTTTTGCGGGCGCTGATCGGCGACACGAACTCCGGCGTTCGGATGCAGGCCTTGCGACTGGTGGAGCCGATGAAAACGGACAGCAATGTGCGATCGGTGCTGACCAGGTTGGCGCAGACGGATCAGAACGTCTCGATTCGCTCGCAGGCTCGCACGATGCTGGCGCAGATGCCGGAGATGGATTAGGAACAGTCGTTGGTCGTCAGTCTCTGGTGGAGGGACGGGCGTCTCGCCCGTCCAGCCGGGCGGGGACGCCCGGCTCTCCACTAAGTAATAGGTTGAGGAGGACATTCATTGAAGCACGCTATAAAACTTGCTGGTGTTGGAGTGTTGGTGGCTGCGCTGGCATCTCTGGCGCTGTGCCAGGAAGCTCGGGTGTATCGCGAAGGCAGCAACTGGGTCCAGGAAATGACTGGAGACCTGGGTGCGGCGAAGAATCTGCGGGTGAAGCTCGCCGCAGGTTCGGTGCGGGTTCAGGGTGGATCGCAAGCGGGGATCACATACGTGATTCATCGTCGAGCCTATACATCTTCAGAACAGCAGGCCCGCCGCGAATTTGAGTCTTACCGGATCAATACGTCTGTAAAGGGAGACACGGCGTGGATGGTGGCGGAGTCGCAGGGCGGCCGGAATCGTGAGTGCGCCGCTGATTTTGTCATCAATGTGCCGCGGAACCTGCAGTCCGCCAAGATCGAGACCGGGGGCGGCAGCGTAAACACCACCGGAATTGCCGGACGTGTCGAGCTCGAAAGTGGTGGTGGGAATATTCACCTGGATGATATCGGCGGCGAGGTGACGGCGGAAACCGGCGGGGGCACGATTGAGGTCGGCAGCGTGGAAGGCAACGTGAGTCTGCAGACGGGCGGAGGAAACATCAAGGTTGCATCCGCCAAGGGCGAGATCAAGGCGGAAAGTGGAGGGGGAAGCGTAGTCGTTCTTTCCGGGCTGCAAGGCGCGGTGTTGGAGACGGGCGGGGGCAGTATTCGGGTGGACAAGTGCAGCGGGCGGGTGAAAGCCACGACCGGGGGCGGGAGCGTGGACCTGGGCGAGATCGGAGGGTCGGCGGAAATCGAGACGGGCGCGGGCAGCATTCGGCTGGCTTCCGCGAAAGGACGTGTGCAGGCCCAGACCGGCGGAGGCAGTATCCAATTGGACGGAGCGGCATCGGTGCAGGCGGAAACTTCAGCCGGTGGAATTATTGTGAAACTGCTCTCATCGGCGGGAGGTCGCAACAATTCCACGCTTGAAACCTCGGCCGGCGACATCACCGTCTATCTTGCGAACGATCTGGCGATCTCCATTCGGGCGGAGATCGAAATCGCCAATGGCCACACGATCCGCAGCGACTTCTCCGATATTCGTGTGTCCAGTGAAGGCGGACCGTGGGGACCGAAAACGGTTACTGCAGAGGGTCAACTTAATGGTGGTGGACCGGTGCTGAAGGTCCGGACGAATTCTGGGAATGTCAACTTCCGCCGCGTCAGCCGCTAGGTTACATGGTGGAGCGACGGGCGTCTCGCGAGCCTGCCCTGAGCGAAGTCGAAGGGTCCAGCCGGGCGTGGACGCCCGGCGCTCCACCAACAAGTTTGGGCGGAGTTGTTTGTATTCGGGAGGGCTCATGATGCATCGCGTCCTGCTTTGCATGTTTTTTTTCACGATAGTCGTTGCAATGGTCGCCAGCGCGCAAGCCGCGGAACTGAACTACGATCGCACGGGCGAAAGCTGGGACTGGAGTTACGGCAGTTACGGCGCAGAGGAGGGTGGCGGATCGTCGTATCTCGGAGTGGATATCGCTGACGTTTCTCCGGAGCGGCTGGGAGAATTAAAGCTCAAGGAAGAGCACGGCGCGGAGGTCACGATGGTCGACCAGGACGCTCCCGCCGGGAAAGCCGGGCTGCACGAGCATGACGTCATCGTAAGCCTGAACGGTACGGCGGTAGAGAGTGCTGCCCAATTGCGCCGGATGATTAAAGAAACGCCACCGGGCCGCGTGGTGAATCTCGGCATCAGCCGCGACGGTCAACCACTGACGATCAAGGTCCAACTCGCCGACCGGCACAAGTCGATGACATGGGCGCCAAAGGGCAGCGAATTCAAGTTCGAGATGCCGCAGATGCCCACGATGCCGGACTTCGACGTGCCCGTCTCGGTGGTCATCGTCCACTCGTCGTTGCGCAGCGGGCTGATGGTGGAAAACATTACACCGCAACTGGGAGATTTCTTTGGCGTCAAGGGCGGCAACGGCGTGCTGGTGCGCTCGGTGGAAAAAGGCAGCCGCGGGGAAAAGGCCGGATTCCGTGCCGGCGATGTGGTCGTCAAGGTCAACAACCAGCCGGTGCATGATACCTCTGACTTTACGCATGCTCTGCGGTCATCGTCGGGCAGCGCGGCGGCAGTGACCGTGATGCGCGAGAAGAGAGAGCAGAATCTGACTCTGACTCTTCCCGAGAAGAAGGATTCCGGCAGCCTGCTGGAAAACAGCTTTGACGTTCCCGATTTCACGGCAGAGACCGAGCAGGCAATCAGCCGCGCTGGAGATGAAATCGCCCGCATGGGTCCGGCCATCATGGAGAAAGTGCAGCAGCAGGCATCGTGCTGGAAAGATATGGAGAAGAGGCTGCAGGATTCGCAGCGGAAGATGCAGGATAGGCAGCAAGAACGGCAGCAGAAGCTGCGCCATGAGTTATCGGGAGAGTGGGCTGAGATCTGACATTGCCAGGGTGGGATGGGGGCAGGTTACGAAGGTCACCGGCGCTGGAATGGAACCCTAGGTTTAACAGAGGGATGGCCAGATTCCACGGGTGGGCTACCCACTGGTTACCTGTCGCGGGGACGAAAATCCCGATAAGCTGTTGCCGCGATGGCTTTCTGCGCCCTGCTGTTTTCAAAAAGCTCCGAGACAAACGCCGCCATGACGACGGCCTGCAAGAGTACAGGAATCCGCGCTGAAGTCTGTTCCGACATCTTTACGGCCATCGAAAAAGGGAAGACGCAGGCCTTTTCGTGCGTGATCGTGGACTGGGCTGACCAGCCGGAGGCAACCTTCCTGTTGAAGCGTGCTCGCGAGTCCGCGCCCAACCGAGACACGGTGGCCGTCGCCATCGTCGATCACGACCCCACGCCGGCGGAACTGCGCGACAACCGGCTCGATTTTCTGATCTATCGTCCAATTTCCTCCGAGGAAGCCGACGCGGTGCTGGCGAAAGCGTGTGGGCAGATGCAACCGTCGAGCGCAGAGGCTGCTGCGCAGTCGGCAGGGGAAGTCGACGCGAGCAGCGAAGGCCCGAGCGCAGTTTCTGTTGACGCCGATGCAACGGAACCCGGTCAGCAGGATCCGCCAGCCGGTTTCCCGGAAGCGAATGCAGCGGAGGGCGGCGGCGACGGCGAAATTGCGAGTGACGAAGACGAAGAAGAGTCTCGGGAGCGTAGCCATGCGATAGGGTTCCGCGGAGCTTGTGCTGCGGTGCTTGCGGTTGCGGCGATGTTTTGCCTGTGGAGATCGCGCGACGCCGTCGAGTATCTGTCGCGCACGCCGGAGGGAAGATTCCGCGTTTTGCGGGAATCGGTGGCGGAGCTTTTTTATATGAACCAAACGGGCGCGTTACCCGTCGGTTCCGCCAGGAGCGACGCGCAACAGGATGCGTACTTCAGCAGAGATTCTGCCAGTCCCAATGCGCAGACACCGGCGCTGGCAGTGGTTGAAACCGAGTCTACGCTGACGGAAGCGCGCATCCCATTGCCAAAGGCTCCGGACTTTCCGCTGCCCGTGCCAGGGTTCGAGCATCAAGACGCGGCGCCAATCCGCAGGGAACGAGTGGCGATTCCCGAAAGCATGAGAAACTCGGCGCCGATTGAGCGGCCGGTTGTGGTGACGGTGAATCCGGCGCAGATGATGCCGGTCTCCGCACCGCAGCCGCAGCCTGCGATTCAGCAATTCAGCGAACCCGTCGCGGTGAGCGAAGAAGCAGCTCGGGCCCTGCTGGTTCACATCGTGAATCCAGTGTATCCACCGGAAGCTTTAGCCCAGAAACTTCACGGACCGGTGGTACTGCAGGCGGTGATTGGGCGCGATGGCAGCGTCGAGGATCTGAAAATTGTTCGGGGATATTTTATTCTGGGCCGCGCGGCGATTGCCGCAGTCAAGCAGTGGCGGTTTCAACCCTACAGTCTCAACGGCCACGCTGCGGCAACTCAAACCGTGATCACCATCAATTTCAGCTATCCGCCGGGGTAGCGAAGCACTCACCAGTGTGGGACGGGGCTTTGCCCCGTCCCGGCGGGGCAAAGCCCCGCCGCCACACAACCTCCTACTTGTGGTCGTCGTGTCCTTCCTGCCCGCCGGTTGGCGGGTTCACGCCGCTGGATTTTTTCCAATAGTCCTGCACCGCAGGCGGCAGTTTGTCCATGCGGGTGAGGAACGCCGTGAGTTTCCATATCTCAGGCTCAGAGAGCGTCTTGTCCCAGGCGGGCATTCCGCTATAGCGGACGCCGGTGCGAATCACGTAGAAGACGTGCCATTCCTCGTCATCGAGCGGGTGAAGAATGAGGTTCGGAGGCGGGGGATAGAACGATTTCTCAAGGGCGGAGGGCTGGCGGTCGATAGCGCCATGGCAAAGCGTGCAATTCATGGTGTAGATCTTCAGACCCTCGATCAGATTCTCGTCCGTGGGGGGCACGGGATTGTTCAAGCGGGGAGCATGGCGCTCCACCGAATTGTCGAGCGCGCTCGTGGCGAGGCGGCGTTCCATCTCAGGGGGGGCGCTGTTGGCTCGGGTCGGCAAAAAGCCGAGCAAGGCAACCCCAAGACCGACAATCAGCAGAACCAGAATGGTGATGACAATCCCCAGAATGAAGTTGCGCATTTCAGATCCTCGGAGAGCCTGGGAAATTATGCCTGCTGCTTTCTATATATAACAGGAACGCAGCGCAGGCCGCAGCAGAACGCATGTTGGCCTGAGACTGCGGGCTGAGAGCGCGGAAGTCAGTATGCGTGCAGCCGACGAGCCTCACGCACCAGATCGGATACTTTGGGGAGGAAAAACTCCTCCTGCGGCGGAGAGAACGGAACCGGCGTGTCGAGAGACGTTAGCCGGACAATGGGACCGTCGAGATCGTCGAACGCTTCTTCGTTGATGATCGCGGAAATCTCTCCGGCCAGACCGCCGGTGCGCGCGTGTTCGTGCAGAACGACGACTTTGTTGGTCTTCTTCACGGTGGCCGTAATCGCCGCGCGATCGAGAGGCGCGACCGTGCGCAGGTCGAGGATTTCGATTTCGATTCCTTCTTTACTCAGGATGTCCGCGGCTTCGAGCGCGGTGTACAGCATGGCGGCATAGGTGATCACGCTGAGATGACGGCCCTCGCGCGCGACCCGCGCCTTTCCGAGAGGAACCACGTAGTCGTCGTCTGGAATTTCTTCTTTGATTCTTCGGTACAGATACTTGTGCTCGAAAAAGATCACCGGGTTGTGGTCGCGGATCGCCGCCTTGATGAGTCCCTTGGCATCGTAGGCCGTCGCCGGGCAGACTACCTTCAGTCCGGGCGCATGCACGAACCACATCTCCGGGTTCTGCGAGTGGAATGGGCCGCCGTGTACGTTCCCGCCGCTTGGACCGCGCAGCACCAGCGGGGCCGGCGCTCCCCAACGGTAGTGCGCCTTCGCGGCCATGTTGACGATCTGATTGAAGGCGCAGCCGATGAAATCCATGAACTGGAACTCGGCCACGGGGCGCAATCCGGTAAGAGCGGCGCCGAAGGCAGCGCCTATGATCGCCGATTCCGCAATCGGCGTGTCAATCACGCGCTCGGGGCCGAAGCGGTCGATGAAGCCGTCGGTGACTTTGAAAGCGCCGCCGTAGATGCCGATGTCCTGACCCAGGCAAAACACACTCGGGTCGCGCTCCATCTCCTCCCAGATTCCCTGGCGGATGGCTTCGAGGTAGGTGACGACGGGCATAAGCAGGAAGTGTACAGCAATCAATAGCGGATTTTTCCGCAGCCTGCGAGGCTTTCCAAGCGACCTTAGGAATGTGTGGACCATGGTGGAAGAGCGACCCTTCAGCAGGCTCCGGAAAAAGTCGTTCCCGCGCAGAAAGTGTGACCTCAGCGGCTAAAGCCGTCGATGAAATAAGCCAGTTATCGCAGCGGTGAACCGCTGCGCCACCCAAAATCAAGTGCAGCACCGGGCTTTTCCGCAAGCTGTTAGGGCCGTGCAACGCCCGATTCAGACCACGAATCGCCGCGGCTGCTCGCAGGCTTGAATTGTCCCAGGCGGCAAGCGATCAGGTTCGGCTGACGAGATGGAGCCGGAACTGTCCTGGCCACTCGAAATAGCCTCTGACGACGCTGGGGCGGGAGAGGACGCCTCTGAGCTATTTTCGTGATTAGTCTCCCGATTATTCACCTCACTACTTTTCTGCTGACTTTTATCCTCATTCAGGCGACCCAGATTCGATGACGCGACCTGCATGGCGTAGAGGAGAATGCCAGCTTTTTTCGCGTCGAGCCGTCGGTGCAGTAAATGTTCGCAGACTTGCGTAATCGCTAACTGGATCGAGGCGGCGTCTTCAAGGACGGGCAGGAAGAAGGGAGCGGCAGGGACCGTCGCGGAGGTGCTGACATCGACCTGCACTGGACCGCAGCAGTTGTGGAAGCGGCAAAACTTCTGATCGCGCAGGGCGGGCGCTCCGCAACGATCTCCGTTCATTTTTATGTGCTGGCAAAGTGCGATTGGATAAATTGACATTATGATGGCTCCTAAATCAGCTCTCAGCTCTCGGCTGTCAGCTCTCAGTAAAAATGCGTTTGGGCGCTCTTTAAGGGGTACCCCCCTACCCCCCCTTTTTTCGTTCTATTAGAATCATTGGGTTAGCGGGGAGGTTCGCCAGATAATTGGATTTAAAGGACTTACGTGGAAGATAATTGAAGAATAAGGACTTAGGGGCGAAATTCTTTGATTTGCCCAGGATTTCGGCTGCGGGCTCCTGCTCCGCTCACGCCCGCTAAACGGCTCAAGTTGTCAAAGAGCGCCGAAAATGGAACCGTCTCTGGAGACGGGCACACTTCTCGATGCTGCACTCTCGAAGAATCTTCGCAGGGTTGCGGTTGGGAGTCTGTGATGGCGGTACAAGGAAAATGTGATGAAAAAAAGCAGGTCGCGTTCGTCCCGTTGTGTGGACATTTCCACACCCACCCTTCGCAAAGTGCGCGAAGGATGGGGTACCGCCAGTGTTATTTATGCCAGCGAGATCAAAGGCCTGGGCCACCCGCCACGGTCCAGCAGTTTCTTTATTGTTTCTGCAGGGTTGAATAGAGGACCTGCCCGATCAACCCCGAAGCTGACGCTGGACGCCACTCTGGAAAGGAAGTAGGCCTTTGTGCGAATGTTAAAAGGCAAACCCGCGCTATACTTCCCCGTTAAGAACTACCCACCCGCCCTCAATGTCAGAACCAATCAGGGTTAACGAGCGTGATGCTGTCTACATAAGAGTGCTGCGATATAGCGCAATTATATTGCATCATGGATCACGTGAGACTCGTGTGAGCTATGGGTGTCGAGCTAATACCGAAAGACGTCAGGGCACGTTTCCGCTTTGACGAGCGAGGACACGCAACTGCAATCCTACGCAGCGATTTTACCCAAGAATTTAACGAAATCCTCGACGCATTGCGTGCGTTCACGCTCAAACGAAGCGACATCCTCACGCCGGGAGGCGGGCGATCTCCAATTCCCATAGCTATTGACGGGTCCCTCGGGAAAGTGGGCTGGAGTCCAAAGTCCTTTGACATCAAGATCACGATTGGCGAGCACCCTGTTCCGATCCCCACCCACAAGATCGACAACTTCAAGAATCGCGTGGGGGTTGAGGTGGAATGGAATAACAAGACGGAGTTCTACGACCGCGACCTAAACAACTTCCGCCTGCTGAATGTCCTGAATGTGATGTCTGTGGGCGTGATAATAACGCGGGTGAGTGAATTGCAAGGGCTCTTTGACAAACTTGGCAAAGGCGCGTCCTACGGTGCGTCCACTACGCATTGGGATAAGCTGATTCCGAAGGTGGACGGTGGCGGGGCAGGCCAGTGCCCTCTATTGCTGATAGGGCTCGGCTTAGATTGCTACGAAGAGAGTTGATGAGGCCTTTCAATCGGCGCTGGCGGCAGCACTCTGCGAGTGATTCGCGTAGGTCTTCCACGTGGGACGATACGAGTCGTCTGCTTCGTTCCCCCAAGTGACCCACTTGGGCCTTTCTCCCCTGGCAAACAGTTCCAAATAGGGTCCATTGCTGCACGCTTCGATGATGGGATATTGCTCGTCCGGTTTTCGCGAATGTTCCCTCTTGCGGCTGCAAACATAGTTGACTTGGCGTCGGCCTGGAGCAAGAGTCCTAGCATTCTTACCCTTGACTCCGAACAGAATCAATTCGGTGACGTTCCGAAAGTAGAAGCCGACGCCCCGACCATCCGAACCGCCGTCTTTGCGAATCTTGTGCCAGACGATGTTGCTCTTGTAATGAAAGCCCCATGCCTTCATAACAGCAAGGCCCTCTGGAAGCAACGCATTCGGGCACCAAAGGTATAAGTGGCAGGTGTCCGCTGCAGCCAATTCCACCGGCAGCATCTTGATGTCATCAAGTCCCAATGTGCCGTACCTCGAAAGGCGCTTGTGTTCGGGTGCAATTTTCCCAGTACGGTTTTGGAACTGCCATGGCGGATCTACAAGAATTGTCCCAAAGCGGCGACCACCCACAAATGTCAACAAGTCCTCAGCCACGCTGATCATGGCCCGTTTACCGTTGGCTTTCGTTCCCGACTCAACCATCTGATTGTAGGAAAATGAAGTCTGCAAAGCTGTCATGTGATTATCAACCCCAGGATCAAAACCGCAACCCCTTTTGTGTGTGCAAAAGAGGTTCCTATTGTGGATTTCCTCTTGTTGATTTCTCGACCGACAGGGAGTGTCCAAACGGGTGAGCGGCAGGACAAGGACGAGTCGCCTACTACGCCCCATTTTTTCTCCCGCAAATCGCTTACAATTCACCTTCCATGACTGTTGTGGTTCGTTCTTTTGCGAAGATCAATCTCGGGCTCTACATCGGCGCCGCGCGCGCCGATGGATATCACGATCTGCGCACGGTGTACCAGACGATTGCGCTGCATGACGTAATCCGGGTGAGCGTCGGGCGGGGCAGCGGAATTGACGTCCTGTGCTATGACCCGCGGGTTCCGCTGGATTCGTCGAACACCTGCTATCGCATCGCCGAGCTAGTGATGGACGAAATCGGCGCGAAGGGCGGAGTCCGCATCGAAATCGAGAAGCGCCTGCCGGTGCAGGGAGGGTTGGGTGCCGCGTCTTCGAATGCCGTGGCGGCCATGGTTGCGCTGGAGTTGGCACTGAAAAAGACGCGGGCGCTCAAGAAGAAACTGTCCGCTGCGGCGCGCCTGCGAATTGCCGCTGAAGTTGGTTCGGACCTGCCGCTGTTTCTCGTGGGCGGAACGACGTTGGGAGTAGGTCACGGCGAGGAGGTTTATCCTCTGCCCGATCTGCCTGCGGTGGCGATGGTGGTGGTGACGCCGGAGGTTGGGGTCTCGACGGCTCAGGCGTTTGCCGATTGGGATGCGGCGGTTCAGAGTGGGGCCGAGCTGCGCTCGGCTTGGACGGGCGAGGACGCCCGTCCCTCCACAAACAGGGAACAATTGACGCGGGCGGGGGCGTCCGATAGACTATTTGAGGTCGGCTGCGTGCTGTCGGCGTGGCTGAGTGGTTTACCCAACACCGGTGCTTCCGCAAAAGGCGGGAGCCGGGCCGGGAACTTGCTTCTCGACCTTGTCCGTACCGGGATTGAAAACGACTTCGAGAAAGTCGTCTTTCCTAAATATCCCGAATTGCGAGACATAAAAGGTGCGCTGGAGCGCGCGGGGTCGCGATACGCCGCGCTCTCCGGGTCAGGGTCAACCCTGTACGGGCTGTTCCGGTCGCCAGCCGAGGCCGCGAAAGCGGCAGGCTGTCTGCGGAAGCAGGGGCTGAAGGCGGTGGCGACCAGTACGTTGACGCGCCAGAAGTATTGGAAAAGAATTCTTGATTGTTGATTTTCGATTGTTGGACGACAATTGAAGTGTAATCAGCCAGTCAGATCGTTTCACTGGGCCGTCGACTAATGGTAGGTCAAGTGCCTTTGGAGCACTTTGTCTAGGTTCGAATCCTAGCGGCCCAGCCAGAGAAGCAGTTCTCAGTGGCCAGTTCTCAGTTCTCAGTCGAGACACTGGAGCCCCAAAACCGAGAACTGAGAACCGGGAACTGAGAACTGAAACTATGGCCACAGTTGCGACGACGACCGCCGAAAAAAAGCCGATCACGGACGAGAAAACGGAACGCAAGCCGCAACGCGCCCGGGTCGACGACAGATTCAAGGTTTTCTGTGGAACCGCCAACGAGGCGCTCTGCGATGAGGTCTGCCACTTTCTTGGCCTGACGCGCGGACAGGCCCAGGTGACGCGGTTTGCCGACGGCGAGGCTTACGTGCAGATTCAGGAGAACGTGCGCGGGGCCGACGTGTTCGTGATGCAGCCCACCTGCCACCCGGTGGACATGCACCTGATGGAACTGTTGTTGATGATGGACGCGCTCAAGCGGGCTTCGGCGCGGCGCATCACGGCCGTGATTCCGTACTACGGCTATGCGCGCCAGGATCGCAAAGACAAGCCGCGCGTGCCGATTTCGTCGAAGCTGGTGGCCGACCTGCTGACCACCGCGGGCGCGGACCGGGCGCTGGTGGTGGACTTGCACGCGCCCCAGTTGCAGGGATTTTTTAATATTCCGGTGGACCACCTGTTTGCTTCGCCGGTGCTGGTGGATTACTTCAAGAAACTGAATCTGCCGGATTTGACGGTGGTTTCGCCGGACGCGGGCGGCGTGGAACGCGCGCGGTTTTTCGCGAAGAAAGTGGATGCGGCGCTGGCCATCGTGGATAAACGCCGCGTCGAGATGAACGTGGCGGAAGTAATGCACGTGATCGGCGACGTCAAGGGCCGGACCTGTCTGATCATTGACGATCTGATCGACACCGCGGGCACGCTGGTGAAGGTGGCGCAAGCCCTGATTCAAAATGGCGCCAGCACCGTGTATGCCTGCTGTTCGCACCCGGTACTTTCAGGGGCGGCGGTGGAAAACCTTGTGAACTCTCCGATCGCCGAGGTGGTCGTGACCAACACCATTCCGCTGACCGAAGAGGCAAAGCAAGTCTCGAAGATCAAGGTGCTCTCGATCGCGGGTCTGATTGGACGGGCGATTCAGTCCATTCACGAAGAAACTTCGGTCAGCAAACTTTTTATCTGAACCGTCGTTCGCTGTTCGCTATTCGCCCTGGACTGAAAGGGTTTGCGAACGACGAACAGCGAACGACGAACAGCGAAACAGCGAAGGACGGAAACGGAATTATGGCGACTGCAACGGACATCAGTATTCTGGAAGCGCAGAAGCGCGAACCAGGCACCAAGAACGCGGCCCGGCGAGTGCGCGTCGGCGGAAAAATTCCAGCCGTGGTATATGGCGCGGGCAAAGACGCGGCTGCGGTCGCGGTCGATCCGCGGCAGGTCCTGCGCATCCTGCGGTCGGAGAGCGGACACAACACGATTTTTGACCTGGCGCTCGACAGCGATCGCGTGAAGGCCATGATCGTGGACTGGCAGTTTGAACCGATCAAGGGAACCCTGCTCCACGTGGACCTGCAACGCATCGCAATGGACAAGAAGTTGACGGTCACGGTTCCGGTCGCGCTCAAAGGCGAGGCCGAGGGCGTGAAGACGCAGGGCGGCATCCTCGAGCAATTGCTGCGTGAGATCGAGATTGAGTGCCTTCCGGCGGACATTCCGAAGAACATCGAAGTGGACATCAGCCACCTTGTGTTCGGCGTCGAAGTGCGAGTGAAAGACCTCCCGCACAACGAAAGGTTGAAGTTCCTGACCGAAGAGAACCAGATGATCGCGCACATCACCACGGTGAAGGAAGAAGTGGTTGCGGCTCCAGAGGTGGTGGCGGAGGCGGCGGCAACTCCGGCTGAACCTGAAGTCATTAAGAAGGGCAAGCAGGAGACCGAGGGTGAAGGCGAGGCCGAGGGCGATGCCAAGGCCAAGGCCAAGCCCGAAAAGGCCGAGAAGGCCGAGAAGAAAGAGAAAAAATAGCCGCGGGCTTCTAGCTACGAGCTAAAGGCTAAAGGCCAAAAGCTAAGAGCCAAGAGCGAACAGCCAACAGCGAAAAGCGGATCCGCGTGAAACTGATCGTCGGTTTAGGCAACCCCGGAATCGAGTACCAGTTCACGCCGCACAATCTCGGGTTCTTGACGATTGATCGGATCGCCAACGCCCTCGGGATCGAAATCAGGAATCGCCAATGCGGCGCGCTGACCGCGCGGGCAACGATCGCCGGTGAGCCGGCGGTCCTGGCCAAACCGGAAACCTACATGAACCTGAGTGGGCTTTCGGTGCGGGAACTGGTGGCGGAACATCAGGTCGATGTGATGCGGGACCTGATTGTGATTTACGACGAACTCGACCTGCCGCTGGGCACGATTCGTATCCGGCAGCGGGGAAGTTCGGCGGGGCACAACGGGATGGAATCCATCCTCGGCGCCCTGGGTACCGACGAGTTTTTGCGGATTCGGCTGGGAATTGCGCCCGATCGTAAAGTCGTGGACAGCGTGAAATATGTGCTGACGCCGTTCCGCAAGGCGCAGGGAAAAGTTGTGGACGAAGTCCTCGACACGGCAGCGCAGGCGGTTGAGATGATTTTGACAGAAGGACCGGCGGCGGCGATGAACCGGTTCAATCGCAAGACGGAAGACAGTGGTCAGTGATCGGTGGTCAGTGGCCAGTAAATTCGCACCGGGATTGTAAGGATTTTGGGCAACTGGTCACTGACCACCGGCCACTGCCCACTGATTTTTGGAGATAACGAATGAATCGTAACTATGAATTGATGTTCATCGTCCGGCCCGACATGGTGGACGAGGATCTGAACAAGCTGATTTCCACGCTCGAGTCCTCTGTGACCTCGGCGGGCGGAACGACCAAGAGCGAGGTTTGGGGCAAGCGCCGTCTCGCGTACAGGGTGGGTAAGTTCAACGATGGCATCTTTGTGCTGATGTTGATGGAAGCCACCGGCGCCGTCGTGCACGAAGTCGAACGCCGCCTGCGTGTGACCGAGCCGGTGATCAAGTTCCTCACCGTGCGCACGGACGAAGAACTGAAGCGCCTCGACAAGATCAAGAAACTCCGCGACGCGAAAAAGAAAGTCAGCGCACAACCGGCCGCCGCCGCTCCGGTAACACCGGCAGCACCGGTAACGCCGGAAGCCGGAACGGAAGCTCCAGCCTCGGTGCCAGTTTAGTGAGAACTGATCTAACTGATCGCTCTGTGCAGGTTTTGGGAAGGGCACGGCTTTAGCCCCTGAGGGCCGGGCATTACGCCTCGTCCGTCAACGAATTCTTAGAAAGCAGGAGCACTATGGCAGAAGAAACGAAAGCACCCACCGCGGGATCAGGCGGTGAAAGTCGCCCGGAGCGTAGTGAGCGCCCCGAGCGCAGCGGGCCGCCACGCGGTCCGCGTCCCGGCGGAGGCCCCGGTGGTCCCCGCGAAGGCGGCCGCAAGTTCTTCCGGCGCAAAAAGGTTTGCAAGTTCTGCGTCGAGAAGATCGAAGCGGTCAATTACAAAGATGTGCGTCTACTGGCGCAGTTCGTGGCGGAAAGCGGCAAGATCACTCCGCGACGCCTGACCGGCGTGTGCATGCCGCACCAGCGCCGTCTATCGAGGGCCATCAAGCAGGCGCGCAATATCGCCCTGCTGCCGTTCGCGGGACGCGCGCAGTAGTTTCAAGATCGTCGTTGGTCATTCGTCGTTCGTCGTTCGCAGTCAGCGGCATTAGGAAAATTTGCTGACTGTTCGAGAATTGGCAAACGACCAACGACAAGCGACTAACGACCAGGTTAGTTACGAAACGGAGTCATTCATGGAAGTCATCCTGAAAGAAGACGTGCCCAAGCTGGGCAACCGCGGTGAGGTGGTGAAAGTCGCCGAGGGATACGGGCGGAATTTTCTGCTGCCCAAGAAGCTGGCGATTCAGGCCACCGCCGCCAATAAGACTGTCATCGAGCAGATGAAGGCGGCCTCGGTGCGCCGCTCCGCCAAGGAAAAGACGGAAGCCGAAGCGCTGGCCAAGCAGTTTGACGGGCTTGAGGTTAAGTTCCTGCGGAAGTCAGGCGAAGGCGATCAGTTGTTCGGATCGGTCACGGCTGGCGATATTGCCGCCGCACTCGAGAAAAAGAGCTTTCACATCGATCGCCGGAAGATTCAGTTGCACGAACCGCTCAAGACCGTCGGCGAGTTCATTGTCCCCATCAAGCTGCACAGGGACGTGACCACGCACTTGAAGGTCGTTGTCGACAAGGAAGCAGCCGAGTAGCTTTTAGTTCGCCGCGCTCGTGTGGGGACGGGCGACTCGCCCGTCCTGCCGGGCGGGGGCGCCCGGCGCTCCATCAAACATCATCCGACCTCCGCCCCGAAGAATTCCTCTACTTTTCTCAAGTCTGTCGTCCGGCTGTAAGGGGGCAGACTCTCAACAAACACGCGCCCATACGACTTCTTCAAAATCCGGTTGTCGAGCAGGGCCAGCAACCCACGATCATGCAACGATCGAATCAGTCTTCCAAACCCCTGCTTCAGCGTAATGACCGCGCTCGGCACCTGGTATTCGAAGAAAGCGTTGCCGCCTCCCGCGTCGATGGCCTTCACCCGGGCCGCCACCACCGGATCGCTCGGCACCGCAAACGGCAAGCGATCGATAATGACGCAGCTCAACTGTTCGCCTTGCACGTCCACTCCCTGCCAGAACGAAGATGTCGCGAAGAGCACCGCATTGGCGGTTAGCCGGAATTCTTCAAGGAGCGCGGTCTTCGGCGCCTCTCCCTGCAGGAACAGGCGAAACGGAAGCTGTGAACACAGGCGCTCATAAACGTCCTTCATCTGCGCATAGCTGGTGAACAGCACGAACGCCCGGCCTCGCGTGATCTCAAGCAGTTGCCGAATGCGCTCCGCCGCCAGCGCCGCAAATTCCGGCGTGCGCGGATCGGGAAGATCCGGAGGCACATACAATAACGCCTGGCTTTCGTAATCGAAGTGCGACTGTAGCAGCAACTCTCGCGTGTGTTCGAGCCCCAGCCGCTGCCGCATGTAATCGAAGCCCCCGCCGACGGCCAATGTGGCCGATGTCAAGACAGCGCAATCGAGTTTATCGAATAACGACATCTTCAGAATCGGCGCCACGTCAATCGGAGTGGCTTGCAGGAACACCGTATGTCGATCTCGGCCTCCGGTTGCGCGCGTGCCGCGCCGCTCAATCCAAAAAACAGTGTTCGGATTCTCCTCTTCCATCAAGAAGTGCAGTTGAAAGTTCATCTCTCCGGCGCGGCGAGCGAAGGCAAACACCTCCTCGGGCCTTTCGGGCATCTGCTGCAATTCGGAGTCGAGGCGCTGCAACGAATTCCGCAACCCGATGTATTCTTCGCCGTTCTCTTCCAGAAAATCGCGCCGATTCTCGAAGGCAAACCGCCCGTTCCCCGTGGGCAGCAGGGAAAAGAACAGCGCGGCGTGGTCGCGCAGGCTGCCAATCGCTGCGGAGAGTCCGGCCGAATACATGCGATTGCGCGTTAGCACGTGCTCGACGTCGCGCGCCAGTTCATCAATACGTGCGGTGCTGACGGTGACGCCAAAGTAGCTGCTCGCCACGTCTTCCAACTCGTGCGCCTCGTCAAAAATCACCGCGCCGGCTTCCGGCAGAATACCGGCATCGGGCGCGTATTCGGACTGCTGCTTGATGGTCAAATCCGCGAAGAAAAGATGATGATTGACGATCACGATATCGCTCTCCGCGGCCCGGCGCCGCATCTCGGTGATGAAGCAGCGGTCAAACTCGCTGCACTTCTGCCCAGTGCAGGCGTCGGAACGCGCGTCCAGCCTGTGCCACAGCGCGCTCGTCTCCGGCACGCCGGCCAACTCGGCGCGGTCGCCGGTCGGAGTGAGTTTCTCCCAACGGGAAATTTCGGAGAAATGATCGATTTCCTCCAAGCCGCTCAGCACAGGATTTGTCGTGAGGTCGTAGAGCTTCCTGCGGCACAAATAGTTATTGCGTCCCTTCATGTAGCAGACGTTCAGCTTGCTCTTGCCATCGGGGAAGAGCGCCTGCTCCAGAAAAGGAACATCTTTGTGGAAGAGCTGCTCCTGCAGGTTCTTCGTACCGGTTGAAATGATGACTCGTTTGCCCGAGCGGATGACCGGCAGCAGATAAGCCAGCGTTTTGCCGGTACCCGTGCCGGCCTCGACGATCAGGTGCCGCTTTTCTTCGAGAGCCTCTTCCACCGCCTGGGCCATCTGCAACTGCCCGCGACGAAACTCGTAGGCGGGATGCGTTTTCGAGAGCACGCCCCCCGGCGCGAAGAACTGGTAGAGCGAGAATCCCGCAGGCCGAGCTTCTGGAGGGGACACGGGATGGGATGAGGAAGGCACGAAGTCTCTATAATAACGGGATGGACCTCGTAACTCATCCAGCCTTTGAGCAAAAACGACTTTGAGCAAGAAAAAACCATCCCCACTCGTCGCCATTGTCGGACGCCCCAACGTCGGTAAATCGACGCTCTTCAACCGGCTGACCGGCTCGCGGCGCGCGATCGTCGGAGACGAGCCCGGCATCACCCGCGACCGCCTCTATGGCGAGGCCGAATGGCGCGGGCACGAGTTCCGGGTGGTGGATACCGGTGGCATCGTTCCCGAAGACAAGGAGTTCATACCGTCGGAGATCTTCCGTCAGGCCAAGGTCGCATTCGAAGAAGCGGCGGCCATCGTCATGGTCGTCGATGCCCGTACCGAGATCGCAGGGCCCGATCGCGAGTTGGCGAGACTCCTGGCGCGCACCGGCAAGCCGCTCTTTCTCGCCGTTAACAAGATGGACACCGACAAGCAGGACTCGTTGCTCGGAGAATTTCATTCACTCGGAATGCGGAATATGTTTCCCGTTTCGTCCGAGCATGGACGCGGCATCGACGATCTGCTCGACGCCATCCTGCTAGTGCTGCCCGCGGTGGAGAAGAAAACCACAGAGGACACTGAGGTCACAGGGGAAAGCACAGGGGAAGAATTGCCGGAAGAGCCACATGAAATTAAAGTGGCCATCGTCGGGCACCCCAATGTCGGCAAATCCACGCTAATCAATCAACTCACGGGAACGTCCCGCGCCATCGTCTCACCGGTCCCAGGCACCACGCGCGATTCAGTCGATGAAGTCATCAGGTACCACGGCCGCGACATTCGCTTCATTGACACGGCCGGCATCCGCCGCAAAGGCAAGACGCGGCTGATGGCCGAGAAGCTTTCGGTGGTCTTTTCCCGCAAAAATATCGAAGACGCCGACATCGTGCTCTTCATGGTGGATGCCACCGAAGGCGCCAGCGGGCTCGACGCGAACATCGCAGGCTATGCCCACGAGAGCGGACGCTCGGTGATTATCCTGGTCAACAAATGGGACTTGGTGGCGAGCGGAGAGAAGCGCGCCATCAGCCAGTCCAAGACGGCGCGCATCCAGGACGCCAAGCGCCCCCAAGACCGTGCTCTCTACGAAGAGCGCCTGCGCTACGGGCTCAAATTCCTGAGCTACGCTCCGGTGTTATTTCTGTCCGCGCACACCGGCAAGGGAACGGAAAAAATCCTCCCGCTAATCGAGAAGGTCGCCACCGAGCGCCGCAAGCGCATCACGACCGGCGAGATGAACCGTTTTCTGAGGACGGTTGACTTCGACCGCGCCTCCGTTCCCGTGAGCAAGCGGGTGAGAATCTACTACATGACGCAAGCGGGAGTGGCGCCGCCCATGTTCGTGCTCTTCACCGACCGCGCCGTGAAGCTGCACTTCTCCTATCAGCGCTTCCTCGAAAACCAGATTCGCGCGGCGTTCGGGTTTATTGGCTCGCCTATCTGGATTAAGAACCGGGCGCGGGAGTAGAAGGCGTCAACCCGTTTTTGTACATGCGCTCCGCTGCAGGTGATGTAATCGCGATATTGTGTAAACAGCTAGGAGACCCAGCCGCCACACATGCGATCTGTTCTCTTCCATTCGCCACCGACCTTCTCGAACACGAAGGTAGCGCCGTTCCCGCAGAGAGAGCCACACGAGAAGCTGTAGCTCACTAAGGCATGACGATGTTCTCTATCGAATGCAATTTCCGACATCGAGAACAGGCCAGTGGCAAAGGCGTTTCTCACGGCTCCCTCGAGCGGTTTTCCTTTGCCAATAATATTGCCCGGGTCATTCCTGGCAACAATTATGGCTTGCTTGTCCGCATCAACCAACCTCATGTTTCTTCTCGGCAGGGCGTCTGGCGTCAGGTAGTGAAACGAATGGAAGGCACTCAAAAGGCTCTCTACCTGTATGCCTTTCAAACACTCGCACTCCGAAACGCCGCTTGAGGGAGATGATTCGTCGAGCGGAAATGTTCTGGCTGATACATTCAGTGATGTCGGGTCGTCCGAGACCCAGCTCTGGATGACAGCCCGGTAGATGGCGACCTCGTCTTCGCTCAAGGCTGTCGTGTTCCTGAGCGGTCTTTCATGGTCGGAACCCGCTGAGTGGGGGGACAGTGCCAGAGCGTGTCGAATTTCGGAGCAGTCCTGAGCCACAGGCGGCTGCAGGTTAGATCCCTTTAGCGCCAGTTCAGCAGGAGTAAGCCCGGCCAAGCGGAAGTGTCTCGAAGACAACAGCGCGGTCAGAATGACCAGAGCGGCCACGGCACAGATACCGATAATTGCGCCTCGCCTCATATTTAACTAGACACCAAGCCCGCAATGCGAGTTCCCACACCCGTCTGTTGTCATCAGGCGATTCATCAGCGTTTCCTAAGCCCTTTGCGGCCTCGGCGACTTATGCGATAGTTCCTACCCCGCCATCGGCACATGCTTCCCGTCCTCGGTCAGCAGCCCCACGCGGTCAACGCCGGCGATCCGGGCAATGGCGATAACATCCGCGACATCCTGGAAATCAATGTCGTTGTCGGCCTCGACGTAGGCGATCCGCTCGACGCGAATCGCGAAAATATCCCGCAGCCGTTCGCGCAAGCGATCCCATTCCACCGCTTCTTCATTCACCATCACCTGCGGATGTTCTGCCTGTGAGCGTTCCGCTCCTGGCTTCGCGTGATGGATCTGAATCACAATCGTCGCCTGAGGCGGCGGGATCGTGTGATCCGTGGGCTGGGGCTGTTGCGGAAGCTCTGTCTGTAAACCGGTTGGCCGCTGCTCGATCACAACCACCATGAAAACGATGATGAGCACCAGCAGAACGTCAATCAGAGGAGTGACGTTCATCTTTGGACCTGTCGAAGACGGACCACCGCCTGCCATTGAGAATGCCATTCGGATTTCCTCTCTCAGGCACGCGCGTGTCTTGAAACATTGGACACCCGGACGGTGTGGAGAGTTCCACGGTTGCGAATTTCCCGCGCCACACTCCACCACAGGAGTTTTCGGGATGGCGCGTGGTGCAGACCTCAGCGGCTAAAGCCGCATTCAATACAATGGAGTTACCGCAGCGCTGAAGCGCTGCGCCACCCAAAATCAAGTGCGACGAGTTTTTCGCAAGCTGAGAGATCAAGGACCATGGTGAAATACATTCCGCGTTTAGTGCTCGGAAGCGTATTCCTCGCGCTCAATCTGTTAGTCCTCACTTCGTCGGCGCACGCCCAGGACAACTACGAAATCCAGGTCTACGGATCTGAGGCAACCCCCAAGAACGTGACCATGGTGGAAATCCATTCCAACTTCACCGTTGACGGCCAGAAGCAGGTGATCAACGGCGTGGTCCCTTCCAATCACGCCATGCACGAGACGGTGGAGATCACACAAGGCTGGACCGACTGGTTCGAAACCGGCTTCTATGTCTTTACGAGCATTCAGCCTGGCGTCGGTTCGAACGGCAGGGGCTGGAACTGGGTGGGCGATCACATTCGCCCGCGCATCACGGCTCCGGAGTCGTGGCACTTGCCGGTGGGACTGAGCATCTCGCAGGAAATTGGATATCAGCGGCGGAAGTTTGCGGAGGACAGTTGGAACTATGAGCTTCGTCCCATCATCGACAAGAAACTGGGGCGCTGGTATTTCGACTTCAACCCGGCGTTTGACCGGGCGCTGCATGGTTTGAACACGGGCAGGGGGTGGGAATTTTCCCCGAATGTGAAAGTCAGTTTTGATTTCACAAAGAAGATCACGGGCGGCTTCGAATACTACGGTGCTCTCGGACCGGTCTCAAACTTCGATCCTATTTCCCAGCAGTCGCAGCAGATATTTCCTACGATTGACCTCAATCTTTCGCCAAACTGGGAGTTCAATTTCGGCGCGGGAGTGGACGTTTCCAACTCCGCCGATCATTTGATCTTGAAATGCATCATCGGACGGCGCTTCAGTTGGGGCCATGAGCGCAAGCCGAGCACCGCGCAAAAGTAGTGGAGGGACGGGCGTCTCGCCCGTCCAGCCGAGCGGGGACGCCCGGCTCTCCACCAGCAAGGCGGCACTAGCCGATGGGCTCCGCCGACGGCGGCAGCGGAGGCGCTTCGAACGGCGGCGGAGACTCCGGGACTGGAGGCAATTCCGGCGCGGGAGGCGTGGGGGCCGGATTCAGCAGCGCATCCAGATTCGGATATCGAGAAGCAAGAAAGTACATCGCGTACGCAGGGAAGAACACCGTAGCAGGCACGCTCACCAAAGCGATCAGGTAAATCAGCAGAAGCAGGAGCAGGCTTCCGAAGATTATCGCCAGACTGATAGTTGTTACGCCCCATCCCAGTCCCGCGGCTTTGCCCGCCAGCACCGCAACCACACCAGGGACCACGACGAACAGCGCCGGGATAATCGCGATGATGCTGAAGATGATAGCCGCCGCAATGGAAAGCACCAGCTTGAGCAGCAGGTAAACGGCATATCGTCCCTTCTCCCGCCGGATCAACGCCAGTAAACGGTGCCAGCCGTCGGCGAAATCGAGGTCCTCGAGAGCCATAATCGGCACCAGAAAATCTTTAGCCAGCACCTGAACCACAGCGGCTGTCAGCACGAACACTATGATCAGGCCCACCAGCAGAATTACTCCGACAATCAGCCGCCCGATGTGATGCCGCAGATCTGTCGTCCATCCCGCAGCCAAAGCCAGGGCCAACGGCAAGCCAACCAGAACCAGCAGAAACAGCCAGATCGAAATCTGGAACACAATCTGCCACAGAAAGAATCGGCCGCCGGCGCGACGCCATTTTCGCCATCCCTCACCAATCGAACATTGCCGCCGCAGCACCGAGTCGAACAGGATGAACCGGAACACGCTGCTGATGTAGAGAAAAACAAAGAACAATACAATCGCCAGGAAAACGGCGACAACGATTAGCCCTACGAACTGGCTGAGGCGAGCGGGATCAATGTGGGGCAAACCGGATGGCAGAAACTCTTGCCCGCTGCGGCGCGGCTGATGGACCGGAAAGTTGAAGCCACCGAAATTGCATCCGCCGACATGCAGTTCCGCCGCCAGAATCCCAACCAGCGCCAGGCGGGACCATTGTCCCCAGCGGAAACGAGTGAAGAGTTGTTCCCGCGCGTGCTGCAGGGCGGGCTGTACGCAATCAACGGCGGAAACCGGCACGGGACGGACCTCACTCCGACATCAGCACCCTAAAGTGAATCTCCTGAAAAAACAACAAGAACTTGTCATCCCGAGCGGCCGGGGCCCCCAGCCAGCCGCATTTGCTGGCTGGGGTGGAGGAGCGAGGGATCTGCAGCTTGCCCGCAGCACCGGCTGTGCCATCCGTCGAACTCGCGCAACGCCAGTTCACACTGCTGGCGGTGGCGCTCCTTCCGGTCGCGAACGCGGGCCCCGAGCGCGGGCAAGAGGTCGAATGTGATATTCGCCGGCTGAAAGTTCTTGCTCTCCGCCTGCGTGATGTAGTGAACGAGCGAGCCAAACGCCGTCGCTCGCGGTGGAGGCGCCGGTTCGCCGCCGGTTGCCAGCGCGGCCGCATTCACTCCCGTCATCAGGCCGGTCGCGATCGACTCGACGTAACCTTCTACGCCGCAGATTTGTCCCGCGAACAGCACATGGGGATGCGCCTTCATTTGTAACGTCGGGTTCAGCAGCGCCGGCGCGTTGATATACGTGTTGCGGTGAATTTGTCCGTAGCGCAGAAACCGCGCGTTTTCCAGTCCGGGGATCAATCTCAGCACGTGCGCCTGCTCGCCAAATTTCAAGTGATTCTGGAACCCGACGAGATTGTAAGAATCGGCGCGCAGATTTTCCTGCCGCAATTGCACGACGGCATACGGCATCCTGCCGGTGCGAGGGTCCTTGAGTCCGACCGGCTTCATCGGTCCGAAACGCAGCGTGTCGCGCCCGCGCCGGGCGATCTCTTCGATGGGCAGGCAGCTTTCGAAGTAATTCAGATTTTCCCAATCTTTCTGCTCAACTGACTGTGCCGCGAGGAGTGCATCGTAGAACTGGTTGTACTCGTCTTTCGACATTGGACAATTGATGTAGTCGGCCGACCCTTTGTCGTAGCGGGCCGCCAGGTACACCTTGCTCATGTCGATGGAATCGGCCTCGACAATGGGGCTGATGGAATCGTAAAAATAGAGGCTGTTGTGTGGCGCGGGCGCCCCCGCCCGCGAAGGGTCCAGACTGGAACTCAACCGCACAATTTCCCGCGAGAGCGCGCCCGATGTCAGCGGACCGGTTGCAATGATGACGATCGTGAGCTGGCCTGCTTCGACTTGTGTGACCTCTTCGCGGTGAATCGTGATGAGCGACTCGCGGGAAATCGCCTCCGTCACTTTTCGCGAAAACTCGGCTCGGTCCACAGCCAGAGCGTGCCCCGCGGGCACGGCGGTTTCGCGGGCGATCTCCAGCAGCAGAGAACCCGCTCGCCGCATCTCTTCCTTCAGCAGCCAGGGCGCGGTGTTCTCGCTGTCGGATTTCAGAGAATTGGAGCAGACGAGTTCCGCGAAGCCGTCCGTCTGGTGGGCAGGAGTCGTGCGCACCGGCCGCATTTCGAATAATTCGACGGCGACGCCGCGCCGCGCACACTGCCACGCCGCTTCCGATCCCGCCAGGCCAGCACCGATGATGCGTACTCGCATCAAGAAGCTTTCTCCGCCAATTTTCGCAGACCGTCTCCCGTCAGAAGAACACTTCGCCACTCGTCGAGAAAATCGGCGCCCAGCGCCTTATACATTTCGATGGCGGGCTGATTCCAGTTCAACACTTCCCACTTAACGAAGACGCGCTTTTCCTGCTCTGCTGCACGGGCAACACGGGCAAGAAGCGCCGTGCCAATTCCGCGCCCGCGAAAATCAGGACGGACAAAGAGATCCTCCAGATACAATCCCGAGCCTCGCCATGTAGAGTAGTAGCTGAAGAAGAGCGCATAGCCCGCCGGCTGTCCGTGCCATTCGGCGATTAAGGCACTAAACTGAGGATTGACGCCGAAGCCATCGCGCGCGATGTCGGCCTCTGTTGTCCGGACTTGATCCGGCGCTTTCTCAAAGTCGGCAAGTTCCCAGATCAGTCTTCTGAGCAGAGCGGCGTCGGCGATAGTGGCGGCACGAATTGTCAGCATTGGGAGTGAGGGGAGAAGAAGTCCCTGCGTTTATTATAGAGGGGTCTTTGGGGAGGACACATGGCCCGGATCAGTCTGATTGAACCTGCGCAAGCCAGCCCGGAAGTTAAGGAAATCTACGATGGCAGGCTGAAAGGCAAGCCCGGCAGCATCCAGAAAGCGCTGGCGCACCGTCCCGCCATGCTCGGCAACTTTCTGGAGTTCTATGCCAGCGTGGGACGTCCGCTCGACCGCAAGCTGTACCAGGCCGTGTATCTGCGAGTCTCACTGATCAACGGATGCCATTACTGCACGCAGCACCACATCCAGGGCGCCAAACGCGCCGGACTCACACCGGAACAGATGAAAGCTCTGAAGGAAGGGAGCTACTCGGGATTTGGAGCGCCCGAGCAAGCCGCGCTCCGCTATGCCGAAAAGGTCACACGCACGCCCGACGGCGCCAGCGATGCCGACTTCACGGAACTCAAGAAACAATTTTCCGACGAGCAGATTATTGACCTGCACATGCTCATTGGATTGGTAAACCTGACCAACCGCGTCACCGGCCCACTGGCGTTGGAAGTGGAGTTTCCGGAAGAAAAGATCTAAATAAATTCTGATTCGGAGATGAGGCCGAGCTGCGCTCGGCTTGGACGGGCGAGGGCGCCCGTCCCTACACGAGCAATTCACAGAATCACCCGCTCATCTCCTACTCGCCTCGTTACCCTTTCGCGATCCAGATATTCGAGTAGTGGAATGGCATACTTGCGGCTGACTCCCGTCATATCTTTGAAGCGGGCGACATCAATTTTCGGCGCACTAGTTTTGAGAGCGGCGATCTTGCGGCGAAGATCCATGAGCGCACTCTGATGAAAGACTAGCTCCTCTGAGATCTTGATCAGAACTTTGTCGCGCAAAAGCAGAGTGACAATCTTCTGGGCGCGGATTTTGTCTACCTTCAGACCCGCCAACACTTCTTTCAGCGACGGAACTTTCAACCCTGCGGAAGCGAACGCCTGCTCGATGATCTTCTTGGACTCGGCTTCTTCGTCTTTCATGACCACGCCACGGCCGGGCAAGTGGACGAGTTCGCCTGCGACTTCCAGTTTCTTTTCTTCCGCTAATTTTCCCAGCACGCTGTAGAAAACCTCAGGCCCCAGGTTGACCCGATCGCGCAGCTCTTCTTTGCTCATCCCTGCTACAAGAGGATTCGCATCATGAAATTTCTTGACGGCTTGCAGTACATCCGCCTTCGCTTCCGCGTATGCCGCCGGCGCAACCAGCACCGGATTGCACCAGAGCAATCCGGCCTTCGCGGCCAGTTTCGAAGCTTCTTCCCGCCGGATGTTCATTTCTCGGGGTATGTCGTCGAGGCGAAGGCCCATGGCCCCTCGCCGTGTGACGCGCGCTGCCAGCACTTGTTCCAGAGAACCTTCCCGCATGATCTTGAGAAATGCGGTCGCATCTTCTACGCGTTGCTTGCGAGTTGCAGGCGAAGCATCCAGCACAACGCCTCCGCCAATCGTCACGACCGGTGAAAACTGCCGCACGATGAAGCGATCTCCGGGCAGAAGCAGCATGGGTTCGGCGAATCGTAGTTGCGCATACGCTTCGTCGCCCGGCTTCAGTTGTTTCGTTCCATACAGGCGCGCTTCCGCGATCGTTTCCGAAGTGTAGGCGTGAAAGTGCACCCGCGCGCCGTCCTTGAACGGCTTCGCTGAGGGAAGAAGGGAAAGCAGCGCATCGACTCGCGACGTGGAACGAAAAGTCTCCGCGGTGGCGAGCGTCATCCCGCGCGCCAGGTCTTCGGTGGAGAGTCCGGCGAGGTTCAGTGCGGTGCGCTGCCCGGCGATGGCGGCCTCTGCCGCTGCGCCATGAACCTGCACTCCGCGAACTCGCACACGCTTGCCGCGAGGAAACACTTCGAGTTCTTCTTCTTTGCGGATCGTCCCTGCGACGAGAGTGCCGGTCACGACCGTGCCGAAGCCTTTCATGGTGAAAACACGATCTATGGGAAGGCGAGCCAGCGCTGCCGAATTTTTCGACGCAACTTCGGAGGCGACCTGGGCGAGCGCGGATCTTAATTCGTCCAGACCTGCGCCCGTCAACGAGCTCACCGCGACGATCGGCGATTGCGCCGCATCGAGAAACGACCCGCGCACATAATCTTCCACTTCCAGTCGCACCACTTCGAGCGTCTCCGCCTCCACCGCATCGGATTTTGTGAGTACGGTGATGCCGCGGCGGATCGCAAGCAAGCGGCAGATATCGAAGTGTTCGCGGGTCTGCGGCTTGATCCCTTCATCGGCGGCGATTACCAGCAGCACCAGGTCGATGCCGCCCACGCCCGCAAGCATGTTGCGCACAAAGCGCTCGTGGCCGGGGACATCGACGAAACCCAGCCGAATCCGGCTGCCATCGGGGGCGGGCAGTTCGAAGTGGGCAAACCCGATGTCAATCGTGATGCCGCGCCGTTTTTCTTCCTCGAGGCGGTCGGCATCAATGCCGGTCAGCGCTTTCACCAGCGAGGTCTTGCCGTGATCGATATGTCCGGCGGTGCCGACGATGACGGACTTCATCTGCGACAGTATAGACGGGTGTGTGGGGCGGACACTCTTGTCCGCCGCCTTTGACGTTGACTCTGGGAAGTGAAGAATCGAGATCAACCCCAAGAACAACATCAACCCCAAGATCAAAGGCAGCGGACGAGGGCGTCCGCTCCACACAACCCTGGTACGAATCCACATGCGAAAAGTTGGTGGAGATGCGACAATAAAGATTCCCCGATGACCACCTCTGCGATCGCTGCCGTTACGCCGGAGATGATCCGGGAGCACGGCCTCACGCCGGAAGAATTCGAAAAGATCAAGCAGTTGCTCGGCGGACGCGAGCCCACGCGGACCGAACTCGGCATTTTCAGCGTGATGTGGAGCGAGCACTGCTCCTATAAGTCGTCGCGCGTTCACCTGAAGCGTTTGCCCACGCGCAGCAAGCTGGTCGTGCAGGGACCGGGCGAGAATGCCGGCATCGTTGACATTGGCGACGGCTGGGCCTGCGCGTTCAAAATCGAGTCGCACAATCACCCGTCGTTTATCGAACCATTTCAGGGAGCGGCTACCGGTGTCGGCGGAATTCTGCGCGACATTTTCACCATGGGCGCACGGCCTGTCGCGGTGATGGACTCGCTTCGCTTTGGGCCGATTCAGACTGCGGAGAACGCGGGCGAGGGCGCCCGCGCCACACAAGCGGAGATTCACAAGAATCATTCTGTGATGGAAGGCGTGGTTTCCGGCGTTGCTTCTTACGGCAACTGTTTCGGCGTCCCCAACCTTGGCGGCGAAGTGAAGTTCGAGCCCTGCTACTCCGGCAATCCGCTGGTGAACGTGTTCGCACTCGGCCTGGTCCGCCGCGACCAGATTTTTTACGGACGCGCATCGGGCGAGGGGAATCCCGTAATTTATGTCGGCTCCAAGACCGGACGCGACGGTATCCACGGCGCCACCATGGCGAGCGAGGAGTTCAGCGAAGGCTCGGAAGCGAAGCGGCCCAACGTTCAAGTGGGAGATCCATTCCTCGAGAAACTGCTGCTCGAAGCCTGTCTCGAAGCCATGCAAACCGGCGCAATCGTCGGCATTCAGGATATGGGCGCCGCCGGGCTGACCTGCTCGACCTGCGAGATGGGCGCGCGTGGCGGCACCGGAGTCGAAATCGAACTGGACCGCGTCCCGCAACGCGAAACCGGCATGACGCCATAC
>JBEKDG010000016.1:0-68124 GCA_050014475.1 Terriglobales bacterium | reverse complement strand
CTCAAGTTAGTAATCCGAGCATTTTCTCGAACCAAGATTCAACAACTTACAGGAGTATTTTTGACTCAAAAAGCCCTGAAATTACTACCTTGGTTCATTTTTCCGCAGCCTGTGAAGCCGTGTCCTTCCCAGAACTACCTGACGTCGCGCCCGGCGGTAACGCGCTGCTCCTTCTCAGTGCCGATCCTCTTCACTTCCATCAGCGCTGCCGCCTTCTTGGCGATGTGTTCGGCGCTGACCTCGAATTCCTTGATCAGTTCCCAGGGCGCCCCGGAGTCGCCAAAGCGGTCTTTCACGCCGATCGCGCCGGTGATGACCGGCACGCCATACATGAGCGGAGCTTCTGTAATCACGCTGCTGACCCGCCAGGCCAGTGCGCCAATCTGGTGCTCTTCCGCGGTCACAATCACTCCGGTCTCCCGCGCGGCGCGCAGGATGGCGGCTTCGTCGATGGGCTTCAGCGTGTGCAGATTCACCACCCGGGTCTCAAACCCGAAATCGGACTTCAAAATCCACGCCGCCCGCATCGCCTCCGGCACCATCGGGCCGCAGGCAAGGATGCTCAAGTCTTCGTTTTCACTCTCGTAATCCGCGGCGAGGCAGGTTTGAAACGCATCCGCAAAATTCGGAGTCTGGCCACGAAAACGAATCACGTTGGCCTGGCCGAACAGGAACGGCGTGTTCTCGTCGGTCACAAGCGGCGTTGCCTCACGGGCAAAACGAATGTATTTGGGTCCTTGATGCTGCAGCAGCAGATAGTCGGTTGCCTTCCTGGTTTCGACGGCATCGCAGGGAACTACGACCGTCATGTTCGGCAGCCCGCACATGGCGAACAGGTCCTCCAGCGCCTGGTGCGTAGCGCCATCGGGGCCGACCGAGACCCCGCCGTGCGCTCCCGCGATCAACACGTTGAAATTGTTATAACAAACCGAAGTTCGAATCTGGTCCAGATTGCGCGCCGCAGCGAACGTGGCGTACGTGCCCAACACCGGGAGCTTGCCTTCTTTCGCCAGTCCCGCCGCCACAGATGTGGCGGACTGTTCCGCGATCCCCATGCTGAGCCAGCGCCGCTTCCGCTCCGGCTTCGAAGTATAAAAATCGCTGATCGTGATGGAACCGGAAATATCCAGCCCTAAACACACCACCCGTTCGTCATCGCCGTTCTGGGCCAGCGACTGGCCGAATCCCATCCGCGTCGGCTTCATTTGCGCTTTCATGATCTCGGACGCATTCCACCAATAATTGCGGCTGAACTTTGGCATCTTGGCTTCGAGCTGGCGATCCACGTCGGCCTGGTACAACTTCGCAGTTCGCAGCAGCTGGGCGTGGGGAATTTTCTCCGTCGCCCCAAGTTCCGCCAAAGCCTTCATCAACTCTTCATGATTGGGAGCCTTCCCGTGCCATCCCGCCACATCCTCCATGAAGCTCACGCCTTTGCCCTTCACCGTTTCCGCCAGGATTACCGTCGGCTTTCGCACCGGAGTTTCCCTGGCTTCCTCCAGCGCCTCCACCACGAGCTTCATATCGTGACCATTGATGCGCATGACCTCCCAACCAAAGCTGCGGTATTTTTCATCCAGGGGATCAATGTTCATCACTTCGGAAACTCGCCCATCGATCTGCAGCCGGTTGCAGTCGACGATTCCGACCAGGTTGTCGAGCTTGTAATGACCTGCCTCCATGGCTGCTTCCCAAATCTGCCCTTCCTGCTGCTCGCCATCGCCCATGATGCAAAACGTCCGGTACTTCCTGCCGTCAAGCTTTCCCGCCAGCGCGACGCCGACCGCGATACTCAACCCCTGTCCGAGGGATCCCGTCGAGACTTCGACGCCGGGCAGCTTAAGCCAATGGGGATGGCCCTGGAACGGCGACCACAGCTTGCGCAGAAGCACGACATCCTCTACCGGGCAGAAACCGGCAAAAGCCAGGCCGAGATAAAGGCTGGGCGCCTTGTGTCCCGTGGACCAGATAATTCGGTCGCGGTCGGGCCATGACGGATTCGTCGGATCGTGATTGGCCACCCGAAGATAAAGCGCCGCCGTGATGTCCATAATCGACAGCGTTCCACCCGCGTGACCCGAACCCGCGGCACACAGCGCCACCAGATCGTGGGCGCGCATCAGGTTGGCAGCATCTTCCAGATCTGCAATGGAATATTCCCGCAGAATTTCGCCCGTGATGGAATTCCTGATCGCCATGACTCCGTCCTTCCGCGCGGCGCAGACACGACGATGCCTGTGCCTTGCTTCGTAGCAAATTGAGTCTAGGCTGCAATGTCCCTCGGCTCAGTGCCGATGATCACAAGAGGGTGTGACGCAGGGGCGGGCGAGCGCGCGATCCATTTCAAGATCCGCGCCGATCCGCCTGAATCCGCGGCGTCTCTGCTTTTCTTTGCGAGGGACAAGATTTTAGAGAATAGGCGAGTCAGTAAGCTGGCGGGCAGTTCGGCGGGTGAAATGCGCTGCCGAGCTTCGCCCGGCTGGACGGCCGGGGGCGGCCGTCCCTACGTGTTACGTGGGTCCGCATCAGCGGCCGGCGGCGTGGGCGGCTTTCTTGCCGGACTCGCGAGCGGCGACGGTAAGTTCCTTCTCGATCGAAGAGAAGCGCTGAAAGACTTCGTGCAGCCGCAGCGCCATGTTGCGGAGGGTATCGGCTTGCGCTTGCACGGTGGCGGGCAGTCCGGGCTCGAGCACCAAAAGTTCGGCGTTGCCGAGCACGGTGGTGAGAGCGTTGTTGACGTTGGTCCGCATCTCGACCATGTAGCGTCCGAGAGTGGCTTCGGCTTGGGCGGCGGCGCAAATCTTTTCGGCTTCGCGGGCGCGGGATTCGGCGTGGACGCGGCGCAGAATTTCGCGTCCGACGAGACCGGCCATCGCCGGCCAGATCCCGGGCTCGCGACGCAACTCGAGAATGGCGCCGTCGAGGTTGTAGAAGTCGAGCGCGGGATCGGAGTGAATCAGGATGGCAGGCTTGCCGGCGGCGGCGAGCGACTGCTTCAGGTTCTTGTTCAGGTGTTTGCGCCTGGCTTTGGTCTTGTTCTTTTCCTTGTCCTTGTCAGCGGAAGAGGCGTCGGCAATCGCGAGGTCGTAGGTGCCGCCCTGGAGGTCGCGAGAGAAGCCTTGGTCGAGGACGATGAATTCCGGACCATCGGAATGGGGAGCGGGAGCGTGGGGCCAATGCGCGGTAATCTCGCGCGCGAAGGCGGGGTCGCTGGCAAGGATCAGGATGGTCGGGCGATTGCTGCTCATCGTCGCTTTCTGGCTCAATGAACCAAGGTAGTAATTTCAGGGCTTTTTGAGTCAAAAATACTCCTGTAAGTTGTTGAATCTTGGTTCGAGAAAATGCTCGGATTACTAACTTGAGTCATTTTTCCGCAGCCTGTGAAGGCGCGCTGATGCTAATGCACTTGCGGCATGCCTGAAGGCCTGCCCTGATACGAACCTCACTTACACCGCCGCCTGCCAGGCGGGCTCGAAGCGGCCGGGGAAATTACTTTTTCGTTTTCGTTCTGCCGCCGGATTTTGCGGAAGCGGCGGCGGCGGAAGCGGCGGGCGAATTCGCGCTCGCCCCGTTCTGCAGTGCGTCGTCCACGGCCGCCCGGAGATCGACCAGCATGCGCAGCGGCTGGCCGGAGGAGTATTCGGCGTGGAACATTACTTTCCAGGACTGGCAGATCATGCGCAGACGCCCGGCCGGTTCTTCGGCGGAGAATTGGGCGCGGCGGCAATCGATGGTGTGGACGCCGCGGCGCTCGAGTTCGCGCAAGCCGTCCAGGATCGCGTTGAGATCGTCCTGCATGAGACGGAAGAATATCCGCCGGATCATGAAGCTGAAACGGGCAAAGGCCACCATGGCCGAGGGCTCGAAATAGCGGGCCGAGCTCTGCGTCTTGAGCTTGCGTCCTTGCTCCAGCACGCCGCTGTGCAGCAGTTCGCTGAGGCGGCGGCAGCGTGCCGCCGACTGCATGATGGTCTCGAGCGAAGTCAGCCAGGCGGGGAGCTTGGGCTGTTGCGGGCCGAGCACGGGCTCCAGCACCTGGGCGACGTAATCGAGGTCGAGGTCGGTGTCTTCCAGGCCCGAGGGGGCGCAGAGCGAAAAATACTGGACGAGCAGGAAGTCGGTCTTGTCGCGGTCGCTCGCGGACTTTGCGGGCTTCCGCATGTGATGCGCGAGCAGCTGGCGCAGCACGACCTCGTTGGCCAGGGGCGTGGTCTGGAGAAACTGGCGCAACTGGTGGACCTGGATCTGGGTGTCCACCTGCTGGAACCAGGCTTCGGCTTGCTCGACCGACTCGGGCGAAGGCGAGAATTCCTCATCGACGGGGCAGGTGGAAACCTCGATCACAAATTCGCGCACCAGGGCAGCGTACACGGGCTGCAGGGCAGAGAGCGTGGCTCCCTGGTCTTCAAAGGAAGACGGGAACGAAGGGTGGGTGGAAGCAGTCATGATTTCACAATCCAATTGGGAACATTGTTTAGGAAACGGACGGCAACCGCCGTCCGCTCCGGATGATATTGAACCGCGACCACGAAGGCTTCGGCATGAAGCGAGCCGTCGTGGCTTTCGACGAGGACGCGATCGGCGAATTCCAGAGGACGGTTGACCACAAACAAGACTTCGTGCGGCGTGCCGAACTCGATGACCGTCTCCTGAAAAAAAACGTTCTCGTTTTCGTGGGCGGTTAGACCGCCATTTCCGTTGCTCTTGCTCTGGCTGCGGCTGAGCTTGATGGGAATCCGCACCGGAGTGGCTTCGGGAAAGAACCTGGCCAAACGGCTTACGATGCTTGGTTCGAGAGCGCGAGCGGTTGCCTGGTTGGGCACGGAAACCTCAATCCCGGGGGAACTTGAGCAGCCGAGCCTCCCCTCTTCCTGGTTTGGAAGAGCTGCGAGGAGACTCGTTCTGCTTTATCGGCATTCCGTAGTGCACGGTTTACACCAAAAACTTGAAGGTCATGCCCCTAAGAACAAGTAAAAGAAAGGTAAGCAGTTAACGGCATCGCGCGGGGGCGGAACGGGTTGATTCTTCGGAGAGCAGGGAAAGCGCGTCTCAAAATGAAACAACTGTCTCAGTTCGGTGGGTGCGCGGGACCTGTGGCGGCGAAGGTGCGACGAAAGGCGATCACCACAGAGGGCACGAAGGACCCCGAAGGAAAAACACATCTCAAAGCACACCCCAGCCGAATTTTATTGCAGGGTGGTCGAGGTGGGAGGCGAGGTGGGAGGCTCCTCGCGGGCGCCGATGTGGTAGCGCTTCAGTTTGCGGTAGAGCGTGGCGCGGCTTATGCCCAGCATCTTGCCGGCTAGAGCTTTATCGCCTTTGACCTGGGAAAAGACGCGCTCGATGGTGGCGCGCTCGATATCTTCCAGGTCAGTGGCACGGAGGTCGGTGGCTCGGCCGGAGAATTCCGGCGAATCCAGCGGTTCGGCTTGCACTTCCGCGCGCGCGATCGCCGGCGGCAGATCGTTGACTTCGATGATGCGCTGATCGCCGAGAGCGACGGCGCGCTCCAGGCAATTTTCCAGTTCGCGGACGTTGCCCGGCCAGTCGTACGCGAGCATGGCTTTCATGGCATTGCCGGAGACCTGGACGCCGCGTCCGGGAGCCAGGCGATCGAGGAACCACGCCGCCAGGATGGGAATGTCGGAACGGCGCTCCCGCAGGGGAGGCAGCGAAATGGTGACGACGTTGAGGCGGAAATAGAGATCCTTGCGGAAGGTTCCTTTCTGGTATTCGGTGTCGAGATCGCGGTTGGTGGCGGCCATGATGCGCACGTCCACTTTGACCTTTTGATTACTGCCCACGGGGCGGACTTCTTTCTCCTGGAGAAAGCGCAACAGCTTGGCTTGCATCTCGAGAGGAAGTTCGCCGACCTCGTCGAAAAAAATGGTTCCGGTATCGGCCGATTGCAGCAGACCCTGCTTGGAACGAAGAGCGCCGGTGAAGGCTCCTTTTTCGTAGCCGAACAATTCGCTTTCGATGAGGGTGGGGACGAGCGATCCGCAGTCGACGGCAACAAAGGGGAGATTGGCCATGGTTCCGCGAAAGTGAAGCGCGCGGGCTACCAGTTCTTTGCCGGTTCCGCTTTCACCGGAAATCAGGACTGGAGTGCGCGTGTCTTTGAGGCGGGAGATGAGGCGCAGGACGTTCTGAATGCCGGTGGAATTGCCGATGATGCCATGGACCGCGGTCTCGGTTTCGGAGCGTTCGCGGAGGTAGAGATTTTCTTCCACGAGGCGGACCTTGTCGGCCATGCGGCGCAGGAAAAGGCGGAGTTCATCGAGCGGAGCAAAGGGCTTCGAAATGTAATCGTAGGCGCCCAGTTTCATCGCCTGCACCGCGGTTTCGACCGATCCGTGGCCGGTCATGACCGCGACTTCGATGCGGGGGTAAGTGCGCTTGACCTGCTCCAGGAATTCGAGTCCGGACATGCGCGGCATGACCATGTCGGTGAGCACCATGTGCACGGGCTGTTCCTCGAGCAGGGTGAGGGCGGTGTCACCGCTCTCGGCTTCCAGGCAGAGGAAGCCGAGCGACTCGCCGACGGTCATGCAGAGGCGGCGGATGGTCTGCTCGTCATCGACAATCAACAATCGGATGCGGAAGTCTTGCGTCATGAGGCGGCCCTGCCCATGGTCTGCTCGACCACGGAAATGAAGTCATGAACGCGAAACGGCTTTTCCACGCAGGGGGCGCCGGTGCGGCGCAGCGTGGCAGCGGTTTCCTCGTTGGCGATATCGCCGGTGATGAACACGAGCCGGGAGGCCAGTTCAGGGCGATGGGTGGCGATCCAGGCATAGACCTGGGCGCCATCGACGCCTCCGGGGGTGCGCATGTCGGAGACGACGCCGTGAAAATCGCCGCCCTCGAGCAGTCGCAGGGCTTCGGCGCCGGATTCGGTGGGAACGACGGCGTATCCGTGGCCCTCCAGGACGGCGCGTACCAATGCCATGACGGCCGGTTCATCTTCAATCAAAAGCACTGGCGCACCAGCGGATTTAGTTCCTGTCTTAGTTCCTGACTGGGTCATTTGGGATGCACTCCTGCAACGGCTCCAAAGGATGCTGCCTCGGCTGCAACCGGGAGGCGGACGGTAAAGGTCGCTCCTTCAGAGTCCAGGTTGTTGTGACACACAATTTCGCCGCCATGTTCGCGGACGATGCCGTAGCAAATACTCAGGCCCAAACCAGTACCCTTGCCGACGTCTTTGGTGGTAAAGAAAGGATCGAAAATACGTTCGGGATCGGCGATGCCCATGCCGTTATCGCGAAAAGAAATCTCGACGAAAGAGCTGGCGCGGGCGCTCATAATCTCAATGCGGGCGGGCCGCGTGGTTTCGCGGACCGCATCGTAAGCATTGTTCAGGATGTTGAGAAACACCTGCTGGAGCTGGTGAGAATCTCCGATGACCTGGGGCAGGGACTCGTCAAGGCGCTCGACCACCTGAATGCCGTGACTGATGAAGTCGTAGGAGCGCAAGTGCACGGTGCGTTGCAGGATGGAGTTGAGCTGCACGGGCTGGCGCTGCGGCGGCATCTGGCGGGCAAAGCTGAGCAGGTTTTGCACGATCTGCTTGGTGCGCTGCGCTTCCTGCAGAATCACCCGGAGATCGCGGCGCGCGCTTTCCGGGAGTTCGGGGTTTTCCATCAAGAGGTCGGTGAATCCGAGGATGGCGGTGAGAGGATTGTTGACTTCGTGGGCGACGCCGGAGACCAGTTGTCCCACGGCCGCCATTTTCTCGGCGTGCATGAGCTTGGAGCGCAGCATGGCGGAGTCGGTGACGTCGGTCATGACTACTACGATGCTGCTCACCTGGCCGTCTTCGCCGCTGATGGGGCTGAGATTGACGGAAAACTGGGCGCTGACGCCGTCGCCGCGAACCAGGGGCAGATCGAAGTTATCGACTTGTTGACCGCGGGCCACGGCGGCCAGCGCTTCGCGCAGCGCGGCGCGGCGCGGCGGAGCGCAGAGATCGGGCAAGGGGTGCGCCAGGATCTGGTTCTGCTGAAAGCCGAGACCGCTCCAGCGCCGGTTGGCATAACTGATGACGCCATCGGTGTCGGTGACCAGAATCAGGCTCTGGGTATGGTTGAGGATTTTGCTGGAGAAATCGCGCTCTTTCTGCAACTCGGTTTGCGAATTTCGGAGGCCGGTGATATCGAGCATGAGGCCGCGGTGCTGCAGGACGTTGCCGGCCGCATCGCGCATCGCAAAACAGTTCATGAATACGTGGACGGGCGATCCATCCTTGCGCCGCAGAACTTCTTCGTGATTGTGCATTTCGCCCCCGCGTTTGAGCAGTTCCGCGAGTTCCTGCCGCCGCTGCGGAGAAAAATAGACCTGGGTGGGAATGTCGAGCTGAAGCACTTCGTCGCGGCTGCCGTAGCCGAGGATGCGAACCAGCGCGTCGTTGACTTCGACGAAGCGGCCCTGCGGCGTGGAGACGTAAATTCCTTCCTGAATGTTGTCGAACAGTTCGCGATAGCGGCGCTCGGCTTCGCGGCGGTCGGTGATGTCCTTGAGCACGTGCACCGTCTGCCACTGGGCGCTGCTGGCGGCATGAATGCGCGAGGTTGAAATCAGGTAGGTGCGTTCGAGCACGGGATGCACGTATTCGTCGAGCCCCTCGCCACTGCGGCAGAAAGGACAGGAGTGCGGCGAAGCGCCGGTGGTAAGGGCGTCGAGCGCGCGCATGTTGATGCCGATCAACTGCTCGGGTGCGATACCGACGAAGTCCGCGAGGGAGCGATTGACGCGGAGAATGTTGTGCTGCTGGTCGTGGACGACGATGAAGTCGCTGATCGCGTCGAACACTTCCATCCAGTGGCGGTTGGCCTGCTGCATGCGGGTGAACAGGCAGGCGTTCTCGAGCGCGATGCTGGCGTGCCCGGCGACGGCGCGCAGCAACTGGTGTTCTTCGATGGCGGGCGGGGCGCCGCGGTCGGCGAGACAAAGCACGCCGACCAGTTCCCCCGAGGAGCCGTCGAGCCGGACCAGGGTGCAATCGGTCCATCCCAGCTTGGAGGCGAGATCGGTCCCGAGCACATCGCTGGCCGGGGCGAAGGCGACATCCATGGGGTACTTCGGCAGGGCCGCGCTGAGCGCCTGGCTGAAGCGGCGGAGCAGCGGCTTATCGTCGACTTCGGAAACGCCGCACACCAGGACGGTATCTGGCTCCGATGTCTGGAAAAGGCTGAGGGCGACGGATCGGCTTCCCAGCAGTCTAGCCGCGCACAGAGCAAAGTTGCGCATGAACTCAGGCAGATGCAGGACGTTGTTGAGTTCGAGCGCGATGGCGACCAGGGCCTCGGCGCGGCGGCGGTGCTCCTCGGATTGGTGCAGGTTGCGGGTAAGTTCGAGCGCGATGGCAACCTGCGCGGCCAGAGCGCGCGCGCGCCGGACGTCCTCGTCGTTGATCGGCCCCGGCTCGGTGCGGTCGAGCACTCCGAACATCCCGAGCACATCGCCGTTCGAACCGAGCAGAGGCACAGCGAGGAGTTGACGGATATGGAAAGCCGCAACGAAATCCAAATCCGCGCCCGCAGTTTTGGCGGCGTCTTCGGTGAAGAACACATCTTTTTGTTTCAGCGCTCGGGTCCCGACGCCATCGTAGAGCGGGATATCGAGGGGGCGGGCGACCCCGTTCTCCACTCCCCAGCGAACGTGGAATACGGACTCTTCGAGGAGCCCGATGAAGCAGCGCTGGAAGCCGAGGAAACTGGCGGCACGGACCACCGAGGTCTGCATGAACTCGTCGAGCTTTCCGGCGGAACCGAGTTCGAAGGAAATCTCGAGGATTTCGTGCAGTTCGTGAGCCTGGGCACGCGCCATGCCGTACAACTCGGCGTTGGCGATGGCAACCGCGCCAAAGCCGGCCAGGGCGGAGACCAGGGTTTTGTCTTCCTGGGTGAACGGGTTGGCGGTACGGGGATAGACCAGAATCGCACCGTGCGAGCGCGAGGTGCGAAAGGGCGCCGCGATCAGAACTCCGGGCGGCGAATCTTCTCCGAAATGAGAGGCGCCGTCGATGCTCACCGTAATGCGCTCGCCGGCGGCGACGGCGCGGGTGGCGATCTCGAGCGAAGAGCGGAGTTGGTTCTGCTGGAAACGCGAGCGGATGGAGAGGGCGAGCCGTGGGGCCTCGGTCGACACCGCCTGCAACCGAAAGAGTTTCTCCTGTTGGACGAAGACGAGAACGGCGGGCGAATGCAGCAGCACGCGGAGGCGGTCGGCGATGCTCTCCATCACGGAGGCGGTGTCGGGCAAGCCATGCAGTGCGGTGGCGACCTCGACCAGAATGCTGGCGCGGCGGTGCTCTTCGCGGGAAAGCCGGTTCAAGCGGAGGGCTTCCAGCGCGGTGCCGAGCTGGGCGGCCAGGATGGTGACTTTGGCTACGGCGTCGTCGTCGAAGCCGGTACCAGGCGCGCTCTTCAGGAATGTGATGGCGCCGGCCACTTCCCCTGCAACCAGCAGAGGGGCGGCCAGGGCGGCGTGCGCGTGGCATGAGGCTAACCAGGGATAGCGGGCCGCATCGAGATGATTGACGAAAAAGGGGCGACGCTTCTGAACCGCGTCCATGGCGATGGAGGCATCACCGGCGCGCCTGCGGATGCCACGAAAGGACGCAGCCTCATCGGCATCGGCTTCAGCTCCGATGAGATCACCGTCGGAGGAGTAGCTCCAAAAGTAAGCGCCGCTGGCCTGGAAGAAGGCGCGAGTGAGGGCGCAGAAGGACCGGATGAGCTGGCTGGGATCGCCGCTCTGAAAAGCGGCCCGGGAAAGCTCCAGGAGAAGCTTCTGGAACGCCTCGTCAGACTGAGACGCGTCGCCGGGACCCGAATTTCCGGTGGGGGTTGCCAGTGGGCACCAATCGTTTAGCTAAGCGGTTGAAAACAATTGAATTACATATAAAACCTACGCTCGATTCTCAAATTGAGTCAAGGGAATACGTGGTGGTGGTGCCGAGTTGTGAAACGTCACCAAAGTGACACGGGCGTCTCATTCTGCAATTGGGTGATCGGATCATCTGGCGATCGGGCCATCGGGTGATCGCAGTTCAGAAGCGGAGCTTTTAGATCACCCGATGGCCCGATGATCCGATGACCCCATCACTAAGGAGCGATTCGCCATCGCGTTGCAGAGATCACCAAAGTAATGCAGGCAAAGAACTTTTGGTATCCGCCGGGGTGGTCTTTGCTCGAATATAAGGAAAATACAAGCGACAAGAAAGGTACCGTACGTGTCCAATCAAGTTCTGAATCGTGCGGTCGCGGTGGGTCTGCTGCTGCTTGGCGGATGGGCCGCGACCGGCGCTCCCCTGGCATGGGGACAGGAAATTGATCGAAAAGCAAAGAGCAAGGTAGCGCCGGTGTATCCGGAACTGGCTAAGCGCATGAACATCACCGGCGTGGTGAAGGTCCAGGTCACGGTCTCCGCCAAAGGGGAGATCAAGAACACAAAGGTAGTGGGCGGGCATCCGGTGTTGGCGAACGCCGCTCTGGATGCGGTGAAGAAGTGGCGTTTCGAGGCGGGTCCGGGAGAGTCAACGGGGATTGTGGAATTTCGCTTTGATCCGGCCCAGTAAGCGGGTAGCGCAGGCTCGAGGCGCGGGTGAGGAAGGTGGAACATGAATATCGGAAAAAAGCTTTATGTAAGCTTTGGCATCATTCTGGCGACGGTGCTGGTGCTGCTGGCGATCAACCTGATCGCGGTGCAACGCGAGCATGAGACCAAGGCGGCGGCGCAGCGCTCGATCGACATGACCGAGGCGACCTCGTCGGTCCGCTTCCAGATGATGCAGAACCGTCTTCACCTGCAGAACTACCTGCTCAGCGGCGACATCCGGGACGTGGAGAAGATGACGGACGGCGAACGCGCATTGAGTGACGCCCTGCGCCGCACCCAGGAACTGGCGAATTCCACGCAACAGCGAAGCAACCTGGAAAAAGTGCAGGGACTGGAGCAGGCTTGGGGCACCGATTTCGCCAATCCGCTGGTGGACAAGCGCCGGGCCGTGGACAGCGGCAACGCGACGGTGGCCGAACTGCAGATTTTCTATCTGCAAAAAGATCCGAACTCCTGGGTCTCGCGTTCCAGCGACGTTCTGGACGAGGTCGACCGGGAGAACCGCAAACTGCTGGAGGAGCGGCGCCGCTCCGATGAACTGGCAGCGACGGGCACGATTCTGGCTGCGGTGATCAGTTCGCTGTTCGCTCTGGGCCTGGGCATCGTCATTGCCTACCGGACCGCCATCGGAATCACGGGGCCGCTGGGCCGGCTGATTCACGTGGCGGACCAGATCGGCCAGTCCGGGGATCTGGAGCACAATATTGACGTTCACGGTAAGGATGAGATCGGGCAACTGGCCAGGACTTTCGACTCCATGGTGAAGTACCTGAAAGAAATGGCTGCGGTTTCCGAAGCCATTGCCGGGGGCAACCTGGCGGTCGAAGTCCGTCCCCGTTCCGCCAACGACACGCTGGCGAACGCATTCACGCGCATGGTGGAAGGCTTGCGCGGGCTGGTGCGCAACGTGCGCGACGCCGCCTCCCAGGTGGCCAGCGCTTCCACTCAGGTGGCGAGCGCTTCCGACGAGTCGGCCAGGAACAGCCTGCAGACTTCGTCGGCCATCGATGAAGTGACGAGCACGATGCACGAAATGAGCGTGAACGTGCAGAACATGGTGAAGAGCACGCAGACGCAGGCCTCGAGCGTCAGCGAAACCTCGGCGTCCATCGACCAGATGGTGACCTCGATCCAGCGGGTTGCGGATACGGCGAAGGTTCTGCTCGATATCTCGAACCGTTCGCGGGAAGAGGTGCACGGCGGCATCGGCACCATGGAAAAGACCACCGACGGCCTGAACCGGATCAACACCACGATCCGCTCTTCGGGCGAGATCATTGACTCGCTCGGCGGGCGGGCGGACGACATCGGCAAGATCGTGGAAGTGATCGACGATCTGGCGGAGCAGACCAACCTGCTGGCGTTGAATGCCGCCATCGAAGCGGCGCGGGCGGGCGAGCATGGCCTGGGATTCGCGGTGGTGGCGGACGAAGTCCGCAAGCTGGCGGAGAAATCCGCGCAGTCCACCAAGGAGATTTCCGAGCTGATCGGGAGCATCCAGAAGGAAGCGCGCAAAGCGGTCGAAAACATGGAGAAGAGCACGACCATCGTGAACGAAGGACTGAATCTGGGACAGGAACTGAATGCCGCGCTGCGAAAAATTTCGAGCGTGGTGACCGAGGTGTACAAGTTCGCGCAGGAAATCGGGGCCGCCACCAACGAGCAGTCGCACGGCTCGTCGCAGATCGCGCGCGCCACCACGCGCTTGAACGAAATCACGCACGAGATCAACTCGGCGGTGGAAGAACAGGCTTCCGGGGCGCAGGCGGTGGTGCAGGCCATGGAGCGCATGCGTCAACTGGTGCAGTCCAACACGTCGGGTTCCACCGAACTGGCCGCCTCCTCCGATCAGATGTCCAAGATGTCGCGGGGCCTGCTGGATTCGATGGACCGTTTTGCGCTGCGCTCGAACGACCGGACGAACGACAGCACGCCGGGGCACGGGAACGCAGCCCGAACCGCCGCGGCGGGATCTCGTTGAGGGAACTCCAACCATGAGCCGGGAAACACACGTTGTGGGCTTCCGGGTGGGCCGCGAGACCTATGGCGTGCCCATCACATCGCTGCATGAGATCGTTCGCGTGCCGGAGATCACCGCGGTGCCGGACGCGCCCGATTATCTGGAAGGGGTAATCAACCTGCGCGGGAAGATTGTCTCGGTGGTGGATCTGCGGAAGCGGTTCGGGAAACCGTCCGCTGGACTCGACCGGCGCAGCCGCATTCTGATCGTGGAACACCGGGGCCGGCTTGTGGGCATGATTGTGGATTCGGCGTCGGAGGTCTTGAAAATTCCGGAAAGCGACATCGAAGCCGCGCCCGCCATGATGCAGGAAGGCGGATTGGACTGTGTGACGGGCCTGGGCAAGTACCAGGGACGGCTGATCATTTTGCTGGATATCGGCAAGGTATTGGCGGCGCGCGAACTGGGAAACGAAGCGTCGAGAGAAAAGCCGGCAGAAAAGCCGGCGGCGGCCGGTAGTGGCAAGACAGGAACAGGAACAGGAACAGGAACAAAGAGCGCCTCGGCCGGAAACTAGCAAGAAGAACCGAACCCACATGAACCCAAGCGAAACACCCGCACTCACCGACGCGGAATTGAAACTCCTGCAGACGCTGGTCTATCAGGAGTGCGGCATGCACTTCGACGAGCGGCGCACTTCCTTCCTCCAGGACCGTTTGCAGCGCCGGTTGAAGGAGTGCCAACTGGATTCGTTCTACAGCTACTATCGCCTGCTCATCAGCCAGCCGGGAAAACAAGAGCTGTCGCGCCTGCTGGAAAACCTGACGGTCAATGAGACCAGCTTCTTCCGCAACAAGGCGCAGATGGACCTGTTCCAGAACGACGTGTTGGACGATATCCTGCGGCGCAAGCAGGAGCGCCGGGACTACAGCTTAAGAATCTGGAGCGCGGGCTGTTCCACGGGACAGGAACCTTACACCGCGGCCATGCAGGTGGCCGATACGCTGTCGTACCACTATCTGCGCAATCCTCTACCCTTTGAATCGCCGGTTCCGAAGCCTCTGGTGCCAGCGCCCTGGCGGGTGGAGATCCTGGCCAGCGACATCAATTATTCGGTTCTGCGCGCGGCGCTGGAGGGCTCCTACAGTGAGCACCAGATGGCGGGAGTCGATTATGGCTACCGCTTGCGCTATTTCGACAAAGTGGGCGACCGCTATGCGGTGAAGAAGAACGTCAAGGAACTGGTGCACTTCGACTTTCACAATCTGAAGACCGAATACCTGCCGCAGCGCAACGACATCATTTTCTGCCGCAACGTGATGATGTATTTCGACGAACCCGAACAGAAGCGGCTGGTCGAGAAGTTCTATCGTTGCTTAAATCCCCGGGGATATCTGTTTGTCGGCCATGCCGAAAGCCTGCTGGGGCTGACGGAAAAATTTCAGATGGTGCATCGCAACAGCGGCACGGCGTACCAGCGAGTCGAGGTGAAAGAGTGACCGTTCCCCCCGAGGACCGGATGACCGAACTCCGCCAGCTCTTCTTCGAAAGCGCGGGGGAGCTTGTCCAGAAGCTGAACGACGAAGCGATGCGGCTGGAGAAATCGCCCGGCGATGCGGAGACGGCCCGCAGCCTGCGGCGGACGGTGCATACCCTGAAGGGGGACGCGGCCGCCTGCGGTTTCCGGGAACTCAGCGAACTGTCCCACGAGTTCGAGGACGTGCTGACGTTCGGGAACACGGCCGCGGCGGCTTCGGTTCCCGAAATCGCGTTGCGCGCCGCCGACGTGTTTGCGGCCTTGCTGGAGGCGTATCGCAAGGGGACGAAACTTCCCAGCATCCAGTCTTTGCGCGCGGACATTGCCCGTCTGGCAAACTCGGCGCCGGGCGGCGCGGCCAAAACGAAGAAAAGGAAAGCCGCCGCGAAAACCAGCCGCTGGTCGGAATACGAGCAACTGGCGATCGCCCGGGCGGTGGCGGAGGGCAAGCGCGTCCATCACGTGGTGGTGCAGATCGACCCCCAGTGCGCCATGCCTATCGCCGGACGTCAGATGATCCAGTTGGCCCTTACCGGACTGGGTGAGATCCTGGCTCTCTATCCGGTCGAAGGCAGTCAGGAGCCCATTACTCGCATCGAAGCGGCTCTCGCCTCGGAAAAACCGGCGGAGCAGATCCGGGCAAAGTGCGGCATTCCAACGATTGCGCTGAATGTCCGAGTCACGCCGCTGCGCGCCCCAACGCCGTCGTACCCGCTCCCGGCGGTTTCCGCTGCGGATTCTGAACTCACCGATTCTGAATTCGCCAATTCTGAACTCGCCAATTCTGTAGCCGCCGAGGTCACTGCCGGCGCCGCTGCGAAAGACGCGTCGGCAACCGGGGAACCAGCGCCTGTGGTACCCGCCGTGCCCAGCGGCCCCGACAACCTGCTGCGCGTGGATGCGGAAAAAATCGACAGCGTACTCAATCTGGTCGGTGAACTGATCCTGGCGAAATCGATGTTGCAGCAGGCGCTGTTGGAATTTGGACAACGCTTCCCGAAAGATGTCTTGCGGGGAAAGTTCTCCGATGCCATGGCGTTCCAGGGGCGGGTTTTGAACGATCTGCAGCACTCGGTGATGAAGATTCGCATGGTGCCGGTCGATCAGTTGTTCCGCCGCTTCCCGCGCATGGTGCGGGACGTGGGGCGGCAGTGCGGAAAAGAAGTCGAGCTGATTGTGAGGGGTGGGCAAACCGATCTCGACAAAAGCATTCTGGATGCGATCGCCGAGCCGCTGACCCATCTGGTGCGCAATGCGGTCGGCCATGGCATCGAGACCGCCGAGAAACGGGTTCGCGCCGGCAAGCGGCCGCAGGGGACATTGCGGCTGGGCGCTTATCACCAGGGGAACCAGGTGGTCATCGAGGTCTCCGACGACGGGGCCGGCATTGATGCGGAAAAAGTCCGGCAGCGGGCCCTGTCCCAGAAATTGCTGAACCCCGAGCAGACCGTTCGCATGACGGAGGCCGAGACTCTGGATCTGATCTTGAAGCCGGGATTCTCCACGGCGGAAGAGGTCACCGAACTCTCGGGCCGCGGCGTGGGATTGGACGTAGTGCAGAGCGTGCTGGGACGCCTGAAGGGGACGGTGCAGATCGAAACCGCGCGGGGCCGGGGCACAACCTTCCGTCTGCGGCTGCCGCTGACGCTGGCCATTATCCGGGCGTTGATGTTCCGGGTGGAGCAACGGCTCTACGCCCTGCCGCTGAACGCAGTGGCGGAGATCGCGCGCGCCTTGGAAGGAGATATCCATCAGGTGGAGCACTACGACGTGCTGCAATTGCGCAACGACGTGTTGCCTCTGCTGCGCCTGGGCTCGCCGCCGCCGAGCGGGCCGGAAACGGCGCGACGCAAGGTCTTCGTGCTGGTGATCCACAGCGGAGAGCGCAAGTTCGGTGTCGTCGTTGACGCGCTGGAGGGCGAAGACGAGCTGGTCATCAAGGCGCTCGATGACCAGTCGATCGCGACCGACCTGGTGAGTGGAGCTTCAATTCTGGGCGATGGGAGAGTGGTTCTCATCCTGAACATGATCGCCCTGATGGATCGCTTCACGCGCGGGCGGCCGGGCGTAACCGGCCTGCGGATGGCGGGTCTGCTGTCGAGTGTCGTACCAGCAGTGACGAGCGCTGGCGGAATCGAGACGGGTGAGATGCGGGCGCGCGGCACGGCAGGGGGCCAGGCATGACAAAGGCAGTACGGGTTCTGGTGGTGGATGACTCGGCTTTGATGCGCAAGCTGATTCCCAGGATCCTCGAACGGGATAACGCGATCGAGGTGGTGGGCACGGCCATGGACGGCAATTTTGCGTTGAAGAAAATCGAGGACCTGTCGCCGGATGTAGTGACACTCGACCTGGAAATGCCCGGACTGAACGGGATCGATACGCTGAAAGAAATCATGCGCCACTGGCGGCTGCCGGTCATCGTGGTCAGCTCGCACAGCACCGCCGGGGCATCGATCACGCTCAAGGCGCTGGCCTTCGGCGCGTTCGATTTCGTGGCCAAGCCGCGGGACGTCTCCGCGCGCCTGCCGGAAATAGCCGAGGAGTTGATCAAAAAGATCCGGGCCGCGGCGCAGAGCGCGGGGGTGCAGACGCAGTTCCTGCCGGGGGAAACGCATGGGGAACAGCCTGGCAAGTTGCGGCCCGTCGCGCCGACGCACATCGTCGCCATCGGCGTTTCGACTGGCGGTCCGAACGCCTTGCAATACCTGTTTTCGCAGTTGCCGGCGGAATTTTCGGGCAGCATTCTGGTGGTGCAGCACATGCCCGACGGGTTCACGGAACTGTTTGCCAAACGGCTGGACGAGTGCTGCCCCATCCGGGTGAAGGAAGCGCAATCGGGCGATTTACTGGTCGCCGGGCGAGCCCTCATTTGTCCGGGGAACCGGCACATGAAAGTGAAGAAAATGCCGCTGGGCAACGTGGCGGTGCTGGCGGAGGATGCCCCGGTGAACGGGCACCGTCCTTCGGTGGATGTGCTGTTCCACAGCGTAGCCGAGGAATTTGGTCCGCAAGCCATGGCGGTGTTGATGACGGGCATGGGAGAAGATGGGGCGACCGGTCTGGGAGAGATCCGGGCGGCCGGGGGATTCACCGTGGCGCAGAGCCAGGAGACATGCGTGGTTTACGGCATGCCCAAGGCGGCCATCGAACGCGGCTACGCCATGCGCATCGCGGACCTCCAGGATCTGCCCCATATTTTACAGGCACAATGCGCTCCCGACCGCAGCCGCGGGGACACCGAGGTCAAGAGCGCAAGCAGTGCCGGAAGTAACTAGAGTTATCTATCGAAGGTGCGTAGGATCGTGATTAAGTGATAGTTGGGGAGGGGAGTGCCATGGAAAAGTTTGCGCCCGTAAAACGGAGCGAAGACGGACAGCCGGTGCGCTATCTGATCGTGGATGACTCCGTGTTCGCCCGCAAGAACCTGGCCCGGATGGTTGAAACCTTCGGGGGACAGGTAGTCGGCGAGGCTGGCGACGGAGTTTCGGCGATCAGCGAGTACGAACGGCTCACGCCCGACATCGTTCTGATGGATATCACCATGCCGCAGATGGAAGGCATCGAAGCGGCGGAGAAGATCGTGCGCGACCATCCCAGCGCCCGCATCGTAATGGTGTCGTCGGTCGGCTACCAGGAGAATATCGTGGCCGCCTTGCAGCGGGGTGCCCGCCACTTCGTGCAGAAACCCGTGAAGCCGGAAGTTCTCTACGAAGTCATCAAGTACGTGATGCGTGACGACGGAACGACGGTCCACGGCGCCGGAGCCGGAGCTGGAGCGTAGTCATGCGCATGGACCTGATTCAGCCTTTCATCAACTCGGCCGACGCCGTTTTGGCGCAGGGGCTGGAGTCGCCCATTTCCATCGAGAACCTGAGCATGGAAGAAGAGGCATACCGGCGGAAAGGGGTCGCTGCCGAGGTTTTCCTCACGGGCGAAATCGAAGGGCGGATCATTTTTGATGTGGACCTGGGAGCGGCGGTGCAACTCGCCAGCCGTCTGGCCGGCGTCGAGGTTTCCGAGACCGACGAAGAGCTGGTGCGCGAGGCGGTCTGTGAGCTGGCCAACCAGATCATTGGCAACTCCATCACCACGCTCAACGACCAGGGATTCCACTTTCACGTTCGTCCCCCAACCCTGCACACTTCCGAGCAGGGCAGCAAGAGCAGTGAAGACACAGAAGCCCTGGTGATGTGCTTCAACACTTCCAGCGGAAACGTCTTCATGAATGTGGCGCTGCGCTACCATGGCCGCCAGGCGGTGGAACACGCTGCCGTCGCGGGATAGGAACTGGCCGCTAGTCGTTAGTCGCTCGACACCGCAACTCATCCAAACCCTTCAACGCGCCAATCGCGACAGACGTTCGGTTTGTCATCCTGACCCCGGTCACGCGTCATTGCAGTCACTGCGATCTCACCGGCCCAGTCCGAATTGCCGATCGCGCCCTGGGTTCCCTCCTGCCTGGTCTTCACTTCAATTACAATCAACCCGACTCGGCAAAAAGCTCGATGCCGAGGCGCTGCAAGTCTTCAAGGAGATAGGAAACCTGCCCGCGGCGTGCCACACCCTACACGGCCCCTCGGAGGTTCTTTGGGATCAAGGGGACCTGGTCGGCGCGCGGAATTTCCGGTGCGAAGGGGAAATGGCTTCATGAAGATTGCGATCCAGGGAGAACTTGGTTCTTTCAGCCACGAGGCGGCGGAAACTATGTTGCCGCGGGCGGTGGTGGTGCCGTGCGCGCGTTCGCTGGAAGTGTTCGACCGAGTCAAGCGGGGCACGGTGGGCGGGGCGGTGATCCCCATTGAGAACTCGCTGGCGGGTTCGGTCGCCGAACATTTCGATCTGTTGCTGGGGCGCGACGTGCACATCGTGCGCGAGTTTCGTCTGCGCATCGTGCACAACCTGATCGCGCTGCCGGGCACCAAGCTTGGAGAGGTCCGGCGCGTGTTCTCTCATCCGGTAGCGCTCGATCAGTGCCGCGACCTGTTTGCCAAGAATCCTCGGCTGGAGCCGGTGCCGTTCTATGACACCGCGGGAAGCGTGAAGCATGTGGTGGCGGAGGGCTTGCGCGATGCCGCGGGCATTGCCAGCCGGCGGGCCGCCGAAGTTTACGCGGGAAAGATTCTGAAGGCCGGCATTGAGGATGACAAGAAAAACTTCACCCGCTTCTTCCTGATCAAGCGGGGAAAGCCGCGAGCAGCTCGCGGTGCGGATAAGACTTCGCTGGCGTTCAGCGTGAAGAACATTCCGGGAGCGTTGTTCAAGGCGCTCAGCGTGTTCGCGCTGCGCGACATCAGTTTGAGCAAGATCGAGTCGCGGCCCATGCGCGGGCGTCCGTGGGAATACGTGTTTTTTGTGGATCTGCTGCGCGGCGACGATGAAGATTCCCGCAATGCCCTGCGGCATCTAAGCGAGGTCGCGGAACTGGTGAAGGTGCTGGGAATTTATCCGGAGGCTTAAGTCAGTGGCCAGTACCCAGTGCTTTGAGATTCATCACAACCGTGCTGTGAGGCGGTGCACTGCGCGTTTAGACGGCTCCGCGTAGCTTGGAACAGGGGAAATCAGTTTGTTTGGCGCTGTGACTCAGCATCGTTCGGTTTACCGACATATTGCTGTCAGCAGAACGAGGGCAACTGGATTTGAGTCGACACTCGCCATTCACCTTTTCGCATGGCAGAATACCTACACGGCACAATGGAAAAAGATAACCTGACCGTCCTGGATCTATTTTGTGGGGCTGGAGGCCTTTCCCTCGGTTTCGAGAGGGCAGGCTTTAGAGTGTTGTTGGCAGTTGATAACAACCCCGCTGCGCTCAAAACGTACATCCGCAACCTTGGCCACCATGCCTCTGCGCACGATCTCTCCCAAGAGGTCGGGCTGCCGAACGCAACGGTGATTGCCGGCGGGCCTCCTTGCCAAGGCTTTTCGTCGGCAGGGCTACGCCGCAATGGAGACAATCGGAATAATCTCGTAAGCTCCTTCGCCGAGACCGTTGCGAGGATGAAACCCAAGGCCTTTGTTTTTGAGAATGTAGAGGGGTTCTTGACCGCCGAGGATGGCACGCGGGTGCTCGAACTGCTCTCCCCTCTTCTACGTGCTGGTTACAGAATTCATTTTAAGAAAGTAAACGCCGCAAACTACGGGGTTCCGCAGCACCGGAAGCGTGTGATTGCTATCGGAGGCCTAGGCTGGGATCCGACTTTCCCTACACCGACGCACACGGCCTTTGGAGCCCCAGGCGCACTGTTACATGCACGACACTTGCCCTTAGCACCAACGATGAGGGAAGCGATTGGTGATCTTGCGTCTCCATCAGAGCGGCCACCGGGTGAACCGCAAGGCCACTACTGCCGTCCGCTGATCGGCAAAGACTTGGAACGCGCCAAGGCCATGAGCCCAGGGATGAAGATGCGCGACCTGCCCGATGAACTTCAGCACGAAAGCTACCAGCGAAGAGCATTTCGTCGCGTGATGGATGGCACACCAACCGAACGCCGCGGCGGAGCACCCGCTGGTCTGCGCCGGCTTCTGCCTGACGAACCTTCAAAAGCAATAACAGGTGGCGCTAGATCTGAGTTTCTACACCCGCTCGAAGATCGGCCCTTGACCATTCGGGAGTGTGCCAGACTGCAGACGTTCCCAGACGATTTCGTATTTGTGGGGAGTCCATCGGATCAGGCTCAGTTGATAGGCAATGCTGTGCCACCACTATTTGCCTATTTAATTGCCAGCACGATGGCGGCAGACTTGAGGAATGCTGAGTGTTCGATTGGCGAAGGTGCTCTACTTAGCTTCCTTCCGACTCTATCTGACGGGTGCAGTCCCGCACTTAAACGGGTAATCGATCTCGTGAACACAGAGTTCGAGCAGTTCGCCGTGCGCGAGGAACTTCCTCTATGGCGCTGAGCAAGACCCAAGAAGCCTTCATCACCAAAGTGCGAGCAGTCGGCAACAGTGAGTTAGGTGTCCCATTGGACGACCCGGTCTGCTGCTATTTGATTGGCATCATCGCAGGAGACCTTGGACTTACACAGCGATTCCCTGAGATCCCGCGAGAGCTGCCTCCTTTCTTCGGCAGCGCACCGCTGAACGAACTGCGAGTCCCTGGGGTTGTTTTCGTCACTCTTTTCGAGAGGCTGATAGGTCTGCAAAAAGATGCCGACGCATTTTTCTACTGTTTGGCCACCTTGCACAAAGCACGCCTCAAGTACGAACGCATCCTCCAAGCTCAGCCTACCCCTACTGTTGAACAAGTGGGGCCTCGTGGTCTCCTACAATACGGAAGCTTAAGTCCGGCGGCGCTGATAGGCCTTCTACTTTGGAGGAAGTGGGTCTATGACATCGACAATCGCGCGGCACAAGAGACTGGTTATGTATTCGAGCCGATCATTGCTCATGCCATCGGCGGTGTTCCGGCGGGTGCAAGAAACAGCCCCGTCAAGCGCAAAGGCGGGGGCGGTGGTCGGCAGGTTGACTGTATCCGTGAAAGCGATAAGCGAGCGTATGAGATAAAGTTGCGGGTGACCATTGCCGCTTCGGGTCAGGGACGGTGGGGCGAAGAGTTGGAGTTTCCCGGAGACGCAAGATCAAGTGGGTACATTCCTGTTCTGGTCGTCCTCGACTCCACCCCCAACCCAAAGCTGAAGGAACTATGTGAGGCATTCCAGAAGGAGCACGGCGAGACATATGTTGGCGCTGAGGCCTGGAAGCATCTTGAAGAAAAGGCAGGGGCGACAATGAGCAAGTTTCTGGACAGTTACGTGCTCAGGCCGTTGAAGTCTCTTCTGGATGAGGCACCGGATGCTCCCGAGAAGATACCCGATCTCCTGCTGAAGACGGAGAAGGGTCGCCTCATCATCCAGATTGGAGACGAGAAGCTGCAGATTCAACGCGAAGAAAAGGAGGAACTCGGTGGTGGGACTGACGAGCTGCCCCCTGATGCCGCCGACCATATCCCTACGCCATGACTGGAAAGTCCATCCGTTCGCGAGCTCCGGCCGCGACATGTGCCACTGTACGACGCATCATGATCGCGAACTACGGCGGGGACCTACGCCCGGAGCGGATGCTCCGAAACGCGTTGCGAACGGCGGGACTTCGATTCCTGCACCACGTTCGGCCAATCAAAGATTTGCGCTGCACCGCTGATGTTGTCTTCCCTCGTAAGCACGTCTGTGTCTTTGTAGACGGTTGCTTCTGGCACTGTTGCCCTCGACATTTCGCTACGCCGAAGACAAACAGCCACTGGTGGAAAGAAAAGATTCAGGCTACCAAGGATCGTGATAGACGACAACGTTCTCTGCTGAGGTCCGCAGGGTGGCGTGTTGTTCGGGTGTGGGAACACGAACTGAAGGACATTGACCGTGTCGTGGACCGAATCGCCCGCGCAATCGCGTAGAGCCTGTCTCAAAGGTTTTCGGGAGCGGAGCCCCCAAGCTTGTGCTGCCTGCCACCTCTGACTCGTCTCTTGCGATGTGCTCTTTCATCACAACCTGCTGTGAGGCGCTGCACTGCGGGAACCGCGCGTTCGGTCTAGCCTGAAGGTGGGCCGTTCTGGCCCGGAGCCACTAGGAGGGCTTGTATGCGTCAGATGTTTGCCGGGATTCTTATTTTGATGTGTGTCTTTATGCTGAGCGCGGTTGCGGTCGCCGAAAATCCCTTGGGCATTGCCGACACCTATAAGGTGAACTTTTCAGAGAAGGTCCGGGTGGCGGACACGCTGTTGCCGAAGGGGAACTACGAGATCCGTCACGTGATGGAAGGCTCGGACCACATCATGGTGTTCCGGCAGTTGGGGACGAAGAAGCCGGTTGAGGTGCGCGCAAAGTGCACGCTGGTTCCGTTGGCCGCGAAGGCCAATGAGGATCGGAAGATTTACCTCTTGAATGCGGCGAACGAGCGAGTCCTGCAGGAGCTGGTGTTCAAAGGCGATCGCGCGAAGCACGTGTTTTAGTTGAAGGTGGGGAACACGAGAAAGTAGCTGATTTGATGGGGGGCGTGCAGGAGGGGAGGCACGTCCCCGGAAGGACCAGCCCCAGCGTGGGGCCGAAACCCTTCCGTGTCTTGCAAAAGGCCAAAAAAGGTCTAGAATTCAACAACCTAGAACGCGGGCTTGCATCTTTTTGGCAGTTCAGTTCATCCAAGGTTGAGTGAAAGTCACTCAAGGGAAAATCATGAGCGATCCTATTTCCGAGCACACTTCTTACGAAACCACCGAGCGGTCGCTGCCGATTCTGCCGGTGCGCGACACGGTCCTGTTCCCCCACGCGGTGCTGCCGCTGACGGTGGGGCGGGAAAGTTCCGTGCAACTGATTAACTCGCTGGGCGAAGACAAGACCATCGTGGTGGTGGCGCAGCGCGAGGCGCGCGTGGACTCGCCGCAGCCGACCGATCTCTACTCCATCGGAACCCTGGCGGTGGTGCATAAAGTGGTCAAGATGCCCAACCAGAGCCTGTTTGTTTTTGCGGAAGGACTGGAGCGCGTGCTGCTGGCGGATTTCGCGCAGCTTTCGCCCTTCATGCGGGCGCGCGTGACCGCGATTCCGGAGACGATTCCGCCCAAGGATTCCGAGGTGGAAGCGCTGCAGCGCAACGTGCTGACCTTGTTCCAGCAGATCGTGGCCGGTTCGCCGACGCTCTCCGACGAGCTTTCGACGGTGGCCATGAACATTGAAGAACCGGGGCGGCTGGTGGACTTTATCGCCTCCTCGCTGCCCTCGCTCTCCACCGCCGACAAGCAGGAGACGCTGGAGACCAGCGACGTCCGGGTGCGGCTGGGAAAAATCAATCAGCACCTGGCCAAGGAACTGGAAGTGCAGCAACTGCGCAACAAGATCCAGTCGGAAGTGCAGGATCGGGTGCAGCAGACGCAGCGCGAATACTATTTGCGCGAGCAGATGAAGGCGATCCAAAAAGAACTGGGCGAGCAGGACGAGGGCCAGCGTGACACCGACGAGCTGAAGCAAAAGATCGAATCCGCGGGCATGCCCGATGACGTGAAGAAAGAAGCGCTCAAGGAACTGGGGCGGCTGGCGCGCATGTCGCCGATGGCGGCGGATTATTCGGTCACAAGGAACTACATCGAGTGGCTGGCCATCCTGCCCTGGGCGAAGACTTCGGGTGGCGAAATTGAAATCCTGAAGGCGAAAGAAATTCTCGACACCGACCACTACGACTTGCAGAAAGTGAAAGACCGCATCCTGGACTACCTTTCGGTGCGGCGGTTAAAGCCCAACATGAAAGGGCCGATTCTGTGTTTCGTCGGGCCTCCGGGCGTAGGCAAAACTTCGTTGGGCAAATCCATTGCGCGCGCCCTGGGACGCAAGTTTGTGCGTCTGTCGCTGGGCGGAGTGCACGACGAAGCGGAAATTCGCGGCCACCGGCGCACCTACATCGGGGCCTTGCCGGGGCAGATCATTCAGGGCATACGCCGCGCGGAGACGAAAGACCCGGTCTTCATGCTCGACGAAATCGACAAGGTCGGCCGCGACTTCCGTGGCGATCCGGCGTCGGCGTTGCTGGAAGCGCTCGATCCGGAGCAGAACGCGACGTTTCGCGACAACTATCTGGACGTGATGTTCGATCTCTCCAAGGTGTTGTTCATTACCACCGCGAACATGCTCGATCCGATCGCCGAACCGTTGCGCGACCGCATGGAGATTATCGAACTGCAGGGGTACACCGAGGAAGAGAAAGTTCACATCGCCTTCCAGTACCTGATCCCGCGGCAGATCGAGGAAAACGGAATTACGGCGGAGCAAATCGAATTTCCGGAAGAGGCGGTCAGCTACGTCATCCGTCATTACACGCGCGAGGCTGGAGTACGGAACCTGGAACGCACCATCGGCACCATCTGCCGTAAGCAGGCGCGCCGGATCGCGGAAGGGAAGACCGAGAAGCTGGTCATCACCAGGGAGGTCGTGCAGGAGTTTCTGGGCGGCATCAAGATCCGCAGCGAAGGCGAAATTGCCGAGCGCACCAAGCGCCCGGGCGTGGTGGTGGGACTGGCGTGGACGCCGTCGGGCGGCGACGTGCTGTTTGTCGAAGCCAACCAGATGAAAGGCAAAGGTGGGCTGACCATCACCGGTCAGATTCAGGACGTGATGCGCGAATCCATGCAGGCCGGGTTAAGCTGGGTGCGTTCGAACGCGAAGCTGTTGAGCATCGACGAAGGATTCTTCGCCGACCACGACATCCACATACACGTGCCCGCGGGAGCGATTCCGAAAGACGGCCCTTCGGCGGGCGTCACGATTGTGACCGCGCTGGTGTCGTTGCTGACGAGCAAGCAGGTGCGTCCGCTGACGGCGATGACGGGCGAGATCACGCTGAGCGGGAACGTATTGCCGGTAGGCGGCATCAAGGAGAAAGTGCTGGCCGCCAAACGCGCCGGTGTGCATGATGTGATTCTGCCGGCGGACAACAAGACCAATGTCGAGGAAGACCTGACCCCCGAGCAGTTGCTGGGATTAACTACTCACTACGTGAAGACCATCGACGAGGTGCTGGAGTTCGCGCTGCCGACCTCGCCTGGCCAGGAACTCCAGGATGCCGAGGAGCGCGAGAAGGTGCTGAGCAGCTAAGACAGTTCTCGGTTCCCAGTTGCCAGAACTCTAAATTCTTCTTTGCCAGCCTCGACAAGGGGCTGGCAATTTTGTTTCGTCGGCAGTGCGCGTAGAATTTTCAGCCCTCGACCAACTCCTCTGCTTCCCCCGCTTCGCGGCCTTCGACCATGTCTATCCAGTCCGGTCCGAATTTTTCCAGCACAAGCCGGAGCGCCGCACTCCTCATCTCTGCGTCATCATTTTTCTCCGTGTCGTCTTTTTCCACCTCGTCGTACTCGCGTCCCTCGACCGTGGACCACGCCGTAGCCCCAAGCGGACGCCGCTCCACGCACTCGCGATCAATCACCACCTGCGTTGGCTCCGGCTCAAACGAGGTGTGCTTTAGATTGGCAGACGCGGTCTGCAGGGCATAGAGCATCAGCGCTGCCGTGCGATGATCCACCTCCTGCGTCCTCAGCATCCGTATCACATCGGCCAATGCCACCTGGATGGAATTCGCGTCCTCGAGCGTGGGCAGCATCACTGCGCCCTCTTTCTGGAGATGCGAGATCGCTTCCATGCCTTTTGGAGTCCATCGCACGTGGTAGTAGCAATACTTCTCATCGCGCAGCGCGGGCGATCCGCACTGCGTTCCGTTGACTTTGAGATGTTGACATCGACGAATACTTAGTGGGTATGAAGGCATTTGTGACTCCTGTAAATTCAGTTCCCAGTTCCCAGTTCTCGGTTCTCAGTTGAGGCCGGGTGCCTGGTTCTTCGTTCCTATTTACTTTTGGGTTACTAACCAGTTAGTACGGGGTACCCCCCCTCCCCCCGGTCTTTTGGAATCATGGGGTTAGGAAGAAAATCCCGCCAGGTCTTTGAGTTTAAATGACTTATAAGTAAAGTATTCCAGAATCAAGGAGTTAGGGGTGTCAAACAGCACCGACAACGTGTTGGTCTCGCCCTTCATCGCTCCTACTCCGGTTTCCAGATTCACTCCGCTCCCACTGAAGGCGGGCACCAAAACGAAGGGCGTGACCGGTGGCCACGCCCTGATCCTTCGTCGAGTTGTCCGCAACTTTCGCTAGCGGTTTGGGGGTATTAAACTTCCCTTTTACCCCACTCTACTTTTACACAGTTCCGCAGCCCGCGCAGTGAGCCCCATCACGCGTCTTTGTGATGAATCCAAGCAGCTAGTCGGCGAGGCCCAGCGGCGGGAGATCGGCTCAGTGGGAATCGAATTCCAGCGGGCTGCACGGGTGGGAGGGGGAATGGCTGGTTTTCCGACGGTGCGGGCGCGTCCGCCGGCAGAAAACCCCGCCCAAGCGGAGCTTGAGCGGGCACCCTTGAGAGTAGAGAATGGACGTGATAGCCCGAGCCACCCGCCTCTGCTTGACCCTTACTGTCCCGTACCGGTAAGAGCGAACACCTGCGGACTGCCCGGAGCATCGTCCGTAATGGTGACAGCTCCTTTGATGATTCCGGTGACGGTCGGTGTGAAGGTCACCTGGAACGTACACTTCCCCTTCGGGGCTACGGTCGCTCCGCAGGGCGTGGTGCCTCCCGGCGTCGCCGCGTAGTCTCCGCTGGCCGTAATGGCGGCGATATTCAATGCCACCGTCTGATTGTTCGTCAGCGTGACTGTCATAGGCGCGCTGGTAGTTCCCACTGCCTGTGCCGCGAAGGTCAGACTGGTGGGGGAGAAGCTCACCGGCAAGACTCCCGTTCCCGAAAGCGGGTAGAGCATGGGATTGATGGGCGAGTTGTTCACGATCATGACACTGCCCTTGATGCTGCCCTTGACCGAGGGCGTGAAGGTCACCGAGAAAGTGCACTTGGCCTTCGCCGCCAGAGTGCCGCTACACGGGTTCGTGCCGCTGCCAGTAGCCGTGAACTCGTCCGAGGCAGTCAACGAACTGATCGTGACTGCACTCGTACCCTTATTGGTGATGGTTACCACCTTGGGCGCACTCGTCGTGCCAATCACTTGATTGGTAATGCTGGCGGTCGCCGGACTGAAGCTGAGCGTCGCCGCCAAGCCGCCGCTGCCACTGCCCGTCAGGGCCACCATCTGGGTTACGAATCCGCTGCCCGATACCTCCAGCGAGCCATTGATCGTGCCGCTCTCCGTCGGTGAGAACGTCACCGCGATGGTGCAATTCGCCTTGCCCGCCAGGGTCGCGCCGCAACCGTTCTGCGCCCCTGGAGAGGCGCCATAATCGCTGCTGGCCGTGAAGCTCAGACTAACGCTGGCGGCGCTGTTGTTCGTCACCGTGACCGTCTTGGCCGCCGTGGTTGTCCCCACGTTCACCGTGCCAAAGCTCAGGCTGGCGGGAGCAACCGCGACGGCGGCGACGCCCGTGCCACTCAGAGCCACAACCTCCGGGGAATTCCAAGCACTGTCGTAAAAACTGATCGCCCCGGCAACCGCGCCCAGGACGGTGGGCGTAAAGGTGACATTGACGGTGCAGCTACCTCCCACCGCTACAGTACCCGGACAGTTGTTCGTCTGGCTGAAGTCGCCGCTGGCGGCAATGTTGCTGATCGCCAGCGAGAAAGTCCCCGAGTTGGTCAGCTTGATAGCCTTGGCGCTACTGGTCGTGCCCACGATCTGTTTCGCGAAAGTCAGGCTGGTCGGCTTTATGGTGATCAGAGGGACCACGTTAAACAAGTACGCCTGCATGCTGCCGATCAGCTGCTGGGCCACGCCCGTCGAGTTCGCCTCCTGGCCGTCGGTGGCGAAGGCATAGAGGATGTGCGTGCCCGGGTAAAGATTCGATGTGGTGCCGGTAAAATTCGGCGGCACACCCGACGCGGACCGCCAAGGTGTCTGCCACGTGTCCAGTTGGTAGAACACATGCTGGGGCGGCGGCGCATAGGGGGCAAACGAACTGGATGCCGTGAAGTTGAATGTTGCTGTGCTCCCGACGGTCTGGTTGTCCGTCAGCGGGGCGATCGCGGTCAAGAGCGGGATGGGCTGCACCTGCTGCTCAGTAATCACCGTGACATTGGCGCCGCCGTCGGACACGTAGATCTTGTTGGTGACCGGGTTCACCGCTAGGGCGTTGGGCTGGCTCAAGCTCCCGACAGCCACGGTCTGGGTCGCATTGGTTGCGCCGTCGATCACCGTGACATTGGCGCTGCCCGAGTTCGGGACGTAGATCTTGTTGGTAACTGGATTCACCGCTACGGCGCTGGGATATGTCCCGACAGCCACGGTCTGGGTCGCATTGGTTGCGCCGTCGATCACCGTGACATCGTTGTCGCCGCTGACGACGTAGATCTTGTCGGTCACCGAGTTCAACGCCACAGCACCGCTAGAGCTCCCGACAGGCACGGTCTGAGTCGCATTAGTCGCGCCGTCGATCACCGTGACATTGGCGCTGTAGTCGGACACGTAGATCTTGTTGGTGACCGGGTTCACCGCTAGGGCGTTGGGATTGCTCAAGCTCCCGACGGCCACGTCCTGGGTGGTGTTGGTCACGCCGTCGATCACCGTGACATATGTGATGTCACCATCACCGCCGCCGAGGAGGTTGGCGACGTAGATCTTGTTGGTGACCGGGTTGACCGCTACGGCTACGGGAGTGTTATAGGCCCATACGGTCTGGGTCGTGTTGGTCGCGCCATCGATCACCGTGACATCGCCGTTGTTTGAGTTGGCGACGTAGATCTTGTTGGTGACCGGGTTGACCGCTACGGCCCAGGGACCGTAATCGGTCGATACCGTCTGGGTCGCATTAGTCGCGCCATCGATCACCGTGACTGTGTCGTCGTATGTATTGGCGACGTAGATCTTGTTGGTCACCAGGTTTACCGCCGCGGCGACGGGTCCGCTCCCGACAGCCACGGTCTGGGTCCCATTGGTCGCCCCATCGATCACCGTGACATTGGCGCTGTCTAGGTTCGCGACGTAGATCTGGTTGGTCACCGGGTTCACCGCCACAGAGAAGGGACGAACACCCACGGATACGGTCTGGGTTGCATTCGTTGCGCCATCGATCACCGTGACGTTATTGCTCCCGTGATTGGCCGCGTAGATCTTGTTGGTCACCGGATTGACCGCTACCGCCCAGGGATTACTCCCTGCGGCCACCGTCTGGGTCGCATTGGTCGCGCCATCGATCACCGTGACATTGCTGCTGCCCTCGTTCGCGACGTAGATCTGGTTGGTCACCGGGTTCACCGCCTCAGCGAGGGGACCGCTCCCGACAGGCACAGTCTGGGTGGCATTGGTGGCGCCATTAATCACCGTCACATTGCCGGCATTGCCGTTGCTGTAGTTGGGGACGTAGATCTGGTTGGTCACCGGGTTCACCGCCACGGCGACGGGACCGGTCCCCACGGCTACCGTCTGGGTTGCATTCGTTGTGCCATCGATCACCGTAACAGTGCCGCCACCGTAGTTGGCGACGTAGATCTTGTTGGTGATCGGGTTCACCGCTACCTGTTGGGGATTCGTCCCGGCTGACACGGTTTGCGTAGCATTAGTCGCGCCATCGATCACCGTGACATTGGCGCTGCTTCCGTTGGCGACATAGATCTTGTTGGTGACTGGGTTCACCGCCACCCCGTGGGGGCCGGTCCCCACGGCTACCGTCTGGGTTGCATTGGTTGCGCCATCAATCACCGTGACATTGTTGCTGGAGTAGTTCGCGATGTAGATCTTGTTGGTCACCGGGTTCACCGCCACCGCGTTGGGAGATGAGCCTGCGGCAACGGTCTGGGTCAGATTAGTCGCGCCATCGATCACCGTGACGCTGTTATTGCCGTTGGCGATATAGATCTTGTTGGTCACCGGGTTCACCGCCACGGCGAGGGGATAGTTACCCGTCGGCAGCGTCGTGGTAGCGTTCGTAGCCCCGTCGATCACCGTGACATTGGCGCTGCCGATGTTCGCGATGTAGATCTTGTTGGTGACCGGGTTGACGGCTACTGCCCAGGGATTCGTACCGGCCGGTACGGTGGTGGCCGTAGCCAGACGGGGAGCGAGCGCGATGATGATCACGAGCACTAGCAGGAAAGAGATACGCACTTTGTGAAAGATTGCTGGGGGCATGGAAATCTCCTTGTGCTACTTCTGAGGGAGTCTGTGGCTTTGTTGTCGGGGAAAAAAGTGAAGGATACCGCTGCACTCACGAGGCACTGACAAACCACGAAGCTATGGCTCATCGCGTTACTCCGCAGGGAAGAGGTTGGCGCTTCCTTACTTAGGACGTGCTTTTTGTTGGCCGCGAGGGGTCATTGAGGTTTGCCCCCGGCTCAGCCGCGTTAGGCTTACACGCCGTTTGCCTTCCAATTGAGTCTGCATTGCGCTCAAGCCAAAATGGACGTTTGTGAGCCCACTTTTCGCCTCAGGGGGTGCTGCATCTCAACGGGCGAGAACTGCTCTTCGGAGAGAGCTAGACCAATTAATTCGACACGAATGATCGCGTCCTGTCAGTGACAATGGTCACATCCTGATGTGCGGTGATCGCCAAGAGCCACAGCGCAAAGCCAGACAGTCACTGTTCAAAAATCGCGGATAACTCGTAGGAGAATCGGCGCAAAGAGGCGACAATGGTTCCTCAACGAAAGGAGCCACGGTGGGAGCCAGTCCAAGCCCGAAGCCTGCGAAACCAAAGCCTGCGAAACCAAAGCCTGCGAGAACCAAGCCGAAGCTGGGGCTGCGGGCGTGGATGGAGCGGGTGCTGGTGGAGTGCGATCGGGCGGCTGCGGGGTTCGACGCCGACGCGGTGCACGATCTTCGAGTTGCGCTGCGGCGCTGTCGCTCGCTGGCCGATGGATTGATGGCGATCGATCCTGATTCTTCATGGAAGGATATGAAGAAGGCGGGGCGGAAACTTTTCCAGGCGCTCGGTGAATTGCGCGACATGCAGGTGATGCAGGAGTGGATCGAGAAGCTGAGCGTTACTAATAACTCGTCGAGCGATTCGGCGGGCGATCGAATTTCGGGCGATGCGGCGGCGGGCGATCCTGTTTCCGGCAATCGTGATTCGGGCGATCCCGTGGCCGCGAAGCTGCTCCATCATGTTCATGCGCGCGAAGCGGAATGCAAGCAGCGCGCTTTTAAAGATCTTCATCAGTTTGACCGCAAGCAATGGCGCCAGTGGACGAGAGCGCTGCCGCAGCGGGCGGCGCGGGTGCGTCCGGGGAGCGTGGTGTATCTGCATCTGGCGCTGGAAAAGTGGACAGCCGCCTACGATCTGCACAAACGGGCGCTGCGGACGCGCTCGCAGGTTAGCTGGCACGAACTGCGCATCGGCATCAAACGCTTCCGTTACACGGTGGAAAATTTTCTGCCGCGCCAGCACGCGTTGTGGGGCGGCGATCTGAAGGAACTGCAGGATCTGTTGGGAGAAGTGCACGATCTGGATGTGCTGTGGGCCACCGCAGTCGAGATAATGGCGTTCCCGGATGTGGAAAACCAGAGCCGCTGGCGTGAGAAGTTGAATGTGGAGCGCGGCAAGAGGATTGAGCGCTATCGCGAGAAGATGGTGGGCCGGCAGTCGCTGTGGCGCGTCTGGCGGGCGGAGTTGCCGTCGGGTCCGCAACTGCGCGCGGCGGCGATGAGCCGTCTTCGAGTATGGGCGGGATATCTGGATCCCGATTTTTCGCACTCGCAGCGCGTGGCCCAGCTGGCGCTTCTTTTATACGACGGGCTGAAGGATGCGGGGCTGGTGACGGCGAGCGCTGGGGTGCCGAAGCCTGGGGCTCCGAATCTGGATCGCGACTCGCGAGCGGTGCTGCAGGCGGCGGCGCTCATGCATGACGTCGGCAAAACCAAGGGACCGAAAAATCACGAAAAGAATTCGTATCGGATGATCCGCGGGCTGGCGCGGCCTCTGGGTTGGAGTGCGCGAGAACTGGAACTGGCGGCGGTGGTGGCGCGTTATCATCGCGGGGCATTGCCGCGTCCGCGGGGAAAGAGTATGCAACTGCTGGAACTAGCGGATCGGCCGGTCGCCATGGAGCTGGCCGGCGTTTTGCGTCTGGCAAACGCGCTGGATGCGCGCCCTGGGCGCAGTAGGAAAGAAAACGAGAACGCTTCGCGGCTCGAGGTTAGTTTGCAGGACCGTTTCGTAGTGGTGCGGGCGGCGGGATACTCGGCGCTGGAGCGTTCGGCGGAAGGCGTCGCCGCCGCGCGACATTTACTGGAAACCGTGCTGCGCCGGCCGGTGCTGGTGCGGACATTGACATTGCGAACTTCCGCGGAAGGCGGGAAATCCGCGGGCCGCTAGACCTACTGTCGAGCCGCGGGAATCTCCCCGGCGGGCGGCGTCGCGATGGGAGCCATGGTCTCGGCGTCAGATGGCATCTGCGGCAGCGGGCCTTCCAGCGCCACGGCCAGCACCTGGTCCATGTTGTCCACGAAGTGCAACTTCATCGCGGTGCGCAGGTTCTCCGGGACCTCGGCAACATCCTTTTCGTTTTCCTGCGGCAGAATCACTTCGAACAATCCGGCGCGATGGGCGGCCAGAAGCTTTTCCTTCAGTCCGCCGATGGGAAGCACTTTGCCGCGCAGCGTGATCTCACCGGTCATGGCGATATCGCGGCGCACCGGAATCCGGCTCAACGCGCTGGCGAGAGCGGTTGCGATGGTAATGCCGGCGGAGGGGCCATCTTTCGGAATCGCTCCTTCGGGCACGTGCACATGAATATCCAGGTTGCGGTAGAAGTCGCGGGGCAGTCCGAGCCGCACCGCTCGCGACCGAATGTATGACATGGCAGCCTGCGCCGATTCCTGCATCACGTCGCCCAACTGGCCGGTTAAAGTGAGCTTGCCTTTGCCGTCCACCGCAGCGGCCTCTGTACTGAGGATCGAGCCTCCCACCTCGGTCCACGCCAGGCCCGTCACCAGGCCAACCTCGCTCTTCTCGTGGGCGAGGGTGTCGCGGAACTTCAGAACGCCGAGGTAGTCGCCAATCTTTTCCGCCTGGATCGAGGCCGAGAAGTCCGCGCCTTCTTTCACCACCTTACGCGCCACTTTGCGGCAGATGTTGCCAATTTCCCGCTCCAGGTTTCGCACCCCGGCTTCGCGGGTATAGCCGCGAATGATCTGCCGGATCGCGTCGTCGGAGAACTGAACGTTCTTCTCGGTCAAGCCCGCCTGCAACATCTGCTTTTTCACCAGGAACTGTTTCGCGATCTCGACCTTTTCCGGTTCCGTGTAGCCGTGCAGGCGCAGCACTTCCATGCGATCCTGGAGGGCGGGCGGAATGGTGTGCATGACGTTCGCGGTGGCGATGAAGAAGACCTGCGAGAGGTCGTACTCGACGTCGAGGTAATGATCGATGAACATGAAGTTCTGTTCGGGATCGAGAACTTCGAGCAGCGCCGCCGAGGGATCGCCGCGGAAGTCCATCGACATTTTGTCCACTTCGTCGAGCATGAACACCGGGTTCTTGGTTCCGGCTTTTTTCATCATCTGGATGATCTGGCCGGGCAGGGCGCCGATGTAGGTGCGGCGATGGCCGCGGATTTCCGCTTCATCGCGCACGCCGCCGAGCGACATCCGCACGAACTTGCGGCCGGTCGCTTTGGCGATCGACATCCCCAGCGAAGTCTTGCCCACGCCCGGAGGTCCGACGAAGCACAGAATCGAGCCCTTGGGATTTTTCACCAACTGGCGGACGGCGAGAAATTCGAGGATGCGCTCCTTGATTTTCTCCAAGCCATAGTGATCTTCGTTCAGAGTTTTCTCAGCACGCGTGATGTTGCGGATTTCCTTCGACCGCTTCTTCCACGGCACCGCCAGCAGCCAATCCAGATAGTTGCGCGAGACCGTCGATTCCGCCGACATGGGCGGCATCGCTTCCAGTTTTTTCAGTTCCTGGATCGCCTTGTCGCGAACTTCCTTCGGCATGCCCGCGGATTCGACCTTCTTCTTCAGTTCGTCGAATTCGCTCTTTTCGCCGCGCCCCAGTTCCTTCTGGATGGCCTTGATTTTCTCATTGAGGTAATACTCTTTCTGCGCCTTCTCCATCTGCCGCTTCACGCGCGACTGGATGGTGCGGTCCATGTTGAGCTTTTCGATCTCTACGTCAAGCACGTCTCCGATGCGGTTCAAACGCTCGGCGGGATCGAAGATTTCGAGCAGCCCCTGCTTCTCCTCGATCGAGAGTTGCAGGTTGGCGGCGATGGTGTCGGTCAGCTTCGCCGGGTCTTCCATGCGCACGGCCGCGATCATGGTTTCGTAGTTCAGCGACTGGCACAGCTTTACGTATTGCTCGAACATGCCGGTGACGCGCTGCATGCCCGCTTCAATCTGCGCTGTCGTCTCGGTGGCATAACGGGCGACCCGCACGGTGGCCTGCAGAAAGCCTTCCGTTTCGACGACCTGCAGGATCTTGCCGCGCTCGATGCCTTCGACCAGCACCTTGATGTTCCCGTCGGGCAGTTTCAGGCTCTGCACGATGTTGACAATGGTGCCGACCTGGAAGATGTCCCCGGCCTTGGGTTCGTCGATGCTGGCATCGTGCTGGGTGGCAAGAAATATCTTCTTATCGCTGGCCAGAGCTTCTTCGAGCGCGCGCACGCTCGACTCCCGGCCCACCACGAACGGAGTCATCATGTAGGGAAAGATAACCACGTCCCGAATGGGCATCATGGGTAGTTTCTTGCTCTCAAACTTTTCCTTGGGGTTCGACAAACGCAGTCTCCCGTCTCTGGTCGTCTTTAACTTGCTGCTTTTAACTTGCCGCTTTCTCGATCATTGCCAGCGAGACATTCCGCTTGTCCACCATCTCGCGGGTCACTTCAAATTCCTTAACCTTCTTCTGGCTGGGCAGACTATACATCAATTCCAGCATGAGCTCTTCCAGAATCATGCGCAAGCCGCGCGCGCCGACTTTACGCGCCATCGCCTGGCGCGCAATCGCCCGGTTCGCGTCATCGCTGAACTTCAGCCGCACGTTTTCAAATTCGAACAGGCGCTGGTACTGTTTCACGATTGCGTTCTTGGGGCGCGTCAGAATTTCCACCAGCGCGTTTTCGTCCAGTTGCTGCAGCACTCCCATGACCGGCAGGCGCCCGACAAACTCGGGGATCAGCCCGAACTTGATCAGATCTTCCGGCTGCGCTTCGGAGACGAGTTCAAAGTTGCGCAGCGCCGCCAGGCCCGCCTCGGTCTCCGTATCTTCTCCGATGCGGAAGCCCAGAGCCTTCTTGCCGACGCGCCGCCCGATAATTTTCTCCAGACCCACGAAGGCGCCGCCGCAAATGAAGAGGATGTTCGTGGTATCGACGGGCGTGAATTCCTGGTGCGGATGCTTGCGTCCACCCTGCGGCGGAACGTTCGCGATCGTGCCCTCCAGAATCTTGAGCAACGCCTGTTGCACGCCCTCGCCCGACACGTCGCGCGTGATCGAGGGGTTCTCGTCCTTGCGCCCGATCTTGTCAATCTCGTCGATATAGATGATGCCGGTCTGGGTGCGGCTGACGTCGCCTTCGGCCGCCTGCAGAAGTTTCAGAATGATGTTCTCGACGTCCTCGCCGACGTAGCCGGCCTCGGTCAGCGTGGTCGCGTCCACGATCGCGAACGGCACATCGAGCATGCGGGCGAGCGTTTGCGCCAAGAGCGTCTTGCCGGTTCCGGTCGGCCCGATCAGAAGAATGTTCGACTTGGTCAGCTCCACGCCGTCGCCGGTACGCTGGCGGTTCATGTAAATGCGCTTGTAATGGTTATAGACGGCGACGGCCAGCTTCTTCTTGGTCTGCTCCTGTCCGATGACGTACTCGTCGAGGAAGGTCTTTACTTCCTGCGGCTTCGGCAGTTGGTTCGGGACTGCGGCTGCGGGAGTCGCGGTACGGTCGTCTTCGAGGATCGAGTTGCAGACGGCTACGCACTCGTCACAAATGTAGGCCCGGGGATAGTCGCTCGGCGACGAGATCAGTTTCGCGACCGCGTCCTGCGACTTGTGGCAGAACGAACAGCGCAACATCTCATCCGTGCCCGATCTATTTTTCACTCGGCCCTACTCCCTTTCTGGTGGCCTGGCCGCGGCTGGCTTCCTGCTCCAGGCTGAGACGCGGCAAGCCGCGTCTCTACATTGCTTCGCGAACTGCCGATCATACCCTCTATCTCGTCTTATAGATGATATCGTCGATGATTCCGTATTCCTTCGCCTGCTGCGAGTTCATGATGAAGTCGCGCTCCACGTCCTTCTCCACTTTATCCAGCTTCTGGCCGCTGTGCTTGGCCAGTAACTGATTAGTAATCTCCCGCATGCGCAGAATCTCGCGGGCATGAATGTCAATGTCGGTCGCCTGTCCGGAGAGCCCGCCCATCGAGGGCTGGTGGATCAGGATGCGCGAATTCGGCAGCGCCAGCCGCTTCTTGGCTTCGCCCGCCGAAAGCAGCAGCGCCGCCATCGAAGCGGCCTGGCCGATGCAGATCGTGGTCACGTCGTTCTTTACGTACTGCATCGTGTCGTAGATCGCCATGCCCGCCGTGATCGACCCGCCCGGCGAGTTGATGTAGAGTTGGATGTCTTTCTCCGGGTCTTCCTGCGCCAGGAACAGCATCTGGGCGATTACTAGGTTGGCGATATTGTCATCAATCGGCGTGCCAATAAAGATGATGTTGTCGCGAAGCAGACGGGAATAAATGTCATAGGCCCGTTCGCCCCGGCCGGTCTGCTCAATCACCATCGGTACCAGCATCATTCGTGGATCGTTCACATTCACCCTTTCCACACTCCCGCCCTGAAGTCGGTCTCGTCGGCTCAGGGGAGGATTGAAATGGTCCGCGTCGTTATTATTAACTACGCGGACTGGCGATACAGAAAATCGAGGGTCTTCTCGTTGCGGATTCTTGTCCGGATTCTATCGAGGCCCCCATCCCGTGTCAAACGAGCGCGCACTGCTTCGGATGTCTGTTTCGATTGTCTTGCCAGCGATTCCAGTTCCCGATCCAACTCGTCATCGCCGACCTGCACATTCTCTTCCTCCGCCACTCTTTCGAGCAGCAGCGCCGCTCTTACATCGTGAATCGCCTGCTCGCGCTGTCCCGCGCGCAGACGCGACAAATCCATTTTCTTCATCTGCTCGGCGGTCAGACCCCGCGCCGCCAGCGCCCTCAGTCCCTGCTCCAGCCGGATGTCAATCTGTTGTTCGATCAACGAATCGGGAACTTCAAAATCGTTCCGCTGAATCAGTTCTCCCACCAGTTTTTCCTTGGCATCGCGTTCCGCCTGGTGCTTGCGCTCGGATTCGATCTGCTCGCGAATCGCCTTCCGTAGATCGTCCACCGTCTGGAATTCTCCGAGTTGCTTCGCGAACTCGTCGTTCAGTTCCGGCAGACTCTTCTGTTTGATCGACTGCACCTTCACCGCATAACTGAACGTCTTCCCCGCCAGGCGCTTGTCCTGCGCATCTTCCGGATAGTTCACGTCGAACGTGCGCTCATCTCCGGCGCTGGTCCCGCGCAGGTGCTCGGTGAATTCCGGCATCGTGTTCTTGCCCGCGATTTCGACCAGCACTTCATCCATGTGAACCGGCTGGCCTTCGCCGGACTTTCCTTCACCAGTCTTTCCTTCGTCGGACTTGGGATTGCCATCGAGCGAGACCTGAGCGAAATCGCCATCGGCGAGGGCGCGGCCCTCCACCGGATTGAAACTGGCATGCCGCTCGCGCAGATCGGCGAGCGCCTGCTCCACATCGGCCTCGGAAACCGCGATCTCCGGTTTATCGGCGCGCAGCTCTTTGTAGCCTTCCAGCTTGATTTCCGGCAGCACCTCAAAGGCGGCTTTGAAGCGCAGCGGCTCGCCGTCGTGCAGGTGCAGGTCCGTCACTCGCGGCTGCGATACCGGATGCAGGCTCAGCCTCTCGGCCTCCTGCCGGAAAAAGCGCGGGATCAGCGCCTCGACCATGTCGGTCTTGATCTCTTCCGAAAAACGCTGGCGAATAATCGACGCCGGCACATGGCCGCGCCGGAAGCCGGGAATGCGCGCCACCTTCTGATATTTCTGGATCAGCGAATCGGTCTGCCGGTTGACATCCTCGACCGGAATCTCAACTACAATCTCGCGTTTCGTCGTGCTTTCGTTGGTCGTGCTTTCTTTGATCTCAGCAGGGCTCACAGTTACCTTTCCAGTGCGGCCGCGGCAGCAGAGTCGGGAGGGAATTCGCTCCGCTGCGACGCCTTGTGCCGCAACCTTGAGTGTAAAGACTCTCGAAGAGCAACGTCAAACGGCGAAGGGCGGCGTCCTACCCACCATGGTAACGGGAGAGGCCCTTGTGTGGCGCGGACACCCCGGAGATTTTGTAATTTGGTAATTTGTAATTTGGTAATTTCAACCCCGACTGGTTTCAAATTACAAAATTACCCGATTACAAAATTACAAAATGCCCGTCCCTAAATGGCTCAAGGTTCTTAACGCCGAAGTCATCATCTGCACGCGCTGTCCGCGTCTCGTCGTATATCGCGAGCGCATTGCCCGCGAGAAGCGCCGCGCCTACCGCGCCTGCGAGTACTGGGGCAAGCCCGTTCCCGGCTTCGGCGATCCCCACGCCCGCGTTCTCGTGCTCGGACTCGCTCCCGGCGCCCACGGCTCCAATCGCACCGGCCGCATGTTTACCGGAGACTCTTCCGGCAACTTCATGTACCCGGTGTTGCACGAAGCCGGATTTGCGCTTCTGCCCACCGCGACCGCCCGCGACGATGGCCAGGCGCTGACCGGTCTCTACATAACCGCCGCCGCCCGCTGCGCGCCGCCCGGCAACAAACCTCTGCCCGAGGAACTGGCCAACTGCGCTCCGTTTCTGGAGCGCGAACTCGAAGGACTCAAAGATCTGCGCGTTGTCGTTGCTCTGGGAAGAATCGGATTCGAAGCCTATCTCAACTACCTGATGCGAAGAAAGTTGATCGCCGGCAAGCGGGAGTATGAATTCCGCCACGGCGCCGAATACGTCCTGCCCGATGGACGCGTCCTCTTGGCGTCTTATCACCCCTCTAACCAGAACACGCAAACGGGCAAGCTAACCAGAGAGATGTTCCGGAAGATTTTCAAGCGAGCCCGTGAACTGGCCGATGAATCAACGGGGCGGATCCCGCGGTAGCGGACACCTCTGGGCCGGCATGGGGGACCTGTCGCTCCGGGATGCGCCGCCCTTTTTACTTGTAGAGACGGGGCTTGCCCCGTCTCACTCCGCGGCAGGAGACGCGGCAAGCCGCGTCTCTACGGGAAATTAGACTGCACTTTGAAATCCTACGAACACCGGTTCCGGCTCAAGCAGAATCCCCCACGCTTCCTGCACGCCGCGCTGGATTTCATCTTTCAGCCCGACAATATCGCTCGCCTTCGCGTCTCCCCGGTTGATCAGCGCCAGCGCATGTTTGTGCGAGATTCGGGCGGCGCCAACCGCATATCCCCTGGGGAATCCCGAGTGCTCCACCAGCCATGCCGCCGAAACTTTGTGTTGCGCATCGAGCGCGGGGTAGCTGGGAATCTCGAGTCCTTTGGATGCGGCGCGCGCGGCCAGGTCTTTGAACTGCGCCTCGCTGAGCACGGGATTCTTGAAGAACGATCCGGCGCTGCGGCAATCGTCGTCGCCGGGGACAATCAGCATCCCTTTGCTTCGCCGTATCTCGCGCACCGCCGCGCGGGTTTCGGCGAGCGATGGCGGCGTCTTTTTTTCGGCAAAGCGTTCGGCAAAGTGCTTTTGCAAATCGGCGTACTTCAAACTTGGAGCGCCACCCCGCTTCAACCGGTAGTTCACCCGCAAGATGATGTACCGCCCGCGTTCCGTGCTGTTAAAGATGCTGGCGCGATAACGGAATCCGCAGGCCGGCTTGGGCAAAACCACAATGCGGTCTTCTTTCAAGTCCAGCGCGCGCACCGATTCGATGGTATCGGCGACCTCCTGCCCATAGGCGCCAACGTTTTGCACGGGCGTGCCGCCGACGCTGCCCGGAATACCGCTCAGGCATTCGACTCCCGCGCAATTCTGCACGACCGCCTGGGCGACAAAGTCGTCCCAGTGGACGCCTGCGCCGACGCTGAAGAGCACGGCGTTACCCGGGGCGTCACTTGTACTTGGACTGGTGATTCCGCCGATCGCGATTCTCAGCACCAGCCCCGGCCAACCGGAATCGGCGACCACCAGGTTGCTTCCCCCGCCCAGCACAAACAGCGGCAGGTCGCGGGCTTTCGCGAACTGCGCGGCCTCGCGAACCTCGTCTTCTCGCCTCAGTTCCGCAAAGTAGCGCGCCGCCCCGCCCACCTGCAAGGTGGTTAGTGGCGCCAGCGGAACGTTTTCCTGAATCGTCATCAAGCTAATCTCACTCTATAGTTAACTGAGCATCTCATGTCCTGCCTGCGCAGGCATATTGAGAACGCAGCTACATTTCGAATCGTTGCTGCGTATCCACCTTTCATGAATTGTCATCCCGAGCGAAGCGAGGGATCTGCAGTTCGCCGCAAAATGCAGATCCCTCACTTCGTTCGGGATGACAAAGTCTGGCGATGGTTCGAATCGAAAACACTGGAGAGTCCATGTATCCCGAAATAATGGTGATCCCGATGCGTGAAGAACTTACGCGTCTGGGAATTGAAGAGCTACGCAGTGCCGCCGACGTTGACCGCTTTGTGCAGAACGAACCTGGCACAACCATGGTGGTGGTGAATTCCATTTGCGGATGCGCTGCCGGCCGCATGCGTCCCGCTGTGCGCCTGGCGTTGCAGAATGCGGCCAAGCCCGGCAAGATCGCGACCGTATTTGCCGGACAGGACACGGAAGCGACCGAGCGTGCCCGTTCCTATTTCACCGGATACCCGCCATCTTCGCCTTCCATCGCGATTCTGCGCGACGGCAAGCCGGTTTACATGATGCAGCGCCACCAGATCGAAACCCGCGATGCCTCTGCCATCGCCGCCGACCTGAAAGCCGCCTTCAATCAGCACTGCGCGGCCGCGGCGGCGCGCTAGACGCGTGCACGAGCGACACCTTTCATGAATTGTCATCCCGAGCGAAGCGAGGGATCTGCATTTTGCGGCGAACTGCAGATCCCTCGCTTCGCTCGGGATGACAAATTCTGGCGAATGGAGCGCCGGGCGTCCCCCGCCCGGCTGCGTTCCAGCGGCCGTTTGTGGTCTAATGCCGTTTCACGGGAAAACCTCCACATGAACGCTATGAAACGTCTCCTGCTTCTTCTTCTCTCGCTCTCCGTTGCGTCGTGGGCCGCCGAACCCTGGCGCGTTGCATCCACGCAGATCGATGCCGTCTATCCTCAGGTCGAAGCGCTCTATCTCGATCTGCACCGCAATCCCGAGCTTTCCTATCACGAGGAGAAGACCGCGGCCAAGATCGCCGACCAGCTTCGCAAGCTCGGATACGACGTCACTACCGGGTTTGGCGGCACAGGCGTGGTCGGCGTGTTCAAGAACGGCTCCGGCCCGGTGGTCATGTTGCGCGCCGAACTCGATGCCTTGCCGGTCCCGGAGAAAACGGGTCTTGCTTACGCCAGCCACGTCACCACGCACGATGACCGCGGCGTCGAAGTGCCGGTGATGCATGCCTGCGGCCACGATCTGCACATGGCGATCGGCATCGGAACCGCCGCGCTGCTGGTGCAGAACAAAGACCGCTGGCACGGAACCTTTATCTATGTCGGCCAGCCCGCCGAGGAGCGCATCGGCGGCGCCACGGCCATGATCAAGGATGGCCTGTTCACTCGCTTTCCAAAGCCGGACTTCGCTTTCGCCGTGCATGACAGCAACGGACTTCCCGCCGGGAAAGTCGGCTACACGCCCGGCTTCAGCGCGTCGAATGCCGATTCTGTGAACGTGACTGTGTACGGTGTCGGCGGCCACGGCTCGGCCCCGCAGCAGACGGTCGATCCCATCGTGATTGCCGCGCGAACCATTGTGAGCTGGCAGACCATCGTGTCGCGCGAGATTGACCCGCAAGAGCCGGCCGTCATTACCGTGGGTGCGATCCACGGCGGGACCAAGAACAACATCATTCCCGACGAAGTGCTGATGCAGTTGACCGTGCGCTCCTATAAGGAAGAGGTTCGCAAGCACCTGCTGGCAGCCATCGAGCGGATCGCGGTGGCGGAAGCCGCGGCCGCGGGCGCGCCGAAAAAGCCGCTTGTCGAAATCGAGGAAGGGGTCGGCGCGGTGTACAACGATCCGCAAACCACCAACCGTCTCGCGGAACGGCTGAAGCAGGTCATGGGAGATTCGAACGTCGTGCTCGCACGACCGATTATGGCGAGCGATGATTTTGCCGAATATCGCTTCGCGGGAGTTCCGAGCGTCATGCTCGAATTGGGCGCGGTCAACCCGGCGAAATATGCAGCGGCAATGAAAAGTGGGGAGAAGCTCCCCGGCCCGCATTCCCCCTACTTCGCGCCCGATCGCGAACCCAGCCTCAAGACCGGAATTGAAGTCGAGATGGCAGCGATTCTGGAATTGATGAGCAAGCCCTAGCGTTGTGTAGAGCCGCGTCTAGCCGCGCCTCCGGCCTTTGGTGAGCAAGCCGGAGAACGCGACGACTGGTCCCGTCCATCGGGGAGCCAGCCCGTCCATTCCATCACAAATATAAGTAAGCTGCATCACAGCACAGACCGGCTGGATTGGCGGATTATAGCCACAAATCGGTGCCACAGGTTGGTGCTACAAGTCGGTAGTCCTGGCCGGATTCCGGTTTCGGGAACGATGTGGCCGCATGGAACCCAAACCATCGCTGTGCAAGAACGTGGAGTCCTCGAATGACCACAGAATTGGATCTGATCGCAGCCTTAAGCCGTGACTTGACCAAGCCGCTCACCTTGGCGCGGAAAGAAGCGCTGCAGCGCGCGGTCGCCAAGATTGTCGTGTTGGGAGCACAAGTAGGAGTCAGTGCAGATCAGATGATTCAGTTGCTGGAGTCGGGCCTGACCGTCGGCGAGCTGCTGGAGTATCTGGCGGCTCGATCCGGAGAAGTTGCGTGAATCAGGTTTCAAAGTTTCAAGGTTTAAACGTTCCGACAATGTCAGATGTTGGTTCGGACCTGGAGACTCTGAAACCTTGAAACTTTGAAACCTGATTCTTAAGCGTTTGCCGCCGGGCTTGCGATTGAGTAATCTCTAACGGTGCCAATTTACGAGGAAATCAGCCCCCATGGAACGATGCCCGTCACGCAGTCCAACCAGGCGTCCGGCGAGTTCTTCGGGACGTTTATCCTTGCGTCGGCGTTGCACCAGGATCCGCGTTTCTATCCGGAGATCAAACCGACCTTCTTCCACGCCGTGAAGTATTCGATACAACGGGTCTTCGTCACGCGCAACGATGACGGAAACGACGTCGCCAACGTGGCCGGGTTGGCAGGGCCAGCGCTGGCCGAGGGACTGGCCAACGTCTATTGGCCGGACCGGAACCGGACCGTCGGAGACACCTTCCTGCGCTATGGTCTGGATTTGGCAACCAAGGCGGGTGGAAACATGCTCCGCGAGTACTGGCCGGTGTTTTACGGGAAGGTCCACCACGCGTCCCGGCCGACCGCCGGGCGTAACTGACCCTGTAGAGAAGGGGCTTGCCCCGTCTCCGGAGACGCGGCCAGCCGTGTCTCTACGAGAAATCAGACGCCGTTTAGGGGCTGGGCATCGAAAATCGAATTTTTCCGCAGCCTGCCAGGGAAAAAGACTGGCTTCCCTTTTCTGTGCGCGCATCTAAATACGAAAAGCGATCGTGGCAGAACAATGGCTCTACGAACCGGCTCTACGAAACAGGAGAATCGAGATTGAGGAATCGGATACTCTTCTTACTTGCCTTTTGCGGGCTCATCGCATCGGCTTCGGCACAATCAAATTTCAATCGTTATACCTTTAACGTCGGCAGCGGACTGGGCATCGGGCGCGACGATGTCGCCAGCTATGTCGGGACCTCTTTTCATGGGGTGGTCGGAGGCGGCGTAAACTTCAGCCGCATGTTCGGCGTGGATGCCGAATACATGTACTACGACCTCAACTTCAGACCCAGCGTGCAGTTCAGTCAGAGCCTGGCGAACCAAAGCGGAAATATGCAGTCGATAAGCGTGGACGGCATCGTCAACGTGCCGCGTCATATTGGCAAATGGGGCGCATACGGAATTTTCGGCTTAGGTTTCTATCGGCGCAGCGTTTCGGTGCCCAGCCGGTCCCTCCAAGCCGGCACAGTCTACGAGCCGGCGTGGAGATGGTGGGACATTAACCGTGATGTCTTCGGCAACCCTATCACCCCGCAAACCATGTCTTCGAACTCCAAGGATGCGGGCGGCTTCAACTACGGCGGCGGAGTCACTTATCGTCTGAACCATCTTCATAATGCCAGGCTCTACATCGAAGGCCGCTACCATCGCGCTTATCACAGCGACGGCAAGACCATCGTTATGCCAATCACGATTGGGCTGCGCTGGTGAAGACTTAGGGTTTCTTTTGACGAGCGAGAGTGCGCTGCCGGGTTGCCTTTAGCTGTCAGCTCTCAGTTGCCGGCTTCTGGCAAACAATCCACTTCGGAAGGATTTTGCCGCATGAGCGTTCCTCATTTATTCGCGCCGCTGGGGTTGCGAAGCGTAACGCTGCCCAATCGGATTGCCGTGTCGCCAATGTGCCAATACTCTTCCGAGGATGGCTTCGCGAACGACTGGCACTTCGTCCATCTTGCGAGTCGCGCGGTGGGTGGCGCGGGCCTGGTTTTTACGGAAGCAGCGGCGGTCACGCCGGAAGGGCGCATTTCTCCACAGGATCTCGGCATCTGGTCGGATAAGCACATCGACCGTCTAAAGCACATTACAGATTTCTTGCACGCACAAGGAAGCTACGCCGGCATTCAACTCGGACATGCGGGAAGGAAGGGCAGCATGTCGAGGCCATGGGAGGGAACGCGTCTTATCCCACCATCGGAAGGTGGCTGGGACGTTCGGCCCGCACCGAGCGCGATTCCGTTTGCAGAAGACCATGGGCGACCAACCGAACTAAATCGCGAGGGAATCGGGACGGTTAAGAAGGCTTTTGTGGCCGCCGCTCGACGCGCACTCGCGGCGGGCTTCGATGTCATCGAGATACACGCGGCCCACGGCTACTTGTTGCATCAGTTCCTGTCCCCGCTCAGCAACACGCGCACAGATGAATATGGAGGGAGCTTCGAGAATCGAGTAAGACTTGTTGTTGAAGTGACCAAAGCGGTGCGTGATGCGTGGCCCGGCCACCTGCCTCTCTTTGTTCGAATCTCCGCAACCGACTGGCTGGAAACTTTTACCGGAGAAGAGATAGAAGGCATTGAGGCCGGGTGGACCATTGATCAGTCGGTGTCACTATCGTTGCTGCTTCGGGAGTGCGGCGTCGATCTGGTGGACGTCTCCTCCGGTGGCAATGTGCCCAACGCAAAGGTTCCGGTTGGGCCAGGGTACCAAACTGGTTTTGCTGCGCGCATTCGGAGCGAGGCCGGTATCGCTACCGGTGCGGTCGGAATGATCACCCAGCCCGCGCAGGCCGACTGCATCATCCGGACGCAGCAAGCCGATCTGGTATTGCTGGCCCGGGAGTTGCTGCGTGATCCTTACTGGCCGATGCGGGCGGCCCGCGAACTGAAGTATCCCGCGCCATGGCCCGTGCAATACAGTCGCGCAGCCGACGGGCATGCTCCGGTACGGGATCGGATTGTAGTGGCTGATAGCCACCATCATAATGGGCGGGGATAGGGCGGAACGCGGCTAGCCTGTCTCTACGGTTGGCTCAGATCTGGCGGGGGCCTGGCGGGATTGAGGAAGCGGGCCGGAGTGATGGCAGTCCGAGGAAGCCAACGGCGGCCAGAGAATACAAGAGAGCGGCCACCAGCAGGAGCGCTTTCATTCCGACGATCAGCGAGAGGTTTTCCAGGAGGCCACCGACGACGGCTCCTAGCATGTTGGCGCCGAGGGCTGCGGCGGGGGAGTCAGCAGAGCGGAATTCAGAGGCGAACAACAAGCCGGCGAAGAAAACCGGGATGGCGAATACGAGGGCGGCGAAGGAGCCGACCAAGGCTGCCGATCCGGGAATGCGGTGGAAGGGTACGAAGTAGGCGCAGGCGATGCCGACGAGGATGCCGGTCAGAGTCCAGGCGCGCGGCCACGCGCGCTGTTGTCCTCGTCTTTCGATAACGAAGTTGGCGAGAAGAAGCGCCGAGAGAATGGCGGCGATCACGATGCCGTTGACTTGCCAGGTGGTCCCAAAATACAAAGCCAGCCGGCTGACGACTTGCGTTTCCAGAAGCAGGAATCCCGCGCCCATGCTGAAGAAGAAGAGGGAAGGAACGCGGCTGCGGGCTTCGGGAATCTCGAAATAAAAGACGGCCGCGAGCAAAATGACGAGGGCGCTAAGTAAGTAGAAGATGCCCGGGATCCAGTGTCCCTGATGGTAGAGATAGGGCCAATCGTCGGTGGTGACGGCGACTTCGGGCAAGGCGAGAAATGCTGGACGCCGGGCCGCGACAAACTCACGCAAGCGAGGATCGGCGGCAAGGCTGGCTTCCACCTGTCCGGAGGGCGAGATGGCGAAGCAGGTGGCGGCCGCGGTGTAACTGGAAGGCGCGAGGAAAACCACGGGGGCTTTTCCGAAGGTGCGGGTCAGCATTTCGGCCAGGCGGCGTCCGACAAAGGGATGATTGATCTGGAACTTAAGGAACAGAACGCCGCCGGGTGCGAGCAGCGCGCGAGCTTCGCGGAAGGACTCTTCGGTGTAGACGAAGTTGTCGAGGCGCATGTTGGAATAGTCGGAGAGCTGAGTGTGGGAATCGAGCAATCCGAAAAGGATGAGATCGTAACGGGCACGGGTGCGCTTCATGAAGGCGCGCGCATCGGTGAGGTGGGCGGAGACGCGCGGATCGTCGTAGGGATGCTCGGGGTGGCGACGGCGGCCGAGGTCGAGAATTTTCGGGTCGATTTCAACGGCATCGACGGCGCGGCTCTGATGACGCAGAGCGGCGGCAACGTCGTTGCCGGTGCCCGAGCCGACGATCAGTACGCTTGGGTTCGGGGTCGTGAAGCGGAAGGGTAGGTTGTAGGGATTCTCATCCGGCGCCTCGCGCAACAAATTGGGATGACGCGCCAGGAAATCGGGAGAGAGATTCACGATTACCTGGTAGCCGGTGTGGTTGACGCGAATCTGGGTGCGGGAAAGTTCGCCATTAGGAAAATTTTCATCCTCTAGTTCGATCTGCTGGTAGGGAGTCCAGAGATTGAAGTGGTGCGGAGTGGAAGGATCGACGAGCAGGAGCGCTATGGGCAAGACGGCGGCGGCGATCCGGATGGTATCGCTGCGCTTCGCTTGCAGCAGCGCCATGCCCGCCAGAACGATGATGAACCATACCGCGGGGGGCAGAGCCAACCAGGATACGGCAAAGAATGCGAGGATGCCGGCCAGACTGCCGGCCAGATTCCAGGAGTAGCCATAAAGCGTGCGCGGAGCCAGTTCGATCTGGCGGCTCACGGTTTGTCCGATGGGGATGAAAATGTAAGTAATGAGTAAGAGCAGGATGGTAGTTACAGCCACGGCCAGGAGGAAACCCGTGGTGTCATGCACGGCGCGCGTGGCCCATATCTCGACGTCCTGCGCCGCGCCGAGGTATTGCGAGAGGCTCTCCATGATCTGCGGGCCGCGCCAGGGCAGACGAACGATGACGATCAATCCGATGAGAGCGGTGGTGGCGGTCTGCCAGCGGGGGCGTTGGCGAGCTAACGCGCAGCCTAGTCCGAAGCCGAGAAAACAGAGCAGCAGCGCCAGGTTTTTTACATAGGCAAACACGCGGACTTCGGTGGCGACCCAGCGGATGAGCGCGAGTTCCGCGAAGAGGGTGAGCGCGCTGGCCAGAAACAAGGTGGAAAGATTCCAGCGGTCGGGCAGGTCGGAGGCTAGGGTGCGCGGTTTGATTACTCGGTAGCCGGCGAGGACCACGGCGGCCAGGATGAAGCCCAGGATGCGCGAGGACATTGGGAAATCCGCTGAGATAAAGAGCGTCACAGAATAACACGCGGGGTGGGGAGGCAGTTGAGGGAGCAGGTCGCTGCCGTGCTGCGCACGGCTTGGACGGGCGAGGGCGCCCGTCCCCACACTAAACCTTGCCAGACTCAAGCTCAGCAGGTTAGCTGGTCGCGCGTTAGTTTCAGGCCGGTCAGGTTGCCGAGGATAGTTACTGCGATCTGCTCGGTGCGGAAAAATTCTTCGGCGGTTTGCTGAAGGTCGTCGATGGTGACGGCTTCGATGCGCTCGATGAGTTCGTCGAGGCCGTAGAAGCGGTCGTAATACATATCCTGGCGAGCCAGGTTCGACATGCGCGCGGTCGAGGATTCGAGCGAGAGCATGAGGCTGCCTTTGAGCTGGTCCTTGGAGCGCCGCAGTTCTTCCTCGGGGACGGGCGTCGTTTTCAGGTTGCGGAATTCCGCGATGACACACTCGACAACTTTGATGGCCGACTCGCGCGAGGTGCCGGCGTATACGCACATGGAACCGGTGTCGCGGTAGGGGTTCAGGTCGCTGTAGATGGAGTAGGCGAGCCCCTGGCGCTCGCGGATGTTCTGGAACAGGCGCGAACTCATGCCTCCTCCGAGCAGCGTGTTCAGGATGTAGGAAGCGTAGCGGCGTTCGTGGGCCATGGGATGCGAGGGGACGCCGATGCAGATCTGGACCTGCTCGAGCGCTTTCTTGTTGCGCAGGTTGATGCGGGAAAAAGTTTTGGGCTGGGGCGAGTGCAATCCGTTTTTCGCCGGCTTCACGTGCTCGAAATGTTTCGCGACGAGTTCGACAAAGTTCTTGTGGTCGAGGTTGCCGGCGGCGCTGACGATGAGATTGCCGGGAGCGAAGTGGTGTCCATAGAAGCGGGAGACGACGGGGCGCTCGAATTTTTTTACGGTCTCGCGCGTGCCCAGTATCGGCAGGCCGAGAGCATGGTCCTTCCAGAAACTTTGGGTGAAGATTTCGTGGACGAGGTAGTCGGGATTATCCTGGTCCATTTTTATTTCTTCGAGGATGACACCGCGCTCCTTCGCGATATCGCCGGCATCGAAGACGGGATGAAGGACGAGATCGCTGAGGACATCCAGGGCGAGCGGAAGGTGCTCATCGAGGACTTTGATGTTGAAGCAGATGCATTCCTTCGCCGTGAACGCATCCATATTGCCGCCGATGGAATCGACCTGGCGGGCGATGGCTTCGGCGGAGCGGGTTTCCGTGCCCTTAAACACCATGTGCTCGATGAAGTGAGAGATGCCATTCCATTCGGAATCTTCGTCGCGGGAGCCGGACTTGAGCCAGATGCCGATCGCGACGGAGCGGATGTGGGGCATCTGCTCGGTGATGACGGTCAGGCCGTTGGGCAGGATCTGACGACGAATGCTGCGGGTTTCTTTTGCCATTTAGTTTCTTATTAGTTTCCCAGCCCCTAAGAGGGCGTTTGATTTCCGGTAGAGACGCGGCAAGCCCCGTCTCTACATGGCGTTGCTAACGGGATGCCCCGATACGAAATCTGATGCCGCTTATATTATTGTCCCACAATCTGAGGCGGGACGACGGTGGCTAAAGTTCGCCCTTGTTTTTGTTTAACTTACGGGCAATTCTTGGCATCATAATTTCAGTATTATGGAGAGACGGGCGAGGACGCCCGTCGCTCCACCAGCACCCAGAGTGCGCGGCCCAATGCAAAGCCAGACATCCAATTCGCTCTTAGGACTTAACTTGCAGGAACTGACGAATCTTGCGCTTGGGTCGGGGCAGCCTGCCTACCGGGGCCAGCAACTGTTTGATGCGATATATCGGCAAAAGATCGACCGGCTGGATCAGGTTTCGACGCTGCCGCTCGAATATCGCGCTCGGTTGGCGGAGCAAGGTTGGGGAATGGGGCTTCCGGGGATTGCGCGCAAGTTTGTTTCGAGCGACGGCACAGTGCGGTATCTGGTGGAACTGGCCGACGGGGAGACGGTGGAGACGGTCTGGATGCCGGAGGGAGATGGCGGGGAGAGCGGCGACGGAAGCGAAGCGGGTGACGAGATTGAGGGTGGAACTGCTCCGGTGGTGGGGCGTCGGGCCACGATTTGCGTATCGAGCCAGGTGGGATGCGCGGTGAATTGCAAGTTCTGTTTCACGGCGTTGCTTGGGGTCAAGCGGAATCTGGAGGCGGGAGAAATCGTCGGGCAGATCGCGGCGGTCCTCCGGGAGCAGGGAGTTGAGCCGCCGCTGCAGCGCGTCAACATCGTGTTCATGGGCATGGGCGAACCCTTCTTGAACTATGACAACTTCATGAAGTCGGTGCGGCTGCTGGCGGAGGGCGTGGGGATTCCGGAGTCGCGGATGACGGTGTCGACGGCGGGGATCGTGCCGCGGATTCATGATTTCGGGCAGGAGGCGCTGCGGCCGAAGCTGGCGATTTCGCTGAATGGGTCGAATGACGCGTTGCGCAGCGAAGTGATGCCGCTGAACCGGAAGTGGAACCTGGGGGAACTGATGAAAGCGGCGCGGGAGTTTCCACTGCGGGCGCGGGAGCGGCTCACGTTTGAGTATGTGCTGCTGGCGGGCGTGAATGATGGTCCGGAGCAGGCGCGCGAGGTGGTGGAGTTGGTGCGGGGCATAAGGGCAAAAATCAATTTGATTGCGCTGAATCCGGGGACAGAGCTGCCGTACAAGACGCCGGAGCAAGAGCGGGTGTTTGCCTTCCAGCGGATATTGGTGGCGGCGGGGGTTCCAACATTCGTGCGGCGGCCGCGCGGGCGCGACATTTTTGCCGCGTGCGGACAGTTGAAGAGGACGGTGGAAGTGTGAAGTAGGAAGGTTTCAAAGTTTCAAGGATTCAGAGTTTCAAGGAAAAGGCGAGTGTCGTTGAGGTTTAACCTTGAAACTGTGAATCCTTGAAACTTTGAAACCTTGAGTTTACGAACTGCTGCGGGCCGCGGCCCGGTTGGGCACGGTGAACGAGGAACGGCTTGCAGAACTTGTCGCGACTTGCAGTTCCATCCGGAAAGCGGGGTTGCCGGGAGTCGAAGGCTGCAAGAGACGGCCGCCATGTTCTTCGACGATGCGGCAGCAGGCGCTCAGCGAAAGGGTAGAAGGCTTGTTCCCACCTTCGGAGTTGAACAACGGCGGGAATGAGAGTGGCTGTGAAGAAGGATCGTAAGAGCAGAAGTCAACCAGGACAAAGTTGCCTTTGCTGTGCGTGCGAACCAACAGTGTGGAGTGTGCTTCGCGATTGAGCTGGGCGCTGATCTGTCCCGCAAGGTGCATGCAGACGTGGAGAATCTGGTTGGAGTCGGCGAGCGCGAACGGAAGCGAAGGGGCGAGTTCGAGGCGGATGGAACTGGCTGCCGCTTCCAGTTGGGGAGCAAGCAGGCGCGCGGCGGTTTGCAGCACGGAGTTGATGTCGACGGCGGCAAGCTGGGCAGGAGTCTGACCCGCAAAAGTGAGCAGGCTCGCCACCAGCGTGGTGGTGCGACGGACCTGCTCGCCGATTTGCGCGGCCTGGAGTCGTTCCGCGGGCGGCAAGTTGGATGCGCTGAGCAGGTCGGAGTATCCCAGCATGGCGGTGAGCGGGTTGTTGATCTCATGGGCGGCTCCGCCCACCAACTGGCCGAGCGAAGCCAGCTTCTCGGATTGGATGAGCTTTTCCTGCAAGGCCTTGAGATCGTCGAAAGAGCGGCGGGACTTTTCGAGAAACAGCGAAAGCTCGGCTCGGAGCAGGCGTTGGCGCCAGAAAACCACGATGCCCATCACCACCATGGTCAAAAGGCTCACAGTAATGCGGAAGGCCTTGACCGCAGGCGGAAGCGCCGGGTCCAGTTCGGAGTGCATGGCGGTCCAGAGGAGGCTGAACAGAGCGAGCATGCTCAGACGTGTGATCCAGGCGCCGAGCACAGGCCGCGACGGCTTGGAGTCGGACAGGTCGAGGCGGAGAGCGAGCAAGGGAGCCGCGGCCATCCAGGCCATGGAAACGGTGAGCGGGATGTCGTAGATGCTGCCGCTGTAATAAAGCTTGTGACCGATGGCCCAGTTGGCGACATAGGAACTGGAGGCATAGAGTGCGCTGGCGCCGAGCAACTGTCCGTAAAGCTGCCGCCAGCCGCCGTGAGCGGTGTAGGCGAGGATGGCAAGCGCGACCAGGAGCACGAGTTTTTCGGTCAGATACGCGAAATTGAAATTGGCGCTGTAAGCCGCTTCATCGACCTGCACGGTTTGCCATGGAATGACGGCGTACACATAAATGAAGACCCACCAGGTGAGCAGGAGCGTAAAGTCGAGCATGCGGATGCGTTCATCGCGCTCGTCTTCCCGGAGATGAGGAAGCACGGCGAGAGCGGCGATCATGGGCACCAGGTGCAGGAACAGGACTATATCGCCCAGGAAGGGGTTGGGCACGTCCTGACGCTTTAGGACTTCAAAGTAATTCCACATTCCCTGGTAAGTAAGCCAGAAGAGCATGCCCACGCTCATGAGGATCCAGAAGAGCCGGATTTGGAAAGTGGGGCAGCGCGAGCGTGAGATATTGGGCAGGAAGGCGGCGGTGGCCACGAGCAGGAGACTGCCTTGAATGAGGTCGCTGGCAATGGTAAGGGCATCTCCTCTGGGCATGAGCAGAGACGCCGTAGTCTGGGCGAGCACCAGCGCGACCAGCAGAGAGACCCAGAGTTTGGTGAGTGCGGCCAAGGCAAACTACTCCGGGCTCCATTCTAGAGCGTGATATGGGGTTGAGGGCGTTACTAGAGTAACCCCCTAGTGCAGAATGGGAAGTGGGAATTGGAGAAGTAAGAAGCTCATGGAGTTTAGCTGAGATTACCTTTAGAATTAGGCGCTTAACTTTAGAATGAATCGCTTAACGAGGAGAGTCTCTTGTCCTGGATGATCCCTCGATACCGTGATCTCTGGCGCTTCCGGGCGCCGCTCAGTGCGGGCGAAATCCGGCGCACCGAGCGTTGGCTGGCGACGGCGCGGGTGGCGCTGACGATTGTGGCGGAGTTTACTCTCTGGATGGAGCCGGTGCGCGGGTTTGCGTATTCGCGCTGGCTGTACTGGCTGCTGACGGTGTACCTTGTGCACGCAGTGGTGGTGATGTTGCTGGTGCGCTTCCGGCCGCGATCGACAAACGCTTTTCGTCTGGTGGTGCACGCGGCGGACATCCTGTGGCCGGTGCTGATCTCCATGTTCGCGACGGCGCAGGGGGGGCCATTCTTTCTATTCTTCGTGTTTGTGATGGCGGCGGCGGCGTATCGTTGGGGGCTGTGGGAGACGGTGGGCACGGCGGCTGCGGCGGTGGCACTGCTGTGGGCCGAAGCCTTCGCGGTGCGAGCCGGACTGGAATCGGCGGCGGATCAGTGGCTGCGGGTGGTGCATCTGCCGCGGTTGGGTGTAAGCGTGCGGGAACTGGATCCGCAACAGCTCTTCATGACTTCGGTGTATCTGATTGTGCTCGGATTTTTGCTGGGCTACATGTCGGAGAACCAGAAGAAAGTGCGGGCGGAGCGCGCCGTGATCACGCGCGTTCTCAGTTCGACGCGGGTGGAGGCGGGATTGACCGGGACCATGCAGCAGATTCTTGGGGAGATGATGAGCATCTACGGCGCGAGCCGGGTGCTGAGCGCCTCGCAGGAAGCACACAGTTACCGAGTGTTCCTGGCCGAGGTGAAGCGTGGCGCCGAGGGCACCGAAGCGCTGCGCTGGCGCGAGGCTTTGCCGGAAAGCGAAAAGGTGTATATGTTCGACTCGTCAGCGGACGCGATTTACGCGTCGCGCAGTGCCACGGGTTTTCGCACCGTGCTGCTGGATCGCGAGGGAGCGCGGCTGCGCGATGTAAGCGCTGGATTTCTGGATGCGCTGGCCCGAGTGGAAAAGTTTGGCGCGATGGTTTCGGTGGCGTTAGTGTTCGGGACTGAGTGGTCGGGCCGGGTGTTCCTGTTCGATCCACAGATGATGGGGGAGCCGGAAGAGGAATTGCGGTTTCTGCAGGAGTTCGCGCAGCAGGTGGGTCCGGCGATCTACAACGTGTACCTGATGCGGCGGCTGCGGGAGCGGGCGGGGGCGGTGGAGCGGGGGAGGCTGGCGCGCGAACTTCACGATGGAGCGATTCAATCGCTGATCGCGGTGGAAATGCAGTTGGACGTGCTGCGGCGCCAGTCGGGAACGCAGGCGCCGGTGGTGAACGCGGAGCTGGGGCGGATCCAGAAACTGCTGCGCGAAGAAGTTCTGAAGTTGCGCGAACTGATGCAGGCGATGAAGTCGTTCGAGGTGAATGCGGACCGGCTTCTGGGTTTCATTTCCGACACGGTGGAGCGCTTCCGGCGGGAGACGGGAATCGCAGCGGAATTCGTCAGCGAACTGGAGCGGGTGGACTTGGCGCAGAAATTGTGCCGGGAACTGGCGCGCATTGTGCAGGAGAGTCTGGTGAACGTGCGCAAGCACAGTGGCGCGCGCCACGTGCTGGTGCGGCTGGCGCAGCGGGCAGGTAATTTGCAATTGACGGTGGAGGACGACGGGAAGGGATTTTCTTTTTCCGGAAGGCTGTCGGATGCGGAACTGGAGACGACCGGTAAGGGACCGGCGGTGATCCGGGAAAGGGTACGCCTGCTGGCGGGCGAACTCACGATAGAATCGACACCGGGGCACGGCGCGCGGCTGGAAGTAAGAATTCCGCCGGCGAGAAAGGCGAATCATGGATAGGCCAATCATGGATAAACGCATTCGTCCCATACGCATTGTGATTGCCGACGATCACCCCATTTTCCGCGACGGGCTGCGGCGCCTGCTGGAATCGGAAGCCGATATGAAAGTAGTGGGCGAAGCCTGCGACGGCCACGAGGCGGTGAAACTGGCGACGGAGATCAAGCCCGACATTCTTCTGCTCGATCTGGCCATGCCGCGCCACACTGGGCTGGACGCGTTGCGCGACCTGAATACGAGCGGTGGCGCGGCCGGTGCGGTGCGCATCATCCTGCTGACGGCGGCGGTGGAAAAGAAGCAGGTGGTGGAGGCGTTGCAGTTGGGAGCGCGCGGCGTGGTGCTGAAGGATTCCGCCACCCAACTGTTGCTCAAGAGCATTCATGCGGTGATGGCCGGGGAGTACTGGGTGGGGCGGGACAGCGTCTCGAATCTGGTGGGGTACCTGCGGAACCTCATGCAGAGTACGAACGAGGAATCGAAACAGAAGAAATTCGGGCTGACGCCGCGGGAACTGGAGATTGTCTCGGCGGTGGTCGCGGGCTATGCCAACCGGGAAATCGCCGAGTACTTCAAAATCAGCGAGGATACGGTGAAGCACCACCTCAGCAATATCTTCGACAAACTGGGGGTTTCTACCCGTCTGGAACTGGCGCTGTTTGCGGTGAACCAGGGGCTTCCCCTGAAAACGATCGTGTAATCGAGGCTGTGTAATCAATAGGTTGGCTGGGCCTCAGGGAAATCTCTTAGTTATGGCACGATAGTGCCATTCAAGGTCACTGGTGTGCTATTGGGTATAACGGCCGATTCACGATATCTTAATAATCATATGACGGCGAACTACTGTCCCGAGAATGAGCGAAGCAAGGGTGTGTCGTCGATTGGGGGCAAACTGTGATTAAAGCAATCCGTAATCTTTGGGTTGAGGAGAGCGGTCAGGACGTCGCCGAGTATGCGGTGATGCTGGCGGTAATCCTGGTGATCGTGATTGGCACGGTCCGACTGATTGGCGGCAACGCCAACAACGTGTTTTCGCAAGTCGGCAGCAGCATGGCGCAATAGCCTGCACGACGGCCCCGCTGCTGTCTGGCACGGGGCTTCCCCTGGTTTTTTCTGCCGTTCTCTCCCGCTAGAGACTATCTGCGCGCCATGATCGAGGCGAAGTAGCTTTTGGCTCTCAGCTCTCAGCTTCTGGTGCCGACAGCTTGTTGAAGAACGCCCGAAGTGAGTATCGGGCGTGCGGCGACGCGATCTACTTTCAGCAGCCGATAGCTAAAAGCTAAAAGCTAAGAACTAAAAGCCAAGAACTAAAAGCTAAAAGCTAAAAGCTAAAAGCTAAAAGCTAAAAGCTAAGAACTAAAAGCCTTCCTACTGTCCCGACGGAGCTGTCGCCGTTTTCTCCGGAGCCGTTTTTTCCGGAGCGGCGGCGGTGCCGAGCCTGGTTAGGAACGGGAAGAAAGGCGTGACTTCGAAGGGCATCTTATCGGCTGCGTTGGTGATGGCGACGGGCTTGGTCTTGATCAGTTCGAGTTGATTGTTCCACGGATCGACCTTGACCCGGCCACCGAGAGGCAGCGCCGCGACCTGGTCGGCCTTCTTCGGGTCGAACTGCGGCGAGGCGGTCATCAAAGACGACATCCTGGTGGCGTCGCCGTTGAGGAGGCTGTCGCCCAGGTGCGCCCGGATCAGGTTCTTCAGTTGCGGAGCGCGGGCCTGGACCGCTTTGAGGAACAAGCCGGCGTTGCTGAGCTTGTCCTTGTACGGCGAGTTGTTGAGCAGTTCGATGGCTTTCTTGTCAGCGGCTTCTTCCTCGCCGCGATCGCGAGCGAAATCCATGCGCTCGAATGTGCGTTCATCGGGAAAGAACATGCGGTCGTTGAAGGCGAGCTTGGTATTGAGGTGATGGCCGAGCACGATGTGCGCCAGTTCGTGGGTCAGAATCATGGCCAGGGCTGCTTCGTCGGGCAGCACGTCAATCATGCCGCGGCTCAGCACGATGGTATGGCCAATGGTGAAGGACTCGAGCGGCGTGGTCAGCAGCACGCGGCACTTGACCTCGGGTTGGATGTCGAGGTTATTGGTGACCATCACGTTGTTGACGACGGTCTGCAGCACCTTGTCGATTTCGCCTTCCGGCGCGAGCAGACCGATCTGTTGCAGGCGGTCAATCACGTTGATTTCAGCCTGACGTTCCCATTGGCGCTGCGCTTCGATAGGCGAAGCGTCCTGGGCTTTCTGACTCTGGTCCTGGACCGACTGGGGGGCGTCGACGGTGATCTCGGTGAACTCGGAGTTGCGGCGGAGATCCTTCAGGTTGTAGCCCCAGAGCCGCGTCTGCGCCTTGTAATGAAGCGTCTGACCCAGACGATATTTAAGATCGGACTCCTCGGAATAGATAAGCGAAGGCAGCCAGATGCCGGGGCGGAGGTTCTGGCGCCAGCTGTCAAAGTGCAGGTAATAACTGGCTCGCGGGTGCGGATAGTAAGTGCCGTTGAAGCGGACAATGTTGTAGTCCTGGTCTTCAATCCAGATGCGGCCGAGGAACCGGCCCTTGCCGGCGTCCTTCTTGGGGGCGACGTCCATGACGACGCAGCGTACCTCGCCGAGGAACTCGCGGCGGACGAAAGTGAAGTCGTAATACTGGCGCTGAAAATCCTGATCGAGAACGACCATCTGGGCAAAGCCCAAGGGCAGGAACTTCATGGAATAAACGTTGCTCAGTTTGCTGAGCATGCGTTTGCCAAGGCCGGCCGTGGTGGGCGAGGTAAAGGTGCGGTCATCGGTACCATCGCTCATATCCAAACGGCCAAGGAAGTACACGTCGCTGGCGGGGACGGGAGCGCCGAGGTCTTTATCTTCCTTCAGATTCTGGAGATAAGTTTCTACCAGGGGATGAAGTTGCTTCATCTGCGCTATAAAGAAATGCTCGCGCTCAATCGCTCGATCGACAACCTGGTCGAAGCTGGTGGCGGCGGCGGCGGTCGCGTGTTGGGTGGCGGCGGCGCGGGTGGAGAGCTGGGGTTCCGGCGAAGTCTGGGCGGGCGAAGTCTGGGCGAACAGGGACGTGGCGCAGCAGACCAGGGAGAGCGTAAGGAGTGCGAGTGCGAATGGGGAGCGCAACATTTTTGTTTGTTTCATCTTACCTATGATGCGAGTTGAAACACGATGTGCAATACCGCCTCGAAATCGGCGGGGTGGCCATCTCTCAGGGCGGGCTTGAACTGAATTTTTTCCGCGGCGCGAACCGCGGATTCGTCCAGCCCATGACCGAGACCGTGCATCACCTTCACGATGCGAATCTGCCCGGTCGCTGAAAACACAACCTCGAGCAGCACCTCGCCCTCAATCTTAAGCTGCCGCCCTTCGTCAGTGTAAACCGGACGGGGCTTAAATGTGATCTCAGCCGGCAAGGTTTTCACCACGGGCTCGGCGGACTTGGCTTTGGGCTGCGAGGCGGCTACGACGTCGGCGTCTCCGAAGCCGGCCTGGCGAACCGTACCGCGCGAGCCAGAAACCGTGCCGGAACTGTTGCCGGTAGCGACGCCGCTGCCAAAACCGGTGCTCGCGACCACCCCGCGGGCGCCATGCGATCCGCCGGTGCCGTTGCCATAGCCTGGACCGGAGGGCATATTAAACGAGCCCGCCTGCGCGATCGTAATCGGACGGCCGTGATTGTCCGACGCGGGCACGCCGTTGGGATCGCCGAAGCCACCCGTTTGTACTTTCTGCGGCGCGGCCGCCATGGTTGGCGTAGCCGAGCTTCCAGTGGAGAACACATTCGTCTTGACCGGCGGCCTGGGGATCATCGGCTTCGCGTCCGGCAGAAGCTCTTTCTTGGCAGCCAGCGTGACCTTGGGCGCCTCGTCGGGAACTGGAGGCTTTTTCCGGACCAATTCGGAGGGAACGCGCATAGCTTCGGGCCGCGGCGTTACCGGTTCGGCGATCTTTGGAACAGGAAAATGCTTGACCGGCGCCGGAGCCTGTGGAACCGGGGGCGGAGTGCTGACCAGGCTGACGAAGTGGTAGTCGTGTACCGGAAACTCAAGAACTTCGGGGTATACGATGGCAGCAATCACGAAGAACGCCAGCACTATCGACTGCACGCCATAACTAATAACGAACTTCTCCCAACGGGTACGAGGCTCGGGAAGAAGGCCTAGCGTCAATTGTGAAGCCTGGGAATCCATGTCCGGCACCTCATGTAGCTACCTGCTTAGCGCTTGCCAAAAGAAGTGGTCAATCCCACGAGCTAGCACTTTAAAGACCGCGGGAGACGGGCCGAAGGACGACACTTCTAAACCGTGAAGTGCACGCCGAAGGCCATTTCCGACGAAGGCTCTCCACCCTTAAGATGCTGCGAAGCGGCCACTTACATGGGGAAATGCCGATTCTAACAGACCGAAAGACCTCACCTGCAAGATTTTTCCTATTTGGGAAAGGTTTGGGAAAGGGAAAATTTTGTGGGAAACCGGAAGATTTTGCCCGAAACGCCGGTCTCACCACGAACCACGTAGGGACAGCCGCCCCCCGGCGGTCCAGCCGAGCGAAGCTCGGCAGCGGCGAGCCAAAAGCCAAAAGCCAAAAGCCGAGAGCCAAAAGCTGAGAGCCGAGAGCTACGACCTTCCTCAGTGAAACGCCGCGCCCAGCATGTCAACCATCAAGCGGATGGCAGTTTGCGCGGTGCGTCCGCTGGAATCGCGGAGCGGGTTGACTTCCATGATGTCGAGGCCAACCAGTTTTCCCTTGGTGGGGATGCCCATCATGAGATCGTCGATCTCGGCGAAGCTGAGTCCGCCCGGTTCGAGCGTGCCGGTGCCGGGGGCAAGCGTGGGATCCATGGAATCGACGTCGAAGGTGACGTAGATGTTGCCCGTGGGCGCGATCTGCGAAAGCACCCACGCGACGCCGCGACGGTGCAGTTCTTCGGCGGTGATGACTTGCGTGTGCAGCTTGCGCGCGTTGCCCACAGCCTCGGGATCGTTGGCCAGGCCGCGCATGCCGATCTGGACGATCTTCGTGACATGCGGAAGTTGAGCGGCGCGCAGAACCCACGAGGCGTGATCGAGGTTGCCCGGTGCGCCGTTCCAGGTGTCGAGGTGCGCGTCAATGTGGATGAGGGTGAGCGGCTGGTCGAAGGCGCGCAGCGACGGATAAGTAATGCTGTGATCGCCGCCGATCACAATGGGAAACGCTTTGTGGGCGAGGATGGTTTTTACCGCGGCCGTGACTTTGTCGTTGGTCTGCGCCGGTACGGTGGGCCAGATTTCGATATCGCCGACATCGGCCCAGCGCTTGCCTTTGAGCACGGTGCGGTCGCCATCGATGTAGTAGAAGCCTTCGGTCAGGTCGTGGTTATATTCCTGCGAGGCTTCGCGCATGTCGCGCGGGCCGTAACGTTCGCCAGGTTGTCCCCAGGTGCCCTCGTCGAACGGCACGCCGAGGACGGCGAAGTCGGCGTCGAGCTTGTCGAGGTTGGTGACGTAGGGAGCGCCGAGAAAGGTGCGCACTCCAACAAAGGTGGGAACGGCTTGGGCGGAGAGCATCGAAGCACAGAGCAGCGCGGCACAGAGCGGAAGGGCGAGAAGCAGCGACAGAAGGAAATAGCGTTTCATGGCGGGCAGAATCGTAGCACAGAGGGAGCGGCTTAAATCAAAATTGTCATCCTGAGCGAAGCGAAGGATCTCGTGCCCGGCGAATTCAAATGCGTAGGTCCTTCGCTTCGCTCAGGATGACAACTGAAATGTAATATCGAGAATTTACGCGATGCTACTCGTCGCCTTCGTCGTCGATCTTGATGCGGAGGGACTTGAGAAACTTCAGATCCTGATCGCTGATCTTGAGTTCGGCATTGGTGCTGAGGGTCGAGACGAGGGAAGTCTTGTCGGTGGTGTGTTCGCCTTGCTTGCTGACGCCAATGGTGGCTTCGAGAACGAGGAAAATGTCGTAGCCGCCTTCCTTGATACGGGCCACGACTTCGGCGATCGATTCGGAATCGGACAGAGACTCGTTGATCGCTTCTCCGAGTTCTTTCATGAGCTGCTTCAGTTGCTGATCCACGAGTCCCCCTCGAATCGGACGCCGCTGATGGGGGGACATCACAAGTGGTGGTGATCCCGCCCATCGTCATTGTACGCCGGGTCGCTGCTAAAATCGACTGATGATCGACGGCCAGGCGGTGAGAAAAATCAAGCTGATTTACCGTGTAGTCGCCAACATGGTGGAGCGCAGCCGGACGGGCAGTGCGCTGCTGGCCGGGATCCGCGCAACCGCGCGTTCTTTCGGGCGGATACTGCACCAACTCTGGCTGGAAGTGACCGGATTCATGTTTTTGGCGATCGCCGGGATTGGGGCTCTCGCCGGCATGCGCGAGTACGGAAAGTACCAGGCTGGCCACGCGTCTGGACCGGGTCGGTTGGTGCTCGCGGTATGCTTCACGGTTTCGTTCACCTGGTTCGGGCTGAGCTCGTTCTGGCGGGTGAAGAGAAGAGCTAAAGGCTAAGAGCTACGAGTTCCGGGCTACGAGCTACGAGCCAAACCTGAAACCGCAGAGACGCCGAGAGCGCCGAGAAGGGCAGGAGACCATGGCGGAACTCAAGACGGCCAAATCCGCAACCAAACGGGCGGCCCGCCTCCCGAGCGAAGAGACGTCTTCTCACATCCCCGTACGCCCCCTCTACACGCCCGCCGATCTTGCGGCGTGGGACTATGAGCGCGATGCGGGGTATCCGGGGGAATTTCCGTACACGCGCGGCGTGCAGGCCACCATGTATCGCGGCCGCTTGTGGACGATGCGGCAGTACGCGGGTATGGGAGATGCCGAGGAGTCGAACAAGCGCTACAAGTACCTGTTGGCCAACGGCACGACCGGGCTATCGGTTGCGTTTGATTTGCCGACGCAGATTGGGCTCGATTCGGACCATCCGCTGGCCGTGGGAGAAGTTGGCAAAGTCGGCGTCGCGATTGATTCGATCGAAGACATGCAGCGGCTGTTCGATGGCATTGACCTGACGGCGATTTCGACATCGATGACCATCAATGCCACGGCTTCGATTCTGCTGGCGCTATACGTGGCGGTGGCGCGGCGGCAGGGCCGAGACATTCGTAAGCTCTCCGGCACGGTGCAGAACGATGTGCTCAAGGAGTACATCGCGCGCGGAACGTATATTTATCCGCCGCAGCAGGCGATGCGGATCATCACCGACGTTTTTGCCTGGTCGAAGGAGAACGTGCCGGAGTGGAACACGATCTCGATCTCGGGCTATCACATGCGCGAGGCGGGATCGACGGCGGTGCAGGAAGTCGCCTTCACGCTGGGCAATGGCATCGCTTATGTGGAAGCGGCGATTCGGGCGGGCCTCGATGTGGACCAGTTCGCGCCGCGGCTTTCGTTCTTCTTCAATGCCCACAGTAATTTTCTGGAGGAGGTCGCGAAGTTTCGCGCCGCGCGCCGCATGTGGGCGAAGATTATGCGCGGCCGTTTCCAGGCGAAGAATCCAAAATCGTGGATGCTGCGCTTCCACGCGCAGACGGCCGGTTCCACGCTGACGGCGCAACAACCGGAGAACAACATTGTGCGGACGGCGATCCAGGCCATGGCGGCGGTGCTCGGCGGAACGCAGTCTCTGCATACGAATTCGTTTGATGAGGCGCTGGCGCTGCCCACCGAGGCGTCGGCGCGCATCGCGTTGCGCACGCAGCAGGTGATTGCGTTTGAGTCGGGCGCGCCGCAAACCGTCGATCCGCTGGCGGGTTCGTATTACGTCGAATCGCTGACCAGCGAAATCGAGAAGCGAGCCGTCGATTATCTGGAAAAAATCGAAGCCATGGGCGGCATGCTCAAGGCAATCGAACGCGGATACGTGCAGCAGGAAATCCAGAACGCGGCCTACGAATATCAGCAGGCCGTGGATCGGCAGGAGGCGGTGGTAGTCGGCGTGAACCGGTTCCAGGTAGGAGAAGAGAAGGCGGTGCCGATCCAGCGCATTGACCCGGCGCTGGAGCCGAAACAGGTGGAGCGGTTGCGGGCGCTGCGCGCGAAACGCCATGCCGAGACCTGGCAAGCCGCGATCCGGGCGGTCGAAGACACGGCGCGGTCGGGAGACAATCTAATGCCTCGGATACTGGCGGCAGTAGAGGCGAATGCCACGGTGGGCGAAATCTCGGATGCGATGCGTAAGGTGTACGGGGAGTACAAGGAAGCGGTGGTGATTTGAGCCGCCGTTAGCAGGTGGTGAACAAAGGGTAATGCCATATCACACCCAGATGGGTCGGAGGTCACATCTTCCCGTCTGCCTATTGGCTAAAATGGATATGGTAGGGAGGTGTCTATGATTCGCAGTGCTGTGGCTGTTTGGAAGGGAAGCCCCTTGATTGGTGAGGGCCAGGTTTCCACCTCCAGCGGCGTTCTCTCCAATGCTCTTTATGCGACAGGTTCCAGCACGGGAAACGAACCGTGCACCAGTCCGTCCGAAATGCTTGTAGCGGCAGTGGCTTCCTGCATGTCTCTCATGGTCGTCCAGGAGATGCGCCGGGAAGGCATGAAGCCCCAACTCGTGAAGACCGAATCGACCCTGACCCTCGAGGAAAAAAAGGGACAGTGGGAAATTACTGAGATCGATTCGAACGTCACAGTCAACTTGCCGGGGGCAAGCGAGAAAAAAGTGCAACACGCAGTCACGATCGCCAAGGGCAAATGCCCGATCTCGCGCGCGCTGAACGTTCCTATCATCAAGGTAAAGGCTAAAGTGCAAGCGGTCGAAGCAGAGCAGCCGATTACACCCTGAGAAAGGAATCCCACTGGCGGAGCACCGGGTAAGGACCCGTTAAGGATTCGGGGCCTTGGGTCGGTGCCGTCTCCCACGGAATAATTCACAATCGCGAGCAGCGGAGCCTCAGAGAAATCACAATCGGGGATAGCAGTCCTTGTTGCTCTGCGCGGATATCGCTAACGGTACCAAGCACCTAAGGCTGACCGCTCCGCGTCTGGGCGGCAAAGTCGTGGCTGAAATCATGGTGCGGCTCACGGATTCATTTGTGACAGGTGAAAGTACCAGCCAAGTGCGGTATGTGTACAAGATCGCAGGCGACGCCGGAAACTCACAGTTAGACGCTAGTCCTTCGTCGTTGGTCGTTCGCCGCGTCAGTCCACCGGTTTGTAGTCGCAGGCAGTGCGGCAGGCTTCGCAGTAAAAGAGGCCGTCGGTGCAGAGGCGCACGTCGATTTGGGACTGGCAGTACACGCAGTATTTTTCGCACCCGCAACTCGCTTCAGGCCGCTCACATTGGGCGCAGACGATGCGGCTTAGACCCGGTTTTGTGGACATAGTTGAAGTGTAGAGCGACGCGCCTGAGTGGAGAACGTAACGGAGGTAACGCAAGCAGGTCTCAGGTGTCAGGTCTCAGGAAACCCGAATCAAAGCGTCGATCCGGAGCCAGAATTTCCGGGTAGTACTGGCAAGAGCCGTGTCAAGCCGCGTCTCTACCTATTTGAGTTGACATCGCATCCGGTTGGACTTTACATTTCCTGAGACTGAGAACTGACACCTGGCTGAGACCTGCCTTTAATTTGCCGCCCTTCCCGCCCGGATGTTAACTTAGTCAGTTCCAGATTCGGGCAGCCCAGCCACTGTCCGAGAGACGTCCGACCGAGGTTTTTCTTGTCCGTCGTCGAAGCCACTCCGCCGGTTGTCCGCAAGACCGCGTTGAACGCCGTCCATCGCCAGATGGGCGCGAAGATGGTGGAGTTTAACGGCTGGGACATGCCGGTGGAATATCCTGCGTCGATCGGTTGCGGCATTGTTGCCGAGCACATGGCGGTGCGCGCCGGCGTCGGCATTTTTGACGTCAGCCACATGGGGGACATCCGCTTGGCCGGGCCTGAAGCGTTGGCCGCCGTGCAGCACATCTCGATGAATGACGCGTCACGGCTGGCGGTCGAGCAGGCGCAGTATTCGGCGTTGCTCTATCCGCAAGGCACTTTCGTTGACGATGTGATCGTTCACCGCCTCGGCGAAGATGAGTACCTGCTCGTGATTAACGCGGGCACGCGCGAGAAGGATTTCAACTGGGTGCGCGACAATACGCGGCAGTTCGACTGCAAGGTCGAGCATCTCTCCGACGATTTCACGCAGATTGCCATTCAGGGGCCGAAGGGCGTTGACGTGCTGCAGAAGTTGACGGATGCCAACCTGAGCGCGGTGAAGTTCTACTGGGTGACGCGCGGCACCGTATGCGGCCTGAAGAATGTCTTGATGGGCCGCACGGGTTATACGGCCGAAGACGGGTTCGAGATTTACATCCCACCGGACGAGGCGAGCAGCGCGCGAGTCTGGCACGAGATTCTGGAGGCGGGAAAAGAGTTTGGCGCTGTCCCTTGCGGTTTGGGCGCGCGCAACACGCTGCGGCTCGAAGGCAAGCTGCCGCTCTACGGACACGAAATCACGGACACGATCAATGTGTGGGAAGCGGGACTGGACCGTTTCTGCAAGATGGAGAAGCCGGAGTTCATTGGGCGCGCGGCACTGGAGACGGCGAAAGCTGAGGGCGTGAAGAAAACGCTGGTCGGTCTCGAGATGGTCGATCGAGGCATCGCCCGCGACGGATACAAGATTTTGGACGAGAGCGGTCGCGAGATTGGTTACGTCACCAGCGGCTCTCCGGCGCCGTTCTTGAAGAAAAATATTGCGTTGGCCTACGTTCCGCCCGATCACGCGGCAATTGGAACGACGGTAAAAGTAGAAATCCGTGGGCAGGGCGTGAAAGCGCAAGTAATACCGACGCCGTTTTATAAGCGTCCGAAAAAAGCAGCGAAAAGCGAATAGCGAAAAGCGAGCAGCCAGAAGCCAGGAGCGAGAAGCCGATGTCCTACCCAACCGACCGCAAATACACAAAAGAACATGAGTGGATCACTGCCGACGGCACCGTCGGCATCACACACCACGCCCAGGATTCGCTCGGCGACATCGTGTTCGTCGAACTGCCCAAGGTGGGCACGGAGCTCACCATGGGGAAGCCCCTCGGCACCGTAGAGTCAGTGAAGGCCGTGTCGGATGTGTACGCTCCGGTTTCGGGGACCGTGACCGCCACGAATGAAGCCCTAGCCACGGCTCCGGAGCAAGTGAACAAAGATGCGCATGGCGCCTGGATGGTCAAGATCAAGGTGAAGAATCCGGCGGAGATGAATGCGCTACTCTCGGCGGCGGACTATGAAGAGTTTGTGAGCGAAGAGGCGGCACATTAAAAGCATTGCAGAAGTCAGAGGTCAGATTGCAGAATTGAAAACCTTGTCCCCATCGATGGCTGCTGAAGGCCTAGGGTTTCACCTCTGCAATCTGACCGCTAACCTCTGCAATCGTTTCAGCTGCTGTTTACATCCAATCAAAGGTTCCTATGAGATATCTACCTAAATCTCCCGCGGATCGCACCGCCATGCTGAAGGCGATCGGGGTTCGCTCCATCGATGATCTTTTCGCGCCGATTCCGGCGGAGCTTCGCCTGACGCGGGATCTCGCCGTGCCGCGGCAAATGGCGGAATCGGAAATTGTCGACTGGTTCAAGCAACGGGCGAAGGAAAACGGCGAAGGCTACACGAGCTTTCTCGGAGCCGGGGCGTACTCCCATTACCGCCCGGTGGTCATTGATGCGCTGGTACAACGCGGCGAATTCCTGACGTCCTACACACCGTACCAGGCGGAGTTTGCGCAGGGTACGCTGCAGGCCATCTTCGAGTTCCAGACGATGATCTCGGAACTCACCGGCATGGACCTGGCGAATGCCTCGATGTATGACGGCTCGACGGGCGCGGCCGAGGCCGTGATGATGGCGGTCCG
>JBEKDG010000015.1:0-66443 GCA_050014475.1 Terriglobales bacterium | reverse complement strand
GTGTTCGGTGGAGCTTCCCCAAGTCGAAGCTGATGCCGCGCATAGGGGGTTTACTACCCAGCCTCATCCGGAGACGCTGATAGCCTAACTTCAGGTCGAGCGCTCGCTGCACACCGTTGTATAGGAAATCACACAGCCGACCAAACTTCCCGTTTGCTGCGGTGGGAAACGTATGAATTGGGAGGTGAATCATCAATGTGCCACCCGGTCTCAGCGTGCGAAAGACCTCGCGAAAGTAAGCGTATCCGGCATCGGTATTGGGGAGATGCTGCAGGACATGGCACGAAAAGGCCGCGTCGACGCTGTTGTCCTCGAGAGGTATCGTGAGTCCTTCGGTGACGTGCCACTCGACATTTCCAGGGACTACGTTTTTCGATGCGTAGGCGATCATGTCCTTTGACACATCCAGGGCGTGACCATGATTGAACACTGACGCGAGTTGCCTCGTGATGCGCCCAGCGCCGCAGCCGACCTCAACAAATGTACCGGCGGTGTAGCCGTACTTCCGCCAGCGTTCATTAAAATCCTTCCAGTCCGAAGCGCCTAGCGCGTAAAACTCGGCGTTCGTCCAGGGGGCGGCGCCGTCAACGTTCTTTCCTTCCCAAGTGGAAACGCCGAAAAGCGGATCACGGCGGCCCCACTCCAGCCACTCTGAGTTAGTCTTGAGCTGCATGTATCACCTCAGTTAGCGATTACCGGTTCCTTCCGGAAGAAGATTGCGTCCAACTGCAACAGCCGGCCTGTCTCGGGGCCGACGAAGCCGGGGACCACTGACCACAGGTCGTATCCACGTTCTTCCAAACCGTGGAGCATGGGATGAAAGAGATGTTCCCCATCGTAGAGTGGAACGAGAGAGAGCTCGATCTGAATTCCTGCGATACGAGCGAGAAACCGCTCTGCCCCTTGCAGCACCTTATATTCGAATCCTGAAACCCGAGCTTCAAAAAGATACGTTCGGTGTCCGTCGCGAACTTCGCGCTTACGCTGTCCAGCGTGCGCAAATCCACGACTCCGGGTGAGAGCCCCATGGAGTAAGCGGACTACAGATCTACGGATCATGATGAAATCAGAACTGCGTCTTCCCGTGGCGAAACAGCTTGCGCCAGCTTCACTTTGACCTGCAGCAAATCTAGAGCCGTGATGGCACCATAGAGCAGCCGTCCAATAGCGGCTCCTACCAGCCCAAAAGGCGGAATAAATAGAGCCACAGCGCCCAGTGACACGATCCCGCCCGATACGTTCACGATGGACACAAAACGCACGCTGCCAAGTGCCAGGAGCGTGTAATGCGGGACAATGTTGATGGCAAGAATCAAATGCGCCACCGCCAAGACCGCGAGCACGACATAGGCCTGCTGGGCAAACTGAGCTCCCATCCAGAGAGTTAGAAGGGGTTTGCCGAACAGGACGAGGGGCGCGGCAAGAGCGACAGAGATTGCAACGCTCGTCAGCAAAGCTAGACGAAAGACCCGGCGCGGGCCGTGAATCTCTCCGGCCTCATGGCGAGAGCTTATGTGCGGGAAAATGAAGTTGAAGGCGGCAGCGGCCAATCCGTGAATCGGCTGCGCAGCTTGCACGCACAGGACGTAGATTGCAACTGGGGCTGTACCGAGCATCGCCGCTACCAGGAAACGGTCCGCGTAGCTGCACGCGACGGCGGCCAGTGCCTGCAACCAACTGAAACAACCGAAGCTGAAGACCTCAGCGAGCGCCTCTTTTTCGAACGTCGGAAACGGGTTCAGGAGGGCGACCACGCGCCGGGCGGCGACGGCCTGCAGAACGACAATCAGCGCAGACCAGAACAAGGTCGCGATCATGATTGCGACTACCCCGCGTCCGATGGCGGCGAGCACTACGGCCGAAACAACGACAATGCTTCGGAGAAACACGTTCAATTTGACGGGTGGTCCGTAGCGCTCGAATGCCCGCAGCGTGCTCACGAAAACGCTCTCGATGGAGCGAACAAGCAAGATAACCGCGCTAATCCGGATGGCCTGAATGCTGGCGGCGTGGAACACGGGCTCAATCTTGAAAATGTGATCGACAGCGTAGGGCGCCGCGACCCAAACCAGCAGGCCGAACAGTCCGCCCAGGAGAGTGTTGATGGTCAGAGTGGCGCGAATCGTACGCTCGACCCCGGCGGGGTTGTTCTGACCACGGTAGGCAGACACGTATTTGACGGTCGCGTCGCCAAATCCGGTGCTGAGTATGCCCATGCTGCCCAGGATCGCGCTCACCAACATCCAAATACCGTATTGCGACAGTCCCAATTTATGAACCAGGAATGGCGCCGCCACTAGCATGGACAGGGGCTGCGCGATGTACTCCGCAATGCTGTAAGACGCGTTCCCGACACTCTCGCGGAAATTTCGCGAGGCCCGCAATGCGTTTAAGCTTTTCCCGGTGGAAGACTGCCAGAATTTGTCAACCATGGAAGGCCAGACGATCGCCATCATTCTGGTCCGTCGCCGGATGGTTTGGAGGAGTCGGATCGGTTACGGAACCGGAGATTGGCAACCCGATTTCGAAGTTGGCTCAAGCCTTCGGCCGCGCGCATCGCCAACTGCCGGCGAGGGTCATGGTGTTCTAAAGACTGAATCCTCTCCGATCCGAAGATCTTCACAACCGCTCCAGCCAGCGACAGAACCGTCAGTAAGACGATAATCGGCACCCTGGGTGGCCACGATTTCTTCTCCGGCAGGTTCGCCGGATCGATCACATTTACCGTCGGGACCTCCTTGGCTTCCTGGATTCGTGCCAGTTCGTACTGCTGGTTGAGCAACTCGTAGACGGTCTCCTGAATCTTCATGCGCCGGTAGAGGTCGGCCCACTCAACGCCGAGCAAGGGCAGCTTGCGGATGGGTGGATACATCTGGTCGGGCTGGGCGGCACCTGAAACCAGCGAGGCGTCCGTGCCTTGCAGCTTCTGCGCTTGGCGCTTGAGCTCGTCGACTCTGGCTTGCAGCGACCGGACGCGAACGTTGTTGCCGGTGTAGATCTGCTCCAGACTCTGCAGTTCTGACTGCGAGGCGATGAGTTGTCCCTGCAGCAGACCCGCAGACTCGACCATGGCTTTCGTTTGTTCCTTGATGTCGAGAGCAGTGTTCTTGCTGGCAAAGGCGCTGAATTGCTTCTCGGCGTCCTCGAGGTCGCTCTTGACCGCGGTGAGGCGCTGTTCGATGAAGACGCGCTCGCGCCGGGCCGAGGAGGTGCTGACCTGAGACACGAGACGGTTCAACTCTTCCACGTACGCCTGCGCGATGTCGTGAGCGCGCTGCGGATTCTTGTCCATCACGGTCAGCGAAATCACGCCGCTTTTGCGGTCCTCACTCACATCGGTGCGGCTGTTCAGCTTTTTGCGGGCGTCCTGCTTATAGCGGGACCAATAGACCTTCTGGAGATTCAACCGGTCAACCACGCGATCCTGCACGCTCCGGCTGCGAAAGAGATCGACAAAGAGCGCACCCGAACCCTTCGCCCCCAGCAGGCCTCCAGCCATGGCGGCCAGTTCCGGGGACGCCTTCGAGGCTAACGCGGCCAGCATAGTTCCGCTGCCGTTCATGGAGTCGGGCGGCATGACGCTTACCGAGGATTCATAATGGTTCGGGATAAGAAATGCGATAACGGTGCCGATCGCAAGCGCCCATGCGGCCACACGGGAAAGCCACCGGCGATGGTCCCACAGCAACTGCAGGGCCGCGAGTATGCCAGGGGCGGATTGATCAACTTCGGACTCAGCAGTTGCCGGAGGAGAAGGAAACTCAATCTCCGTAGCCGAATCAATGCCGTCGATCACTGCGTTATGTCTTAGGCTTTCCACAATCTCGTGTTCCTTGCTAAATGTACACCGACACCGACCTATAATTCGCGGTCAAACTCCCCGCATGGCAAAGATGGTGGTGTGCAACAGGATCGCCAAATCCATGAAAAAGTTTCGGTGCTGAATGTAGTAGAGATCATATTCGATGTTTTCGTGAATCAGGTAGTTGCGGTCTCCGCTGAGCTGCCACAGTCCGGTGATTCCTGGCTTTACCTGCAGACGCTGAGAATGACGTTCGGTGTAGGTCTCGACGATGAAAGGCATCTCCGGACGAGGTCCAACCAGCGACATACTGCCCAGGAGCACATTCAGTAACTGAGGAAGCTCGTCCAAACTCGTGCGCCGAAGAAAGCGACCCAGACGGGTAATGCGGTCATCGTCGGATTTCTTCGGCGAAAAGGCGTAGCTGGGCGCGTTCGAGTACATGGTTCGAAACTTGAACATCCGGAAACGGCGCCCGTTCAGGCCCACACGCTCCTGGCGAAACAGCGTCGGCCCTTTGGAATCGAGCTTGATCAGAAGGGCAAGCAACAGGAACAGCGGCGAGCTGAGAACGAGCAGAATCGCGGCGCCGCCGAAATCGCAGATCCGCTTGGCCGCCTCGTAGGTGAAGCGTCTGTGATTAGGGCTGAAGGAAGCCAGCAAAACGCCATCGATGTCCTGAAAGCCAACCGACGGATCGGAGTGCAGGAAGTGACTGGGGACGAAGGACACACGCGCGTTGGCCGCCAAAGCTTCTTCGACTGCCTGTTGAAATTTCTCACGTTGAAGCGAAGGGACGGCGATCACGACCAGGTCGGCAGCGTACTGTGCAACCAAGTGCCGGGTAATTGGACCACGCATCACGGGCGCTGAACGGCGATTCTCGTAGCCCAACTCAAAAATGGCACCGCCGACTTTCGCCGCATTGTCATCCACAAAGGCCACCGGTTCCAGACCGAGTTTCGGAGAACGGCGCAGAACCGAATACACTCGCCGCCCCGTTGAGCCGGAGCCGTAGATCAGCACTCGCTCCATGCCATAGCCCTTTGCGTGCAGAGACTGCACCAGCAAATACACAAGATACTTCTGCACAAAGAGGAACAGTGGCACCAGACCCAGCGCCAGGACCAGCAACCAGCGCGAAAACAGGAAGCTCGTGAAGAAGGTCGCGGCAAACACGAAACCGAGCGCCTGCATCGACACGCGGAGCACGTGCTCAGTTTCGCGGACGCGCAACAAACTGGTTCCGCTCGAGTATGCGCCGACGCGGTCCAGCATCAACACAAGCACCGCTGCGAAGGTAGCGGCGACACCAAGAACGACCGATCCAGGATAGTGAAGTTGCCTGCCCCAGCCAAGCAGGGAATACAGGAAGTACCCGGACATGACGGCGCCAATAACAGTAATGAAGTCGGCCACCACTTCCGCCGTCGTCAGGTAACTTCGGAAGCGAGCAGCCGATGTACGGCGCACGATTGGCGTAATCGGGGCCAGATCCGAAGCTAGAGTGGATTCCGCTTTCGGTGAACTTGTCAGACCGATCGAGGAGTGCATGTTAATCTTTGGCCCTCTCTTTCGCTGTTGCTTAGGATTGTGATGGTTGCGTTCTGCGTTGCCCCGTCAACGCTCGCGGCGGGGAGCCCAACTACCGACCCCAGGATTGCGGCCAGAATGTGACTTCGACCGTTGACGTCCAGTTCGCTTGCGCAGTCGGCGCCAGAATAGGCGCCCACCATTTTTCGTATTGGACGGAGCCCGACAAACTCAAGTCCCGACGAACCCACCAGTTAACCTTTACCGAGCCGTCGTTTAGCGTTTCTCCACCAGGAATGAAATCTTTAGCGACCTTGGCGTGCCGGTAAGCAGTTTGGAGTGAACTTCGGGGAGTGAACCAATAGCTGCTCCACGCTTGGAAACCCATCCCCTCTCGTCCAATCCAGTCGCCGATCAGGTTGTTCTTGTTCGTGTACAGGTCGCGGTAAAAAGCGTCCCAATAGACGTAATCGCCGCGAATGCTCCGCGGGGTTGGAGGGTCTGTGTACACCGCTTCGACTCGAAAATCCAATTTTGGCAAGCGCGGCAATCGGGGCATGTAAATCCCCGATCGCACCGCGGTTCGCGCCGCGAACCTGATGGGGCTTCGGCTCATGTCAACATTGAACGGATTACTTTCGGGTAGAAGCGCGTCTGCGTATAGCGTGACCCAGTCGCGGAGATGCGGAACGCGATAGGAGAAGTCGAGCCCTATGGTCCGCTTACCGGGATTTCGACCGGTCGGATAGTCGAAAGAGGTTTTGGTAGCCACATAGCTTTCCCAGATCGCGCCCAAGGTTAGCGCACGGCCCACGCCGCCGAATTCAGATGTGCGCTCAAGTCCGATCTCCCAATTTGGCGTGGGTTTGAAACTAATCTTTTCACCGTGAATCAACGGTCGTGCAGGGAATTCGTTGCCGGATAGCTTTCCAAAGAATAGGTCGAGTTTCATGGGGCCGAGCCGCCGGAAAATCCAGGGAAGCTCAAAGGGCTCAGTCCGGCTCGCCCGGAACATATAAATAGGTTCGGCGTTGTCGCTGAAGAGGAGTGCGCCCCCCTCACCCGGTCCCCACCAGAGGTTCTGTTTCCCAAACGCGAGATTCCATCCGTCCGCTTTCACTGCGGCGTAAGTGTCCAGGAGCGTGAACCGATCTACAGTTGCAAAAGGAACATCTGGCTGGACCGGGTTTTGGTCAACTGCGGCAATCGCTTGTCGAACAGCGAGTGAATAGCCGGGTGCGGACGGTGCATGCTGATACTCACCCCGAACATAAATCGTGAAAGGTCCTGCTGCGCCATAGCCCGAAAAGCCGTCGTAGGTGTTGAACCCCTGTTCAAAGGGCCGGCCGAAGTTGTCGATAATCGTCTGACCGAAATGATAGCTGTCGTTCAGTGGCGGCCCGCTGATCGATACAACTCGGGTGTACAGCGATTCAACTTTCGCGGAAATGTTCGATTTGCCGCCGAGGAATCCCAGTTCGTAGGCGAATTCCTGCTCGAGCTGAAGTTCAAGTGCGGCGATTCCTTCTGGAGCGCTTTCGTCTACCTCCAGGTTGCCTTTAGCCTCGTTCACCAAGTTCGCGGCTTCAAGGCGAGTCCAGGGCTTGGAAGCGAGAAACGCAGTCCTGATATAACCCAGACTCGCCAGCTTATCCACGGCCGGATACACCCAGCTGTCGAGAGGGACGTACCGCGATCCCATATGCTGGGGATTGCGAACCTTCTCCCCATCGTCTGAGTCTTCTTGGAAATTGCCCCATCCCGAGCCGCCGAGTTCGGAGTCGTGATGAGCGCGATAGACCTGGCGCGCAAAGTACCATCCGAGAGCGCTGCCAACCACAACATCGGAAGGGAAGTGTTGCTTGCCGGTAACGCGTGTCAGCGTCACCGCAGAAGCCAGGCCGTAAGCGGCGATCTTCGTCAGTGTCCCCGGATATTCATGCGCGACCACGCTCGCCACCGACCAGGCAATCGCGGAGTGCTCGGAGGGGAACGACGTCCCTCCCTGAAAGAACGTCCCATTTCCGTTTCCTTCAAGCGGCCTGGGACGCCGGGTCATGGTCTTGAACAGATACGCCACTGCCGTGCTGTTGAGCGCTGCCTCGCCGGCCAGGAACCCGGTTTCGCGCAGATGGTCGTTGTGGACGAAATGCCCCCAGAAGTAAGAAGCGCCGGCGGCGCCGATGAGCGAATAGGTGGCGTAGTCGGAAATACTCACGCTTCGGTTGATCTGCGAAGTCGTGCCCGGAACCCGGCGCGAGAGCGCAGCGTCGTTTGCCATGAGTGTGGCTGTGAAGGCGGCGAAGGGAAGAAGAAATTTGGCGTCTTGCCGGTCCAAATGGAACGGTGCGGTCCAGAACTGTTTCTGGTCGAGCGCCAGATGCTTCATGAAGGGCGTAACCAGCCGGTTTTCCGGATCTTCTCCGGCGGGCAAGAACGCGGGCTGATTCTCGTGAGGCTTCGCTTTCTGAGTCAATGGAATTGAACTGTCTTGCGATTGTGTTTTCGGGTCCGGCGCAGGCGAAGGCGGCTGCGAATCGGTCTGCGCGCTGCTCCGGTCGATCGCCAAAAGAGTCAAAAGCATGATTGAAACAACCCAGAGCCTCATGCGCCGGTCTGGAACGATCGCGCGACCTGAATGGCAATTCCGGCGATACCGCTGAGCGGAATAAGCCACTCCGTATCGGAAAACCGAAGTCGTGCGGGAGTTGTCCAAATTTCTTTCTGGTCGCCCACGAACCTTGCCTCCACCCCCTGTGCCCGTGCGGAAGACACACAGGTGAAACAAACGCTGAACCACAGCAGCGCTCCGAGAATCCCGGCTCGGAGTCGTATGGTCATGTGCGCTTACGGAATCGCAACCGCTGCAACCAATGCGGCAGAGGACGCGATCTGCGCGATGGCCAGAACGTTTTTCAAAGTGCTGCTGCCAAGCACCGCCTTCTCCGGTACCACAATCGTGTCGCCCGGGCCCATCGTCGTCGAGAGCACACCTCCGGACCAAGGGCCGCCCTGGTTGCGGCCCGTGACCGAACCGTCCGCGCGGACGATGAAGATGGCACCTTTGTCGGCAAGGTGGGTTGCGCCTCCCGCGCGGGAGAAATACCAGCCGGCATTCCTTCCTGGCGTATAAGTAAGGGCGTTAGCGTTGTACACCTGCCCGATGACCAGCACGGCTCCGGGCTGCTTGGGGATGGTGAGCGAATCGCCCGCGCGAAGCTCGATATCCTCAGGCGATTTTGCAAAGGCTTTGCGCTCCGGGCGAAGATGGATGACCAGCCGCCCCGATACAGGAGCTTTTCGCAGTGCATCCAATACGCGCTGGCGCTGCAGTATGGCGGCCTGTTGCAATGCAGCTTCCTCCGTTCCCGACGTGGATGCCGAAGTCTTTACCACCGTGGACTCCTGCTCGAGCCGCTGGATCAACTCCTGGCGACTCTTCTGCTGAAGTTCATAAACTTCGATCCGTTCGAAGACCGCCGCGCGCGGACATGCTGTCGGCAGGAGCCCGCCAGCGCGCTGCAGCAGCGAGCTCAGGCGTTCGCCTGGCCTGATGCCATAAACACCTGGTTTGCCGACTTCACCGCGCAGGGTGACCGCCGCGCCGATATCGTTCCAGCTAGCCTGTTGGGGCACGGTCAACACATCGCCGTCGTGGAGCGGTAAATTCTGGTCTTCCTTTCCCGCGAGAGCGGCAGCCAGACTTAGGTCCTGGTGTCCGGCCGGCACGCGCTCCCCGGACGAATTAGACATCGCATAATGCGTCAGGTCGCCGCCATCGGGATTCGCGCTGCGCAGCAATCCGCCGGCAGAACCCACCAGGTCTGAGACGCTCATATTGACAGCGAGAGGATAGCGGCCCGGCCGCGCGACATCGCCTCTTACGTACACGCTGGGTGGCGAAACTTGTTCCGGTTGGCGATGCACAAGGATCCGATCACGCGGCTGGACCAAAACATTATGCAAAGGATCTCCCGCGAGTGCGTCGCTCAAGTTGATGCTCAAGACTCGTGTGGTCCCGTCTGGCTGCCGGCGGAATAGCTGTGCCGAATCAAGCCAGGCATCCGGGGTCACACCTCCAGCCTGATATATCGCATCGCGTAAATGCTGCTGGCCAGACGTGCGATACGCCCCCGGCGCCCGGACCTCACCCGTGATGAACACTTCTGGATCCGGCTCGAAGTCGTACCGTCCGAAGATGTGTACAGTATCGAGCGGCTCCAGCTTAGGCGCCTGATCGGGATGTTCGAGAGCGCTTGCCAGATCAAAGGTCTCGACAACTGGATGGTAGTCCGGCGCATGCAGCCGAATGATCTCGGCATAACGGGTCGAAGGTTCCGGAAGCAGGTCGGCATACGAAGTCACGAGGTCCGTGAGCTTCATCTCCGGCTTGTAGGAATACCGGCCTGGACGCAAGACATGCCCTACGAGGTAGATGGACTCCGAGTTATAAGGCGCGATCGGAAAGATGTGGATCTCGTCCCCATCCTGTACTGCGAACCCGCTCATTTGCGCGCGAATCGCTTCGGAATCGCTGGTGTCGCTGATTTCGACGCTCAACATCGTGCGCTTTTCATGCGCTACTAGGCGCTGAACTTCAATGTGCCGCAGTGCCGCAGCGGGGAGAATTCCTCCAGCCAGATCGAGTACTTCTACGAGGGTCTTCTCATTGCGCAACTCGTAAACTGCTGGGCGGCGCACCATGCCTTCTACCGTCACCACCGGACCAAGCGGCGGTACCATCAGGGAATCGCCGTTCTCGATTCGCTGCAGATCGCCCCGAATGCCATGGAGCAGCAGGTCATACACGTCTACTTCTTCAACCAACTGCTTTCCTCGATAGTGTTGAAGCCGCCGGAGAGAGCCTTGCGCTGTCACACCACCCGCCACAAACAGCGCATTCAACGGAGTGGAAAGCGAACTCACGTCATACGCGCCCGGCGAAGTGACGTCGCCCACCACATACATACGCACCGAGCGCAGCCGCAGCAGTGCAACGTCCGCGGAAACATCGCGGAATTGTGTTCGCAGGGCGCGTTGCACCATTTCCTGTACATCGCCAAGCGTTCTCCCGGAGACAAGGACCGGCCCTGTTTCCGGCAGAGCCACGCGCCCTTCCCGGTCCACTGTGCGGAGCAGTCGCTGTGAAACCCCTCCCCAGAGATCAATCGAGAGACTGTCGCCGGGACCGACGACATAGCTCGGTCCGACGGGAAGATCCATGGGGATATAGTCCGGATTTGTCGTTCCTTTGCGGAAAACATCGAGACCAAACCTAACGAGAGGCCGATTGGTCGCCCCCGCCTGCACATAGAGGTCATATAAGGAAGGCACATCTGCGTAAGGATTCGGTCGACGCACCATCCTTCCTTGCTCCGGCTCGGTAGTGCCCGCAGGAGCAGAATCGCGCCTAGCTGGATATCGCTCTGAGCCCCGCCCGGTCCGTGGCATCCCGGCGCCGCTTGATAATTGATCCGGCTGAGACACCGACAGCGACTGCAGATCCGCCTGGCTGGTGGATGGAAGCGATGGATTCTCCCCACTCCCGTACCCGGCCATGCGCGGCGTCCAGTTCAGCGCTGGATTTGTATCAATGCGCGCAGCAGTGAGCATGGTCTCCGGCGTTGCCGGACTGGCCGGATATCCTGGGCGTTGGTCCGGCGAAAGGCCTGTGCCATCCGGGCCTGTGCCATCCGGCGGCATCATTTGGCTGGGTGAAGTATCCTCGGCCCGTTGCAACGGCGGCGACGAACGCGGCGTGCGTCCTGGTGCAGTCGGGCTCACCGGCACACTTTCACGATCCTCCGGTAGAGGAGAGGGTGGGAACGCACACTCCGAGACGCTCCGAGGATCGCATGCGGCGTTACGGCCAGCGGTTGAATTTTCAACCAAAGTGTCGCGGCGCTCGGCGGCGCGCGCGAGCATCTGTGCCCGCTCCTGCCGCACCAGCTTTTGCTCCGCCTCGAGGTCGGAGTCCGGATTCAATCGAGGCACGAGATAGCCATACCGCTGCAGGAGGCGCGTTGCCAGCACGCGGGCTCGCAAGTCCGAGCGCAGGCGTTCGGCTATCGCTACATCCGTCAGATCGGACTCTTCAAGGATCTGCCCGCTCACCCCCGCGTCTTGGGCAAGAAGACGCTTAAACTCGACCATCAGACCAGCCTCTTTATTCACGACCTCGAGAATCTGATCGGCTGAAGCCGCCACCCTGTCAAGATTGTCCGAGACGATATTGGGAGGACGGCCAGGCACACGCGCGGCAGTTTCCGTTCCGGACCGTTGCCCTGCACCCTGGCGGGATTCCTGCTGTGAATAGACAGCCGCGCAAAACAAGAACATCCAGGCAAGACAAGAGATACTCTTCTTCAATTTTTTGTGGTCGAACATAGTTTATTTCCACCCAGGGCCGGGCATGAAATCCTCCGGTCCGTTCGCGACCAACCTGCTTCGCAGTGCGCTAAGAATTCCCTGTTCAGATGCCCCGACATCGGTTGACTGACAAGATGTCTTCAGAGAGGTTCGACGTCGGCTTCATCCACCTCAAACATCACCGATCGCATGATCAGATCAATCGAGAGCACCAAACGGAAGCGTTCTTTGCGGCGGATCATGATTCCTTCCGCACCCACGAGAGGCCCGCGCTTTACGCGGACTTTCGCGCCCTGGCGCAGGTAGGGATGAGGTTGCGGCCGCAGACCTGCCGACAGACTCGATTCCAGCGCGCGGATCTCGGAGTCCGGGACCGCGGCAGGCTGGCCCTGAAAAGTCACGAATCGCAGGACCCCGGGAGCCCGAAGAACACCCGAACGGTCGCGAGTATTGAGGTTCACGAATACATAGCCCGGGAATAGGGCCATGTCTAATTCTTTTCGGCGATCCTTCCAGCGACGAACGCTGCGGTATAACGGAAGAAAGCAGCTTAATCCCCGGTGTTCGAGATGCCGGGCAACCGACTTCTCGTGCCTCGGACGAACGGAAACCGCATACCACCGTTCAACCGGCAAAAGTTCTCCGGTGGAGGCCAAAGCTTCGCCCGGAACGCCGATCCCGGACGCTTCGTAGTTTGAAAGTGTGTTTTCCAGCACCGCTTCCGCTCCCAAATGCAGCTCCGCCCTCTCAGTTACATTCAAATTATGAATGTAAACCATTATTCATCAATAACTTAGGCGCAAACTCGCGGCCTTAACCAGCTAGTTATGTACCGTGCCCACCAGCGATGGACGTTCCCGCAAGGCGCTCAAAATTCCAGCCTCGGAACTCTCCAGCGGCCTGGTGCGAACGTCTACAGTCGCCCAATAGAACAGGCCGCGATTTTGTTCCGGCGCGAGCGCAAGGATCCGCATCTGCGGGTACCGCCCAAGCAGAAAGCCGCATTGGGCGATGCGTTTGTCGGCATCCTCGAGTGCGAGAATCAAGATATCGGGCTCGGCATCCTCGACTGCTTCTGTGAGTTGGCTCTCCTCCTGGACTTCACCAATGATCTCGATATCGGGCTGGTCGGCGATCACGGCGAGCACGAGCTCCCGCATCAGTCGTGGATGATTTGCAACTAGAACTCGCACTCGTTTCACGAGCGTAACCCTCCGCAATCACTTCTACTTAGTTGCGAGAGATCAGACAAGATTCAATTGCGTACTCAAAGGAGGGTATAAGGGGTACCACTATATACCATAATTGTGGTACTCATGGTGGTACTCGTCTAGTAGATAGCTGATCTGGAACGGACCGAACTAAAGTAGCTGGTTGTGCTATGATTCTCCCCTGGCTTGAGGGGGCCCTGATTGGCGCAGGGGTTTGCTAGTGGAGGTTTGTTTTGTCTCTCGAGCGTATTGTCGCTTTCCTTGTAGCGGAGAATTGTCTGCTCCGCGAAGCCTTGGTTCGGGTTCTGCGAAAAAAAGACGATATAGTTGTGGCGGGTGCAATTCCTTTCTCGGCTTCTGCTTTGGAGAAGGTCTCGGCCGCGAATCCCCATGTAGTCCTGTTTGACTCCGCAAGTATCGCACTGACCGGTCCCCGCTTGGTTTCACGCATGCGCCATGCGGGAGAGAACCGTAAAGCCGTTATGGTCGGCATGGAAGAAGATGAGGCCACTTTCTTGCAGGCCGTGGCCGAAGGAGTCGTGGGCTACGTTCTGAAGGATGCGCCGGCCGCCGAAATCGTTCGCGTGATCCGCGCAGTCGCAGCAGGCGAAGCGGTCTGCCCACCTCGATTTTCGCTGTCCCTGTTCCAGTGTGCCGCCCGGGACGTTTCCTTTTCGTTCAACACGCCCCAAAAGACGAAATTCGGCTTGACACGGAGGGAACAGCAACTGGTAGGCCTGATTCGCCTCGGACTCTCAAACAAGGAGATCGGAAACCGCTTAAATCTATCTGAGCAAACCGTCAAGAACCATATCCATCGCATTCTGCGGAAGGTCGGTGCAAACGGTCGCTTAGAGATTGTCGAGCGGTGTCAGTCGGAGAGCGTAGGACTGGCAGCCTCGGCGTAGCGCGCCAAAACGTGGCGGCCGCAATTGAATGAGCTGCAATTCTTGAATGAAGGATTGGGGTTATGTTGGAGCCGGCGATCGGACTTGCCAGCGTCTCTTGCATGCGCTTCATACCTTCTTCACCCGCAGTCTGAACTGGCTTTCCGGTATCCGTGCAACGTGCTGGCCTTCGTGTTCCGCTCCAGATGCGGCAGGTACGTCTGCTCCCGGAAGTCGGCGGCCTTGAGGCTGGCATCGGGCAGCGTTCCGCTCATCGCATTCACACGCTCCATGACCTGAGCCGCGAGTTGCTGTACTGGTTCGCATTTTGTGGAGTGGCGCTTGTTGTCCTTGGTGCGGAATCGCTCAAACCGTTGCACCCGCTTCGGCTGGCCGTCTACAATGTCTGTGGCGTAGTACGTGATGTGAAATGCGCCGTGTTGCGCAAAGACGTGACCCCGTTGGTATCGCCCTGTGCTGGCCGCCAGACCGCCTGATGGTAGCGATTGTGCAACGAATAAGGTCTTGCAAGTTGTTGTAAACAAACCGTGGCGGTGTAGCTCAGGTGGTTAGAGCGACGGTCTCATAATCCGTAGGTCGTAGGTTCGAGTCCTACCGCCGCCACCAAATTTAGGATTTGTTTTCAATAAGCTGGAGATGGTCCCCCCTCAGGGGGAGTCTCCAACTCTGGTGACTGTAGTTGTGGCTCGGACCTGAATGCCGAGTGCGGCCACTTCCACGCTTTGCCGTGTTACGCGTCCGCTTGAACCAGACTGGCGGCCTGTAGAAGCCCTTCCACACAAGACCAACGGAACTAGACACGCTTACGCCTTATCTCCCATTCGCGAAGCCAGGTAAAGATCACAGGAGTTACGATCAGAACGTGCAGGAGCGAGGACACCATGCCGCCTAATACCGGGGTTGCCAAGGGTTTCATGACTTCCGCGCCAGTGCGGCTTGACCACATCAAGGGCAGCAGGCCTGCAACCACCGTCGACACGGTCATCACCTTGGGACGTAATCGCAGTAGCGCGCCTTCCATGACCGCCTCGTGCAGCCCTTGTATTGTGATCTCGCCCATCGCAGCTTTCTTCCGCGCAACCGCTTCCTCCAGGTAAATGACCATCACCACACCAGTCTGCACGGCGGTGCCAAAGAGCGCGATGAAGCCGACCCATACCGCAACCGAGAAGTTGTAGCCCAGAATCTTCAGCAGGAAAATTCCTCCCGTCAGCGCGAAGGGCACGGCCAGCATCACATGAAGCGCCTCTTTGAGCGAGTCGTAGATCTTATAGCGCAACACCGACATGATGAGGAACACGGCAGGAATGACCAACATCAAGCGGCGGCGGGCGCTCAGTTGGTTTTCGTATTGACCACTCCACTCCACGTAGTAACCCGAGGGCAGCTTCACCTCGCGAGCTACGGCACGTTGCGCTTGCTCGACAAATGAGCCGACGTCTCGGCCGCGTACGTTCAACAGAACGGAACCACGCAGCCGGCCGTTCTCGCTGCTGATCATCGCAGGCCCCATAACAACTCGGATGGAAGCGACTTGCGTATCCGAGGTTGAACCCCGAACGGATGTCAGACATGGGCCACCTCAGGCTTCCCAACGGGCCCGAGCTGCGGTGTGGGGCCCCCTTTCTTCAAGCTGGGCTGTACCTCGAAGTTCCACTTCCAGATTGCGAAGACCGGCGGATAAATAATGAGTTCCATTAGGAACGAGGTGATGATCCCGCCGATCATGGGGGCAGCAATGCGTTTCATCACGTCGCCACCAGCTCCGACGGACCACATAATCGGCAGCAGTCCGAATAGCATGCAGGCCACCGTCATCACCTTGGGGCGAAGACGTTTGACGGCCCCTACCACAATGGCTTCCCGCAGATCATCCCAGCTGTTCATTCGCCCCTTGTTGATGGCGTCGTGGTAGGCAAGATCCAGGTAGAGCAGCATAAAGACAGCCGTCTCAGCGTCCACCCCAAGCAGAGCGATAAGCCCGACCCATACGGCAATACTCATGTTGTAGTTCAGGAGGTAGAGGAACCAGATCGCGCCAATCGCTGAAAACGGCACCGCGAGGAGGATGATGAAAGTCTTCACCGTCGACTTGGTATTGAAGTACAGCAACAGGAACACGATGAAAAGCGTGATCGGTACCACGATCTTTAAGCGTTCCTTCACGCGCTCCATCGCCTCGTACTGACCGCTCCAGACGAGCTGATAACCGGCTGGCACGCTGACCTTTTCCGCTACGACCTTCTTCGCGTCCGTGACATAGCTGCCGATGTCGCGCCCCGAGACATCGACATAGACATATCCGCTGAGCCGGCCATTCTCATCGCGGATCATACCGGGCCCGGTCTTCAGCGAGATGCCGGCAATCTGCGCCAGCGGGATCTGCGCGCCGGAAGGTGTGTTGACCAGGACTCGCTGCAACGCATCGATGTCGCTCCGGTAGTCACGTAAGTAGCGGACATTGACCGAGTACCGTTCCCGGCCCTCAATCGTGGTGGTTACCGGCTCACCGCCTACGGCGGACATCAGGACGTCATTGGCATCGTCCACAGTCAGTCCGTAGCGTGCGAGCTGATCGCGTTTGAGGTCGAAGTCCAGAAAATACCCGCCGGTCGTCCGCTCAGCAAACACGCTGGTTGTACCGGGGATGTCCTTCAGCGCCATCTCGATTTGCCCGCCGACTTTCTCGATTTCGCTCAGGTCGGAACCGAGCACCTTGATGCCGAGCGGCGTGCGCACACCAGTGGTTAGCATGTCGATACGCGCCTTGATCGGCATAGTCCAGGCATTCGCGATCCCCGGCATGGTCAGTGCATCGTTCAGACCTCCGGGACCATAGATCAGTTCCTGAGTGGTCTGGTGGTCCGGCCAGAAGCGACCAAGTGTGCCCTGTAGCCAATGGGGAGCCCACTTCGAGTACCAGCGTTCGCGCTTCGGCCAGTCTATTTGGGGCTTTAGGATAATCACGGTCTCCATCATCGAGTACGGTGCAGGATCGGTGGCACTCTCCACACGCCCGGCCTTACCGAATACGCGTTCGACTTCCGGGAAACTCTTGATGATCTTGTCTTGCACCTGAAGCAGCCGTGAGGCTTCCGTTACGGACATGCCGGGTAAAGTGGTCGGCATGTATAGCAACGTGCCCTCATCGAGCGGCGGCATAAACTCCGAGCCGAGCTTGAAGAACACCGGGACCGTAAGCGCCATAGCGATGAACGCCACCGCGATGGTCTTCCATTTGTGCTCGAGGGCGAACTCGCAGACGGGATGGTAGAGCTTCATCAGCGGACGGCTGATGGGGTGGTTCTCTTCCTTGTGTATCGTGCCGATGACCAATGCGGTGACCAACCGCGCCAGCCATTTCGGCTGGAAACTGAAAGGGCGCGTGCGTCCGAACAGCAAACCGACCGTCGCCGGCACTAGCGTGATGGCCAACACGGCAGCAATCGCCATAGCGAAGTTCTTTGTGAATGCAAGGGGCTTGAACAGTCGTCCCTCTTGCGCCTCAAGCGTGAACACCGGCAGAAAAGACACGGCGATCACTAACAAGGCGAAGAAGCTGGGTCCGCCTACCTCCTTGATAGCCGACAGCAGCACGAGCGCGCGACTACCGGGCTGGCCTTCCGCTTCCCAGTGCTCGAGTTTCTTGTGAATCTGCTCCACAATGACCACGGTGGCGTCCACCATGGCCCCAATCGCCACCGCAATGCCGCCCAGTGACATGATGTTTGCCGTCATGCCCGAAAGCTGTATGGGGATGAACGCCAGAATTACGGTGAGTGGAATGGCAGTGATCGGGATGATGGCACTCGGCAAATGCCATAAGAAAATGAGAATTACCAGGCTGACGATAATCAGTTCTTCAATGAGCGTGTGCTTCAGGTTTTCGACTGAGCGATCGATCAGGTCCGAACGGTCATACGTGTTGACGATCTTTAGACCCTTCGGCAGCGTGGGCTCGATGTCCTTGATCCTTTGCTTAACGCTCTCGATCACCTTTTGCGCGTCCTCGCCGAACCGCATGATGACGACACCGCCGACCGCTTCCCCTTGGCCATCCAGTTCACCGACTCCACGTCGAATGTCGGGCCCGAAGGTCACCGTGGCAAGGTCCTTCACCAGCACGGGCGTGCCGGTTTGCGGGTTCGCCATGACGACAATGTTGCCGATGTCATCGAGCGATTTGAGGTAGCCGCGCCCTCGCACCATATACTCGCGACCAGACATTTCGACCAGCCGGGCGCCGACATCGTTGTTGCTCTTCTGGATGGCGGCCACGACCATATTGATCGGGATCTTGTAGCCAAGCAGCTTGTTGGGATCGATATTGACCTGATACTGTCGAACGAATCCGCCCAAGGGGGCCACTTCTGCGACGCCGGGTACGGATTGCAGCGCGTAGCGCAGATACCAATCCTGGAAGCTCCGTATCTTCTCGATGCTGTATTGTCCAGTGGTATCGACCAAGGCGTACTGATATATCCAACCTACGGCGGTCGCATCCTTTGCCAACTCAACGCTGACGCCTTTGGGCAGGCGTGGGACGACAGAGTTCAGATATTCCAGGGTTCGCGAGCGTGCCCAGTAAATGTCCGTGCCTTCCTCAAAGATGATGTAAACGTAGGAGTACCCGAAATCCGAGAAGCCGCGGATGTCCTTCACCTTCGGCAAGCCCAGTAACGCCGAGGTGATGGGATACGTCACCTGATCTTCCATGATGTCGGGGCTGCGGTCCCACCTGGAATAAACGATGACCTGCGTGTCCGACAGGTCGGGGATCGCGTCCAGCTTCGTGTTCTTCAGCGAATGCCAGCCCAGCAGCAGGGCCACGCCGATGAACAGAAAAACGAGGAATTTGTTCTTTGCGCAAACGTCGATAATTCGGTTAATCATTGCTGTTGGGCCTCCGCCAGCACCTCTGGCAGGCTCCGCAAAACGCCGCCGTTCTGGGCCACGAACGCTGCTGCTGCTTTTCGGTCGCTGAAGGCGAATGTGCCGGGCGAGCAGCGATCGAATGCCAACGGTTCCGCGTGCTTAGATTCATCCATCTTTGACATGTCGTGTTGGCAGGCGATCACGCGGCTATCCTCGACAAACCACGCCCCTTCTGGGCTCACCATCTTTCCCGTGGGATAGTCCGTCACTTCGATCAGCCGTAGCGGCTTCTTCTCCTGTCGTGACTCCGTCACCGCACAATGCGTGCAGCAGACATCACGCCGCTGCCCGCCGACTTCAGCCACGACATGCGCTTTCGGATTGATGTGACGTTGGCAGAATCCGCATTGCGTCTGCGAGCGGCGGTTCATCAGCAAGTAGCCGCCCGCGAACAGGCCTGCAACTACGATCAGGACGACCGCCGAATAGATGGAAGCTTTCTTTGCCATAACACTCTCCTCAGTGCTGCATCCCGCTCATGGCGCTCTTCAGACGGCTCTCGGAATCAACCAGGAAGTTTCCAGAGGTCACGATGGTTTCTCCTGCCTTCAGGCCAGACAGAACGACCACGTTGCCTTCGAGCTTCGCTCCCATCTGAATGACGCGCGGCTCGAACACGCCGCCGTCGTGGACGACAAACACGTACTGCTTGTCTCCGGAATCCATCACTGCTTCCTGAGGTACGAAAATCTGCTTGCCGTAGTTGATCTTTAACTGCACGTTGGCGAACATCTGGGGCTTCAAGTCGAAATTTGGATTCGGAAACTCGATGCGTACTTTTACAGTGCGGGAAACGGGATCGACGGTCGGGTAGATGTAGGTGATTTTCCCGGTGTAGGTCTTTCCGGCGTAGTAACTGAGCTGCATGTCCGCCGTCTGGCCCACTTTCACAAACGGAACCTCGTACTCGTACACGTCCGCATTCACCCAGATCGTGGATAGATCGCTGATCAAATACAGATCCATATCCGGGGTAACGGCGGTTTGCGGAAACGCCTTGCGGTCGGTTACGAAGCCACTGACAGGCGAGTAGAAAGTCAAAGTCTTCGTGACCTCACCGGTCTCGTCGAGCTTTTTGATTTGTTCGTCACTGATGTCCCAAAGTTTGAGCCGTTCACGCGTGGAACGCAGCAGCGACTGGGATCCCTGCGAAACTTCGGGGAATTGCGAGGTGCCCAGATCCTTCGCGCCGCGCTTCGCGATCAGGTACTCCTCTTCGGTGGCTACAAGGTCCGGGCTGTAAAGCGTGAAAAGTGGTTGGCCCTTTTTGACGAGTTGCCCGATGTAATCGACGTAACCTTTGTCGATGTACCCGTTGACCTTCACGTGGATATGCGCAAGCTTCGTCTCATCGCTTGTAAGCTGACCAGTTGTGCGCACGGTTCGCACCAGAGACTGCCGTTCAACAGCCCCGGTCCTTACGCCGATCAGTTGCTGCTTTTCCGGTGCGATTTTGACCGTGCCGGCGGGCATCTTTGACGTCTCATCATCGGCGTACTTGGGGACAAGCTGTATGCCACAATCCGGCGCGATACCCGGCTTGTCAGACTTGTAAGCCGGATGCATCGGGTCGTACCAGAAAAGAATCTTCCGTTCGCCGCTCGGCGCCGCTGTGCTTGTCGCACTGGCACTCTGAGAAGTGTTGTCCTTCGCGTATTGAGGCACCAGGTCCATTCCGTCCGGGGCCTTTCCGGGTTTGTCGTAGTGACGCTGCGGGCTCATCGCGTCATACCAATAGAGAACCTTGCGCTCGCTTCCCGCATTGGTCGTCTGCGAGGGGGAATGTTGATGTTGGAAAATAGCTGAGACTTTTCCGCTGAAAGTAACTCCAACCGCTAATGCGATTGCAGCGACAAGTACCGAGACTCTTATGACTTTGTGAGACATGGCCTTACTCTCCTCCCGCCGGGTGCTGGTTGCCCGGCTGCGCGACTGTCGAAGTCAGGTCCACCCCCACCATGCTTTCCATGCGCGCTAGCGAAGATTGGTAGTTCGCCAGCTCGCGGTAATAATCGATCTCGTAACTCAAAACTGTCGAGAAATTTCCTATAACGCTGAGGAAGTCCACAGTGCCCACCCCGTAGGAAGACATCGAGGACTCCAGCGCCAACGATGACTGCGGTATAACGCCTTGAGAGAACAAACGCAGAAGCTCATCCGAGGCCTTTGCCGCTAGATATTGCTGCTTCAGCTCGAAGTTCAGCTCATTCTGCCGATTGTCGCGGCTGCCCTCGGCGGCAAGTCTTTCTTCGGTCGCCTGCCGGACTGCCTCGCGTTGCTTGCTCTTGTAGAAGACCGGGACGTTTATGGTGAACGTCATCCCGTGCATGTCGGGCATCATTGGACGCTGCTGGTACATGTATCCGACGCTCAGATCCGGGTAGTAGTCCTTCTGTGCCAAGCTCACTGCGAGTTGGTTGCGCTCAATCATCTGCTCGTCGCGGTGAAGGCCGGGATCATTCTGCCGCGCGAGTCTGTACAGGTCCTCAAGCGAGTAGTTCAGAGGAGAACGCTCGATATTTTCGGCGGGTGGGAGTGGTGCTTCAGGACTACGTGCCAGCAGGGTGTTCAAGCGTGCCTGCGAAGTATTGCGTTGCTGTTGCAACACGGTGAGCCGCTGCAGTAGCAATGAAATCTCAACTTGCGATCTCAGAACATCCTGCTGAATGCCTTTGCCGACTCGATACCGGGCTTCGGCGATTTGGGACAGCTTGGTTAGCAGATCCTTGTCCTTCAGAGTGGTCTGCATCGCCTTGTCATAGAACCAGTATTCGAAATAAGCCGTCTTTACATCCGCGGTTACGCGCCGTCGAACGGCTTCAAGGTCCGAAGATGCGGCATCGGCCTCCTTCGAGGCAATGTCTCCGCGCAGTTTCAGCTTGCCGGGGTAGAGCAGTTGCTGGCTGGCAGTAACGGCACGATAGCTGGAAGGGTCGCCCGATTGCACGCTGAAAGGTGTAATGTTTCCAGCCCAACCGATCCCAACCATAGGGTCAGGCAGCGCCTTCGCTTGCGGCACGCGTCGCCGCTGCGCTTCCACCGTATGCAAAGCGCTCTGGACCGCCGGATTCTTCTGCAAAGCTTCGCGAACCAGGTCTTCGAGGGCGACGGATGATGACCCTGCAGTTTGTGTGGCGGCGCCCGTCGCAGGCGACTGGACCGCTACCGGGACCTGAACCTCCTGTGCGGCACCGAGGCCCGGCCATAAACAAGCGAACGTAGTCAGAGCGAGTAATTTCCTGATCATAAGAATGCTCTCTCTCTTGCTCAATCAACCCCAAAAATACATGGTCAAGTGGTGGAAGAGCAGGCTGGACAAAGCTCGATCGAAAGAAGCGTCCGCAAAAGGGGAGTTCGAAGGATCCCTTGCTCGAACCGCAACTCTAAACCTGCCTGCACACACCAATGCCTGGAAATGAGAAAAGAAGGTTCCTAGATCCTCAGGACAGACGACGAACGGGATGGTGCTAGACCTGGTGGGGACTCAAGAAAGGCCAGAGACCTTGACGATGTAGCGATAACAGCGGGCAAATGAGAGTAAGTGGTGGCGGGGAGCGCAGCGATCGCGTTCTTCAGCGGCAAGTTAGCCTGTCCCTGCGCAACGACGGTTTCCGGATAAATTGGCGCTTGGCAGCAGGTATGACTGGCCGGCATGGCGGATTGTCCGCAATGCCCAGCCATGTGATGGCAGCACTCGCGCTCGGCAAGAGTCAGAACGAAGGCAGGCAAGAGACACGCCATCGCCGGCGTCGCTGCCCACAGCAGGACGGCGCCCAGCACAACGGCAGTTCGTAGGCGGTTCACTTTCACGAGTCTATACCTTTACTCAATAACGAAACAGGTTACCTATTCGTGGAACGGTGCGCTGTGACCACCGTCACAGGACGCTATCGGCCAAGTCACCTGAAAGGGCCTGACTACTGGAAGCCGATTGCACTCCAAGAGGCACTCGGATGTACCCGTCGAACATGGGAGTGACCTTCTTCCCAGCCATTGCCGATGCCTCTCGGGATTACACGTAGATCGCGGCCTACTCAAAAACAATTCACCTAGCTGGAAACGGGTCTTTCGGACAGTCGGAGATTGGTCGATGGCCGCGCGCCCACCAATGGGCGCGTGTTCCGCAAGGTATGACAGCCGCCAAGGTAAAGTATCTCAGCGGCTGGAGCCGCCCTCGGCGATTTGCAGATCGAGGGCCACGCGTTCGCCATTGATTAGTACCGTTCCAGCGTCCAGAAGTTGCTGGCCGGTGCAATCGTACTTCTCGTAGCAGCGCAGAGACGAAAGCGGAAAGAAAAATTCCGCGGCTTCGGATGTGGTAACAGCCGACTTACCGGCGAGGTGGATGGTCGTGCTGAAGCCGACGCCGTCAAATTCCTTCTCGTCCTTGAAATAGGCCAGCAGCGGACGGATGAGATGAGCAATGTGGTCATCGAAAGCCGTGGCTGCCAGCTTGTACCGCGATCCCGCGGCCGACGCTGGTAAATCGGAATTCACTGACAGCTCAAGATAGATTCCCTGCCGGAAAGCCACGAATTTCGGCTGCGCGTAGGAAACGAAGTGAGCCTGCGACTCCAGCTCTTTCACAATCCGATCGACCACCGGCTGATTGGAGAGTTGCACCGCAGACAACGCCTGCGTCGATGTATCGCGGGGCGGGGGCGCTGGTGGTTCTTTCGGTTTCAACGGGCTCAGAGGTGTAGGGCTGGCAGTTGGCGGCGCTCCGCTGCCGTTCCTCGCCGGAACGATTTCGGCTCCCGTTTGCGCGGTGCCAGAGGCGCCGTTGGCGGAAGGGTCCTCGGCGTGATCATCCGCCGCCGCCGGCGGCACCGCATCGTTGAGCCAAATTGAGATGGGTTGCGCGTTGAGAAACACCTGTCCCTGCAGCAGCGCCGCCTGCTGCGCGGTCTCATCCTTGGAAGCAAGCAGCTTGAGAGCGCCGCTTCGCGGCAGAAACACCATCAGGTTTTCCGGGCGCTCCATGGAGACTCCCATCACCTTCCCCATAATGTGATGCGAAATCTCGATCGCGAACCCTTGAACGTGCGGGTTGTTCTGAAAGCGCGGCACCGCGGCTTTCAGGATCGGCATCACCACGTTGAGAAAAGTGCTCCGCGCCCGCTGTCCGGGACTGATCTTTTGCGCGGAGTAAGCGGCATAGTAGTTGCCCGTGATGGCGAGCACAGTCTTGCCGTTATAACTGTCGAAGCGGAGGGATGACTGATCCGCGATTTGCTGCTGTGCCTGGTCGAGGTCGAGCTTGCGGCTGAGGTAAAACGGATAATCGAAATGATTTGAAAGGATGTCCTCGCCGGCCCGGCCCAGGTCGTCCATGTATTGCTGCTGCAGGGCGCGCAACGCGGGGTCTTTGATTTCCACCGGCGATACCACTTGAGCAGGTAAGGCGCTGGCCACGGTTAGACTAAAAACGAACAGGCTGAGAACGAACAGAACCAGGCCGAGCCAACCGGCCCTACTTTTGTGCATACACCATTCCGGAAGCATGATAGGGAGGATCGGAGATCAGGCGGATGTAAGCAATCAGCGCCTCGATCTCTGTCTTGCTGAGAGTATAGCCGTACGGGGGCATCGATGCCGACTTGTTGAGCGCCGGTCCGCCGTGGCTGATGATGGCGGTCAGTTCGGCATCGCTCATTTTGTTGAGTGTGTCGCCCTCGGTGAACGGGTGCGGCTTGACCTCGAGATTGTCGTAATTGGAAACCCGCTCCGCCGTGGACTCCGGATTGTGGCAGCGAGCGCAATACTTGTTGTCGAGCTGAAATCCCACCTGCTGCTGATATCCCAGCGCAATTTCTTCAATCTTCAGTTCGACTGATTTCCGGCCTTTGGTAGATGTGTGCGCGGTGAGTTGATATCGACCTGCCATGCTGCCCAGAACGACGTTCGTGCTGAGCTGTCCGCTGGAATCGGTTAAGCCGCTCGGAGGATCAAAGCTGACGCCCGCGGGCCCGCTGAACTCGACCAGCGCCCCGGTGACGGCCGTCCCTTGTTCGTCGTTGACCTGCACGATCAGGGGCTGAGCGAGGACCATGCCGGTCGCGCCGATCTGCTTGCCCCCACTCGACTCAACCAGCGCGGCGCCAAACCCTGCGGGTCTTAGAGCGGAGGCTAATCCGGGCTTGCGGGTGCACCCTGCGCTTACGAGAGTGAGGGAAACTGCGAAGAGTATCCGCCACAGTCTGGAGCTGGTTTCATAAATCGGTTTTGGGTAGGGCACGGCTTCACAGGCTGCGGAAAAACTCGGTGTTGCACTTGATTTTGGGTGGCGCAGCGCTTCAGCGCTGCGGTAACTGCATTGTTTTGGGTGCGGCTTTAGCCGCTGAGGTCGCACGTTCTGCTCGGGAACAGCTCTAGTCATTTCTTCGCCTCCTGCTTGCTGGAGCCCTTTTGCGTCATCAGGAATGCGGTCAGAGCGCGGGCATCTTCGTCGTTCATGTTGCGGTTCGGTTCGATGGCGCCGGGCCGCATGGTCTGTGGGTCCTTGAGCCAGTGGTAAATCCACGCGGCAGTCAGGCGCGAGCCCACTTGCGTCAGCGTTGGTCCGACGTAGCCTTTGTCAACCTTGGTATCGATGATGTGGCAGGACTGGCAGGCGTATTTGGAATAGAAAAGCTGTTTCCCCTGCTCCACCTGAGCGGGCGGATAGCCGCTGGACGGCATCGAGTCGCGGTCGAACGCCGGAGTCTGATAGACAGTCATGATGTAGTCGGTGAGTTCCTTCGCGTCGTCATCGGAAAGGTTGAACCTCGGCATGCGGCGGATCAGCGCCGGGCGCAGTGTGCCAGGGTTCTTCAAGAATGCCTGCAGCCATGGCCGCTGCACCGAACTGCCTTCCCAGGTCAGGTCGGGAGCCATGTCGCCGCCGCGACCGTTGATGGCGTGGCAGCTGAAGCAAGCCAGGTCCGCCATGAGCTGCCCGGCTTTGCCCGCGGGCTGATAATTCGAGGCCGGTTTCGTCGGCACGGTCAATGCCAATGGCAAGTCATGCGCCCGGTCCGTGAGCGAGAGCAGTGCGGTCGTCAACGCATCAATTTGCGCGGGTGCGAGGCTGAACTGCGGCATCTTCAGTGCCGATCCAAACGAACGCGGTTCCCGGATCTTGGCCGCAATGTAGTCCGGTATAGCGTGCGTCATCCCGGGCAAGAAAATAATCTGCGTCAGCGGCTTGCTCCCGATGCGCGTCAATTCGGGAGCGAAGTTATCCGGTTTCTTGATGCCGCTGATCTCGTGGCATGAGGCGCAGCCGTACTCGGTCACCAGAAGCTTGCCGTGCGCAATCTGCTCCGGCGTGGGAGTGTCGAGATGCGCATTGGCCAGCAGATCGGAATCCGTCTTGTTTCCGAGGAAGGCAGTCAGCAGGGAAACTTGCGGATCGCTGAGACGGTAGTGCGGCATCGCGGTTGCCGGATCGTAAACACGCGGGTTGCGCAACCATGCCCGCAACCATTCCGGCTTCACCTTATTGCCGACCCGGGTTAATTCCGGACCGACATCGCCGCCCACCACATTCCCGGTGGCGTTCTGCACAGCATGGCAGGAGGAGCAGAATGACTCGCCGTACAAGCTGGCTCCAGCCGTCGGATCGGGCGCCTTCTCATTCTTAGTGGCGGGCGCCGTGTCTCCAGCGAGTGCTGTGCTGTTGGCGATCAGGAACGCCGAAATGTCCCGCGCGTCCGGATCGCTCAACTTGAAATTCGGCATCGTTGCGGAAACGGCGTAAGCCTGAGGATCCTTCAACCACGCATAAATCCATTCTCGCGTGGTCTTGTCGGCTACGTGCTCGAGCGAAGGCGGATCATCCGTCGGCTTGATCGCGCTGCCATCGGGCAGTTTGATGGTGTGACAATGCACGCAGCCATATCGCCCCAGCAGATTGCGGCCCAGGTTGAGTTGCGGTGTGCCGGTTAGAGAAGCGCGATGGCATTGCCCGCAGGAAGATTGCACGTACCGCGCCGGCAAGATCGGCTGCTCCCAGGCCAGCGTGCTGCGATGGGCTTCCTCGACGATGGTCGCAGGGCCTTGCCCACGGTGGCACATCACGCAGCCGAACTGGTCAAGCGTGTGCGGGATTACCGGATGCTGGCGGAACGGCTGTGTGCTGACATCGGCAAGACTGGCTTCCTTCAATCCGGCGTGGCAGGTGGTGCAGCGATCCACCACTCCGAGTTGCGGAAGCCAGATCTGCTGGATTCCCCCGTGCTCGTGGAAGTGGCGCTGCAGTGTGACCGCATCTCCCCGGCCCCGAACCAGCGCCAGATACTGGTTCTGGTAATGACGCCATTCACTGAAGTGATTCTTGGCCGGTGCGATGGCCAGTGAAATCAATAACAGCAGGCTGACCACGCCAAAAGCGCGAACCGGATGGCCGAACAACGTCTGCCACAGGGAAGACAACGTATTCTTCAATGACTGCAAGTTAGCTCCTCCAGGGCAACACCCAGGACCAACCCGGGCCGCGGAAGAAAGTGCCAACCGCCGTGAGCACCGTGAGTTCAAACAGAAACCAGGTCATGATCCAGAAGGAAAGGGGTTTGGCAGCCAGATAACGCCGGAAAGCCGAAGCCGACTGCGGAGAACTTTGCACCGCCAGCAGCATGAACCCGGCGACGATCAGGGTCGGTACCAGCGCCACGTAAACATCAAACGCCAACAAGAACACAGAGAGCGCAGCCACGGCCAGATAGAAAATAAAGACTCGCCGCTTGCGGTCCTTCAGGAACAAACCCTCGGCCTCGATGTTGATGTTGAAATACGGAATCGCAATCAGCGCGATCACCACCAGCGTCGGAGCCAACACCCCCGCGACCACCGGAGGAAAGTAGTGCAGCATCTCCTGCAAGCCAAGGAAGTACCAGGGCGCCTTGGCGGGATTGGGCGTATGCAAGGGATCGGCAATGCCCTCAAGGGGTGCGTTGAACAGAAGAGACACGCCCACCAACGCGATCGTAAGCGCCTCGATGGCGACGATGGCGCGGAAGAGAACTTCCGGATACGTCTGCACCTGCTCTTCGTCCGTGACCTTGACCTGCGCCGAGGTTCGCCGGGTGACGAAGACAACACGCGTCGGCGACTTGCGGGCATTCGAGTCCATGCCGGCGATGAAATCTTTCGGATCGCTCATTGGATTGCTCGTAGGATCGGTCATGGGAATTGGCCCCCCTTCGCGGCGGCGGGCACCGGTTCAGCCGCAACCGTTTTTGGCTCGCTTTGGTGGGCATAAAGGCCGCCATCTTTGCGAATGCGCCAGAAGTGAACTGCGACAAAAAGCAGCGCAACCAGGGGCAGAATCATGCAGTGCAGCACGTAAAAGCGCAGCAGAGCGTTGGCATTCACCACATTGCCGCCCAGCATCAGGAAGTGAACCTTATTGCCCATCACCGGGACAGCGGATGCGATATTAGAACCCACCGTGATCGCCCAAAAAGCCAACTGATCCCACGGCAGCAGATAGCCCGTGTAGCTGAGCAGCAGCGTAACCAGCAGCAGGATCACTCCAATGACCCAATTGAATTCGCGCGGCGGACGGTAGGCGCCACGATAGAACACCTTGAACATGTGCGCGAACACCAGGAAGACCATGGCATGCGCGGACCAGCGGTGCAGGTTGCGCAGAAACAAGCCCGAGGAAACTACAAACTGCAAGTCCTTAGTGTCGGCGTAGGCTTGCGGCACCGAGGGATGGTAGTAGAACATCAGCGGAATGCCGGTGCCCACTAATATGAGAAACGTTCCGAAGGTCAGCGTGCCCAGATACCAGGTCGTGCTGAAGCTGAGCATTCGGGTCCGCACCTTGGTGGAGAAAAGGTGCAGGAATACGTTCTGCTGCACCGCAAGCGCCCGGTGCAGAGTGCTGGATCCGGTCCCGCTGCGGAAAACCGAACGCCAAACCCGCGTGCCGCGCAACTCCTCGAAATAGTCCGTGATTGTTTTCGCCAAGCTCACACCCTCACAAACTGCATGGGACGAATGTCGATGGAACGGTCCACCATCAGATCCCCCTCGTCGCTGACCCAGGTCCGCAGCCAAGGCAGGGGCCTGGGGGCCGGGCCCGCAATCTTTTCCCCGGGAACCTTCTTAGGGTCAAAAACAGAAAATTTGCTGCCATGGCAAGGGCAAGCGATGATGCCCAACTCAGGTTTCCAGGCGGTTATGCAGCCAAGGTGCGTGCAGACCGCACTCAGCGCAAAAAAACCTTCCTGGGCGCGAATGAGATAAATTCCCGAGTTCACGTCCAGCGTCACCGAATTCACCGCATAGTTTTCCGGCTTGCCGGCGTTGACTATCGGAGAAGGCTCGTACAAAACATTCGGCGAGAGAAACTGGTAGGAGAACGCCGCCGTGCCGGCAGCGGCGATACTCAACGATCCCAATCCCAGCTTCACGAAAAAGGCGCGGCGGTCGAACTCCTTGCTGGTTTCCGCGCCACGTTCCGCGGGCGTGATTTTTTTCTCTTCGGACATTGTTTACCTCGAACGCTTACCTCGAACGGTTACTTCGGGCCCCCAGCCGTGACTGGCGATTTTGGTCGGAGTGGTCCATCAATGGCTTCAATCGAAATCAATCCGGTGCGCTCGGCCGAAGCCAGATTGTATGACTCCATGGTGATAGTGCCGACCGGACAGCGCGCGGCGCAGAGCCCGCAGCGAATACAGCGAGTCTCGTCTTTCAGCATGGCTGATCCGGTCACGATGCCGAGTTCGTCGGCCGCCACTTCGTCGAGTTCCACGCCAAACAATTCCTGATGCTCTAAGATCTGCTGCACGGTTTCCGGCTCGAACTGGATGCGATCCAGTGAAACCAGCTGCAGGCAGTTTTCCGGGCACACATCCACGCAACCGCCGCACAGGATGCACAGGCTTCCGTCTTCCGGAACGCCCTCGAAGACCGTGTTTACCCAGCAATGCAGGCAGCGCTGGGCTTCCTCCATCGCGGACTCGGCGTCGTAGCCGACCTCGACTTCCGTCACTCCCGTGCGGCGCTCCAGCGGCAGCATCGGTACCGGCTGCCGAACCAGGTCCAACAACTCCAGCGGCATGCTGTGCCGTTTGAAGACCTCGACTTCGACAATGGGCTCGGGATGCTTCTGGCCACGCAGGAATTCATCAATGCCGAGCGCGGCGCGCTTGCCGTCCGCCACGCTATCGATAATCAGACGCGGGCCGAAAACGCAATCGCCACCGGCAAAGATTCCATTCGCCGAGGTCATCAGCGTTTGCGGGTTCACCGCGATCAGCCTGCGGGGAGACAGTTCCACGCCGTCTTCGGGTTTGAGAAAGTCCAGATTCGGCGCCTGGCCGACCGCCATGATGATGGTGTCGCACTCCAGTTCGGTCTCACTGCCCTCGTAGAACGCAGGATTGAAGCGCTTGTTCTCGTCGAAGACCCATTTCGTCTTCAGCGTCTCCAACGCCACAATCTTGCCGTCTTTGCCGATCATGCGCTTGGGGCCCAGGCCGGGATGCATGATGATGCCTTCCGTTTCGGCCTCTTCAATCTCTTCCAGCGCCGCCGGCATTTCTTCGCGTTTTTCCAGGCACACGAGATGCACTTCCTGCGCGCCCAGGCGCAGGGCAGACAGTGACACGTCCACCATTTCTTTCGTCGCCACGGCGCTTACATTCTCCAGCGAAGGCTCCAGATCTTCTACTCCGGCGACGTGCTGCCGGACCACTTCGCGAGCCGCCGATCGCGCCACGTCCATGGCCACGTTGCCGCCGCCGATCACAATCACCTTTTTGCCGATGGTGAACTTGTAGCCGAGATTCACGTTGAGCAGGAAATCGATGCCTTTGTAAACGCCATCCAGGTCAACCCCCGGAATGGTGAGATCGCGGCTGCGATGCGCGCCCACGGCGATCAGCACCGCATCGAAGCCCTGGTGGCGCAGGTCGGAAACCATGAAGTCGCGCCCGGCCGCTTGATTGAGCTTTAGCGTGATGTCGCCGGTCGCAAGAATTTCCCGCACTTGCGCTTCCACCACGTCGCGAGGCAAGCGGTATTCGGGAATGCCGAGGTAAAGCATTCCGCCAGCGACAGGAGCAGCTTCAAAAATCGTGACCGAGTAGCCCATGAGCGCCAGGTCATGTGCCGCCGATAGTCCGACCGGCCCGCCGCCGACCACGGCCACTTTGAAGGGCAGCTTGTTCTGACCCCGTCCCGCATTGATATCGACAGGGTGCTTCGATTCAGGACCGTGCCGCTCCGTCAGAAAACGCTTGAGAGCCCGTATCGAGATAGGCCGATCGATGTCGCCACGACGACAGGCTGTTTCGCAGGGATGCGCGCAGACCCGCCCGCAGATACTCGCCAGCGGATTCGGATCGCGGGCAAACTTGTAAGCTTCCTCAAATCGCCCTTCCGCAATGAGCGCGACGTACCGGCCCGCGTTCGTGTGGGCGGGACAAGCCATCATGCAGGGGAAGTTGGTGTTCAACCAATCCCTGTCCACTTTTTTGTCTTTGAACCGTTTCAGCAAGACGGCAATCCCCAGTGCGTTCGTTTAATGGAAAGCATTCTACTCAAAGAAGGCGGGGAGCGGACGTGGCCGCCCGCTCCTCGTTTCGCTATTTGCTGAGTGTGAAGTCCGCTTTGCTGTCGCCCGCCACAGCGACCGGCTTGGACTGGTTCTTCGCGCCTTCATGCCACGCCGTTACCGTGTAGCTGCCGTCGGGGACATTCTCAATTTTGTAGGCGCCCGATTTATCGGTTTTAGTGAAGTACGGGGTGGGCGACACCACGACATAGCCGGTCATCTCCGGATGGACATTGCACAGCAGCGGCACTGCCCCAGGATTGTCAAACTTGAACCCACGCTTTTCGCCCTGCGGCCAGGTGCCCAGGTTGTGGCCGAGTTTCTTGTTGCCACCGATCGAAATCCAAAACACGTTGTGGGCCACGCTGTCGCTGTTCAGGAACTCGACTGTCGTGCCCTGCTCCACCACGATCAGGTGCGGCTGGAACATCAGCCCTTTCTGGTCCATGACCGGCTTCGCTGTCGGCGCCGGGAAAGTCTTCCCGGCAATGGCTTCGACGTAAACCACCGATTCGCCGTTCACGCCGGAGACTTTTCCACTAATCGTGCCCGCGCTGGCGGCCAGGCTCATCATCGCTACCACTGCCATCACCATCATGAAAGTGCTCTTCATTATTCTCTCCTCATTTCCATTGCAAATCACTCGTGGTAAAAAGTGGAGCGCCGGGCGTCCCCGCCCGGCTGGACCCTTCGACTTCGCTCAGGGCAGGCTCGCGAGACGCCCGTCCCTCCACCGTATGACTCATCGCGCGGCCCCGCTCCCTAGTATACGAACTCCAAGGCCCCGGTGGCAGTGTTCGTACGCAACGGGTTCACCGGCTTCCCATTTTCGTCGTAGGTGAGAGCTTGTTTCGGACGAACCTGGTACTCAAACGACGCCTTGATATTGGCGTGAATCAGGAACTGAACGCCGGGGGTGACCCGGTCGCGCGTGCTCCCCACCGGCGAGAAATAATTCCCCGAGCCCGCCTGGTTCAGGAAATCCGCCGTGGACTGGACGTGATCGTAGCGCATGATCGCCATCAGCCACGGCAGCGCAAGATAGTCGGCTTCGAGGAATCCGCCGTTGAACTTGGCAGGAGTGCCAGTGACAAATCCTGTAAAACCAGGGTTCAACAGCAGATCCTGATCGTGGCCATACATGTATAGACCGAACAGATTGAACGTACGATAGTTGAAGCTGAAGTCCCCGCCGACGCGGTAAAAAGGCTCGCGCGCAGTCAGAACGTCGGCTGCGCCTCCACTGGTCAAACCGCTGAAGCGCTGCACCGAGCGACCCTTGAAAAAGAACGTGCCCAAACTCAGGTACGTATGGTCGCGCGGTCCGCTGGCGCCCGCCGCCTGAACATCGTGGCGGCTCGCCGGGTCCTTCTCCAGGTTGAAGCGGTACGAAAACCGCGCAAAAATGTCCTTGTAGTTAGAGTCCGAGAAAAAGCCCCCGGGCGAAGAGACATTGGGAGCCGACGAACTGGTTCCGCTGGTGTTCTGGTTCACAACGGCCAGCGAATAGTGGTAGCCACCATACTGATGGCCTCCGCTGAACTCGATTCCCTGAACGGCATCCTGCATGGCATACACGTTGTTCACGTTCTGATTGCTGGCGCCGATGTTCGCCTGGGTGTAGATATCGTACGGGCTGATATTGATCGACCGAGCCTGCGTAAACGGCAAGTCAGGCTCGAACTGGCCCACTCTTACCGTGAGCGCGTCGGTCGGCAGCTTGAAGTAGTGTCCAACGTTGACGAAGCGTAGATAGGCGTCGCCGAGACCGCCATTGGCGTTGGCGCCCGACACACTCAGATCGTCATCCACCCAGAACGCGATATCGCTGCCAAAATTTCCTGCCATGAAGATGCTGAAGAGGCCCGGCTCAAAGTCCGTGCGCGGAACATAAGGCCCAGTACTCTGCCCTGCGATGTTGTAGTTGTTGGCGTTGCCGCTGGTGTATTGGAAAAACTGGTTGTATCGCAGCCCGATCGGCGGCAGCCCGGGAATCGTGCCTGGAAAAACCGTGTGCGGCCACAATTCCTTCTGCGCCGGCGCCCCCAGCATGATCGGGGGAACCTTGATAAAGTCCTCGTCGCCTTTCGGAAACTTGAATCCGGCGTCCTTGAAGGCCTTGCCAAAATCGTTGAGCTTGGGAAAGTCAACATGGCAGGTGGTGCACGAAGTGCCGTACTGGCGTGAGAATGGCGGAATCGCATAGCTGCTTCCGGTCAGCAGTACGACTGTGAAAACAAAAGCACAAAACAGGGACACCCGACGCGGCATATCCATTTGATCGCCTCCTTGGCGGTCGAAGTTGTGGGTTGTTCGCTTCAATTGTTAAGGCCTGAGTCGAGGGCTATTATCGGGGCCAGGGCTCACGGCTTGCAGCGGCATCTGTCACAAATGTGTGTGATCACGATCACACCTTCGAAAACGGCGAATCTTCTCGGATACGGAGTCGCGAAGACCGACCGAGGCGCAGCCACTGAAAAAGGAGAGGCTGTGACTTTCTCCAATGCAGAACTCGAAGCCAACTACCGCAATCCGTAGGTCGCAGGTTCGAGTCCGGCCGCCGCCAGTATCCAACCGCTATTGCACTTTTCCGTCGGCGTCCATAAGACGCAACTCGCCGAGGTTGAGCTCGCGCACGCCGGCTTCAATCTTTGCCCGATCGCCCACTACGATCCAGATCAGGTTGTCCGGACGCACCACTTCTCTTGCCGCCTCGTTGACGTCGCTGGTTTTGAGCGCGCGGACTTTTCCTGCGTATGTGTCGTAGTAATCGTCGGGGAGGCCGAATTGCACCAGGTCAACGATGGACTGTCCCAGCGCGCCCAGCGTCTCGCGCGACCCCGGGAGCTTCAGCGTCTCGTTCGCCTGAATTTTCGCGAGCTCGTCGGCGCTGACCGGATGGTCGCCGACGATTCCGCGGAACTCTTTGTTCATCTCCACCAGCGATTCCTTCGTCTTGTCGGTTTGCACGGGCGCGACCGCGAAGAACGGCCGCTGCGACCTGGCGTCGCGAAGAACGGTGCGCGCTCCGTACGACCAGTGCTTGTCTTCCCGCAGATTCATATTCAGACGCGCGCCAAACATGCCGCCCAGACTGTCATTCATCGCTTCAATCGCGATTTCCCGCGGATTCGCCCGCGGCGGCGCCACCACTCCCGCAATGATCACCGATTGCAGCGCCCCGGGTTTGTCGATCAGGTACACGGCGGACTTCGCTGCCACGGGAACGGTCTTTACGTTCTTCGCCGGAACGCTTCCGCTCTTCCACCCCGCAAAAAGCTTCTCCAGTTGCGGCGTCACTTCCTTCAGCGTCGTGTCGCCCACCACGATTAACGTCGAGTTGTTGGGATGCAGCCAGGTGTCGTGAAACTTCACGAGATCCTCTCTCGTCAGTTTGGCCACGCTTTCCTTGGTCCCAGAGCCGGTCAGCGGACTCCCATACGGATGCCCGGCTCCGTACAACAGCGCCGGCAATACTCGCAAAGCCAGCGTCGCGGGCGTGTTTTGCTCGCGCTCGATTCCGGCGATCGCCAGTTTCTGCTCGCGCTTCACTTCCTTCTCCGGATACGACGGATTCAAAACCACGTCCGCAAACAGGTCGAGCGACGGGTCGAGTTTCGCGGTCAACGCCGAAAGCGAAACGAACGATAGATCAAGATTTGAAGATCCGCGCAATCTGGCCCCGAGCGATTCCAGCTCGTCGCTGATTTCGAGCGCGTTACGCATGCGCGTCCCGTCGGTCAAAACCTGCATCGCCAGGTTGGCCGTCCCCGGCGTCGTCGATGCGTCGGAGGCGAATCCGGCATCGGCTGCCAGCGTGAAATTCACCAGCGGAACTTCGTGACGCTCCGCCAGGATTACTTTCAATCCATTCGACAGCGTCGCCCGCTGCAGCTTCGGCAGCTTCAACTCAGGCGGAGTGCCGGTATCCGGCGCTTTGCTGCGATCCGCTCCTGCGGACGCGGTTTTGTATTCAGGGAAAGGATCCACTTCGAGGATGTACACGCCGTCCGCAAGCCACTGCTGCGCCGCCGCCCTCAGATCCTCGGCCGTCGCCAGCTGTACGCGTTTGAGCGAGATCTTGTAGGCTTCGGGGCTTCCGCGAAACACCTGGCTCTGCGCCAGCCGGTCCGATTTTCCGCCGAACCCTCCGATCCGCTCGATCCCGCGGATGAGCTCCGCCTGATACTGCGTCTTGACGCGTTGCATCTCCTCGGGCGTCGGTCCATTTTTCAGGAAGCGCGCCAGTTCTTCGTCGAGTTCCTTTTCCACCTGCGCAACACTCTGTCCCGGACGCGCGGTCGCGCGCACGAAGAACTGCCCGCCAATTTCCCCCAAGTCGGTGAAGGCCACAGCCTCGGTCGCGATCTGGTCCTCATACACCAGACGCTTGTAGAAGCGCGACGATTTCCCGGAACTCAGGCAATCGCTCACCAGGCCGAGGTAGTCGCCGTCCGCGCTGCCATATTCCGGAATGTTCCACACCTTGTAGATGCGCGCTTGCGGCACGCGGTCCTGCACCACCTGGCGGTGCGTGCCTGTCATCTTTGCAATCCACACTTGTTGGTGCGCCACTGGCGGTCCCGACGGAATGTCCCCAAAATACTCCGTGACTTTTTCGCGCGCGGTTTTCGCGTCGATGTCGCCCGCTAATACCAACACCACATTCGACGGCCCGTAATACGTCTTGAACCACTCCTGCACGTCCTTCATCGACGCCGCATCCAGGTCCGCCATGTCTCCGATCGTCGTCCACGAATACGGATGCCCCGCCGGATACGTATTTTGCGTCAGCAGTTGCCGCGTCACCCCGTACGGCTGGTTCTCGCCCTGGCGTTTCTCGTTCTGCACCACGCCACGCTGCAAATCGAGCGTCTTCTGGTCCAGCGCGCCCAGCAGGTGCCCCATGCGGTCGGACTCCATCCACAACGTAAAATCCACCGCTGAAGTGGGCACATTCTGGAAATAATTTGTGCGGTCCGGATTGGTGGTGCCGTTCAAATCCGTCGCGCCAATTCTTTCCATGCCATCGATGTACCGCCCCGGAGCGTGCTCGCTGCCTCCAAACATAAGGTGCTCGAACAGATGTGCGAACCCGGTCTTTCCCGGCTTCTCATTCTTCGACCCCACGTGGTACCAAATGTTGATCGCCACGATCGGCGCTTTGTGGTCCTCATGCACGATCACGGTCAGGCCGTTGTCCAGCACGAAGCGCTCATACGGAATATCAATCTCTTTTGTCTTTGTCTGTGCCCAACCGTTCGTCACGAGTGCGAGCACAAGGAACAAAATCACAAATTCCGTCCGCATTCTTAGACCTCCGAACCAATTTTCTGGAACCAGGCGTGCTTCAATGATGTTTCAGCCGTAGGCTGATCTCGTCTAGGCTCTTTGACTCTGAAATCGAAAAATAGTTTACACCCGAGGATTGAAATCCCTCCCCACCTTCCAGCCTCCCAGCCTCCGGATCAGCCCTCACCGGTGTTATCCTAAGGTGGAATCACGCCGCAGGGCTGTAACCTCTCATGTCCAATCCAGAGACGTCCCATCCAAGCATGTCCGACCCAAACACGCCCGACCCAAACACGTCCAACCCGGGCACTCCGGAATCCACGCCAGCCAACGAACCGGCCGAATCAGTCCCGGCGGAATCATTCAAAGACATTTTTTCCGAGTACGAGCAGAGTCATTCCCGCAAGAGGGAACCCGGCTCTCAGAGCCGCGAAGGAACGGTGATTGCCGTGACCGCCGACTCCATCGTTCTCGATATCGGATTCAAGACGGAAGGCGTTCTGCCGCTCACGGCGTTCCCGGCGGACAAGCCGCCGAAGCCCGGCGACAAAGTGCAGGTCACCATCAAGGGGCGCGATCCGGAGGGCTACTACGAACTGACCCGCGGCAAGGTCGAGCGTCCCACCGACTGGGCGTCGCTGGAGAAGGCCTTCGCAGAGAAGTCGACGATCGTCGGCACCGTGACCGGCGTGGTCAAGGGCGGCCTGAGCGTGGACATCGGAGTGCGAGCCTTCATGCCGGCTTCGCGCAGCGGAACCCGCGACGCCTCCGAAATGGAGAAGCTGGTCGAGCGGGAAATCCGCTGCCGGATCATCAAGCTCGACGTGGCCGAGGAAGACGTGGTGGTCGATCGCCGCGCCATTGCGGAAGACGAAGAACGCGCCGGCAAGGAGCGCCGCTACTCGGAACTCAAGGAAGGCGACACCGTGCACGGCGAGGTCCGCAGCCTGACCGATTACGGCGCGTTCGTCGATATCGGTGGCGCGGACGCCCTGCTTCATGTCGGCGAAATTTCATGGCGTCGCGTCAACAAGCCCTCGGACGTGCTCTCTGTGGGCCAGCGGATCGAAGCTGTGATCGTCAAGATCGACTCGGACAAGCGCCGCATTGCGATCAGCATGAAGCAGCTTCAGCCGCATCCGTGGGACGCCGTCGCCGAAAAATACAAGGCAGGCGAACGCGTGCGCGGCACTGTCACCCGGCTCACTGATTACGGCGCGTTTGTGGAAATCGATCCTGGCATCGAAGGTCTCATTCATATTTCCGAAATGTCGTGGGCCAAGCGAGTAAGAACTCCGAGTGATGTAGTGAAGCCGGGCGAGACCGTCGAAGCCGTGATTCTCGGAGTGAACGCGGGAGAACGCCGCATCTCCCTCGGCCTGAAGCAGGCGCTGGGCGATCCTTGGGCTGGCGCCGCACAAAAATTTGCGCCGGGCACGGTCGTCGAAGGGCCCGTAACCAGCTTGACGAAGTTCGGCGCCTTCGTGCAGCTCACCGAAGGCGTTGAGGGCATGATTCACGTCAGCGAAATCAGCGCGGAGAAACGCATCAATCACCCGCAAGAAGTGCTGCGGGCCGGGCAAGTGGTGAAGGCGCAGGTGCTCGCGCTCGACACGGAAAAGCGCCTCATCCGCCTGAGCATGAAACAGCTGGTTCCAACCGGCCTGGATGAGTATCTCGCCGAGCATAAGGAAGGCGATATCGTCACCGGCCGCATGACCGAGGTTTCCGGAGGAAGCGCGCGTGTGGAACTTGGCGAAGGCGTCCTGGCGACGTGCCGGCTGCGCGAGGAGCGATCAGCAAAGGAAGACAAGCGCGCTGAACCGGGGCCGCCGTCTTCATCTTCGTCTTCATCCAAGCCCGATCTGTCGTCGCTCGGTTCGATGCTGCAGGCCCGCTGGAAGAGCGGCCCTGCCGCCAACGAGGCTAAGCCGGAATCCTTGCGGGCAGGGCAGATCCGCAAGTTCCGGATCGCAAGCCTCGACCCCGCGGCAAAGAAGATTGAGTTAGAGCTGGAGTAATGCTGCACCCGCGCAAGAGCTAACACATTTCATAACTTGTCATCCCGAGCGAAGCGAGGGATCTGCAGTTCGCCGCAAGATGCAGATCCCTCGCTTCGCTCGGACGACAAGTCCAATGAATCAAGCCTTGCTTGTTCACGCGCAGTAGAAGGAGAAGCGATGGACGATTTCCCGGAGTTCATGAAGCGTCCTGCCAACAGGATCGCAACGAGCAGTCAAGGGACTCCCGGAGTAGAAGGTTACGTCTTTGACGGAGTGGACGGGACCCAGATGGCATTCTGGACTTGCCGCGAAACGGCCCTGTCCACGCCACATGTGCATGACTTCGACGAATACATGATCGTCGTGCAGGGCTGCTACACCCTGATTATTGATGACAAGCGCATTCCGGTCCGCGCCGGTGAGGAGTATTTCATCCCGAAGGGGCTCCCGCATGGGGGTGAACCAGTGGCTGGCACCAGGACCATTCACGCGTTCGGCGGACGACGCGCCGATAGGACCAATCAATAGGCTGTATCCCCGGCGATCTCAGATGAATTGATATGTTACTGCCAACTAACTTCCCGAGTTAGCCATCATCAGCGCGAAGAGCGCGGGCAGATAGATGATCGTCGCTTGCAGCAAGCGCCGCGCCGACGGTTTCGACGACGCCGCCGTTGCCGGCAGTTGCGGATACGCCATTCCCATGGACACACGGAACAGCGCCGCGCCCATCAGGATGGCCCCAACCAAGTACACGCGTCCCGCCATTCCCATCGCAACCGGCATAACGCTCACGGGAATCAACGCTCCGGAATAGGCCAGAATCCGCCACACCGTGGACTTCCCATCGGAGTCCACCACCGGCAACATGCGAATTTCGCCTTGCGCATAGTCCTCGCGATAGAGCCATGCGATCGAGAGAAAATGCGGAAACTGCCAGACGAACATGATGGCAAAAAGGATCAGAGTCTCGACTTCCAGTTTTCCCCGCACCGCCGTCCAACCCAGCACGACCGGCATCGCTCCCGGAAACGCGCCAACAAATGTGCACACCGGAGAAACTTTCTTCAGTGGCGTGTATGCCGCCAGATACACCAGCGCGGTCAAAAACACCAATAACCCAGTTAGTAAGTTGGCATAGATCGCCAGATAAGCGGAACCGCCCAGAGTTAGCGCCAATCCAACCGTGGCCGCGTGTGCCATGGTCATGCGTCCCGAAGGCAAGGGGCGCAGCGCCGTGCGCCGCATCCGCGCATCCACGCTCGATTCGAGCACTTCGTTCAGCGCCGCCGTGCCGCTCGAAACCAGCGCCACACCCAACAGGGCATGGACGAGGCCCAGCGACCACGACGACACGCCCATCCGGTGTGCGCCGAAGAAGTAGCCGCACCACGCCGTAAGGACGATCAAAGTCGTAATGCGCGCCTTAGTCAGTTCGGCGTAATCGCGCAGCAGAGAAACAAATTTTTGCAACATGGACCCCACACTCGCCGTTTGCCCACTTCCGCCCTCATCCGGCGGTTCAGCTCAAACCGGCAGTCCCCGAAGAAATCCCCACAGAACAAACCAACGCGAAATGATAGCATTGGTACCGCGCCATCTGTTCAATGTCAAGCCGAAACTTAAGACGACCCCGCGTCTCGCTCTCACAATGCTCGCATCAAACGCACTCGTTGGCAACTAACTGCGCTAGCGGGTAGTGTCCTAAATTCAACTTCGAGCTGCGATCTCCGGGCCGTTCACAAACCAGAACCTCACCACGGAGACACGGAATCACGGAGAAAAGCGAGTTCATGATTTCGTCCCTGATAAAGCAACTGCGACTCGACAATGGGCCTGTGAAAAAGCCTTCCTCCGTGTCTCTGTGTCTCTGTGGGGGGTGTTGCTCGGGATCGGGGATCGCAGCGGATTTAGAACACTACCCGGCCCTAGCGACCACCCGAAGGGCTGGAGACCGTGAATGTCTCCGGTGGATCAAAATAACACTGATGCCAAAGAGCTGCGTCGGTCAGCGTGCCCGCCTTCCATTGCTGAACCGTCGCCAGCGTTGCGGCGATCATGCCGCCATCGACCGAATCGAAGATCAACACGACTCCGGCCAGCTCCTGCGATTTCGCCGCCAGTTCCGCGTAATTCTTGTCGAGCAACGACTTGGCGAATTCCAGCTTCGCTCGCGCGCCGCTGTCCTTCTCGTTTTCCTGGATCTTTTGCACCGAGATGATTTTCACGTTCCGGCCCCGCAGCGGCTCCCAATCCCCCGGGAAGGGCGCAGTTTCTTCGCGCGTCACCTGAAACAGATCGGCCGCAACCAGTACGGCGCTCGCGCCGGCCTGCGGAATATCCGAAATGCCCTCCGGCATCTCCAGGCTCGTGCGCCAGATCCATCCCCGCGACAAGCCGGATATCTTCACGTGAACCCAGTCCGCATTGAAATCCAGCATCTCAAACTCATCGTGCGCGCTCGCCAGAAACAAAGTCTTGCCATTCAAACTGGGAGACGCAACCACCGGAGTTCCTGATTTCTTTATCGCGACCAGATTCTTCGGATGCGCCTGGTTCTTGAGCACTTCCTCCAGACTCGCGGCCTCCGCCTGCAAGCCGGTTGGTGGTTGATCTAAAGGCTTCTGCGAACTTTTCGAATCCGCCAGTTGCCGACTCGACAATCCCTGCTCCAACGAAGACGAGAACGTGCGCCCGCTTTCCGGCCACCTCGGCATCGGCGCCGAGATGGTCGGTTCTTCAGTGCCTTTGTCCGCAGTTGCTGGCCGCTTGGCCGACGCCGTCGGCGGAGCGATTACCGGAAAACCTTCGCTGGAACTCTCGCTGGAACTCCCGCCCGAACTCGCCGCACCGGGCCTGGTCGCCAGCAGATCGGTTAACTGGTCGAGAAGGTCGGATTCGAGCCGGCCATTCGAAGTCAGCAGTTGGTATCCCGAGCGCGATGGAATTGAATCCGTGTAATATGCCGTCACCTTCGTGCTCACCCGCACCACCGACCCGCCCGACGCCGTCGAGCTCACCTGCACGGCAGATTGGTAATACGCTCGCTGGTAGCGGTTCAAGGGATGATCGCCAGGCAAGGCGAATCCTTCCAGCACCGGCAGCCGTCCACTCATGGACGGTTGCAACTCCTTCAGCGCTTTTTCCACCGCGCTTTTCGAGTGACGGTAGGTGCGCTCGTACGGCGCTGTTTGCGGACCTGCTTGTGCCCGACCGCTCTGCGCCGCGGCTGTCAGAAACACGGCCAGCAGAAACGCAGTCCGCAACCCAGCCCGCAGGAATCCTGTAGAGCTGGTTTCATAAATCGGTTTTGCGTAGGGCACGGCTTTACAGGCTGCGGAAAAACTCAGGTTTGTATCAGGGCATCGCTTTAGCGATGCCGTAAGTTCTTCGCAATCGGGTGCCCCTTCACGGGCTGGGCATCGGCGCTCGACTTTTTCCGCAAACTGTTCAGCCGTGCCGTTCAGGGCCCGGAAGAATGCGGGCTTTAGAGTGTGCGTGAGAACTCGTCTTCGGGTCACCGGGTGGCATGGCGCGCAAGAAGTTCCAGCCCCGGAGGGGCGAACCAGCTTAGCCCAGCGCTTCAGCGCTGGGAAAGGTGTAATGGACGATTCAAGTCCCGGAGGGACGACCGAGTTCTCACGCGCACCCGTTAGCGGAAAGGAATTTATGAATCGCCGCCTCATGGCGCCTGCTCCAACTGGTCCCGTCGAATCCATCCGTGCTGTCCGTCGTGCGTCTCCACCCCGTACCAGTAGGGTGTTGAAATCAGAATCAGAACTTCGGTGCCGGGCTCCAGTGATTTCAGCGTGGTCGCCGTGTGGAACGGAGCGGACTGGAGCGGAGCCCCGGGCTTCTTGACCAGCCGCTCCACCTGCCGGCGCAGCTCCGCAACGTGTTGTTCCAGCGATTCAGCGGGCTGCTCATACGCCGCCGGCGGTTGCGGCGTCGCGGATGTTGGTGACGCAGGCAATGATTGTGGCGCAGAGGCTGGCGCCGCCTGGCTAGTCGCGCTCTCGCCATTCGTGCTCTTGCCATTCGTAGTGACGGACTTCGCCGTCGATGGCGGAGTGCTCAGCAGAACTGTGTCATTGCCCAAGCCGAAGTTTTTCTTCGCTAACCGTTCCTGGTTCGCTTGTATGGCCTCGGCGGTTTCCTTTTTCATCAGCTCAACCGCTTCGAGGCGGTCATGGATGTCCTTGTACTCGCTGCTTTCCACCGAGCCATTTGACTGGTGAACGCCGTGCCGAAAATCTTCCACAAACAGCGCGTCAATTCGCAGGACGGTGTTCTTGTCGCCCTGCGGTTGCACAACGTAGCGCACCGCCAGCGTTCCAACATCGCCGCTGTCTTTGAAATTTCGCGGATCCAGCGCCTGCTTCCGCACCTTGTAGAAAACCTTGCCGCCCTCCGTCCATGCCGGAAACACCGGCGTGGACGTGGCCGCGACCGCTCCCGCGACGTACTCGTCTTTGTTGTATTCCTTGGTCCCGCGGATGATTGTGTTCTGCGCCACCTCTTCCACCACCTGCGCCACTTCGGGCTCCGGCGAGGGGATATTGACGATCAGGCCCGCGCCATACTGAAGAACGTCTTTTTCGCGGCCGTGCGAGGGGATCGCGACGGCAGCGAGCAGAAAAAAAACTGCGACCACCCGGAGATAAAGCCGGAGATAAAGTTCAATTCGATAAAGCGCACCCCAACCATTCAGCCCCGTACTGCGAAAACTCTTGTCCCACATCACGACCCGGCTCCGGCGTTCCTGATGCAGAGTCTCATACGCTGGGTGGATCGCTGTCAACTCGCAGCATTACTCACCCCGAGCGCCATCTCCCTAGTTTCTCTCGGAAACGCTTATGCAAAAATTTTGTAAAAAAATTTTACAATCCTCTTGCACTTCGTCGCGTACGGTAGTAGTATGCAACGGCTAGTGGGGTAGTCGCCCCTCCCTGGGGAAAGTCTTAAAAGTCTTGTGGTTTCTGCAGGAACGCAGTAGCTAGGCAATGGTCGTTACGATTGATCGCTGCTTGGCTGTGGCCGTTTGCGCGTTGTGGGGAATTTTGTTTCTTGCAAAATCTGTGAATTTGTCTGAGGAGTGCAGCATGCGTATGTGGGCGCAGTCTCATCTCTGTCAGAAGCCGCAGCGGGCAACTTCCGTTCTCGCCGCCGCTTTCGCGCTGACTTTTCTGATCTTGGGCTCAAGCCAACCGGCGAGCGCGTTGCCTGCCTTCGCCAGGAAGTATGGCCTGCGCTGTTCCGCCTGTCATGAAAGTTGGCCCATGCTGAATTACTTCGGCCAAAAATTCAAAGACAACGGTTACCAACTCATGAACGATCGCGATGCTCCGATCTGGCAGAACCCGGGCTACTGGCCAGTCACCTTCCGCATTGTTCCGATCTGGCATCGCGTGAGCCAAGGCAAACAAGCCGTCGACAGCGGCGACGGCCAGGTCGAGCGGCGGATCACCTCCTCGGGTTTCGATCTCAGCGGTCTCGATTTCCACACCGGCGGCACGCTGGAAAAGAATTTTTCGTTTTACGTCCTTCCCTCGTCCGATGCGACCGCATCCTTCCACTTCGAAACCGTCATGGCGCGCTTGGATAACGTGGTCGGCAGCCCTTGGCTCAACGTGAAGCTCGGCAAGTTTGAACTCGACAACCTGCTTTCCGAGAAACGCATCCTGACCCTCACCGGCAACGGCGGCATCTACCAGCTCTATCACTTCATGCCGCAGGGCGACGGCAATGTCTTCGGGCAGATGGGTGACAATCAGCTCGGCGTCGAGGTGATGGGCCACTCATACAACGACCGCACGCGGTACTCCGTTGCTCTGCTCAGCTCAAACGATGGCCAGGTAGGCTTGCCCTACGGTTCCGAATCCTATTCCACATTCATCACCGCCAGTCAGGCGTTCGATGCCGGCAAGCTGGGCGTGCAGCGCCTCGGCTTCTACGTCATGGCGGGCGAAGCCCCGACCACATGGCTTACCAATGGCGGGGCGCCGATTGCCGGTTCCGGTACCGGAAACAAGGGTTACAGTCGCGAGGGCTTCGTCGGACAGTTCTACTTCGGCCAGCATGTGGACGCCACGGTTGTCACTCAGCACGGATCGGACAGCGCATGGTTTGGCCAAGGCTACGGCGACTTTATCGACAACCCGACCGGCTTTAAGAACAACACTCCAGGCACGACGTTGCCCGCTGGCTCGCGCAACCCGACTTGGAATGGCGTTCTCGTTGAACCTCACTACGTCTACAACCCGCAACTCATCTTCCTCGCGAGATATGAAACGATCCGAATGTCGCAGCAGTCAACTCCCGGAACGCGCTCGGACCTCGGCAACATCACCACCTACACGGTTGGCTATCGTTACAACCCGTTCATGACCAGCCGGGCGGGTTTTGCCTGGCATAACGAGTTCAACATATTCCACCAGGACGGGACATCGCCGCTGACACAAACGAATGTCAATACGAGTGAGTTGTTGATGGGATTTGACTTCGACTTCTAACCACCAGGATGACCCGCCGGCGAACTCGATTCGCCGGCGCTGACTTCGGTTTAAGGGTGCTGACTATGAACAGCTTGAAGCCAATGCGTTTTATCGGCGCGATTCTTTTCGCCGCGATCCTGGGACTGGTCCTTGCCGCCGGGTTCATCGCTCGGGCCTCCGCCCAGGAGGCGCCCGAAGTCGGGCCCCAGCCACGTCTCGTGCTCAAACCCATGGAGAGCCACATCGGCAATATCACCGGGCATGCAGCGGACGGGAAGTCCGACTACCGCCGCTATTGCGCCGGCTGTCACGGGGATCTGGGCGACGGCAACGGTGAGAACGCGGTTTGGCTGGATCCGAAGCCGCGCGACTTCACCATCGCGACTTTCAAATGCCGCTCCACCCTGACCGGCACCCTGCCCACCGATGAAGATCTCTACAACACCATCGCGCGCGGCCTCACCAACTCCAACATGCCGATCTGGAATACCTTCACCAGGCAGCAGCGCGCCGACCTGGTGGCCTATATCAAGATCTTCTCGCCCCGTTGGGAAAAGGAGAAAGCCGGCGACCCGATCAAGGTTCCCGCCGAGCCTCCCGTCACCATCGAAAGCATCGCTCACGGTAAGGCGCTCTTCACGAAGCTCGAATGCTGGAAGTGCCATGGTCCGGCCGGGAAGGGCGACGGCCCGTCCGCCGGAACCCTCACCGACAGCAAAGACAATCCGATTCGTCCCTACAACTTCGCCCTGGGCAAAGATGATTCCCGCTTCAAGTGTGGCAATACCAACCAGGATATCTATAAGATATTCATGACTGGCGTGGACGGTACCCCCATGCCTTCTTTCGCTGACGTGATTCAGCCGAATGACGCCTGGGATCTCGTCCACTTCCTGCGCACGTTGCAGGTCAACCGTCACGGCAAGGAAACCGAAGTTCTATCGGCTGCGCACGGCGTTATCCCCCCGTACGTGGACAAAAGCCCGGCGCCAGTCGCCCCGGCCGATAACAAGTCGCCCGGTGGCGGCGGCCAGTAAATGAATACCAAGACCCGAGGAGGAAGTACTCGAATGCGCACTAAGCAAATGTTACTAGCACTCTTGACGCTGCTCGTATGTTCGTCCCTGATGTTCGCTGGAACGGTCAGCGGCAAGGTGACTTACACGGGCACGCCCGCCAAACAAAAACCCATCGACATGTCCAAAGAACCGAGCTGCGCCAAGCAGCATGCCACACCCATAACTGTCGAATCGGTTGTGACCGGGCCCAACAATGCATTGGATAACGTGGTGGTGTACGTTTCCTCCGGAGCCCCCGACGATGGTCAGGTTCCGTCGCAGGCCGTCACCTTCGAGCAGAAAGGATGTCAATATCTTCCGCACGTTCTGGTCATGCACGTCAACCAGGAACTCAAGATCGTCAACAGCGACCAAACTTCGCACAACATTCACCCGCTGGCCAAAGTGAACCGCGAGTGGAATAAATCGCAGCCGCCCGGCACTGCGCCCATCGTCGATAAATACGACAAACCGGAATTCATCTCGGTGAAGTGCAATGTCCATCCCTGGATGCACGGCGAATTCGCGGTGCTCAGTACGAATCACTACGACGTAAGCAAGGGTGCGGGGGACTTCAAGCTGCCCAACCTGCCTCCCGGCAAGTACACCATCACCGCCTGGCATGAGGACTACGGCACGCAGACTGCCGACGTCACCATCACCGGCAACGAGACCAAAGAGGTCAACTTCACCTTCAAGGCGAAGGCATACTGACACGCATCGGCGGCGGAGATGTTCCTCTCCGCCGCATGCGTGCTTACGCAGGGCATGCGGAGCTGAATGGGAAAGATTTTTGCCTTGGCAGCGCGGATATTGACTTGGCAAATCTTTACCCTCGGTACAGAGTTCTGCGCCAGAAAGACCGGCCAGCGTGGGTGGCGCGCCCCAGTTTGGCGTGCAGCGGGCTGACGGCAGACCAGTTTGAGCGCCAAATCAGGGCTGGGGACGGGGAGGATATATGGAAACTGCAATCGGAGTATTTGCTTCGCGGGATCAAGCCGAGAAAGCGGTCAAGGAGTTACGGGAGCGGAGCGTGCCGGATGAATCCATCGTTTTCCTGACGCGGTCCGAAAACGAGGCCAACTCCATCGCGAAAGAGTTCGGCGCATATGTGGGAGGCTTCATGGGGGGAGCCGCCGGAATGACAACCGGGGTTGTGGCTGCAACGCTGCTTCTTCCCGGGGTCGGGGCGGTATTCGCGCTGGGGTTCGGCGCCGCCGCGCTGCTCGGGCTGGCGGGTGCGGGCGCGGGTGCCGCCGTCAGCTCAGCGGCTGCACACGACGCGGACGCGCTGCAACCGGCAACCGCTGAAAAGCACTCTGAGGACGTCGCGTTCTTCCGGGAAGTACTCAAGGAAGGGCGTTCGCTGATCGTGGTTCGGACAGAGTCAAAGGAACTTGCGACTTCAGCGTGCGCCGTTCTTGACCGGCTGGGAATCGGAATGGAAGGACGGACCCCGGTCAAGATGCAAACCGCCACCCGGCAGGTGGGCCGGGTAACCGTCGTTGACATCAGCGGAAGAATTACGCTGGGCGAGGGAAATGTCATTCTTCGCGAGATTGTTCGAGATCTGGCGGAAAAAGGCAAGAAAGCGATCGTGCTGAACCTGGGCGAAGTTCAGTACATAGACAGTTCCGGGATCGGGGAGTTGGTCAAGGCTCACACCACGATTCGGAACCAGGGTGGGCAATTGAAACTCACCAATCTGAATAAGCGAGTGCATGATTTGCTCCAATTGACCCGGCTGTCCGCCGTTTTCGATATTCAAAAAGATGAGACGAGCGCGATCGGGTCCTTTGGCGGCTCGTCACAAGGGGTCGCTTAGCGCATCAGTGGTCGTCACGGGAGCTGTTTCCCAAGTCTTGGGCTGGTCGGTGTTGCCGGCTGCCCCCGGCGTTTATGGTTATGTCCTCCGTGGGGGAGGGCGAGCAATCACTCTTAAAACAGATTCATGAGGCCGGGCTGAAACCGGTCAAGGCGAGGGCATCATGGCGAAATTCTTTGCGGTCACCATCATCGTAATCGCGATCCTTTCCGCGATTCCCATCCTGCGGCACACCTGGGTGGCGCCAGAGGACATCTCGACTCATGGACATCTGATCGATGAGCAGATGTCGGAAACCATGGCCGAGGCTGGAATCTCCTTTCTCGCCGCACAGTTCATTTTGGCTATTTTCATCTGGAAGTACTCAAACCGTGGCCCCGAGGCAAAGATCAAGTCTTTTCCCGGCGGCGCCAAGGGCTTGGTGATTGCCGCCTTGCTGGTCGTAGGCATAGAAGTCATGGCCCTCGGAATCTTCGGAGTGAAGGCATGGGCTGACGTATATCTCACCGCGCCGTCGGCCAACGCCATGCCGATCCAGGTCCAAGCCGGACAGTTCGCTTTCTATTTCCGCTACCCCGGTCCTGATGGAAAGCTCGGCCCCATTCACCCCGAGCTCATTAACGAGGGATCGCAGAATTTCTATGGTCTCGACCCCGAACACGATCCGGATTCCAAAGACGACATCGTGACCGCCGAGATGGCTATCCCCGTGAACAAGGAAATCCATCTCCTCATGCATGCCAAGGATGTGGGACATTCCTTTTATGTGCGGGAGTTGCGGGTGCAACAGGATTTTGTTCCCGGGTTGGATGTTTCTCTGCACTTCACGGCAACTAAGGTCGGCAAGTACGAAATTGTCTGCACGCAGCTTTGTGGCCTGGGACATTACAACATGAAGGCATACCTCGATGTAATGTCCCAGGCAGACTTCGATGATTGGCTGAAGAAGGAAGCGGCAATGCAGTAGTCTCTTCCCGTCCGCGCTCACGCGCGGCTGGATGGAGACATCTCTTTTGAGGTGAGGATATGCACGACATGTCAGCGCACGCGGCGCACCACGTTCCTCCGACAAGTTTCATTCGGAAGCACGTCTTCAGTCTGGACCATAAGGTGATCGGCAAGCAGTATTACGCGCTGGCCCTTATCGCCGCTCTGGTTGGAATGGTGCTTTCCTGGTTCATGCGGATCCACCTTGCGTGGACCAACGCCGCGATCCCCGGCCTGCAATTGCTCTCGCCGAACGGTGCTCCTGGCGGGGTGATGACGCCGGAGTACTACCTGCAATTGATGACCATGCATGGCACAATCATGGTCTTTTTTGTGCTCACGACCGCACCTTTCGCGGCATTCGGTAATTTCTTCCTGCCGATCCAGGTCGGCGCGGAGGATATGCCCTTCCCGCACTTCAACATGATGTCGTTCTGGGTCACATTCGTGGCCTTCCTGGTCCTGATGTCGTCATTCTTCGTGGGCGATGGACCGACCCTGGGTGGCTGGACCCAATACGCGCCGCTCAATGCGGTGGGTCCGGTTGGGGGTCCTGGCCAAGGGGCGGGTGTGGTCCTTTGGGCAATTTCCATTGCTCTGTTTTGTGTTGGCCAGTTGTTGGGCGCATTGAACTTCATCCCCACCACGCTCGATCTTCGGGTCAAAGGGATGAGCCTCATGCGTCTGCCACTCAGCGCTTGGGGATGGTTCATTACCTCGTGCATGGGGCTGACAGCATTTGCCGTGTTAATGCCGGCATGTATCCTCGTCATTCTCGATCACGTGGCCGGAACCAGCTTCTTTGTCGCATCGAATCTGGTGATGAATGACCAAATGCTGCCGCACTCCGGAGGATCGACTCTTCTCTGGCAGCACCTGTTCTGGTTCTTCGGACATCCTGAGGTCTACATCGCGATCGTGCCCGGTATCGGCATCGTTTCCCATATCCTGATCACCAACATGCGCAAGCCGATGCTTAGCCAAAGAGTACTCATCTATTCCATGGCAGCCCTTGCCGTCCTCAGCTACATGGTCTATGGGCATCACATGTTTGTCAGCGGGATGAATCCGTTCTCCTCGCTGGCGTTCTCTTTCCCCACGCTGGTCATAACCATCCCGTCCACCATCGTGGTGCTGGTGTGGACTTTCAGTTTGTATGGTTCCAAGCTGCGCATCAACTCGGCTTCCCTGTTTGCCTTGGGCTTTATTTCGATGTTCGTCAGCGGTGGCGTGAGCGGCTTCTTCCTGGCTCAGCCGTCGATCGACATCATGCTCCATGCGACCTACTTCGTGGTGGCCCATTTCCACCTGGTGATGGGCGTCGCGGCCATGTTTGGCATCTTCGGGGGAACTTACTTCTGGTTCCCCAAGATGGCCGGACGAATGATGAACGAGACTTTGGGGAAAATTCACTTCTGGCTCAGCTTCGTGGGCGCGTATTGCATCTTTATGCCATTCCATTACCTGGGAATGGCCGGGAATGTGCGCCGCTACTCGACGTTCGTGGATGACTTCCTGCAGCCGCTGATCCCGGTGCACCGGTTCATCACCGTCGCTGCCCTCATCACAGGCGCTGCCCAGTTGATTTTTCTCTACAACCTGATTCACAGCCGGTTCTGGGGCAAGCCCGCGCCGGATAACCCGTGGGAGGCCACTTCGCTGGAGTGGAGCGCGCCTACGCCGCCGCCTTTCGACAATTGGGGCGGTAAGCATCCGGTGGTTTACCACGATCCCTATCAATACGGCGTGCAAAGTTCGGTTGGTGACTACGTCATGCAGGCTTCGCCGGAGCAAGTTAAGACGGAGCACGAAGAGAAGTAACTCGCAAGCAGTAACTAGCAAGAAGTGACTAGAGCGTGTTTCATAAATCGGTTTTGGGTAGGGCACGGCTTCAGCCGTGCCGCCCCGAGCCAATAATGACGCGGGCTTTAGCCCCTGAGGGACATGCCTTCCGAGCGGAAAGGCATTTATGAACAGTCTCTAGCAAAGATCACTGGCATCTGGATGGGAGTTTAGTGCGTTATGGCAACTACGGTACATGAACCGCCGCAAATCGATCCGCACCGCTTGCCGGGTCAAGGGCACTCGGGGAACGGCGGTTGGCGGAACTTGGTTCCGGCGGATGGTGACCTGCGTGTGGCGCTCGACTACTCGCCGCCGCCGTCCTCGACTGGCATCTGGGTAGTGCTTTTCGCCATTACCATGATGTTTGCCGCGTTCACCAGCGCCCTGGTTGTTCGCAAAGGATCATCGCTCGACTGGCAGTCCTTTACCTTGCCCTCGATCCTCTACTTCAACACCCTGCTGCTCCTCGCCAGCAGCGTTACCCTGGAAGTCTCGCGCCGCCGCGTCGCTGCTTTCATGGGCGGTCTGAAAAGTCAGGTTGAGAGCCCGGCGCGCTGGCTCTACATAACCTTATTTCTCGGCCTGCTTTTTGTGGCTGGTCAGTACGTCGCGTGGTCGCAGTTGAGCGCCCAGGGACTCTATCTGGCCACCAATCCAAGCAGTTCTTTTTTCTATGTGCTGACCGCCACACATGCGCTGCACGTGCTGGGGGGGCTGGGCGGGATCGTCTATGTGATTCGCAAGCTGAGTAAGTCGGCCCTGCGACGGAACACGCTGGTTGCGACCGCTCGCTACTGGCATTTCATGGACGTTCTTTGGCTGTACCTGATTTTGCTGCTTTGGATCAAACTTTAACCGACTCGACCATTAGGAGGCGCTGTGAGCCAAGCGGATTTGACCATGGAAGGACACTCGACAGGCTTGACGGTAGGACCGGCATTCTCGTTTCCTACAAAAAAGCTGGCGATGTGGCTCTTCATTATCGCGGACACCATGACTTTTGCCGCGTGCCTGGTGGCCTATGGATTCCTGCGCAATGGAACTCCCAACTGGCCCAGACCGTTCCCCGGCATCGCCAACGTCGCGCTGATGACGTTCGTTCTGCTCACCAGCAGCTTGACCATGTTGTTCGGACTGCGGTCAGCGCGGGCGGGCGACAAAGCCGCTGCCTTCCGTTGGACCATGATTACAGCGGCTTTGGGTATTGCTTTCGCCCTGCTGCATGTTCGTGAATGGCTGGAGCTCATTGACCAAGGCATGACCCTCTTTAAGAATCCGTGGGGAACCGGATTGTTCGGCGCGTCATTTTTCAGCATCACAGGCTTGCACCTCACCCACGTTACCTCCGGCGTAATCGCTCTAATCGTTGTGGGTGTGCGCTACAAGGGCGGCCGCTACAATGCCGATGACATCGAGGTTTTGGGCCTTTACTGGCACTTCGTGGATCTGGTTTGGATGTTCGTCGTACCGTTGGTTTACCTTTTGAACCTCGCCCACTAGATCAAAGAAAGCTTGGGAGCAGAATGCTATGACAACAGCGGAAGAGCACAAGAGTAATGGAATCGGGAAGGATCTGGCCATCTATGTCTGCCTGTTGGTTTTGGCAGGCTTGCAATTCGTCATTGCCTATCAGAAGATTGACGCATCGCAAATGTTCACGCGCATGCTGGCGGTCGCCTGCGTCGAGGCGGGGCTGGCAGTGATGTTCTTCATGCATCTTGGGGCGGAAAAGCGGGGCTTTCTGCTGTTTGTCGCCATCTTTACGGTTTCTGTCCTGCTGATGATGCAATATGGGTGGACCGACAGCTTCCGGATGGTTTCCGGCGCGCCATTTTCAAAATGACTCATGAAGGGAAAGGCGCGAGTTGAGGGCAGAGATGTTAAAAGGAAAAATGAGGGTCGAGAGACCGTTCCTGCTTATTGGTATTGCGCTGGTTGGACTGGCCATGCTCGCCGCCCCTCTCCCGGCCTTCTCCCAGAGCTGCTCGCTCTGCTATACGCAGGCGGCCTCCGCCGGTGCTCGAATGATTCAGGCCTTGCGCAGTGGGATTCTGGTCCTTATCGTCCCTCCCACGTTCATGTCGGTTAGCATGATTTTCATTGTTTATCGCAAACGCAATCAGTTCAGACAGGCCGATGACGCACCTGACTCTGACCGCAAGTGGTAGCCGATTTTGGGTGGCGCAGCGGGTCAGCGCTGCGGTAACTGCATGGTTTTGACTCCGGCTTTAGCCGCTGAGGTCACTCAACGACAATTGCTCGGCGCAACATAGCCCGCAAACCGTGCCTTGATCCAACTGATCTGGTCCGCCATCGACGATCCCATCACCCCGCTGGCATCGGCATCCGGATACTTCAAGAAAAGGATTCGGCTTCCTTGCTTGCACATGCGGGCCACGGTTTTTCCCGTCATTTCCGCCGGTATGACAGGGTCCGCCTCGCCGCTGATCGCGAGCAGCGGGCCGTGGGCCCCCTTTTGACCGGGAGTGTTCCTGCTAAAAAATTCCTTTACGAACCGGTTGTTTTCCCAACCCGGTTTGAGCATCGCGTTGGTGAACTCCGGCTCTGTTTCTCCCCCACAGCTCTGCCCCACACGCTGGTACGCCGGCAGCGCCTTGTCGGTCAGCATGTCGCTTGCCTGGAACTCCGGATAAAGCGCTTTGACCGTCGCTGCCAGCACCAGCAGCATGCGGTTGGAAGAACCCTGCGCGAAGTGCCGGTAAGCCTCCTGCGCATCCGCCAAGCCCGAGGTGGCCACGCTGCCCAGATAGTTGGGATCGCGTACTTCACTCTCCGCCACTGCCACGGCGGCCAGAGCTCCCTGGAAAGGTCCCACAGCGATCCATTTCGGCCCGATCTCTTTCACAGCCGCGCGCGCCGCCGGAACCGAATAGATCACGTCCAGCGCGTTCGACTCCATGTCCAGCGCCGGCTTGCCGGAATCGGCCCCCAACCCGGCATAGTCGGTCGCCACCACCGCATAGCCGAGATTGGCGTACATCGCGAGCACCGGCCCCACCCCGAGATTCTTCATCAGTGAGGCAGCGCACTGTCGCGCCCCTCCCCTGAACTCGTGCGCCCAGGCAACCACCGGCCATCCGCTTGCCGGAGGCTTGCCATCCGGAACCAGCACCACCGCCGAGACGGCCACGTCTTCTCCCTTCGCGGTCCGCGAGTGATAAAGAATCCGCAATGCCGATACTTCGAACGGAAGGTTGTATTGGTCGGTCGCTTCCGAGCGGATCAGTTCTCCCGGCTTGCCCGGGGGCAGCGGATGTGGCGTGTCATAAAAGCCCGTCAGCGGCAGGCTATTCGATGGCCGGACTCCTTTGCCCGGCGTTGCCGTCTGAGTTTGAACAAATCCCGCATTTCCAGCCAGCCCGGCCAAAATCAGAGAAACAGCAGTGACCGCCGTAAAAAACATTCTGGCATCGCGACTTGACGACCGGAACAAGCGAGGGTTTGTCATGTTGTCAGTAGGGAATCGTACCACCGTAAGATTCCGAGAGGCCCCAACAGCCGCGCAGCCTTTCCAACGTTACTGGCTGTCTCCAGGCTCCCCGTGTGCTCTTATCGGAGCTGTCCGTCCTTGTAAGACGCGACTTCAGCTTGAAGTCCTTGCCCAGAGCGGGATTTCATCCGGAAACGGGAATGTTGAGCCCGTTACAGCCCCCTCCCGCAGGAACTCCCTTGATGTCCAACTTACAAGTGGTAAAATAACTTCATGGCAAAAACAACACTAATTCAGTCCGTAGTCAAACAACTCCAGCAGGAACGTGCGCGACTTGAGGATGAACTCCACCGCGTAACCGCTGCCCTAACCACCTTCGGGAAAGTCTTCCTGCAGGGGAGCAAGCGTGGACCAGTCGCAACTCGCAAGAAACGAACGATTTCCGCCGCAGGACGCAGGAGAATAGCAGCAGCGCAGCGGGCGCGATGGGCAAGGGTTAGGGCAGCCAAGAAATAGGTACGCCGACCTTCCGCCTGTAGAGACGGGGCTTGCCCCGTCTCTACGAAAATCGGATGGCCCTTTGAGCCCAACGGGGGACTTCACTTCGGGAGGTCCCCCACCACTGCCCCCACAAACTTGCTGAACTCCACGACATCCTCTTCGGTCGTGTCGAACGAGCACATCCACCGCACCACCGACTCTTCTTCGCTCCACACGTAGAAGAAGTACCGCTCCTGTATCTTCTTTATAGCCTCCCGCGGAATGTGCGCAAACACCCCATTTGCCTCCACTGGATACACAATCTTGACTCGCGGAATCCTCTTCACTTCCTCTTCCAGCAGTCGCGCCATCCGGTTCGCCTGCTCCGCATTCCGCCGCCACAGATCGTCCGTCAGCAGCGCCTCCATCTGCACCGACAGGTAGCGCATCTTCGATGCCAGTTGCATCCCCTGCTTGCGCACAAACAAAAAATCCTCCGCCAGTTCCGGACGAAAGAACACCACCGCCTCCACGCCCATCAATCCGTTCTTCGTCCCGCCAAACGAAAGCACATCCACTCCCAGATCGCGCGTCGCCTGCCGCAGGGTCAGTTGCTGCGCCGCTACGGCGTTTGAAATCCGCGCCCCGTCCATGTGCAGGAACATTTTCCGCTCGTGGGCAAACCGCGCCAGCGCCTCGACTTCCGCCGGCTTGTACACGGTACCCATCTCGGTCGATTGCGTAATCGAAATCACCCGCGGCTGCACGTGATGCTGGTCCCCAATCCCGTGATACGCCTGCTCCACCGTTTCCACCGTCAGCTTCCCGCCCGGCGCTCCGAGGGGCACCAGCTTGCAGCCCGTAAACTTTTCCGGCGCCCCACATTCGTCCGTATAAATATGCGACAGCTCCGGACACAGCACCGCATGAAACGGCCGCGTCAGCGCCTGCAAACTGAGCACATTCGCCGCCGTCCCATTGAACACAAAGAAGACCGCCACATCGGCTCCAAACTGCTCCCGGAATTTTCCCACCGCCGATTCCGTGTGCGGATCGTCCCCATACCCCACCACATGCCCCTGGTTAGCGCGCCGGATCGCCTCCAGCACCTCGGGATGCACCACCGCATTGTTGTCGCTCGCAAAACTTCGGCTCGGTTTCATAACAAAACAATTTAGCAGAACCAAAAATTCTTCGGAGCCTCCCGCCGTTACCACGAATCTATATGTTTGATCTAATATTGGTGCGACCGAGTCGCCGTAACCAAGGTGCTGGCAGGTTGCGGAAAAAACTCGGGTTTTGACTTTGCTCGGGTTTTGACTTTGCTTTGAAGGGGCGCGGCTTCAGCCGCGCCGTAAGTGCCGCAAAATCAATGGCGGCTTTAGCCGCTGAGGGCAGCCGCGGACTGTAGCGCGACTTTTCCCGCAGGCTGAGGGATTTCACTAAGAGCACCTATATGTCTCGCTTCTTCGCAAAAACGCCACCTCTGATTCTGTCCGGCATCCTTCTGGCGGCGCTCCTTTTCTCTACCGCCTGCGACAAAGGCAAAGCAGCCAAAGCTGACGCCCCGCAAGCTATGCCGGTCAAAGTCCAAACGGCCAAAGCGCAAAAAGTCGACGACGCCACCGACTACGTCGCCACCCTGAAATCCCGCGACTCCGCCGTGGTCATGCCGCAGGTCGAAGGCATCATTACGCAGATTTTCGTCCACTCCGGCGAGCGCGTCGCTTCCGGCGCTCCCATGATGCAGATCGATCCCGCCAAGCAGCAGGCCACGCTGAAAAGTCAGGAGAGCGCAACCGCCGCCCAGGTTGCCCAGGTTAAATGGGCGCAGCAGAATTACGACCGCGTCAACGGCCTCGCCAGTGCCGGCGTAGTCAGTAAGCAGGATCTCGACCAGGCGCGCGCGACCCTCGATGCCGCCCAGGCGCAACTGCACTCGCTCGATGCTCAGGTCCGCGAGCAGCAGGTCCAGTTGCACTACTACCAGGTCGTCGCCCCGCGTGCCGGTATCGTCGGTGATGTTCCCGTCCGCGTTGGCGACCGCGTCGTCACCACCACCACGCTCACCACCGTGGACCGTCCCGGCAGTCTCGAAGCTTACATCTATGTTCCCATCGAGAAATCTGCGCAGCTGAAGATGAATCTTCCCGTCCAGATTGTTGACGATTCAGGAAATTCGCTCGCCGCCAGCCGCATCACCTTCATCTCGCCACAGGTGGACACCGCGACACAAACCGTGCTCGTAAAAGCGACCATCGCAAACTCAAACGACAGCTTGCGCACCGCGCAGTTCATCCGCGCCCGCGTGTTCTGGGGCAGCCAGGAAAAGCCTGTCGTTCCGGTCGTAGCCGTGTCGCGCATCGGCGGCCTATATTTCGCGTTCGTCGCGGAGTCTGACCAGAAGGGTGGATACGTGGTCCACCAGAAGCCGCTCCAGATCGGCCAAATCATAGGCAACAACTATGTCGTCCTGGGCGGAGTAAGTCCAGGCGACAAGATAGTCGTCTCCGGCACCCAGTTTCTAATCGACGGCGTACCCGTAATCCCGCAGGAAAGCAGCAGCTAGGCATCGGGTGATCGGATGATCGGGCCATCGGGTCATCTACTGAACTTCCGATCACCCGATGACCAGATGACCCGATCACCCGATGCCTTCGGCTCTACTCGGGGCCAGTATGACAACGAACACTTATGGTCGACTTTTTTATTCATCGCCCCGTATTCTCCACCGTCTGCGCCCTGCTCATTATTCTCGCGGGCGCCGTCTGCATCCCGACGCTGCCCATTGCGCAATTCCCGAACCTCGCGCCGCCGCAGGTCGGTGTCACCGCCGTCTATACCGGAGCCAGCGCCCAGACCGTCGAGTCCGCCGTCACTACGCCTCTCGAGCAGCAGATCAACGGCGCCGAAGGCATGAAGTACATCACTTCCTCCAGCGACAACAACGGCGTCAGCTCGATCACCGCCACTTTCGCCCTCAACCGCGATCCCGACCTCGCCGCCGTTGACATCGAGAACCGCGTCAACACTGCTTCAGGACGTCTCCCCACCGCCGTCAAGCAAGTCGGAGTTACCGTCGCCAAGACGTCGCAGAACTTCGTCTTTGGCGCCGCCGTCTTTTCGCCCGACGGCCGCTACTCCACGCTCTTCATGAGCAACTACCTCGATGTCTACGTCCGCGACAGCCTGAAGCGCGTTCCCGGCGTGGCCGACGTCTTCATCTTTGGCGAACGCAAATACTCCATGCGCCTGTGGCTCGATCCCGTTCGCATGGCCAGCCGCGCCCTTACCGCCGACGATGTGGTGAGCGCTCTCCAGGAGCAAAACGTTGAAGTCGCCGCCGGACAAGTCGGTTCCCAACCCTCGCTTCCCGGCCAGCAGTTCCAGATCAGCGTCCGCGCCGTCGGCCGTCTTTCTGAATCCACTCAATTCGATAACATCATCCTGAAGAGCAATGCCGATGGCACTCTCGTCCGCCTGCGGGACATTGGGCACGCCGAGCTCGGCGCCGAAGATTACAGCTCCGACCTGGAGTATAACGGGCACGAATCCGTTGGCATCGGCATCACCCAGCTCTCTACTGCCAACGCGCTCGACGTAGACCGTCGCTGCATCGCCGAACTCGAACGCCTTTCCAAGCGCTTTCCGCCCGGCATGAAGTATGAGCTCGCCTTCGATACCACCGACGCGGTCGGCGAATCCATCCGCGACGTAGTCTCCACCCTCGGCCAGGCGATCTTCCTCGTCATTCTTGTCATTTTCATTTTCCTCGAAGAATGGCGCTCCACCATCATTCCGGCAGTCACGATCCCGGTCTCGCTCATCGGCACATTCGCCTTCGTCAAGCTGCTCGGCTTCTCCATCAACACGCTGACGCTGTTCGGCATTACGCTCGCCACCGGCCTGGTGGTTGACGACGCCATCGTCGTCATCGAAAACATCGAGCGCCATTTGCAGGAAGGCGAGTCCGATCCCGTCAAAGCCTCGTCCGACGCCATGAAGGAAGTCACCGGCGCTGTCATCGCCACTTCCCTGGTGCTGGTTGCCGTCTTCGTGCCGGTCGCCTTCTTCCCCGGCACGACCGGCATTCTGTTCCGCCAGTTTGCGCTGACCATCGCCTTCTCGATTTCGATCTCTGCCTTCAACGCGCTTACTCTTACCCCCTCGCTCTCCGCGCTCCTGCTCGGCCGCGAGCACGGCGAAAAGATTTGGTTCTTCAAGCGCGTTGACCGCGCCCTGGCCGCGCTTACCAACGGCTACGTTCGCGCCCTCCGCGCCTTCCTACATTTCGAAGTCGTCGCTCTAATCCTGTTTGCCGCCGGACTCGGTCTCGCCTACTTCGTCTTTCTGCACGTGCCCCAAGGCTTCGTCCCCAACGAAGATCAGGGCTATCTCATCGTCGCCATTCAGGCTCCCACCGGAGCTTCGCTGGAATACACGAAGAAAATCGGCGAGCAGGTGACGGCCATCACCAAGAATTTTCCTGAAATCGAGGACACCTTCTCGGTCGCCGGTTTCAGCTTCGGAGGCAGCGCGCCCAACGCCGGCCTGGTTTTCCTGAGCCTGCGGCCGTATGCGCAGCGCAAAGGCCGCGACCACACCGCCGCCGCAGTCATCAATCGACTGCGCGGTCCGTTCTTCGGAATTTCCGGCGCCATCGTCATCCCCTTCGAACCGCCCGCCGTGCAAGGTCTCGGCCAGTTTGGCGGATTCCAATTCGAAGTCCAGGATCAGGGCAATCACACTCTTCAGGATCTCGACAAAGTCACCCACGACCTCACTCGCGCCGGCGGCGGGCGCAAGGAAAAAGACCTCGCCGGACTATTCACCACCTACACCGCGAGCGATCCGCAGTATGTGATCACCATCGATCGCGAAAAAGCCAAGAGCCTGCACATCCCACTCAGCCAGATCACCGACACCCTCAGCGTCTACATGGGTTCGGCCTACATCAACGATTTCGATTTCAATAACCGTTCCTATCGTGTGTATGTGCAGGCCGACAAGCAATTCCGCTCGCATCCGCAGGATATCGGGCAATACTACGTGCGCTCCGATTCCGGCGCCATGGTCCCGCTCGACAATTTGGTCGGCATCAGCCAGACCGCCGCGCCCCAGGTCATCGGTCACTACAACCTTTTCCGCTCGGCGGAAATCAACGGCTCCGCTGCCCCCGGCTTCAGCTCCGGACAAGCCATCGACGCCATGCAGCAGCTCTCCGCGAAAGTCTTGCCTCAGGGCTACACCTACGAATGGTCGGGAATTTCGCTCGAAGAGCTGGCCTCGGGATCCACCACGCTCATCCTCTTCGGCCTCGGAACGCTGGTCGTCTATCTCACACTCTCGGCGCAGTATGAAAGTTTCGTACTCCCCTTCATTATTCTGCTCGCCGTGCCCATGGCCTTGCTCGGCGCGCTTTCCGCGCAATGGATCCGTGGCCAGCAGAACGACGTCTACTGCCAGGTGGGGCTCGTCATGCTGATAGGTCTCGCGTCCAAGAACGCGATCTTGATCGTGGAATTCGCCGAGCAGTTGCGCGAACGCGGCATGACCATTCTCGACGCGGCCGTCGCATCTGCCCGCATCCGCCTGCGCCCGATTCTCATGACCTCCTTCGCCTTCATCCTGGGAGTTGTTCCCCTGGTCACCGCCAGCGGCGCGGGAGAGAACGGACGCCACTCCGTAGGCACCACCGTCTTCGGCGGCATGATCATGAGCACCATCCTGAACCTGTTCTTCATCCCCGTGCTTTACCTGTTGATCGAAGGCTTCCGAGAGCGCCGCCGCAAACCCAAAACCGCCTAAGCGTGTGTAGCTCGTGTGGGGACGGCCGCCCTCGCCCGTCCAAGCCGAGCGCAGCTCGGCAGCTGCCTGGACCACCGTGGAAGAGCGGCCCTTCAGGGCCGCGTAAGCCCCGTGAAATCAGCGGGGCTTTAGCCCCTGAGGCCAGACATCGCCGGCTCTCAGCTCCAAAGAAAAAGCAACTTCCCGGCTCTTTCCAGCGTCTGAAAAGTGTGAAGAATTTCAGGGCTCGCACCATCTCGTAAGACATCTTGCGTGAGGTCAAACCAATGAAGAAATCACTGCTCGCCGTTCTTGCTCTCCCACTGATTTTCTCGATGGTGGCCCTCGCCAGTCCCGCCATCCAGGACAACCAACCAACTGGCGCGCTCAGTCAGAAGAGCATCGATCGCATCTACAAGGAAGTCCGTCATGAACTCGTGATGCTTCCTTACTACGGCGTGTTCGACAACCTCTCCTACAAGGTCGACCCTGACGGTACCGTGACCCTGCTCGGCCAGGTTTCGCGTCCCACTCTCAAGTCCGACGCCGAAAACGTCGTCAAGCGCATTGAAGGTGTCGAGAAAGTCGTCAACAACATCGAGGTCCTGCCCGCCTCGATGAACGACGACCGAATCCGCCGCGCTGCCTACCGCGCCATCTACGGCAACAGCGTCCTAAGCCAGTACCAATTGCGCGCCGTTCCGCCCATTCACATCATCGTCAACAACGGACACATCACGCTCGAAGGCGTAGTGGCCCGCCAAATGGACAAGCAAATCGCCGGCATGCAGGCCAACGGCCTCCACGGCGTATTTTCAGTGACCAACAACCTTGTAGTTGAAGAACAAGAGAAGAAGGAAGAAAAGAAGTAGTCGCATTCGGTGGAGCGCCGGGCGTCTCGCCCGGCGTTTCTATTGCGTTCCCCCTGTGTTTCTCTGTGCCCTCTGTGGTTATGCGTTTCTTTGCCTCTAAAATAATTCTGTGCCCCAATCCCTTCCGCTAATAAACCGCGTTGAAATCGACCACGCCGCCCGCCTTCTCCGCGCCGGCCGCCTCGTCGCCTTCCCCACCGAAACCGTCTACGGTCTCGGCGCCAACGCCCTCGACGCCGAAGCTGTGGCCCGCATCTACGCCGTCAAACGCAGACCCGCCACCAGCCCGCTCATCGTCCACGTAGCATCCATAGAAATGGCGCAGTCACTAGTTGCGGACTGGCCAGAAATCGCTGACCGCCTCGCCCGCCGATTCTGGCCCGGGCCCTTGACCCTGGTACTCGAAAAGCAACTCGACAAACAGCCTGTCGTTCCTCCCATCGTCACCGCCGGCCTTCCCACCGTCGGACTCCGCATGCCCGCGCATCCCATCGCGCTTGCTCTCATCCGTGCCGCCGGCGTTCCACTCGCCGCACCCAGCGCCAACCGCTTCACCCAACTCTCCCCCACCACCGCCGACCACGTCCGCCGCGGCTTGGGCTCTGACGTAGATTTCATACTCGACGGGGGACCCTGTCAGGTCGGCATCGAATCCACCGTCCTCTCGCTAGCCGAGCCTACGCCCATCCTGCTTCGTCCTGGCGGAATTTCGCGGACAGAACTGGAAGCGGTAGTCGGCCCAATCGCCTCGTCACAGGAAGTTCAACCCGGAGCCCATCCCGCTCCCGGAATGCACCCGCGCCACTACAGCCCGCGCACCACCCTATATTTAGTGACCAATGGGAGACTGCCCGATCAGGGCCAGGGAATTTACCTGCAGCATCAGCATCCGCCGTCACGCGAGTCTATCCAGACGATTCAAATGCCTGCCGCCGCCGCCGACTACGCAGCCGCGCTCTATGAAGTTCTTCACCAGGCAGACGCCGGAAGTTACAACTGGATCGCCGTAGATCTCCCGCCCAGCACTCCCGAGTGGGAAGCCATCCACGACCGCCTAAAACGCGCCGCAACAAAATAGTCCCGTGTGGCGCGGACGCCCTCGTCCGCGTGCCTGCGCCTCGAACGCTTCTGTCCGCGAAAGCTTCTCCAGCTGTGCTTCTCTTTCCTCTGTGTTCCCCGGAGCCTGCCCTGAGCGAAGCCGAAGGGCCCTCTGTGGTTAGGATGTTCTCCGCGTTCCCCCGCGTCCTCTGTGGCTACCCCCGAGCCTCTCCCGGCACCCGCACCCGAATCGTATGCGGAACCGCCCGCAGCTTTGCCAGCAACTCTTCATCGCAAGCCCGATTGATGTCGTAAATCGCATATCCCAGCGGCCCGCGAGTATCCAGCACTTGCCGGTCGATATTGATCCCCTGATCCGCCAGAATATCGTTAATCGCCCGCAAAATTCCCGGCACATTGTGATGGATATGCATCAGCCGGTGCGATCCCGGTTCATAGTCCAGATGACAATGCGGCAGGTTCACGCTCAGCAGCGAATTCCCGCTCGCGAAATAATCGATCATCCGCGCCGAAACAAACTGCCCGATATTTTGCTGCGCCTCCTCCGTGCTGCCGCCGATATGGGGCGTCAAAATCACATTCGGCAGCCCGAGCAGCGGGCTGGAAAACGCGCCGCCACTCTCCGGTTCCTGCGGAAACACATCCACCGCCGCTCCACCCACCTTCCCGCTCTTCAAATGCCGGGCCAGCGCCTCATGATCCACCACAAACCCGCGGCTCAAATTAATCAGGCACGCTCCATCCTTCATCGCGCGGATCTCTTCTTCCCCAAACAAATCCTGGTTCTGCGCCTTCCCATCCACGTGCAAAGTGATCACGTCCGAAGTCTCCAGCAATTCGCGAAAGCTCACCGGCCGCGCATTGCCGCGCGCCAGCACATGCGCCACATCATGGAACACCACCCGCATGCCCAAAGCCTCGGCCAGATCCGATACCTGCGACCCGATTTTCCCGTAGCCCACAATCCCCAGCGTCAGCCCCCGCACCTCGTGCGATCCCGCCGAAGATTTATTCCAAACCCCGCCATGCAGCTGCGTGCTCGCCTCAAACGTCCGCCGCATCAGCAGGATGATCTCCCCCATCGCCAACTCGGCCACCGACCGGCTGTTCGAGTGCGGATCGTTAAACACCGCAATCCCCCGCTCGCTGGAAGCCGCCCGGTCGATCTTGTCCACGCCAATGCAGAACGCCCCCACCGACACCAGTTCCGGCGCCGCATCCAGCACCGCCGCCGTGATGCGCGTCTTCGACCGCACCCCCAGAATCGAAGTCCCGCGCACCTTCTCGATCAGCTCGCGCTCGTTAAGCGCTCCCTTCAGCGACTCCACCTCGAAACCGGCTTCTTCAAACTGCGAAGCCGCCACCCCGCTGATATTCTCCAGCAATAGAACCTTCAAAGACCCTCCCGGACCCATTAAAAGTAAGTCTGAATTATAAAGACAATCCGTGTGTGGCGCGGGTACTGTGTGGCGCGGGTACTCCTGCCCGCGAACCGCCGATCCGACCCGGAATTCCTCTGTGCCCCTCTGTGTCCCCTGTGGTAAGGGTTTTTCCCAGTAGCCATCCGCACTCTCGGATGCACCCCGAGTCCCTCAAAGTGGTAAAAGTATAAAGACGCTCGCGAGCGCATGCCGGAGCGTTGAATCTTTCTGCTCCACCCCGTCATCTTTAATGTTTTGGAGGAAATGAAAAATGCCGCATGAACTACCCCCCCTGCCGTACGCTTACACGGCGCTCGAACCCACCATCGACGAAAAAACGATGCATCTGCATCACGACATGCATCACGCCGCCTACGTCAAGAACCTGAACGCGGCACTAGACAAGCATCCCGAACTGCACAAGAAAAGCGCGGAAGATCTGATCCGCGACCTGAACGCCATCCCCGAAGACATCCGAGGCGCCGTCCGCAACAACGGCGGCGGCCACGTCAACCACACCATGTTCTGGAACATCATGAAGCCCCACGGCGGAGGCGATCCCACTGGTCCCATTGCCGGCGTAATCAAGAAAACTTTCGGCGACTTCAAAACCTTCCAGGAAAAATTCAACGCCGCCGGTGTAGGCCAGTTCGGCAGCGGATGGGTCTGGCTGGCAGGCGACTCCAAAGGAGAAGTGAAAATTCTCTCCACTCCGAATCAAGACAGCCCGCTAGCGCAAGGCCTCCATCCCATCTTCGGCAACGACGTCTGGGAGCACGCCTACTATCTCAAGTACAACAACCGCCGCCCCGAATACCTGCAAGCCTGGTGGAACGTAATCAACTGGGAAGAAATCAACAAACGCTACCAGTCGTCTCTGAAAAAGTAACCGCGAATCGCTCGTGTGGGGACGCCCGTGTGGGGACGGGCGCCCTCGCCCGTCCAAGCCGAGCGCAGCTCGGCAGTTGCCTGCGGTCCCCGCGTAATATAGATTGCAGATCGTTCGCCGTCTCTCTGTTGGGAGGTCGCCATGCCCAAGCCCGCGCCAGTTCTTACCCTGTTACTCGTTATTTCATTCTCTTCCTCGGCGCAAGAAGCCAAGCCAGCTCCCAAGACGGCCTACAACCCGGTTCCCGTCAAGGCCGCCCGAGAGCCCAACCCGGTGAAGTCCACTCCCGAGTCCATCGCTGAAGGCAAGAAGATCTACGGCTACGACTGCGCTCAATGTCATGGCGCCACCGGCGACGGCAAAACCGATGTTGCCAAGGACCTCAAGATCCCCGACCTCGCCGATCCCGCGTTTCTCAAAGACCGCACCGACGGCGAACTCTTCTATATCCTCAAAAATGGCCACGGCGACATGCCTCGCGAAGGCGATCGCGTCAAGCCCGAGCAACTCTGGGACCTGGTCAACTACGTCCGATCGCTGGCCAGGAAGCAACCTCCCGCCGAACCAAAGCCGCCGAACTAGACAGGGTCAGCGACTCCTGAGCGGCTGTGACCGCGGGAAACTGAAGAGGCCCTATAGGGCGCCACACCGGCAATTAACGCGCTTTCAACTGCTTACCGAATCCAGCAACAATTCCGGCAGCGCGGGGTTTCTATCCTTAGGGATAGTGATTGCGGCGACAGCATCCGTCGGCCGCGAAATTGGCATCCAATTACATGCCCACTTCCTAATCCGTAGGAGATCCCCGGCTCTGCCGGGAAGGCAGCAGCAGTGTGATCGATCCGCGAATGGGCTTCTTTCCAGAAGCGAGACGGCAATTCCAACAGGAGGAATCTTTACTTTATGAAGACGTTTGTAGTGGCGATGTTACTGGTGGCAGGTCTGGCGCTCACGGGGTGTGGTTCGAGCAATAACAACTCCGGCAATATCAACGGAAACTGGACTGCGGCTCTCACCGATACGGGTGGGAATGCAGTCTTCGGCTTCACGACTTCATTGGTCGTGAACGGCGACGGGTCGCTCGTAGTCACCAACTTCCAATTCAAATCGAACTCACCGTGCTTCGTGTCGGGAGAAACCGAGACCGGTTCCTTCGTCTTCAGCGGAGACTTTAACGGTAACGTGACGGGCCAGTTCCAGTTTACGGTAACGTCGGGGAATCCCAGCGGCAACACGCTGACTCTGACGGGAACGGCGAATGGGAACACAATCTCTGGCACGTGGACGCTGGTCGGAGGAACCGGTTGCAGCGGCAACGGCAATTTCACGATAACGAAGATGTAGGTGACGTGGATGCTGCGCCTGAAACCAGTCGCTGCGGTAGGCAACTCACCAGACGATGAAACGGGTGGGGATGGTCGCGGCAATCCCCACCAAAGCGGCAACAGGAAATCCGCCATAAGGAGTCTCCGCCAGTAGTGGATAAGATCAAACCATGCCGACTGGATCTGCCCCGCCAGATTGCCCCGGCTGTCACTCACGATCCCGGTCAATGCATTATGAAAGAGCGCCCCACTTCCGAAGGTGGAAGCTGGATGTGGCGCCGCCTCCGCTGCGCTGCGCTGTGCAGGGGCTTCGCTCCGCTACGGCGGCGCTAGAGAGTAACTGC
>JBEKDG010000014.1:0-87723 GCA_050014475.1 Terriglobales bacterium | reverse complement strand
CTGTAGTTGAATTGGTTCTTTGGTGGAACCCAATCCAGCGTATCAGGGGGCTCAGCCTCTTACCGGCGGCGACACCCTCCGCTTCGGCCAGCAGTTAGCCCGCCAATTTGGACAGCAATGAATAGGTAGGGCGCAATAAGTAGGCTAGTAATAACTACAGGGGATACTAACGCGGGGTGTACTAACGTAGAGCATGCGTTGGCTCAGCATATGTCAGGGCGGACACTCCTCCCCGCCCTGGCATTATTTGTTCAGATGATCGCTCAGCGCGCGGAGGTCTTCGGGCGCCACGTCGCCGATCGCGAAATGTTGCAGGCGGTTCTGGCGGCGGTGGCAATGACTGGGCATCCGGGAGGGTCTCTTAGCGGCGTGAATCACCCGTAGCGCTATCCCTCCCGCTTTTTCTGCAAACTTCCCTAACCAAAGCTCCGAACTCACGTTTCACTGTCTGGGTCGACTGCCTGGACGTCTGCACACTAGCGACGGGTCGGTGGCGCTGGATAAGTTTTGAACGACGCGATAGTCTCAGAGAGCAATTTCGCGTCCTAGAATCCTATGAACTGGGAAATCTCCGCTCTCTTTTTGGCGGCGTTTTCGGCCGCTGTGTCCGCCTGTGCCTGTGCCCAACACTCCTCCTCCGAGCCGGTGCTCGATGTTTCCGCCATGGATAGAACTGTCGACCCGTGCGTGGACTTTTACACGTACTCCTGCGGCGGGTGGATCAGAAAGAATCCGATTCCCCCGGACCAGTCAAGCTGGAGCACGTACGGCAAGCTCGAGGACGAGAACCGTGCGCAGTTGAGGATAATTCTGGAAGAAGCGGCGAAAGCGGCCGGCGCGCGGGATGCGGTGGCGCACGACGTGACACACGATGTGACACAAAAGATCGGCGATTACTACGCGTCGTGCATGGATGAGGCGGCCATCGAGAAGCTCGGAGCCAAGCCTCTGTTGCCGGAACTGGAGCGCATCGCGGGTCTGAAGTCGAAGCAGGAGCTGGCGGAATATGCCGCGACCGCACAGTTTCCGCCTTCGCTCTACGGCGGGGGGATGCTGTTCACGTTCCGCTCGAATCAGGACTTCAAGGACTCGACGCAGGTGATCGCCGAGGCCGATCAGGGCGGCCTCGGCCTGCCGGATCGTGATTACTATTTGAAGGACGATCCCAAGTCCGAAGAACTGCGCAAGGCTTACCTGGCGCACGTCGCAAAGATGTTCGAGTTGCTGGGAGACAAGCCGGCCGACGCGGCAGCGGAAGCAGCGACGGTGATGCGTATCGAGACGGCGCTCGCCAAGGGCCAGATGACCCGCGTCGAACGGCGCGATCCGGCCAAGCTCTATCACAAGATGAGCGTCGAGGAACTACAAAAGCTGGCGCCGGCTTTCGGCTGGAACACGTATTTCACAAAAACCGGCGTGGGATCGCTGGGGTCGCTGAACGTGGTGACGCCGGACTATTTCAAGATCATGAGTGAAGAAATCGACAAAGAAAGTCTGGCGGATTGGAAAACGTATCTGCGGTGGCACGCTACGCACAATGCGGCCAGCGACCTTTCCGCTGCGTTCGTGAAAGAGGATTTTAGTTTCTACGGCAAAACTCTGCGAGGGCGCGAGGAACTGCCGCCGCGCTGGAAGCGCTGCACGAATGACGTGGATAACGACCTGGGAGAAGCGTTGGGAGAGGCGTATGTGGCGAAATACTTCAGTCCGGAGGCGAAACAGGCAGCGCTGAAAATTGTGAAAGAAGTCGAAGCGGCCATGCAGAGCGAGATCCAGGCGTTGCCGTGGATGGGAGCGGCGACCAAGGAGCAGGCGCTCACCAAGCTGCACACGATCGCGAACAAGATCGGTTATCCCAACACGTGGCGCGACTACAGCGCACTGGAAATCGTACGCGGAGACGAAATTGGGAACTCGGAACGGGCGTCCTGGTTCGAATTTCGTCGCTGGCTCGCGAAAATCGGCAAGCCGGTGGACCGCAAGGAGTGGGGCATGACGCCGCCCACTGTCAATGCGTATTACGATCCGCAGAAAAACGACATCAACTTTCCGGCAGGAGTGCTGCAGCCGCCGCTGTTCAGCGCGCTGTCCGACGCTGCGCCCAACTATGGCGACACCGGCGCCACCATGGGCCACGAACTCACCCACGCCTTTGACGATGAGGGCAGCCAGTTCGACGCCCAGGGAAATTTGCGCAACTGGTGGACCGAGGCCGACCGCAAGGAATTTGAGCAGCGCGCCCAATGCGTGGTTGACCAATATTCCGGATACACCATCGTCGACGACATCAAGCTCAACGGCAAACTGACGAACGGCGAGGATCTGGCGGATCTGGGCGGGACACTGCTGGCGTATCTGGCGTGGAAGGAAGACACGAAAGATCAAAAGCTGCAGCCGCTGGATGGGTTGACGCCGGAGCAGCGCTTCTTCGTCGCCTACGGCCAGAGCTGGTGCACGAACGAGCGCGAGGAGAATAAGCGCCTGCGGGCAACCGTGGATCCGCACTCGCCCGAGAAGTATCGAACCAATGGCGTGGTCGCAAACATGCCGGAGTTTCGCGCCGCGTTCCACTGCAAGCCGGGTCAGCCGATGGTGCGGGAGAACGCTTGCCGCGTATGGTAGCTAGCCACCGGAGTATCTGCACGGAGCTCATTGGCCATTAGATTGCGATGTACTTCAGGCTATGACCGAGCCTGCTACTTATATCGTTGACCATGCCAACATGCCCGAACTGCGCGACGCCGTTTCGAAGCTTGCTGGTGTCGGATACTCCGAGAGTTTCGTAAGAGAGCGTCTCGGTTTGGAGGATCTTGGCGACCTCCAGTGGCGTCCCGTGCCGATATACCGCTCGGAGCGTTTGGCCGGCCGCGATCCGCTCGCGCTGGCGATCGATCTGTTTCTGTTGCAAGGGGCTCTTCCGGCGGACGAACTCGACCGATTGTTCGCTCGGTCCGAACGCGATGTGCTTATCCGAGCCGGGCTGCTCGCAATCGATGAGACGGGCCTGGCCCGGGCTCGCGCGTCGCTGTTTCCCGTCGGTGATCGCCTGATCTTTTCGGATCACGCCTGGCCCGAACTTCCGCATCCGGGGTACGCAACGGTTCCGTACGATCACGTCATGGCGATCGGCTCCGATAGCCGCCGTCTTGCGCGCTGTGCCACACGCCGGCCGTTTCGCGCCGCCCTCGACCTTTGTACAGGCTCGGGCATTCATGCGCTGCTCGCTTCCGCCCACACCGAGCATGTGCTCGCCGTCGATATCAATCCGCGTGCGGCCCGTTGCACGCGCTTCAACGCCCAAGCCTCGGGTGCCACCAATCTAGAAGTTGTGGTTGGCGATCTCTTCGAAGCCGTGCGCGGCGAATGTTTCGACCTGATTACGGCGAATCCCCCGTTTGTGCCCTCGCCCCTGGATACCCTCCGATTTCGTGACGGCGGCCGGTCAGGAGAAGATATCCAGAAACGGCTTGTCGCCGGCTTGCCGCATCACCTCGCGCCGGGCGGCATTGCCCAGGTTGTCACTGAACTCGGCGAGCGTGACCAGGAGCCGCTCGTCTATCGATTGCGCGAATGGCTCAATGGCGCCCCGATGGACATCCATATCCTCCGCTTGGGCGAACACACCGCTATGAAGTACGCTATCGGACATGCCAAAGGCGACAACTACCAGGCAGTTCTAGACTCGACCCACGAGTGGGCAAGCAATCTTCGAGCACAGGGCTATATCCGGGTCGTCTCCCTGGTTATTTCTTTCCAGTGGAGTGACGCGACATTCGGCCCGCCTTGGGAGCGCGTCGACGAATCGCCATCACCACATCGCGCCGCAGGTGCGGAGATCGATGCAGCTTTTCTCGCGGAACGCATGACACGACACCTCGATTGGCAGCAGATCCTCAAGCGTAGTCGGCTGTGCCGCGCCGGACCCATAGCGCTTTTCGACGCGCGAGTGCTAGGCACTGACATACCTGCAAAAGCCAAGGCAACTTTGCTGGGACAGGCCTTGAGGATTGAACATCAGATTGATCCGGTCGAGCGAAAGATTCTGGATCGCTTGGATGGCGAAGGGCGCGTCCCTGTGCCGGATTTGATCGGGATCTTTCGCGATCTCGATGTTGACGAGCCAACCGTCATCGCGGCGACACGCTCGCTGCTGCGATGCCAGTTGGTCCGTATTGACGGGTAGTTTGGCGAGTCTGCCGCAAGCGGGATCGGGCCGCCGTCCCGAAATCGGAGGGTATCCAGGCTGCGGACAAAACTCGGATTTCGTATCTAGGGTTCGTATCAGGGCATCGCTTTAGCGATGCCAATAGTTTTTCGAAATCAGACGCCCCTTTAGGGCCGAGCATCCTAACCTTACCCGCGCTCGAATGCGTGTTTTTCCTCCAACTGCTGAAGGGCTGCGGCCATCTCAGATTCGAAGCGATCCTTTTGATCCATCAGGGCGGGAAGCGCGGTGGCGTAGCGCCGGGCCATGGTGAAGAGTCCCTGCTGCGCGAGTCCAGCAGCCATTTCGGCGATGTGATCGGTGGTGGTATCGAGGTAGAGGGCCTCGGTCGGGTCGCCCAGCCACACATCCCCGCCGACCAGACGCGTTTGCCAGTACACTTTGCGCTCGATCATGCGGACGATTTCTTCGTCGGTGGCCTTGCCGAAAACCCACTGCTTGAGTTTGAAACTGTAGTGGCGGCTGGAGAAGGGCAGCGGCACCAGCTTGCCGGATTTCGCGAACTCCGTCTGCTTGTGGTCGACCTCCTTGCGCAGAGCATTGATGATGGGAGCTTCCGTGTCTTTCGGATCGAGCGAAGGCAGGACTTCCCGCAGCGTGACGGAAAGATTCACGGCCACGAGCGCGCGCAGGCCGTCGGAATGTTCCAGCGTGATCACCGTGTGCAGGACGTCAAAGTCCGCGCCGGACGTGGCGTGGCGGAAAGGCCATTCGAGCTTGAAACTGAGCGGCAGGCCAGTGCGCGTTACATAGATGGTCTTCGATATTGGAGTCTGGGTCGGAGTGCTCATAGTTGATCCTTGCTGAGTTAATCCTTGCCAATGTTGTAAGCAGTTATTTTAACCTGCGGAATTTGTAGAGACGGGGCTTGCCCCGTCTCCCCGCCACCAGAGACGCGGCAAGCCGCGTCTCTACGGGAAATTAAGCTCGCCACAGCCGCAGCAGGTTCCAGATGGCGGATGCGCTCAACAATCCGCACAGGCCAGCCGTCACGAGCAGGCTCTGCTGAGTCTCCAGCAGATCGGCGAACACGCCACTGACGAAGACGAAGAGGAACACGAGCATCGTCAGATGGAATCCTTGTCCCGGAAAATTGGGAGCGCCCAGGGCCAGGATAAGCAACAGTGCTGCGATCAGAAGCGGCGCGGTGTTGCCGAAATAGCGGGTGCGCTTCCATCCGATGTATGCGATCAGCGCCACGGGCAGGACGAGCATCAGCGGCGGGCTGTTGACGAAGATCGTTTGCACAGCGGTGTGATAGGAGACCGACATCCCAAACGCAGCAGGTTCGAAGTTCATCCAGCGTGCGTGCAGCATTCCTTGCCAAAACAACGCAGGCTCGAAAAAGTAGGCGGCTAGCAACAGCACCGCGGCGACTGCAATTGCGGTGGTCCAGATCGCGAGCACGGCGCGCGGCCGGACTGGCGCCACCCAGAACATGAGTGGCAAAATCACCAGCGCCAGCACCGCCAGCGAAAACTGGTTGCCCGCTGCCAGTTCCAGAGACAACCCCAGAAGCAGAATGCGTCGCCAGTTCCAGAGCACAACTTCGCGGGGAGCGTAGAGCGTGTGCGCTACGGCGATGGCGGTGAAGACGGTTCCGAACGCTCCCCACACGGCGCCCATTTCACCCAGACTCTGCGCGCCGGCCACGTTCACAATCATGGCCGGCGAAAAGCAGTAGAGTGCGAGCGCGATGTATCCGCCAGCGTTGCCGTAGAGACGGCGCGCGACATACCAGAGCGAGGCTCCGAGCATGACGCCGAAGAACAGGTACGGGGTCGCGGCCAGCAACGGCTGGAGTGACTCCGGCAGCCACGAACCGGGGCGCACCAGAAGCGGTGCAGCGGCGACGAGGTAGTAGAGAGGCGAGCGGTCCTGATCGTAACCGTCGCGAACGCGGAGATGGCCAGCCCGTCCCGCGGAAGGCACGCCGGTAGCAGCTTCGGAACGCAACGATTCCGGGGTTCCCGCGATGGCGCCGCCCTTCCATTGTTCGAATCCCTGGTAGATGCACAGAGCCTGATCGGAGGCCGGGATCCAGTCATGCCGCGTTCCCACGCGGACCAGCCAGACGCACTGCAGCAGATAGACCAGCAGCAGCGCGGCTGCGGCAAATTGCGGGGCGCGGAAAGCATCGGAATGAAGAAATCGGCGCAACATTTGCGTAACAGGGGAGACCGAGTGTTTTACCATGTCCGGGACGATGATGGATAACAAACGGTTGTCCCCTTCTTCCGCGGAGCCCGAGCCGCCAGTGGCGGCGGATGACACAAAGCCGGCTGCGACTGCGTCTTCACCGTCGTCTTTGCTAACGAAGAGCGGTGGCCGCGAGTCTCCGCTGCGCGATGTTTTTCTCGGCCCGGAGGGAATTTACCCGGGCTCGCGCTTCTTGATTTACCTGGCGATGGCGTGGATCGTTTACCAGGTGGAAGGCTGGCTGGCAGTGTCGCTCCGCTCGCATGTGAGCGTCCTCTGGTGGCGCATGATGATCGAAGCCGGCATGATGCTGGCCGCGATCTTCCCCGGCTTCGTGATGGCTCGCATTGAAGGTCGACCATTCGGCGACTTCGGTCTGCCCTTGCGGCGCGCCTTCGGACGAAATTTCTGGGTGGGGACGCTGTGGGGGATCGCGTCGCTGAGCGTCCTGATGCTGGCGTTGCGCGTGGCGGGCGCATTTGAGTTCGGCTCGCTGGCCTTGCACGGTGCGCGCATCTGGAAATTCGCCGCGTATTACGCCGTGCTTTTTCTGCTCACGGGATTCTTTGAAGACTTCCTGATGCGCGGCTACTCGCAGTGGGTGCTCTCGCAGGGAATGAATTTCTGGCCGGCGGCGGCGCTTCTGTCGGTTGCGTTCGGCTACATCCACGGCGCGAATCCGGGCGAAGCGAAGACAGGCCTCGTGGCGGCGGGATTGATTGGCTTCTTCCTATGTCTCACGCTGCGGCGGACGGGCGATTTGTGGTGGGCCGTTGGCTTTCACATGGCGTGGGATTGGGGCGAGAGCTATCTGTACTCCGTTCCCGACAGCGGCGCGGTTCTGCCTGGTCACCTCCTCAACTCCAGCTTTCACGGTCCCGTATGGCTGACAGGCGGCTCGGTTGGGCCGGAGGGAAGCTACCTGGTATTCGCGGTGATCGCAGCGCTGTGGGTCTTGTTTGACCGCGCGTATCCGGAGGTGAAGTACGGCGCGGGACAGTGAATCGTGGATCGTGCAGCGCAGGTCAAAATCGCTGACCGTGGTGTGCTCAGCCTCGTTGGTTCTCGCGCTGTTTACTCTTGAGTTATTAACCCCTGTTTACCACTACCCCCCCTCCCCCCGGTCTTTTGGAATCATGGGGTTAAGCGGTGCGATCCCGCCAAAATCTAGAGCGCAAAGGACTTATTTTCAAAATATTCCGGAATAAGGACTTAGCTGGATTCGGCCCGCTTTTCTCCGGAATTTGGTAGAAATCAGGCCCGCTATCGACTCTACTTACGATTGTCAAAGAGCGTCTACGAGACGGGCACACCTCGGAGCTGACCCATCAGGGGACCATTCTCGCATCGTGTGGGTTGGAAGTCTGTGACGGTGGACACCGGCTGATTGTGATGAAAAATGAAAAGGCTCTACTCCCACGGACGGGTTGTGCCTACCTGAAGAATAGTGCGGCTCCCCAAGCGGGGCTAGATTTTCGAGATGAAAAGCGGCATCGAATAGCTACCGGACGAAGCAGCGAAAGTCGGCGAGCCATCCCGCAGCCTGGGTGCAAAGCTTTTGAGGCCATCTTCAAACGACGCGTGCTTGAACGCGGCAGGCAAGCCTTCCCCAACTTTCAGAAGCTCACTCCTCATCGCCTCGCAGGCCTTCAATTCCAGCAAACTATTGTGAAAACAGAAAGCGAGCAGGTCAAAACTGCGCGGTACCGGCGTGGGCAAGGTCAGAAAATTGGCCTCTAAAGTTTTGATCGCGTTGAAGTCGTTGCTTAGCGCGGGCATCTCCAGAGTCACGGCGGCGGCGAAGGAGTATGCCTCGCCACGATGAATACGACCCTCATACTGCGCACCCAAGCTCTGAAACCCCGCCCATGAAGCGCCAACTGGTGCGGCGGCCAGGAGTGATTGAAAGTGTGCCGGATCAAGGATCTGAAGAATGTTCGATTTCAACGCCTTGTCTAGTTGCGGAACAAACCTGTCTCTGTACTTGCGCAGCCATCGCATTTCTAGATCCACTTCCTGTACGACGGCCGGCTGGACACCGTAGGCATCCTTTAACTGTTTGAGTGGGCGGATTTCGTTGGCAAGAAAAAATTGAATCAGCGCGTCGGAATCGCAAACAACCAGGGCAGGGTTCGGCATACCCGCGCGCGCCTATTCCTCAACTCCCTGGTAGATATCCCCAAACCGTCCCGCGAACTCGGAGTCATCAATCATCAGGTACTCGGCCCCTTTGCCCAGACTGATTTGACAGTCGCGGTAAGCGTCAACGACCGTCGTGACATAACCAACGGGCAGACGAAGAGGCCTGGGGGTCAAGGTAGTGCTCCTTTTTCCAATCCATTCGTGCGCGTTCTTTGCGCCGATCAATTCCAAGTATTCTTCCGTTGAAAGGGCATGATTAGAGAACTCATGCAGATCACTGATGATGTCAATACGCTTCAATTCCTCTGTCGCGTCTGCTGCAATCAGGCCCGCTTCCGCAGCCGCGGCGACCACGGTTCGCTGCTCAACGTGGGTGTCGGCGACAATCCGGGCTAATGAACGCCCTGACAGATTGGCCCACTTTATTCCGTGAGACTGGGCGACATGAACAAGGACCGACTTTGGAACAAGACATTCCTGCGCGAACGCCTGTGCACGCAGTTCCAACGGCTCTGCCATGTCTTCCCGATTTAAGAAATCCAGCGACGCGCCCACCAAGGCCGACTCAAATATCGAGTGTCCAACTTCGTGCATCAGCACCATGTTGCGCCTGAACCAAGTCACGTGATGCGTATTCGCAAAAACGCATGGGCGGGACGCGGACTGAGTGCCCACGTAAAAACTGCAACCTTCTAAACGCGACTCCTGGAGCGGCGTTTCAAAGACCAAAACCCCTAAAGAACGCAACGCGCCGCGCAGCACCTCTCCGCTACCCTTTGCGCCGTGACTAAGGCTTGTTGCTTCTCTAAACATCCGTGCCGCAGAACGCCCCTGCTCGCGAGGGGCAGCCTGTAAATCAGTTGAGTTGCGAATGGATTCAAACAGCGTTTTCCACTGCACAGACCGGTTGCGCGTTACCGCTTCCAGTTCATTTAGATAGTGCCCGAGCTGACGAATCAAGACAACGCATTCCCGATCAGCATTGACAAGCTCCGGGCCGCGAAACTTGTACCAGATCGCCGGCGTTATGTCCTCTTCCCGCAGATTCCTCGCTGCCTTGGCCGGCGCGCGCAGGACGGAAGGGGGAACGCTGAATACCGCCGAGAGCAGCGGCAGCACAGACTCAGGGATGGGGCGCTGTCCTGCGGACCACTCAGCAAAGACGGCTGGGTTGAACCCCAGCAGGCCCGCACAGGTTTGGGAATCCAAGCCCACCGACTCAAGGACGTTTTGCAGCATTGTTGAGAACTCCGTTCGCTTTGGTTGAAGTCGAACGCGACAGTCGTGCGGAATCGCGCAACCGAGACGCTGTGTTCACTGTCATCCGACAGGCCGGATAAAGCGGCAACGGCAAAGCATACATCAATGTGACCGTCCGTCCAAGTCCTTGCCAGCTAAATCGTCAGCTGGCGACTCAACTTGCAGTCTAAACCTTTCCAGGCAGAGACCCCATAATTACGCTGGTAACCTCTACTACATTAGAGGAACATAAGACCGCAAAAGTTGCATTGGGGGCCTGTTCCCGGTCGCCAGACCTTCAAACTGCGGACGACGATCCGGTGGCGGGCGGCCCGCCCTAATCACGATTATCCTAACTCTGAGCGGTTTTGGTCGGGTGGCTGCACTCGCGCTGTCGGAAGGACTCCCGCGCCCTGCGTTGCGCGGTTTGGGCCGAGCTTCGCTCGGCTTGGGCGGGCGAGGGCGCCCGTCCCCACACAAGCACACGAGCAACGGCGGCGGACAGGAGTGTCCGCCCCACACAAGCTAGATGTCCAGGTTCTTCACATCCAGCGCGTTGTCTTCTATGAATTTTCTGCGGGCTTCTACGTCTTCGCCCATCAGGGTGGTGAAGATGGTTTCGCACTCGGCTATGTCTTCGAGCCTGACTTGCAGGAGGGTGCGGCGCTCGGGATCCATGGTGGTTTCCCAGAGCTGCTCGGCGGTCATTTCTCCGAGGCCTTTGTAGCGCTGGACAATGTACTCTTTGCGGCCTTCGTTCAGGACGTAGTCGAAGAGTTCGCGGGCAGTATTTTTCTCGACGATCTCGGGCTCTTTCGCGCGGCGCGCCGGGGGCTTGCCGGTTTTCTTCTGCGTCCGCTCGGCTTCCTCTTTTTCGGCGGCGCTCAGATTCTCGTCTTCGTTATTGCTTTCGCCTTCGTCTTCATTCTTGTCTTCATCTTTACCTGCGGCGCTGGCCGCCGTCTTTGGCGGCTTCACCACGCTCTCGACCATGAAGGGGGGCTCGAGATACTGCTCGATCTGCTTGAACTTGGCGATGAGCTGCCGGCATTCCGGGGTTGAAGCCAGTTCCCAGTTGACGATGTGCTCGGCGCCCTGGGCGTTCACGAAGATCAATGCCCAAAGATTATGTTCTTCGTCGAAGCGCGTTTCCACGCTCTTGAGCTTCAAATCTTTTTGCAGGCGCTTTAGTTCTCTTTCCAGTTTCTCGATCTTCTTTGGCGGAGTGTTCTTGTCGCCTTCGAAATCGGCTCGCTTGGCGAGGTCGAGCTTGGGCAGCAGGGCCGTGATCTGCTCCTCGCGGATGCGCTTGTTTAGCTTGTCTAGGAACCCTAGATACTCGTTCAGAACGGTGATGAACTTAGTCAATGCCGCGCCTTCTAACTTAGCTGCGCCTTCGCCGTAGCGGATGGTTAGGCCTTCGGAAGCGCGCTTCACCATGACCTTGACGAATTCGCGCTCGTCCTTGATGTACTGGTGCGACTTGCCCTTCTTGATGCCGAACAGCGGCGGCTGCGCGATGTAAACGTTGCTGCGCTTGATCAGCTCCTGCATGTGGCGGAAGAAGAACGTGAGGAGCAGCGTGCGGATGTGCGAACCGTCAACGTCGGCGTCGGTCATCAGAATGATTTTGCCGTAGCGCACTTTGGTTGGATCGAAGTCTTCTTTCGAGATGCCGGTGCCGAGCGCGGTGATCATGGCGCGAATTTCTTCGTGCGCCAGCATCTTGTCGTAACGCGCTTTTTCCACGTTCAGAATTTTTCCCTTGAGCGGGAGGATGGCCTGGAAGCGGCGGTCGCGGCCTTGTTTGGCGGTGCCGCCTGCGGATTCGCCCTCGACCAGGAACAGTTCGCAGCGGTTGGGATCGCGCTCGGAGCAGTCGGCTAGTTTGCCGGGGAGTCCGCCGCCATCGAGCGCGCCTTTGCGGCGCGTCAGGTCGCGGGCTTTGCGGGCGGCTTCACGGGCGCGAGCGGCGTCGATGGCTTTGTTGATAATCTTGCGGGCGACGGCGGTGTTCTGCTCAAAAAATGCGCCCAGCTTTTCGTTGACCACGGCCTGCACGATGCCTGCGATGTCGGAATTCAGCTTGCCCTTGGTCTGGCCTTCGAACTGCGGCTGCGACAACTTGACGCTGATCACGGCCACCAGGCCTTCGCGGACGTCGTCGCCGGTGAGATTTTCTTTCACGTCCTTGAACAGGCCCATCTGCTGCCCGGCCGAGTTGATGGTGCGGGTCAGCGAGGTGCGGAAGCCGGAGAGATGCGTGCCGCCATCGACGGTGTTGATGTTATTGGCAAAACTGAAAACCGATTCCGAGTAGGCGTCGTTATACTGGAGGCCGATTTCCATGGCCACGCCGTCGCGCTCGGCTTCCATGTAGATGGGCTTTTCGTGCAGAACGGACTTGCCGCGATTCAGATGCTTGATGAACTCGGCAATGCCGCCGGTGTACTTGAAATCGGTGCGCTTGGCTTCGCCGGACTTCGAGTCGGTCTGGCGCTCGTCGGTGAGCGTGATGAGCAGGCCTTTGTTGAGGAACGCGAGTTCGCGCAGGCGCTGCGAGAGCGTATCGAAATTGTATTCGGCGGCGGTGGTGAAGATAGTTTTGTCGGGCAGGAAGTGAACGCGGGTTCCGCGCTTCTTGCTGGCGCCGGCTTTTTTCAGTTTGCTGGTGGGCTCGCCCTTCGAGTAGGTCTGCTCCCAGGTGAAACCGTCGCGCCAGATTTCGAGATCGAGTTCTTCGCTAAGCGCGTTGACGCAGCTTACGCCTACGCCGTGCAGTCCTCCGGAAACTTTGTAGGAGTTGCTGTCGAACTTGCCGCCCGCGTGCAGCGTGGTCATCACGACCTGCGCGGCTGGAATTTTTTCGCCGTCGATGTCCATGTTGTCCACGGGAATACCGCGCCCGTTGTCGATTACGGTGATGGAGTTGTCGAGGTGAATGGTGACTTCGATCTTGTCGGCGTAACCGGCTAGGGCCTCGTCCACCGAGTTGTCCACGACTTCGTACACCAGGTGATGCAGACCAAGTTCGCCGGTCGAGCCGATGTACATGGCGGGACGTTTGCGCACCGCTTCCATGCCGCCGAGGACTTTGATCGAGTCGGCGGTGTAATCTCCGTTGGTGGTTTTGCCGTTCTTGTTCTTCGCGTCGTTTTTCGCGTCGAGGAGTTCGGCTTGCAATTCTTTGGTGGCCATTCTGCTCCGTGGAGAATGCCGGATCGGACGCCTGACTGGAGGGACGATTCCGGGACTGCTCGGGTGAGCTCAACTTATTGAATTTTCTGCTATTTAGCTATCACCAGAACTTGATGTATTTTAACACAAAAGGCGGTCATTTTGAGGCTGGAATCGAGAGCATAAACTGCGCTTTTTGTTGCTCTTAGGGACGTGGTTTGGCGTGTGGCGCGGCATACGGCGGCGGGGGAATTCTACAGCGAAGGGCGCCCGAGTCGCAGCTAGCGTGCCGTCCCTTGCGGGACTCGGGCTTTCCCACTCTCGCCTACCCGGCACTCACGTGCCGGGCTTTCCCGTTTCGCCGCTTCGCGGCTGGAGCGATAGCGTGTTCCACCTTTTTGCAGCGCTCGGAGTTGTGACTCGCCCGTCCCTACACGACGACCTCTAGTGTGCGGATGATTTTGCGGCGCCGAAATGGAGGCCGTCCATCAGGTCGTCGAGTTCATCTTCGCTGCCGGCGATGAAGGTAAACGAGACGATCTGACCCTTCGCGAGCAGGACGAGCGTGCACTGGCGCATGGTGAGTTTGTCGCTGAGCGGCTTGATGAAATCCGCGCGCAGCAGGTGACGCGACTCAACCTCCAGCGCATACGGTTCGCCTTCGACCTTGAAACCTTTGGAGGTCGCGAGTTCCGTGAGCGGGCCGAGGTAGTCTTCGGCTTTCTTGAGGCCGGGATAGGACGCTGCGCTCTCGGAGGCGATCACGACCGCGGAGTTGACGGTGTCTCCGGTGGCCTGGGGAGGACGCTCGAAAGTCGCGAGCAGGAGTTCGGCTTTGGCGGCGTCGTTTCCCTTTTGCATCTCCTTGGTTCGATACACCCAGCCGTAGGGGATCTGATAGCGGAATCCGAAGGTGGGGTTGCGGTAGAGCTGCGCGTCTTGGTTGCGCGTGGCGGGCTTAGCAGTTTGCTTGGCAACGGGTGCAGTCTTGCTTTGCGCCTGCGCTGGGAGGGTTAGGCCCAGAGCAACGGCTGCAATCGCAACGAGCAGCCAGTGGCGAACGTGAAGACTCGGCGTTCGACGCTCAGTTCGCCTTACTTTGTCATCCCGAGCGACCGGGGCCCACAGCCAGCCGCTCTTGCTGGCTGGGGTGGGGGAGCGAGGGATCTGCAGTTCGCCGCTAAAGGCAGGTCCTTCGCTTCGCTCAGGATGACAATTCATGAAAGGTGCTGTTCGCGTACCGCTCCAGACCAGATTTTCATCACGGACTCCTCGGCGGCAATGCATGAGTGGCTGGACGCGCTTCTCTGGACGAACGTAGAACAAGTTTACATAGGTTTCGGATTGCGCGGCTGGTGTTTGGCGAGTGCTACTCGCTACTCCTCACTCTATGAACATGCAGTCCCCATAGGAGTAGAACCGATACCCTGCTTCGACCGCGTGCCGGTAAGCGCTCATCACGAGATCCTTCCCGCCGAGCGCGCACACCAGCATCAGCAGGGTCGATTGCGGCAGATGAAAGTTGGTCAGCAGCGCGTCCACGATGCGAAAGCGATAGCCCGGATAGATAAACACATCCGCCTCGCCGCGCCCGGCTTCTACCCGATTTCCGCCGGTTCGTTCTGCGGCAAACTTTGTTGCGTACTCCGCCGCGTACTCTAACGTGCGGACGGTGGTTGTGCCCACGGCCACCACGCGGCGCCCCTCGGCTTTCGCCAGATTGATCGCGCGCGCCGCCGCCTCTGGAATCTCATACTGCTCCCCATGCAGCTTGTGATCCTCCACCTTTTCTACTCGTACCGGCTGAAACGTGCCCAGGCCGACGTGCAATGTGATCTCGGCAATTTCAATCCCGCGTTCACGAATGCGCTTCAGGATCTCGGGCGTGAAGTGCAGACCAGCCGTGGGCGCCGCCACCGATCTTGCCATCGACCCCAGCGCTTGGGCGTAAACCGTCTGGTAGCGCTCCCGGTCCGCTGCCCGGTCGTCGCGGTCGATGTAGGGCGGAAGCGGGACGTGTCCAATGCGCTCGACGCGGGCAAAGAAATCGGGGACCGGAGCGAATCGGATGCGCCGCTCCCCAAAACTGCCGCGGTCGGTGACCTCGGCTTCCAGTACGGGTGGGCCTTCTTCCGGTGGACCGCCGGGTGAGCAGCTAAAGTAGAGTTTTTCCCCGATCCCGATCTTGCGCCCGGGCCGTACCAGGCACTCCCACTCATTCGGATCGTCCGCCACCTGGCGGGTCAGCAGAACCTCGATGCGGCCGCGGAGAAAGTCTCGTGCGGCCGGATTGTGCGGGCTCAGGGGCTGGGCGCGCTGTCCGCTCCGGTGGCCGTAGAGCCGGGCCGGGAACACCCGCGTATTGTTCACGACCAGCAGGTCGTCCGGCCGCAGCAAGCCGGGGAATTCGCGAAACCTGCGATCCTGCCAACTCCCAGGCTGATCGACATTGAGCCGATTCAAGTGCAGCAGGCGCGATCCGGCGCGATCCGCCAACGGTTCCTGCGCTATGCGTTCGGGCGGCAGATCATACTGGAAGTCGGAGACGAGCATCGAGGAGATTATAGGGTTGGAGGGCAGGTTCCAAGGCGCCGCTGCGTTTGCCGGAATTCGCCGGCTTCTATTTACATATTTTGACCTGGTAGTGGTTGTAAGGTGTCCGAGACGTGCTGTACCATGACCGCGCAGGGTTTCAATGGCCAGCGACCGCCAAAATCGTCTTGCGATTGTGCAGTACGGCCGCATGCTGCACGAAAACGGATTTGTTGCAGCCACCGACGGGAACCTGTCGGTCCGTCTCGACGAAACGCGCCTGCTGGTGACTCCCACCTGTATAAGCAAGGGCAGGATGCGCGCTTCCGACATGGTGATTGTGGACATGGACGGAAAACGCCTCGCCGGCAAGCGCAGAGTTTCGACCGAGATCGGCATGCACCTGCTGATTTATCGCCTGCGCCCCGACGTGCAGGGCATCGTCCACGCGCACCCGCCGACCGCCACCGGATTTGCCGCTTCCGGTTACGATCTGAACCGGCCGCTGGTGTGCGAGGTTGTTGTCGGACTGGGCTCGATCCCGCTGGCCCGCTACGGCACCCCGGGCACGCCCGAGTTGACCGATGCTCTTGAGCCCCTGATTCCGCACCATGACGCCATTCTGATGGCGAATCACGGGGTCGTGACGTTTGGGTCCTCGCTCGAAAGTGCCTACATGAAAATGGAAACCGTGGAGCACTTCGCGAAGATCGCGCTGGTCACGCACCTGCTCGGCAACGAGCAACCGCTCGGTGAAAAGGAAGTGGAGAAACTCCACGAGGTACGCCACCGCTACAACGGCGGTGGAAACCCCGTCCCGCCCCGCAGGCCGGTTGCGGCGGAGAATCTTCAGTCTGACGATCTGCAATCCTCTAATGACGAGCCGAAGGAGACGGCCGGCAGCCGCCGGTAGAGTTACTCTCCTCCGATCCGAAACCTCACGCCCGCGCGAACGTTCGCCGTCAGCGCGGGATATCCCACCACTTCGTTGTAGTGATGGTTGAGCGCGTTCTCGACATTCGCGTATGCCGTAATTCGCGAATTGATTGCATACCACCCGCCCAGATCGACGCGAGCGTATCCCGCCGCGTGATCGATGTTGAACCCCAGGAAGTCCGAATCCGGACGCCGGCCCACAAAGCTTCCGCCCACATTTGCACCCCAGCGATTCCCCAAATAGCTAAGGAGCGTGGTTGCCGAATGCTTGGGGCGGCGCAACAGCGGTCGTCCGGCAGCTAAGAGGGGATCGCAATAATTTGCGGGCGTACACAGCGGAGCTTCGAGTATCTCAGTTGAGGTATAGGTGTAGGCGGTGTTCAAAGACAACCTCGACTGGATCTTCGCCTGGAACTCAAGCTCGGCGCCTTGAGCGAATGACTTATTTACGTTCACATACTGGCCAATAAAGGTTGTTGGATCGGTGGCGTAGTCAATACGGTCATAAAACACATTATGGAAGTATGTGGCATTGACGGCGTACTTGCCGCCCAACAAATTCTGCTGAATTCCCGCCTCGAAAGAGCGCGTTCGCTCGGGTTTCAGGCTGAGATTAGGAATTGAGTAAGGCGGCCCCGCATAAGTTTCCTCCAGCCTGGGCTCTTTGAACCCGTTGGCGTAGGAGAAACGCAGGCGCGTCCCGGAAAATATCTCTCCACCGCGCAACGCCAGAAAAGTTGCCGCGACCCGTGGCACACCGATATTGCCGAAGGCGCTGATGTGGGCGAATCGTGCGCCGCCAATCAGAGACAGCCTCCCGAATGTCAGCAACTCCTGACCGTATAGGTCCTGATTCAACCGTTGACCGTGAGTTTGTGCGCCGTAGCCTCCTACGAATCCGTTTTCGTTTTCGATGCGATATCCGAAGGTGGTGTGCGCCCAGGTTCGCTCGGAATAGTCGCCCTGGTATTCAAATCCGGCGCGATTGATGTGATCGACTTCGTGGTACGGAACGTCGAACTGGCCGTAGATCGGACTCACCCGGTTAGGATCGCCGTTCAGGTTTAAGTCGGTGTAACGGTAGAGGTAGTCGAACCCAGTGAGGCGGTGCTGCCATCCCGATGGCGCTGCCACGGTAAGTTCCGCGCTGCCCAGCAGGCTGTTGAGCTGTGACCATTCGCTCGGATCGGGCGGCAGGGGTTGCGTCACGCCATTCACATCCACCAGCGGGTCGTAGCCATTGAAGCTCCACTCCCCCGGTACGCCCGTATGGCTGTTGGAGTGGCGGACCCGCACCCGCAGCCCAACCTGATCGGTAATCGCCGCGCCGACATTCGCGCCCTCCAGCGAATCCGAGTACGCGTTGTTCACGCCCTGCCCGTGGGTGTTGAACTGGTCGCCAAAGAAGTTGTAGTCGAAGCGTCCGTGGGCGCCAGCCAGAGACGCGTAGCCGTTGGCAGTTCCGAAATTTCCTCCATCGGCGCCAAAGCGCAGTTCAGGCACCGGAGTGCTTCCGGTGCGCGTCCACACCTGCACAACACTGGTCATGGCATCGGAGCCGTACAAAGTGCTCTGCGCGCCCCGCACAAATTCCAGGCGATCGGCTTGCGCCAGGGGCAGGGTGCCAAAGTCAAACGTGCCGCCCGGTTCGTTGATGGCAACCCCATCGACAATCACTTTGTTGTAACGGGACTCGCCGCCGCGAACAAAGAGAGAGGAAAGTCCGCCGCGTTGCCCGGCAGTATTCACAACCGCGCCCGGCAGGAAACGCATGGTGTCGTTCGCGGCGACCGGCTGCATCACTTCCAACTGCTGGCTGCTCAGACTGTCAACGTCCGCGCCCGCCGCCTGGCTCGGAACCGGAGTACGGGTCGCGGTCACCACCACGGTCTCCGCCGCCGTCGCCAGGCGGAGCCTGACAGTGATGGCTTCAGCAGTTAGGGGAACGTCCACCGTCTCTGCTGCGAAGCCCGGAGCCAGCACCTGGACACGGTAAGAGCTTGCTGCCGCCGTGCGAAAAATCACCAGGCCTTCAGCGGACGTGCTTTGCACGGCCACAGGAGCGGGCTTCCCGAGTTTGAGCAATTGCACCTGTGCGCCCGCGACGACGGCGTCTTGAGGATCGACAACTTTGATTTTGATTTCGGCGGAAGCGATGGCCAGAAAGACGAACAACAGGGAAAAAATAGTGGCGAATACACGAGAAAAGCGCATGCACGTCTCCTTTATCACGCGAAAGGGTTGTGTGGACGGTTCACGCCGGTCTCCTGGCTTTTCCTCGCTTACAGTTGCGCGGCAGCGCGGGATTTGCACCCGCTTCCCATAGCGCCAGCGTGTCGCCGGCCTACGATCATGCGCGAACCTAATTTTGAGAAAGAGCAAAAACAGCAGCCCAGCAAATCTACCGGGCAGCCCGATACAAAGTCAAACGCTGGCCGCGCGGGATGAGTCATGCCGGGGAGCGACGGGCGTCTCGCGAGCCTGCCCTGAGCGAAGTCGAGGGGGTCCAGCCGGGCGGCCGGGCGAGGACGCCCGGCTCTCCATTTGCTAGCCCTTGATGACCGGAAACTCCGCCGATCCTACCCGCGCGACGTGCTCCTCGGCGAAGCGGGTGACGCGTTCGAGCGCACTCTGCAACTGCCGATGAAACTCAGCCATCTGCGTATCGTCGGCTTCGGCGGGAACTCGCATCTTGGCGCTCAGGCGCACCAGCGCCTTCGAAAATGGTTTTGGGATCATCAGCGCATCCCAGGTATTCAGCACCCAGGCATCGCTGAGCGCCACGTAGAGCGCCGCCATGGGCAACGCGCTGGCACGCGACAGCAGCACTGGGCCGGGCTTGGCCACGCATTTCGGGCCGCGTGGGCCGTCAATCGTAAACACCACCGGAATGCCCTGTTCCAACAGGCTTCTCAAGCCGAGCAGGGCTTTCGCGCCGCCGCGGCTGCTCGATCCACGCACCGGGACGAAGCCAAGCTTGGCAAGGGTCCGAGCGATGTATTCCCCGTCGAAGCTGCGGCTCACCATCACTGCGATCCCGGTCTTTCTCCATAACCATGCGCTGGCGAACACGGCCCGGTGCCAGAAAGAGTAGATCACCGGTTTTTCGTACGTCGCGTCCGGCGGCGAGGGCGGCTCTTCCCACGAAATCGAACAGCGGAGAGTCGGACCGATCAGCGAAATAGCCAGGTAGCTCGCCCAACTGATGAGCCACAAAAGAATTCTTTGTCGCAGCGAGAATCGGCGCGCTTCTAAAACGGGGGGCTGCTCAGGCGAGGCCGCGGTGGAAGAAGAACTCACGCCGCTATTGTAGCCGGGAGAAAAAGGTTTAACTGAAAGCTGAGAGCTGACACCTAAGAGCGGGTTGCTTACGCTTCCAGATATGCCACGATCCACTCTTTCAGCCGATGCCGCCGTTCGTCGGTCGAGTCAAAGCGAATCCCGAAGCTCTTGTTGGGTTTCTTCCACGCGACCTGCCCACGCACCCAGACGCGCGGCAGCGTCAGCAAAGAAAACGACACTTCCACCAGACTTTCCAGTTCGGGCACGTGATTGCCCTTGAGCGACATTCCCCCCGAACTGATCTCCTGGCTGGTGGCGGTTATGCGTCCACCGTCGGCCGTCACGATCCCAACCTCGGTCATGACCGGGACACGCACGTAGCGGCGAAATTCGTGCAGCACCAGCATTCGAGTCGAGCGCACCAGTTTCATCGCCTCTGAGCGCTCCAACGGTTCTTGAAACACCGCGTTGAGGCACAACTTCGAATAACGCATGGCATCCTGCGCGCTCCCGCCCAGCCCGTAAATGATGATCCGGCTGTTGGACGCCGATCCTCGCGCCAGCTCGATGATGCGGCCGGCGGTTTCTCCCAGGGGCAAAACGCAGGCCTCGAACTTTTCGCGTTGCAGTCGATCCGCGTCTTCAAGCGTAATCGAAACCGTTTCGATTCTAGATTGACGGAAACACTCCGTGATTAGCTGCGCAGACGCCTCGGGCAGGTCAAACAGTGCGACGCGCGCAGCGGACTTTCGATGGGCGGGAATGGGGGCGAGAACGGTACCAGTCGAAGTAGGCATGAGTGCCAGGGATGAACTCCCCTGAAACCCCATTCTGACGGGCTTTTCCACGGTTGCATAGGTTTCGAAGGGCCTAGCCCCTGTCCTAAGGTGCCATTACGGAAGTTGTACTTGGACCCGTTACCCTTGCTCCCTTCGTTTTTTCTTCCGCCCCGTAGAGACGGGGCTTGCCCCGTCTCCGGAGAGGCGGCAAGCCGCGTCTCTACGGGAAATCAGGCGCCCTTTTAGGGCTGGGCGCCGACATCCGACTTTTTCCGCAGCCGGTTTAGGCCGCGAGGGGCATCCCTTTGGCCCGCTTCGGTTAGGTTCAGGTAAGATGGTGCCATCCTTGCACCCGTAACCGCAGTCAGAAAATGATCACTCTAAACGACATCCAGTCGGCCTTGCGCCGCATTCGCAACTCCATCTACCTTTCGCCCTGCGCGCGTTCGGAGACTTTTTCCGAGTCCACCGCCAATCACGTCTATTTGAAGCTCGACAACCTGCAGCGAACCGGCTCTTTCAAAGAGCGGGGCGCGCTGAACAAGCTGCTCTCGCTCAGCCCCGAAGAACGCGCCCAGGGCGTGATCGCGGCCTCGGCCGGAAATCACGCGCAGGGTGTGGCCTACCACGCCGGCAAGCTCGGCATCCGCGCCCAGATTTGTATGCCCCTGACCACGCCTCTGATCAAGGTCTCGGCGACGCGCGGCTATGGCGCCGATGTGGTTCTGCACGGCGCCAACTACGACGAAGCCTACGAAGAGTCCGTCCGCCGCAGCCAGGCTGAGCACCTCACCTTCGTGCATGCTTTCGACGACGACGCCGTCATCGCCGGGCAGGGCACTATCGGTCTGGAGCTCATCGAGCAGCATCCCGACCTCGAAGCCGTCGTCGTCCCGATCGGCGGTGGAGGCCTGATTGGCGGCATCGCTTGCGCCCTGAAAGAGTCGAATCCGAAAATTCAAGTTTTCGGAGTTCAGCCCTCGCGTCTGCCGTCCATGAAAGTTGCCGTTGCCGAAGGCCAGCCGGTGACGCTCATGGCGGCCTCCACCATCGCCGATGGCATCGCTGTGCGACGCGCCGGCGACCGCACCCTGCCGCTGGTTCAGAAGTACGTGGACGACATCGTTACCGTCGAAGAAGAAGAAATCGCCAACGCCATTCTTCTGCTGCTGGAGCGCGAAAAAACTCTGGCCGAAGGGGCGGGCGCGGCAGCCATCGCGGCCCTGGTCAATCGCAAGCTGCCGCTCGTTGGGAAGAAAGTTGCCGTGCTAGTTTGCGGCGGAAACATCGACGTCACGCTGCTGTCGCGCATCATCGAGCGCGGCCTCGTCAAAGACGGACGTCTCGTGCGCCTGCGCGTCCATTTGCCCGATTATCCCGGCGCGCTCAATCGCCTCACATCAATTCTGGCGCAGCATCGCGCCAATATCGTTGAGACCGACTACGACCGCGCCTACCACGGCGTGGGGCTGGGCGAGACCGCCATTGAAATCACCATGGAAACCCGCGGCCCCGACCACATTGCAGAAATTATCTCGGCGCTGGGCGCCGCAGGCTACACACAGGAACGCGTGCTGTAGGTAAAGAGCCTTTTCACCGCCGAGACGCCGAGGTCGCAGAGAAAACAAGAACGTTGTTTGGGTTTCTCGGCATCTCGGCGGTGATATTCACTCAAACTGTCTCCGGAATCTCGCCAACTGATCCTTCACTTCCGAGACTTCCCGCCGCAATTCAGCCACTTCTTCTTCCAACCGGGCGATGCGCTCCGCGTCTGCCGGATTGCGCTCAACCGCCGCGCCCGCCTGCACCGGCGCTTCCGTTTCCACCACATCCCCGGCTAGCAGATGCGCATATCGAGATTCTTTCGTTCCCGGCTGCCGGGGCAGCACCTTCGCCAGTGGCGGCTCGCGCTGCATCAACTTCTGCAACGCCGATTGCACGTCCTCCAGCGCTGCGAAGCGGTGCATGCGCTCGGCGCGTCCGCGCAGTTCGCCCGGTGTCTGCGGACCGCGCAGCAGCAGCACGCACAGCACTGCAATCTCCGGACGCATGAAGTTAAATACCTCCTGCAACCGCTGTTCGTATTTGGTCACGCGGCTGTCGGCGCCGCGCGCGGGTCCAGCCAGGCGCTGTTCCTGCAGACCGTCCAGCGCGTCGCGCACCGCGCCTTCGTCCAACTGCATCACCGGATCGCGATTCGACTTCTGGTTGCAGGCATTCACCAGCGCGTTCAGCGACAGCGGATAGTACTCCGGGGTGGTGATGTCCTTTTCGATCAGCGACCCCAACACGCGGACTTCGGTTTCCGTCAGCCTAATTTCCATGGATTCCATTCATTGTATAGAGTGCCTGGGTGGAGCGGACACTCCTGTCCGATGCCTTTGACTTTGCCCTTTTTTGACGCCGAGCGGGTCGTGAACAGGAGCGTCCCCGCCCTCACGGTATACTCAATAGTTTGTCGGACGCATCCAAGTTGGAATACTGGCAACTGCATTTCAAGGAGGAATCGTGAGGAAATACCTGGGAGTTTTGGCTGGTGTGGCTGCGCTGTGTGTGATGACGTGGGCGCAGGCTCCAACTCCAGCCCCGGCTCAAGCTCCAGCAACCTCAGCCCAAGTTCCAGCCCCCTCGCCAGCCCCGATTCCAACTCCAGCCCCAACCACCAACCCCGCCCGGGCGCCCCAGTTTCCGCGCTTCGAACTCTTTGGCGGCGGCTCGTATGCCGAGGCCGGTCTTTTCAACGCCGGACACTGGGCGGGGTTGCCCGGCTGGGACGCTTCTCTCGGCCTGAACGCGACCAGCTGGCTGGGGATCGTAGTGGAGGGCGGGCAATACTTCGGAACCTCCAAGATTCCGGTAGCGGTACCGGCGCCATTTCCAACCTGTCCGCCCTTCTGCCCGACGACGTCGCCTACGTTCAACGCGACGACGCGAGAGTACAACTTTCTTTTCGGCGCGCAGTTTTCCCGCCGCAAGTATGAACGCTGGACGCCGTTTGGCGAGCTCATGTACGGACATCAGGGCACAAGAGGCGAGGCGAGTGCCCAGGGGGCGAACTTCACGGAAGTCGGCACTGGCCGGGCGCTGTTAGCCGGCGGCGGCGCCGACTACAAAATCAATCGGCGTTTCGCATTGCGGTTCAAGGCCGATTACTTGCAGACCGGCACCGCGTTTCCGCAACAACCCAAGAAGAAGCAAGACAACGTCCGGTTCTCGGTGGGCATTGTCATCCGCAGTGTGCACAAGAAGAAGCGCACGCTCGAGGAAGAAACGCAGGCCGAACCGTAAGACTCCGGGGAGTTGTTAATCGTTCGCGGATAACGGGTTTACCAACGACCAACGACGACCGACCAACCAACGACGACCGGCCGACAAGCCCGCCGTGAGCAGAGTACGGGCTTCGTCGCCACTGCCGGTGATGATTCTGTCCGCGAGCTTTGGCCCGCCATTTACGGGCGGCGCAGCAAATCGCTCAGCGGCTTGGCTTTGGCCCGCACTTCGTCGGCGAAGTCGCCGCCTTTTTCGACCACTTCCTCGAAACGGTCTTTCGCTTCGTCGGTCCAGTCGGAGGCGGTTTCCAAGGCGTCGTCGTAGGAGCGCCGCAGGTCTTTCCGCAGCTGTCGCCCAGCCTTCGGAGCGAGCAACAGACCGAGGGCCGCGCCGACGCCAAGCCCGATCAGCAGAAAAGTAATTGCTGTCCCGGCCGTGCCCTCCGAACTCTCGTATTTTCCAATGCGCATATGGACCTCCCGATCTTCTCTATTCTAGACCCGAATATTGAATTGGTAATTTGTGATTTGTAATTGGTAATTGAAAATCTGGCGACTCCATGGGGCCAAAATTGCAAATTACCAAATTACAAATTGCCCACAATCCTCTCCGCCTGTGTAAAATAAAGGGTTAATCCCAAGTGCGGCGGAAGCCCCGGCGACCTCCACCCCAGCAGGCCAAAAGCGGGCCCGCTGGAGACCCCGGACCTGCCCCGCTGCCCAGAATTCCTAGCAGAGTGAAGGAGATGTAAACAGCGATGTCGATTCCAGCGACCCAACTCCGTCCCGGCATGATCATCAAGCACAACAATGACTTGCATTCCGTGTTCAGCGTCGAGCACCGTACCCCGGGCAACCTGCGCGCCTTCATCCAGGCCAAACTGCGCAACCTCCGCACGGGCGCCATGTTCGAGCACCGTTTTCGATCGCCCGACCCCATCGAGAAAGTCAACGTGGATGAGGTCAACATGGAGTTCCTATACGCCGACGGCGACAGCTACTACTTCATGGACACCGAAAACTACGAGCAGACCCACCTGACCCGCGACACGCTGGGCGACGCGGTGGATTACCTGACGTCGAACCTCCAGATCAAGGTGGAGTTTTTCGATGGCAAGGCCGTGGGTATCGAGTTGCCGCAGACCGTGGTGTTGACCGTGACGGAAGTCGAGCCCGGCCTGAAGAGTGCCACCGCATCGAGTGTGACCAAACCGGCGAAGACCGAAACCGGCCTCATCGTGCAGGTGCCGCCGTTCATCAACGAAGGCGAGAAAATCAAGGTGGACACGGCTGAGGGGACGTATCTGTCGCGGGCGCAGTAATTGGAAATGGGCAATTGGTAATTTGTAATTGGCAATTGAACCCCTGGTTTTTCCAATTGCAAATTACAAATTACAAATACCTCCACATGGCTTCCGCAGAACGAATCCCCGTCCAAGCCCGCCGTTTTCTCGTGCGCGGACGTGTCCAAGGCGTCGGCTTCCGCTGGTTTGTCGAGCGCGAGGCTGACATCTTGCAAATTGCCGGATGGGTCCGCAACAATCACGATGGCAGCGTCGAAGTGCTCGCCATGGGAACGCGCGAGCAGTTGTCTGGGTTGCGGTCGCGATTGCAGGAAGGGCCGCGAGCGGCGCGGGTGGATGACGTAGAAGAATCCGAGGCCGAGCCGGTCGCGGGGCTCCATTCCTTTCAAGTTCGAGGAGATTAACTTAAGATGTCGACCGTGCCAGTAGATTGCGATGGGTTGAAGAAGCTGATCCGGGAGGTGCCCGACTTCCCCAAGAAGGGCATTCTGTTCTACGACATCACCACTCTGCTCAAGGACAAAGTCGGCTTCGCGCGGCTGATTGACGCGCTCTCGGAAAACTATATCGGCAAGGAGATTGACCTGGTGCTGGGCATGGAGGCTCGCGGATTTATCTTCGGCCCGGCGCTCGCCTACCGGCTGAATGCTGGATTCGTTCCTGTCCGCAAGCCGGGAAAGCTGCCAGCCGAAACGGTGAAAGTCAGCTACGAGCTCGAATACGGCAGCAACGCGCTGGAGGTCCACAAAGATGCCATCGAGAAAGGTCAGCGCGTTCTGATCGTAGACGACCTGCTGGCCACCGGCGGGACGGCGGTCGCGACTGCGGAGCTGGCCAGCGGCCTGGGCGCGCGGATTGCGGGACTGGGGTTTGTGGTCGAACTCGACTTCCTGAGAGGTCGCGAGAAACTGAAGAAGTACGACGTCTTCTCGCTGCTGCACTACGACCGGTAAAGGTTATGAGCGGTAATTTCGCAGCTCCGGCACCTGCGGCCTTCCGGGCTCTGCCGGCAGCGTGCTGCGCAAGTTCTTACCGCTTACCTTTTCGTCTTACTTCACCAGGTGTTCAACGGCCCGGAATAGACCTCTCCAAATCGCCAAGCTGACAGCCAGCGACGCGGCGTAGGAGAAGATCGCAATCCAGTTCCAATGAACACACTTTTCGCTTTCACGGATCCACATGGGGGAGGGCTCCTTGTTGCAATGCGGTAGCAATTATCTGTCCGTTTGTGCTTTTCCACAAGTAATTGAAAGCATTCGCTGGGCATCGGCGGCCCGGCTCCTCACGGTGGGTGAAATCGCTACGGACTCGAGAAATTTTCGCGGTCACTGCCGAACCCAGTGCCGAAATCTCGACCTCTGGCAGCCGCTCCGCCGTCCGGCCCACCCAACACTCGGGGATGACCGGCGACAGTGGTAATCTAGGCCATTCGACGGATGACGCATGCGCACAGTCTTGAGTTCGATCCCAAGTTCGATCCAAAGCTCGACCAGACTTTTCTTTCTGCTGGCGGCCACACTGGTTGGCGCGTTCGGGGCGGCCGTTGATTCCAGCCCGCTCCCGCCTTCCATCATTACCGCGCCACTCTCGGTCGACCAGGTCGTGAACAATCTCGTTCGCAAAGATGAAGCGCGGGCACAAGCTCTGCGCCACTACGAATCCACCCGCGTTTACCGTCTTTCCTATCGCGGATTCCCGGGCGATCGCAACGCCGAAATGACCGTGGAGGCCACTTATGACAGTCCTTCCACCAAGAGCTTCAAAGTCATCTCTCAAACGGGATCGAAGCTGATCATCGACCGCGTGTTCAAGAGGCTGTTGGACAGCGAAAGAGAAGCTGCCGAGCCGGAGATGCACGCCCGCACGCTGTTGAACCGCGACAACTACGACATGGCGCTGATCGGCTTCGAGTCCTCGGCGCAGGGCAGCCAATACGTGCTCGCCGTCTATCCGAAAGCGAAAAGCAAGTACGTCTATCGCGGCAAAGTGTGGATTGACGGAACCGATTTCGCCGTGACCCGGATTGACGCCGAGCCGGCCCAGAATCCTTCCTTCTGGACGAAGAAAAGCGAAATTCACCACGAGTACACGAAGGTGCAAAATTTCTGGCTTCCCCGGCGCAACGAGTCGGTAAGCTACATCCGCTTCGGCGGGCGCGCCACGCTGACGATTGAATACAACAACTACCGGGTTACCGATTCGCGGGAATCGGGGAACTCCGCGAAAGCGACATCTTCCAGCGCAGGAGCCCGCTACTGAAACGCCGGTGGAGGGACGGGCGCCCTCGCCCGTCCAAGCCGAGCGCAGCTCGGCCCGCCGCCAGCGCCATCATCGTAAGGAGTCGCCGGTAGTACAATCCCGCCATGGGTGGCCTGATCCAGCCGAACGGGAATCCCACGACGGAGCCGCAAGAGTCCAGCCTGCGGCCTATTCTCATCGGGATCTTCATCGTCGGGATTGTGGTCGGCATTCTCGCGCTGATTTTCCGCGCCGAGCAGAAAAAGCCCGCCGCACCTCCAGCCTATGCCGCAAACCTGAAATTCTCGGACCTGAAGACCAGCGCCGCGCAGAATTTTGTTGGCGCCACGGTCAGCTATCTCGATGGCAACATCACCAACACCGGCGATAAGACCGTCATCCACGCCGTGGCGCAGATCACGTTCAAGGACGACATGGGACAAACGGCCCAGCGCGAAGAAGTTCCCATCCGCGTTCTACGCACCGGCGGACCATACGACGAAGCCGTGGACCTCAACCTGTCGCCGCTCGCGCCGGGCCAGAGCAAACCTTTCCGCCTGACCTTCGAGAACATCTCGGCGCAGTGGAACCACGCTTATCCAGATCTGCTGATCACGCAGGTCAGCGTGAAGTAAGAAGGCCGAAGTAAGCTCACGTGGGGCAGCGGCCTGTGGCCTGACCTCGCCTATTAACTCTTAAGGTAATAACCCACTAGTACGGGGGGGGGTACCCCCCTCCCCCCCGGTCTTGTGGAATCATAGGGTTAGGGGGAAATTCCTGCCAGATCTTTGAGTTTAAAGGACTTATAGGTAAAGTCTTCCAAAATCAATGACTTAGCTTGTCAAAGAGCGCTGAATATGGCTTTGGGGCAGCTTCGAGGGCCGTCTCTGGGACGGGCACACCTCTGCACTGCTACAGGTCGATCACCATTGTCGCCCAAGGCGGGGTGGGAGTCTGTGATGACGGTCACAGTTTGGGTGTGATGAAAAGGGCCGGCTCGATTTGTGATACTTGTCACTCGAATTACTAAGTCTTCTGGAGTATTCTCCTCCTTCCCCGGGAAAACTGATCCGAAGGAACGGTCAATGTCTAATCCGCTTTCTGCCGTGGCGCAGCAGTTACAAGAGCCAGAACTCCCACAACATTTGCAGCAGGCCGGTAATGATCTTTCCGCATTAGTGGAGGGAGCTGCCTACGTTGGCGAAATTTACTCAATCGGATATGAGGAAGCGCTGGCACAGATCCACGACTACAACCGCCAGCAGGTCGGCGGTATTCCTGCGCTTTCATTTCTGCTCGCAACGCGGGTGATTCCGGGCAAGACGCCTGACATCCGTCAGGAAGATGCCTCGATTATCTTACTTCGCGTGATCGACCATGCTGATTTGCCCAATGCGCAGGAGGCATTGCGGGTCCGCGTCGAAAACGCTCAGCGCGTCAGCGGCGAGCTTGATAAGACCTTCGATCACCGCGACGTGATGGATCCCACCACCAACAATCTTCTTGGATATGCTGGTGTTCGCTGTCGTGTCCTCGGAACGTTTTATTTTGACAAAGTAGACGGCGGCCCAGAAACCAAGTATGAACTCATGTTCGGCTCGGACCTGAGCAATTACTATCCGAATCGCGGACTGAAAGTATTCAAGGCCCGCGCCGAAGTGCTGCGCCGCATTGTAAACTACCGGGATCCACGGTTAAGCAGACCAGAGTATCGGAACTTGTTGGTCAGCGTCGGTGAGGTCCGATACGCATCGACTAATCGTCCATTTCAGCAGATTTCTGGAGTGCCAGTCAGTCTAACGCCAACGGACCTTCTCGGGCAGAAAACTGCGCTATTCGGTATGACGCGAACTGGCAAGTCGAATACGACAAAAATTATTCTCAAGTCGGTGTTTGGGCTTCGGTGGGGCACGCAGCCGATCCGTGTGGGTCAAATTGTATTTGACCCTAACGGCGAGTACGCAAACGAGAATACTCAGGACAAAGACAGCAAACAGAATCCAAACGCGATCAAGAATGTTTGGTCTGGTGGCCCGTCGTCGGAACGGGACCAGCTCAAGAAGGACATCGTGACCTATGGACTCCTGTCGCATCCGCTTGATCCCGGACGCAAACTAATGCTGCTCAATTTCTATGAAGAGACGAACCTCCAGATCGGTAAAGAGATTATCAACGCCGCCCTGGAAGACGATAAGACAAAGTACATCTCGAACTTTCGCGACGTCATGTTTGAAAAGCCTGATGAGAATGACTGGTCAGCGATGACTAGGTACCTGCGTCGCGCTTTATGTTATCGTGCGCTGCTGTTCAAAGCCAATCTAGAGCCACCAAAATCTTTGAAGCCGCGGACAACGTGGCAAGCAGCTGGGAAATCTAGGTCATTGTTTAACGAGAAGCTGCTCGACGCAATGGAGAAGAGTGCAAGCGACAGCGCAGCGCTGTATGCTTCGGCGGCTTCAATGCTGAAGAAGGCAGACATTTCTTGGGGCGAACTGGCTCAGGCATTAGCTTCCCTTCGCGAATTCATTACGGACAGCAAGTCAGGATATGCCGCCTTCGAACAAGAATACGTAAAAAAGAGCAGTTCAGGTGCTTGGGCAGATGATGACCTCAAGAAGATTCTGGAGATGTTCGCTTATTCCAATGGGTCTAGGATGGTGGGCCGAATCAAGGAGCAGCATACTCACAGCACGGGAAGCGACTACGCAGACGACATTTATGCGGACCTGGCCGCGGGCCGACTTGTAATTGTCGATCAGTCGAGTGGTAACCCTGAACTGAATAAGGCTTCGGCGGATCGTATTATGTGGCGAGTGTTTGAACGGAACCGAGCTGAGTTCCGCAACGCTAAAACGCCTCCAGAAATCCTAGTGTACGTGGAAGAGGCGCACAACCTCTTGCCGGCGGCTTCGGAGCAGGACTACACGGACGTATGGGTTCGAACCGCGAAGGAAGGGGCGAAATACCACATCGGCCTCGTCTACGCCACCCAAGAAGTGAGCTCAATTCAGAAGAACATCCTGCGGAATACCGCGAATTGGTTCATTGGGCATTTGAATAATACCGACGAAACCAAAGAACTCCGCAAGTTCTACGACTTTGCGGATTTTGAGAACAGCATCCTGCGAGCTCAAGATAAGGGCTTTATCAGGGTCAAGACGCTGTCGAATCCCTATGTTATTCCGGTGCAGGTCGAAAAGTTTGCAATTGGTCCGGGGGCGGACTAATGCCATACGAAGGTGAGTTTGCGGCATACAAGCCACTTCAGCGGATTGCGGAAACGGAACGGGTCAAGAGTTTACTCAAGAAATCTCGCGTCTTGATTCCGGACCAGAATGGATTGGACGCGCTTACGCCTGCAACTCCCCCGCCTCCCTCAGGCCCGTTGCCCGACTATGTAGTCGCAATTGACGGGAGTTGGGCTGAAGTTGATGTCAGAAACGGTTATCCCGGCGCGAAGGTCGGCTACTGCACAGTCGCCAGCGTGCTTCTTGATCTCCTGAAAATCGACGAATTGGACTGTGCGCGGCCGGTTGATCCCCGGGAGTTTCGCAAGACCGAAGAGGCGTCGACCCTGGACGCAGCCATGCCGGGGTGCAACGTCGTCACTCGTACTCACATATCGGCCAAAGACTCGTTCAGAGAGGCACTCTACGAGAACTTCCACGATGTAATAGTGGACTCAGAGGACGGTAGATCGCTGCTGGACACTTACGAGGCTTTGCTGCAGCAGCGTGGATCTGCAAGTATCGCTTGCCCTTATTCCGAAAGATCTGGATGCGACAAGCACATTGATGTTGCGCTGGGGGTGAGTTCTTGCGGATGCGAGCGGAAATATCCCGTTTACTCGACTGATGCACTTAGGATCCACGAACGCTTTCACGATACCTCCACCAACGGCGAAGCCTTTGGAGAGGTTGTTCAAGTCTGGGAACGAGTGTTACTGATTCACCTGCTCCGTTGGTTTGAGCGCAGGAACGTTCTGGATAGGATCTCGAAAGTCGCATTCATAGTTGACGGGCCGCTCGCGATGTTTGGACACCCGGCGTGGTTGAGTCCACTGATCAAGGCGGAGTTAAAGCGGCTCAATGGAATCGTCCGGAAGTCTACCGGCACGGATCTGCTCATACTCGGAATTGAGAAAACTGGGGCGTTCGTTACTCACTTCGAAGAGATCGATCGGACTGCTACGGGCGAACCATTTTTCCCAAAGCGAAGTTATGCTCTGTTGACCGATAAATACATCAAGGAACGCGTCATCTTCTCGGTCAGTGATAAGCCCTACGGCCAAGACACGTATTTTGGTCGGAAGTTTCTTTACAAAGCAAAATCGAGTGCGCGGGTAGTGGCCACGTTGCCTATGCTGGATGACGCTCAGGACGACACAACCAAGAACGACGTAACGCTTTATCCAAGTCTTGGTCTTGTGTGCGCCTTGCTCGATAAACTCGTTTCTTCCAGATTCCCAAATTCTGTGGGACCGATCATCTCGGCGCATTCCCATGCTGCCATTCCGCTGACTTTGGGAGCGAAGGTTCTTGAGCAGCTTGCCCGTGCTTTAATGAAGAGCACCTGATAAATGAGCGGCTTAGAAAAGAAGTTTGGAACTGCCGAGAGGCGCTGGGCCGGAGTGGGCCCCTACTATGCTATGTTCCCTTCGGCGTTCTGTGACTCGGTGGTCGAAAGATACACTCGACCCGGCGATACCGTGCTCGATCCCTTCGCCGGTCGAGGAACTGCGGTTTTCAGCGCGGCGGTTGCGGATCGCCACGGAATAGGTGTTGAGCTTAATCCGGTTGGCTGGGTGTACAGCCGGACTAAGCTAAATCCGGAAGACAGAGATCAGGTGGAAAAAAGGATTCGCTCCGTCCGGGATACGTCACCACGGTACCGAGCAGCAGCAAGAGAGTTGCCCATTTTCTTCCGGCACTGCTTTTCCAGGGAGGTTCGCGAGTTCTTGCTCTGTGCTCGCGAGATTCTGAATTGGCGTCGTAGTGGCGTCGACAGGACGGCGATGGCTTTCATATTAATCCATCTGCACGGGAAGGTCTCGGATTCATTATCCAATCAAATGAGACAGACCAAGGCCATGGCCCCGCGATATGCAGTGAAATGGTGGAAAGAAAGGGACCTGAAACCGCCCAATATTGATCCTCTTGAGTTCTTTAAGAAAAAGCTCGATTGGCGCTACTCGAAAGGAGCGCCGCGGTGTCAAACAAGTAAGGTGTACCTGGGTGACAGTACGTTAGTCCTGCCTGCGTTGCAGGCCGATCTCTCGCGTCGAAAACTGGGGCGGGCCTCACTGCTGTTGACGTCGCCTCCATATTTTGGAATCACGAATTACCACTACGACCAGTGGATCCGCCTCTGGTTACTGGGGGGGCCTCCAACCGACCGTCGAGTAGGAACTCGCTACAGCGGGAAGCACCGCGATAAGTTCGCTCACGCCGAAGTGTACCGATGTCTTCTTGAAACGGTATTCAAGAGCGCAGCGCGTTTGATGAAAAAAGATGCGTGTATCTATGTCCGTACCGATTGGAGAGAGCCAACTCTCAGCATTACAAGAACTACGCTTAAAGCTGCATTCCCCAGTCACGAGTTCAAACGAGTCAACCGCCCTTTGATTGGCGAAACGCAGACTCGTCTCTTTGGCCACTACGATCCGCGTTTTGGGGAAGTGGACCTGGTACTGCGCCTTCGCTGAACGTGCAGTCTCGGGTAAAGATACATAGACCACTTTGGTGCTGGTTGGGTTGGGGGCTGGGCGGATTGCCGCGTCCCAGGGAGACGGGGCAAGCCCCGTCTCTACAGGGGAGCGATCTCGCGGCGCAGTTTGCCCGCAGCGGGTGAAGAGGCTGCGGAAAAACTAGTCGGGGGCGCAGAAAGCATACCTCGGGCGCTAAAGCGCGGAGACATTTTCAACGACTTGACGGCGCGGCTGAAGCCGCGCCCCTTCAAAACAAAGTCAAAACCCGAGTTTTTCCGCAGCGTGTGAAGCCGCGCCCCTTCAAAACAAAGTCAAAACCCGAGTTTTTCCGCAGGCTGTACAACCGCTTCTTTCGCCTCCGTTACAATGGCCTCGTGGCTGACGTAAAACCATTTCGTCTCACGGAGTCCGTAAAAGCCGCGGGTTGAGCGTCCAAGCTGAGTCCGGCGGCGCTGGACACGGTGCTTGGGAAATTAGCCCGGCAACAGGACCCGAATGTACTGGTCGGCTTCGATCACGCCGACGACGCCGGAGTGTATCTGCTCACGCCCGAGACGGCGCTCGTGCAGACGGTGGATTTTTTTACGCCCATCGTGGACGATCCCTACACCTTCGGCCAGATCGCCGCCACCAACGCGCTCAGCGACGTCTATGCCATGGGCGGAAAGCCGCTGACTTCGCTGGCCCTCGTCTGTTTTCCCGAAAAAGGCGATCTCAATATGCTGGAGCGCATTCTTGCCGGCGGCCTGTCGAAGATGATCGAGGCCGGATGCACGGTGGTGGGCGGCCACAGCATCCGCGATGAAGAAACGAAATTCGGATATTCGGTCACCGGAGTGATTCATCCCCAGCGCGTGCTGGCCAATCAGGGCGCGCAACCCGGCGATAAGCTGCTGTTCACCAAGGCGCTGGGCACGGGCGTTATTTCTACGGCGATCAAGAAAGGCGTCGCGAAGCAGGAGTGGATCGACGCCGCCGTGAAGTCGATGACAACGTTGAATAAGGCCGCGGCTGAGGTGATCACTGCCGGACACGTATGGGCGGAGCAAAGGCCCACGTCTCGAAAACCGCGAGACGTGGGGCACCCGGCCAACGACCCGGCCAACGACCAACGACCAACGACCAGCGACGCTTTTGCCGTCCATGCCCTTACCGACATCACCGGCTTCGGCCTGATCGGCCACGCCCGCGAAATGGCGCTGGCATCGAACGTCAGCCTCGTCTTCCAATCCGCCAACATTCCCGTGCTCGAAGGCGCGCTCGATTGCATCCACGCCGGTTACATCCCCGGCGGGCTTAAAGCGAATCGTGACTTTGCCGAATGCATGGTCGGCTACGATCCATCGGTTCCGGCCGACGTCCGCACGCTTCTCTTCGACCCGCAAACCGCCGGGGGCCTGCTGATCTCGCTTTCCGCCGAAGACGCCGGCGCGCTCACACACGCGCTGCAGGAGGCCGGGGTTTCCGCCGTTGAAATCGGCGAAGTGCGGACGACTGCCAAGCCGCTAATCACCATTCGCTAACCGGCGCAGGGCTTCTCACGACGGATTTCTGAAAATGGATTTCTGAAACCGGCAAGACGACATTCTCATCTATAAGTGGGAAGCTGCTAGAACACAACGTTGTACTTCTCCACTAGAACGGTTTTCGCGATGGTGTATAGTACGTACCCTCGGCGGCTAAAGCCGGAGCTCGTTGCGGCCCCTGACGGCACGGCTGAAGCCGTGCCCTACCCGTTCCTGGCTCCCTCTACAGCAACTCGAGAACTGCTCTATTCCCTCTGCGGATCGCAAAGGAGCACCGATGAAAACCCGCAATCTTGGACGTTCCGGTCTCAAAGTTTCCGCCCTCGGCCTTGGCTGCATGGGCATGTCGGAGTTTTACTCCGGACGCGACGACGCCGAATCGATCGCGACCATTCATCGTGCGCTCGAACTCGGCATCAACTTTCTTGACACTGCCGACGTTTACGGGCCGCACAAGAACGAAGAACTCGTCGGACGCGCGATCAAAGGCAAGCGCGACCAGATCGTGCTGGCCACAAAGTTCGGAATTGTCCGCGATCCCAGCAACGCCAATATCCGCGGCGTCAGCGGCAAGCCCGAATACGTGAAGAAGTCCTGCGAGGGAAGTTTGAAGCGGCTGGGCGTCGAGCACATTGACCTCTACTACCAGCACCGCGTCGATCCGAATACGCCGATCGAGGAAACGGTTGGCGCCCTGGCGGAACTGGTGAAGCAAGGCAAGATCCGCCATATTGGCTTGTCAGAAGCCGGCGCCAACAGTCTGCGGCGTGCCGTGAAGGTGCATCCCATCGCGGCGCTGCAGACGGAGTATTCGCTGTGGACGCGCGATCCAGAGCAGGACATCCTGGCGACTTGCCGCGAACTCGGCATCGGCTTCGTCGCGTACAGCCCGCTCGGACGAGGCTTTCTTACCGGCCAGTTCAAGAAGTTCGAAGACCTGGCGGTGGATGATTATCGCCGTTTCTCGCCGCGCTTCCAGGGCGAAAACTTTCAGAAGAATTTGGATCTCGTGAAGAAAGTTGAAGAGATCGCGCGCGAAAAAAGATGCCAGTCGTCACAATTGGCGCTCGCATGGGTGCTGGCGCAGGGGGACGACATTGTTCCCATCCCGGGCACGAAGCGACGCAAGTATCTCGAGGAAAACGCCGCGGCGGTGGATGTGAAGCTGACTCCGGATGACCTGCGCCGCCTGAGCGAAGTCTTTCCCTCCGGCGCGGCTTCGGGATTGCGCTACCCGGAACACATGATGAATCTGGTCAACGGGTGAGCAAAAAAAGTTTCAAGCGGTGTCAGCTGCCGCGAGCTTTATCGCGCATGCGCTTGATGAAACTGGGTACGTGCACCACGGCGCGTCCCACCGTACCGCGCCCGACCTCCTGAATGCCGTCGTGGGCACGGACGCGCATGACATAGAAGCGGCCATCAAACGATTCCAGTTCAGCCTCGGCGTGAATTCGCATTCCAATCCCGCTCGCGGCGCGGTGTTCGACGTGGATCGAGATGCCCACCGTGATTTCACCCTCATCACAATACGGTTGCAGCGCATGGAAGCAGGCGGTTTCCATCAGCCGAATCATGTCCGGAGTCGAATACACGGGTGGCAACGCCGCATGATGTGCGGAAAGAGTGTGCTGCAACTCAACGGTTTCAGCCGCTTCGCCGCGCGCGCCGATGGGGATGGGTCGGGCCATTCTTGCTTAAAACGGGATCGCAGAAGTAATGACGACCGAGTGGCAGAAGCAAAAGGCACAATTTCATTAAAGTCCCGTAGAGACGCGGCAAGCCCCGTCTCTACAGGCGGGCTTCTTAATTCCGACTTGAGGCTAAGGCTGCCGTCCGTTCCAGCCGCCGCGCCTCGAAGCCATCCAGCACGGTCCATAAAGCTTTGGCCGCAGTCTCGGCGGCCGCCAATGCTTTCTTGGCAGTCTCGGGATGGGCCTTGATCCGCTGCTCGAGCTGGGTGCGCCACACCTGCGCGTGGTGCACGTCGGCGGTGGCGTGCAAAGTGAAATAGCCGCGGGTCTTCTCATCGGCGTTGTAGAGTTCACGCAGGACGCGATCTTTCTCTTGCGCCAAGCGCGGCACCTGCGATTCGTAGGCATAGAAAGCCGCCAGCGCCTCTTCCGGAGTGCCCTCGCTCGAGACACGTTGGAACCAGGAGATGAGCTTGCGAACTCCCCCAACCGGCCGCCGTTTCGGAACGCGGCTTCCGCCCACGCCTTCCACAAAGTCGAGCCACAGTTCGGCGTGCGAACGTTCCGGCTCGCCGAAGGAATCCTCGCCGCCCTTCTCATCGGTCATGTTGGCGAGAACGGCGCGGCGCAGCTCCCCTTCTTCCAGCCGGACTCCAAGCTGAGCCAGGTAGCCCGGGAATGCATCCACGTGCGTGTAGTAATCCTCGGCGTATGCGCGCAGATCGTCGCGGGTCAGCTTGCCCGCCGACCAGGCTTTGTAAAATGGATGACAGAGTAAGTCGTATGGATGAATGCGTTCTTCCAGCAGAGACACAAATTCCTTCGTTTCCATGATTGCCTCGATACCCTTCACTATACGGTCGGGATGGACGGATCACAAGACGCGGCGAAAAGCGCGAGAAGCAGGGCACCCCGTTTTCTTCTCTGCCAACACTTAAGAGCGACGTGCGTGGTAGTTAACCGCTGGAGATGAAGGGCCCCGCCGAGCCTGTGCCAGCAGAGCGAAGAACGTTGTTACAATCAACGAAGCAGCATTCCCCGCTCTTCTTGTTGTGGGTCACTGAATAAGCGCACATGCAGCCGTTTGACGAACATTTCGAAGTTGTTGTCGTGGGGGCTGGTCATGCCGGATGCGAAGCCGCCATGGCGGCGGCTCGCATGGGGCTGAAGACTGCCCTCTATACGTTGAACGTCGATCTGATCGCGCAGATGTCTTGTAACCCCGCCATCGGCGGCATCGCGAAGGGGCACCTGGTGCGCGAAGTGGATGCTCTTGGCGGCATCATGGGCGAAATCACCGACGCGGTCGGAATCCAGTTTCGCCTGCTCAACACTTCGCGTGGACCCGCGGTCTGGTCGCCGCGGGCGCAGTGCGACAAGCAGGCCTATCGCCTGAAGATGCGCGAAGTGCTTGAGTCGCAGGCGAACCTGAAGATCAAGCAGGCGGAAGTGACGGATGTGATGGTGGAGCGGCTCGCTGTTCGCTGTTCGTCGTTCGCTTGTTCCGATGACGATGAGAATTGTCATTCCGAGCGAAGCGAGGAATCTGAAGTTGCGAACGGCGAACGACGAACAGCGAACGACGTTGCCGCCACCCAACGACCGGCGACTGGCGATCGCATTATCCGCGGCATTCTCCTCCGCGACGGGCGGCGCGTCTCAGCTGATGCGGTCATTATCACCACCGGGACTTTTCTGAACGGGCTGATTCATTGCGGTGAGCAGCAGTATCCGGCGGGGCGTTCGGGAGAACCGGCAGCGGTTCTGCTGGGCGAAGCGCTCAAGAAGCTGGGCCTGCGCGGATGCCGGCTCAAGACCGGGACGCCTCCGCGTCTCGACGGGCGCACTATTGACTGGGCGCGGTTCGAGCGGCAGCCGGGCGATTTGGATCCGACTCCTTTCAGCTTTCGCACGCGGCGCGTTGCCCATCACGACTCGCAGGTGCCGTGTTACATCGCGTTTACCACCGAAGAGACGCATCGCATCATTCGCGAGAACGTGCATCGCTCGCCGATGTACAGCGGGCAGATTCAGTCGACGGGGCCGCGGTATTGTCCGTCGATTGAAGACAAGATCGTCAAGTTTCCTGACAAACTGACGCACCAGCTCTTTTTGGAACCAGAGGGCCTGAACACGCATGAGATCTACGTCAACGGCATGAGCACTTCGCTGCCGATTGATGTGCAGATGGCGATCCTCAAGTCGATTCCTGGGCTCGAAGGCGCCGAGATGATGCGGCCTGGTTACGCCATTGAGTATGACTCGATCGATCCAACGGAACTCCGCCGCACGCTGGAAACGAAAAAGATTGCGGGACTGTTTCTCGCCGGGCAGATCAACGGGACGTCGGGGTACGAAGAAGCGGCATGCCAGGGAATCATGGCTGGAATCAACGCGGCGCTGAAGGTGAAGAAAGAGTCTCCGCTGGTGCTCGACCGCACGGAAGCTTACACGGCGATTCTTATCGACGATTTGATTTCGAAAGGCACCAACGAGCCTTACCGGATGTTTACTTCGCGCGCGGAGTTCCGTTTGCATCTGCGGATCGACAATGCCGACCGGCGGCTTACTCCGCATGGACGGCGGGTGGGGCTGATCTCGGATGAAGCGTGGGCGGAATTTGGGGCGAAGCAGCGGCGGCTGGAGGACGTGAAGCAGGTGCTGGAGAGGACGAAAGTGACGGGGGCGATGGCGGGGGAAATCGAGCGGGCTCCACTCGATCTGTCTTTCGCGGTTGGGCAGCCATTGACGCAACTGCTGAAGCGCCCCGAAATTACCGTCGAGCAACTGGCGCCGGTTCTCAAGGATCTGGTGCCCAGGTTTTTTGAAAGAAATTCCTCAGCGAACTCGGCGTCCTCTGCGGTTAATGTTTCTCCGGTTCATCTTTCGTCCGAAGTCCGCAACGAGCTCAAGTCCGTCGAAACTGAAATTAAGTATGCCGGCTACCTCGACCAGCAGCAGCGCGCCATCGAACGGCTGAAGAAGGCCGAGCAGCGCCGCATTCCGGATTGGTTCGATTACCGGGCAGTGAGCGGGTTGTCGCGCGAGATGCAGGAGAAGCTCGGAAACGTTGTCCCGCAGACGCTAGGTCAGGCTTCGCGCATTCCGGGCGTGACGCCAGCTGCTGTCTCCCTGATCAACGTATATATCGAGATCCAGGCGCGACGGCGGGAACAGGCGGCAACGCTGTAGCTCGCCGCGCGGGCGAAAGCGGAACGGGCTTCCATAGGTAACTTCAAAACGTAACTTCACATGGGGGCAGGTTACTCACGACTCGGGGCGCTGCGGAGAGGCCGATCCATGTGATCCATGCTGCCGTTGCCCACAGCAGCAAGCCGAACGATAACCCCACTACTTTTTGGCGAAGACTGTCGTCGGCCACAAAAAATCCGACGAGGCCAACTGCGCATCCCAATAAGCCCGTCCCGTAGCAGACAGGCGTTTTAAACAAGGCCGCCAACGGAAAGAAATGAACGCCGACAATCAGGGCGATCCCGCACAAGATGTAGTCCGGGTAATGGATTGCCCTGAGCACTACCACGGCCAGAAAAATCGCGGCCAACTCGAGGCCGAAAATCAGGTAGAAGTGCTGCCCGATCTCGCGGTTGGTCGCGATCTGCTGCGGGGTCAGGGGAGCTGCGTTGTGCGGCAGCCGTGACGCCCGCAAGCCCAGGGTTGCGATCGATGCTCCCAAAGCGATGCCGAGGAAAAGAAGCGAGACCCGCAGCCGGGCGGGCGATGGACGTCCGCGAAGCAACCCGATCAGCAACCAGATGAGGCCGAAGGCGAACATAAAGACGGCGCCCGTGGTCATTCCGATCAATATGCTTCGATCCATAGTCTCCGATCCGTACTTCGATCCATCGCGCTGTTCAGCGAGCAACCGCCTTCTGCACAGCGGAGCGCAGTTCGTCGTAGGAAAGCGCTCCTGGATGATACATCGCCACTTGCCCGGCGCGATTCAGGACGACCAGAGTCGGCGTCGTACTTGCTCCGTAAGCATTAAAGTTCTGTTTGTTCAACGGAACAGGCATGTCCTGCAGGCTGGCGTAATATCGTGCGCGGACGGATTCGATATACGCTCGCTCCTGTTCGGGCGCGGCATCGGCTCCTTGCGCGGCATAGCCGTAGAGTTGTGTCGGACCGATGACGACCAGGCCCTCGGGAGCGAACTCCTGCCGCAAGCGGGCGATGACGGGGACCTCGGCTTTGCAGTCCACACACCAATGCGCCCAGAAGAACAAAAGAACTGGCGAACCTTTCAGCGACGCGAGAGCCGGCGGCGTCGGTCCGAGATACTGAGTTACTTGTAATGGCGGGGCGGGTTGACCGATCAGAGACAGCAGGTTGAGGTTCTTCTGAAGCCGCGCTCGAATGGAGGTATCTCCATAGCGCGCCAAAGCCGAGCGCAGCAGGCTGACCGCTTTTGCTTGCTGCCCTTTTTCCGCCATCTCCTGGGCGAGAACTTCGTAGGCGGCACCGAGGGCGATGGGCAGATGTGGTTCGGCGTCGAGTTTGCGTTTGGTCAGTTGCTGCTCGCAGAGAGTGCGCGTCTCGCTGGCGTAGGTCGCGGCCTGGTCCCACTGCTTCATCGCGGCCGCTCCGCGCGCCATCCACGACAAGGATTCGAGATACTCCGGCGTGATGCCATGCTGAGCCTTATAGGAGCGAAGTTCCGACTCGGCTGCGGAAAAGGAGTTCTGTGCTAACTGGACGCGGATATCTTTGATCAGGTCGGCTTGGGCGCACGAGGGAACGCATAAGGGAGCCCAGAGAAGAATCCCGGCAAAAACGAGCGCCCACTTCCCCGTTAGAATGCGCATCACCTGATGATGAATGAGGTTCTAGGAAGTTGCAAATGTGGGATCGCCCGTCCGCTCCGGACAGGCGGGCTGCTCAGGCAGAAAGGCAGGAACCCTGCCAAAAGGCGATGGGCCTTATTTTTCAGCTCGATACGAAAGAATGGAGGGCGGGAGCCGAGAATTTTCGGGAGGGCGTCAGGGAAATGTGTTCCTCAGAGATTGCTGTATCTCTGTGATTTACCTGGAAACAAGACTAGACCGATTACCTCAGTAAGCACAGAATCTTCTAGCCATTTACCCGCGAATATGTACAATCTAGTTGCGTTTGATCTTTGAGGTTGTCAGCAGTACCCCGCTCTAAAGCGTGACCTGCCTGCACTATCCTGCGAGTTCCGGCGCATACTTCAACACAAAAGGAACACAGCAACATCATGGAAACAGGAACAGTAAAGTGGTTTAACGATGCCAAGGGCTATGGTTTTATCAGCCGCCAGAATGGCGAGGATGTTTTCGTTCACTTCTCCGCCATCCAGGCCAACGGTTTTCGGAGCCTGCAGGAAGGTCAACAAGTTCAGTTTGACGTCGTAAAGGGCCCCAAGGGCTGGCAGGCAGAGAACGTCAAAGGCGTCTAGGCCACCACCAAAATTCGGAAAAGAAGGGCGGCCCGCAAGGCCGCTTTTCCTTTTGGCGGGCGGACTGGATTACTGCCACTGAGACTGCGGAAGAGAAAGTCTTCTCCGCGACTTCACGCCGCCTGCTCCGCGCTCCGCTTGGACAGCCGAGGGCGGCTGTCCTCACACGAGTCTTTTTACTCGCCGCCTACGGTTAGGCCGTCGATGCGGATGGTGGGGGACGCTACGCTGCCGCGAAATTCCAGGTCGCTGCCTATCTCAGAAATATTGCAGAACATGTCTTTGAGATTGCCGGCGACCGTGATCTCTTCGACCGGATAAGCCAATTCGCCGTTGACGATCCACATGCCAGAGGCTCCGCGGGAGTAATCGCCGGTTACTAAGTTGGCGCCGTGACCGAGAAACTCGGTTACGTAGAGGCCGTCTTTGATCTCCGCGATAATCTGGGTTGGCGTTTTCGTTCCCGGTTCGAGGAAGTAATTTCCCGGGCCGATGCCGGGCGTTCCGGCAAGTCCGCGAGATGCGTTGGCGGTGGTCTCCAGCCCTAACTTTTTCGCCGTGTACGTATTCAGCAGATACGATTTGAGAATTCCGTTCTCAATTACTACCGTACGGCGCGTGGGAATGCCTTCGCCATCGAAAGGCGCGGTTCCGAAGCCGCCGGGCATGGTGCCGTCGTCGATGACGGTGACGTTCGCTCCCGCAATTGTTTGCCCGAGCTTGCCCGCGAGGAACGAGGCTCCGCGATAGACCGAGTCGCCATTCACGCCCTCGAAAATGTGTTCGAGCATGGAGCTAGCGACCATGGGATCGAGCACCACCGGCACATGCGCAGTCTTCACCTTGCGCGCACCGAGGCGTCGCAGGGTGCGGCGCGCCGCTTCTTTTCCGACCTGCTCCGCCGAGTCGAGCTTTGCCAGGCTGCGCGCAACCGAATACCAGTAATCGCGCTGCATGCCTCCGTTTGCGTCCTGCGCAATGGGAACCACCGCGACCGAACAGTACGACCGCCGGTATTCGCCGACAAAGCCGTGAGAATTCGCCAGCACTTTTCCGCCGGTCGCGGCGTCGAACGATCCGCCCTCGGAGTTCTTGATGCGGGGATCGGCGTCGAGCGCGGCCTTTTCGGCGCGGCGCGCATACTCAATACGCTCGGGGCCAGGCAACGAATAAACGTCCTCGTGATAAAGATGGAGGTCGCCGGAAAGCGATCCGAGCTTGCTGGCTTCGGGAATTCCGGCGTGCGGATCTTCGGAAGTGATCTTCGCCAGTTCGAGCGCTGACTTCAGCATGCGCTCGATGCCGGCAGCGGAGAAATCGCTCGAATACGTGCTGGCCGCGCGCTGTCCGAAGAAGACGCGCACGCCGATGGCGCGCGAGCCCGACTCTTTGAGCGTTTCGACCTGGCCCAGCCGCACCACTGTCGAAAATTCGTCGCCTTCGCGGACGACACACTCGGCCGCCGTAGCGCCGCCATCCGTGGCGCGGCGGACGACATCGGCGGCGATTTCCTTGAGATCGGTTGCGAGTTTCGTTTCGTTGGTTTCTAGTGTTGTCGTCATTTTAAAGTCAAAATCTACCACGGAGGCACGGAGTCACGGAGAAAACCAAAACTTGGTCTGGTTTCTCCGTGACTCCGTGCCTCCGTGGTAGATGTTACTGCATGAATCCGCCGGTTTCGCGCTTCGCGGTGCCGCCGACGGTCAGGCGGTCGATCTTAATGGTCGGGATGCCGACGCCGACGGGAACGGCCTGGCCATCTTTGCCGCAGGTGCCGACGCCTTCGTCGAGTTTCAAATCGTTGCCGACCATCGAAACCCGCGTCAGCACATCGGGTCCGTTGCCGATGAGGGTTGCGCCCTTGATCGGAGCGGTGATCTGTCCGTTTTCGATGAGATACGCTTCGGACGCCGAGAAAACAAACTTGCCGTTCGTGATGTCGACCTGTCCGCCGCCGAAGTTCACCGCGTAAACGCCGTTCTTCACCGAACGAATGATGTCGCCGGGATCGTCTTGCCCGGCCAGCATGTAAGTGTTCGTCATGCGCGGCATCGGAATATGCTCATAACTCTCGCGGCGTCCGTTGCCGGTATCGGCAAGGCCCATCAGCTTCGAGGAAAGTTTGTCGCTGAGATATCCTTTCAGAATTCCATTTTCGATCAGCACGGTTTCCTGCGTCGGCTGGCCTTCGTCGTCCACGTTCAAGGAGCCACGACGCCACGGCATGGTGCCGTTGTCGACCACGGTGCACTTTTCGCTGGCCACTCGTTTGCCGATCAGGCCGGCGAATGCCGACGTCTTCTTGCGATTGAAATCGGCCTCTAATCCGTGACCCACGGCCTCGTGCAGCAGAACGCCGGGCCATCCCGGGCCGAGGACGACTTCCATGTCGCCAGCCGGAGCTTCGCGCGCGTCGAGTTGCAGAATCGCCTGGCGCGCGGCCTCTTTGGCAAAGAACTCGGGAGTTTTGTCGCCAAAGAAAAAGTCGAGCGCAACCCGTCCGCCGCCGCCCGAGCCGCCGCGCCCCGAACTCGCATCCGTCTTCGCGATGCAGGAAACATTCACGCGCGCCAGCGGCTGCGAATCTTCCGCAAACGTGCCGTCGGAGCCGACCACCAGGATCTTCCTCAGTTCGTCGGCATAGCTGGCGCGCACTTCCTTGATCCGCGCATCGTATCCGCGAGCGGTGCGATCGGCGCGCATCAGCAGTTCAACCTTGGCAGTAATGTCGGCGTCCACCGAAGGCAAAGCTACGGGGTACAAGCTGCGGGCCGGCTTCTGCTGGAATCCGGCGACCGTCGTCTTGGACGGCGCGCTCGCGATCAGCGCCGCGGTGCGCGCGGCATGCAGAATCCGTTGCGGAGAAAGATCGTCGGTGTAGGCATATCCGGTGCGCTCGCCGGAGACGACGCGCACGCCACAGCCCGCCGAAATCCCCTGCGAGGCGGATTTCACCAGCGACTCATCTACCATCAGTGAGGTGGAGGTCAGATATTCGAAGTAAAGGTCGGCGTAGTCGCCGCCGGCCGTAAGCGCGGCGGCCAGATAAGTCGCAAGATCTTGATTCGTGAGTCCGTAGTGCTTGAAAAAGAAGCGTTCTTGGATGGCAGTCACTGTATTTTGATGCCCTTGGCTTGCAAACGACTCGCAGCGCTTAACAGTCTGCGGCGAAACCCGGCCCCTAAAGGGGCGTCCGATTTCGAAGAATTACGGTATCGCTAAAGCGATACGCTGATACGAAACCGGAGTTTTTCCACAGCCCGTCAACGCAGACCTGATACGAACCCACTTGCGCCACGAACTGCTAACTGCATTATCCCATGAGCGGAACGCCGTCAGGATCAGGAGCAAGATTACGGAAGTGAGGCTGCGGCGCGCCGGAGCGAAACCAAACAATTTCGCGGCCCAGCGATCACTGACGGCGGTTCTGGCGAGGCGAATAATTCCGATCTGTGACCCCAGACTCGCTCAGCCAGATGCTCTCCGATTTCCTCGACGGCGCGCGCGCCGCGGTGGTGGTGGAAGATGGCGCCATCGCGTTCGATCTGGCAGAGTCGAAATATTCGGTTTCCGGCGAGTACAACAAATGCCTGCTGCATCTGTGGTCGAGCGAGCGGAATTTCGTGCGCCGGGTGCTGGATGCGGAAGTCAAGGCAACGACGCTCCGGTTGCAGGTGCAGCGCATGGGGCAGAATCGGCCCACGCGGCTCGACTTCTGCCGCGATCGCGATCAGCGTTCGCCAGCCGCGCGACGGGCGGCGCGCGTTGCCTACGAGCCTCGCCTGCGCCGGGCGCTGGAGAGAAATTTCCCCGGCTGGACCGTGGTTCGGCTCACCACCAGCGTGGATCTCGAACATTCCTTCGGTCCGGCCTACCTGCGCGGCTGGCTGCGCCAGGGGCAGCGCGCGCTCGCCATCGTCGGAGTGAATGACCATGAAACGCAATCGACTGTCGATGGCGCGCTGACCTGCGGAATTCTTTGGCTTGAGGCGTGCCGGCTGGCACAGCATGAACGCCGCGTGGTCGAAGGGTTGGCGATGATTGTGCCGAAAGGTACCGTGGCTCTGACCCGGCAGCGCATGGGGCATCTGCATCCAACGGCAGCGAAATGGCATTTGTACGAATTCGACCAACAGGAGGATTCGCTCGTTCCGGTAGATACCGGCGATCGCGGCAACCTGGCCACTCGGCTGGTGCATTCCATCGATGAAGGCTTGGCGCGCGATCGCTTTGCGGAATCGATCGCGCGCATTCGCGGCATTCTGCCGCAATCCCAAGTCGTGGTGCTCTCGCCCGCGTTAATTTCATTCCGGCGGCATGGCCTCGAGTTCGCCCAAGCGCGGATTGCGCATGATCCCCGAAACTTCCAGAGCAGCGAGGAAATCGTTTTCGGTGTGGGGCCGGAAGAGCGCATTCTCGGCTCAGAAAATGAAACGCAGTTTGCCGATCTGGTGCGGCTGGCGGCGGCCGTCCGTCACCAGGACGGTCCCAAAAATCACGCGTTGTGGCGAATGCATCCCGAGCGCTGGCTGGAATCTTTGGTCGTCGGCAATATCGCGGCGCTGGACGGGCGGCTGCGGCCGGAATCGGTGTATGCGCAGGTGCCCGCGTTCGCCGCGGCCGACCGCGCCATGATTGACATTCTGGCCGCAACTCGCGAGGCCCGCCTGGCCGTCATCGAGCTCAAAGCCGACGAGGATATCCATCTTCCCCTGCAAGGCGTGGATTACTGGTCGCGGGTCGCCTGGCACCAGAGCCGCGGAGAGTTTGCGCAATTCGGTTATTTTCCCGGGCGCCAGATCTCGCCGCAGAAGCCTCTGCTCATGCTGGTCGCGCCCGCTCTGCACGTGCATCCCACAACCGACACGATCCTGCGTTATCTGTCCCCGGAAATCGATTGGGAACTGCTGGGAATTGACGAGCGCTGGCGCGAAGAGATAAAGGTCGTATTCCGGAAGAGGCCGGTGCGCACGCCGGCCCGCGCGGCTTGAAGCTTTTCACCGCCGAGACGCCGAGAGCGCCGAGAAAAGTTTTCAGGGATGTCGTCATTTCAAAATCACAATCCACCACGGAGGCACGGAGACACGGAGAAAAGCAAGACTTGGTCTGGGTTTCTCCGTGTCTCCGTGGTGAATCACTGCATGAATCCGCTCTAGTTTTTCTCGGCGGCCTCGGCGTCTCGGCGGTGAATTGTCTCACTGACCCCTGGCGCTTCGCCTTTGTAGACTCGTCCGATTCCCCGCACCAGGCGCCGCATCGGCAGCTGTCCTTTGGCGTCGGCAAAGAAAATTTCGCCTGCCCGGGTCCCGCGATAGCACCAGCGCTTCAGGATCGCCAGGTGCTCCATGCGCTCGAGCGCGCTGGCTGGTTTGGACGCGGGAAATGCCGCCAGTGCGGCCTGGATGCGGGCTTCCATCGATCGCGACAATGATTGCGATTTAGTGTGCTCGGCACCGGAGATCGGAAACTCGAGCGGCCCCGCGAGCGCGCCCCCATCGACGCGAAACAATGCGACGCTCTCCGGCTGCCGAGACTTCTGCACGAACTTTTGCACGATCACGGCGTGGGACTGGTCAATGCGGTGGACGAACTCCGGCAGTTGCTGCAGCACGGGAGTGAGTTTGTCGAGCCGCGCATGAATGGCCGCGGCCGTCTCGAATTCCATTTTCGCCGAAGCGCCATCGCGTTCGGCCGACATCTGCCGCTTCAGCGATTCGCCGCGCGAGTCCAGAAAATCCTCGACCCGCACCACCTCGGCGCGGTATTCGTCATCGGTGCAGCCGCGAAAGCAGGGCGCCAAACACATCTTCATCTCAGAATAGACGCAGCCGGGAAACTTCGGATCGGGATGGAGGTCTTCGACGCAGCGCCGCATCTTGAAAAAGTCGAGCGCGTCGTTCATAAACTTTTCCGCTGCTACCCGCGAAGCAAACGGCCCGTAGTAAACGTTTGTCCCCGAAATCCGTCCTAGCCGCGTCGTGATTGAGGCGCGGGGGAATTTGTTCTCCAGATGCAGCTTGACCAGCGGAGCGAACCGCAGCCGCAGGCGATTCGAGTAGGTCTTGGGAAAGGCGGCGCGCAGGACTTGATAGAGCACGAATCCCGATTCGAAATCGGAGCCGGTCAGCGTGTATTCGATCCAGCGGACGCGATGGCGCAGGTTGAGGCGTTTGGTGCGTTCTTCTGGAGTGGAAAGCAGCCGTTGCAGGCGCCGGCGAAGGTTGGCAGTCTTGCTGACGTAGGGCTCGGAGTTCGCGTCCTCGCCACGCAGAAGAAACACGGCGGGAGTGGCGGCCACAGCGGAGAAGACCTCGGCGTCAGCTTCCGGCCGGAACTCGATGCGTTCGGTCAGCACGCTTGTGATTGTAGTGCGGAATCATCCGAAGCTCGCGCTCTTAAACTTCTGGCGGAAGTCCGGCCCGTCCATCTTCACGATGCGGCACATTTCGTGCAGCCGGGAACGCATGCGCTCGCCGATGCGGTCGCCGAGGGTTTCTTCACGAGCGGCCGCCCGCGCTGGCGACAGCGATCGAGCCACACTCGCAGCCGGCTCGTCGGCAAAATTCGTGGTGATGATCGTAGTTCGATTGTCGTTATATCGCGTGTTGAGGATCAGGCTGACCGTGTCCCACACCCACTCGCTCGGTTTCACGGCGCCGAGCTCATCGAGCAACAGCACCTCGGCTTCAAACACCGGCCGCAGCACCTGAAGCTCGGTCGCCTGGACAGAATCGTTGTAGGAGTTCTGAATCTGTTTCAGCAGCTCGCGATAGTCGCAAAAAAGGCAGGCGCTTCCTCTGGCCGCAATGAGTTCCTTAAGAATGCCCACCGCGAGATGGGTCTTGCCAGTCCCGATTCCGCCGACCAGTAGCAGCCCAGCGCCGTCTCGCGGATCAAACTCCTGTACGAAGCGCGTCGCACTGATCTGGGCCAGCGCAATCGAGCGATCGGCTCCCGGGAAATCCGTCGTAAAGTTCGACAGCTCACAATGCTCATATCTCTTCGGAATTCGCGCCGCCGCGATCAAGGCGCCGCCACGCGCCCGCAACTGACAATCGCAGCGCGTGACGCCGCGCTCCGGCGCTCCCGGCACCGGCTTCCATCCTGAGCCCGCGCACAGGGGGCAAACTTCGGTTGCTGTTTTCATAATTCGTACTTAATTCTGCACTTAGACTCTGCACCCGAACCCGCCTGCACCGCAACTCGAAACCGTTTCCTCTCTGTGCACATCCTGTGGAGACGAGCGGCAGGTTGTGGAGAACCGTGGAGAACCGAGGAAAACCGTAGTTTCGCAGCTCGTAGCTCGCAGCCGCATCGCGCAGACAATGATCGAGCCAGAACGGGCACTTTCGGCTCATTCCCCCATTACTGCAGACACAACCGCGCGCCTTAGGTGTCAAAACCGGCAACTGGCACGTGTTTCCCATTGACAATTCCGTAGCATGGGCGAGAATGGCCATCGCCGGTGCTCGCGCTTTGAGCTTTCCTCCCCGGCTGATGCGCGGGAACCGTAACGACTAGTGTCAGGAGAGAGCATGAATAAAGCTGATCTGGTTGACCGGATCGCCGGAGCCTGTAACATTTCAAAGGCGCAGGCGACAACCGCGATCGACACCACCGTGGACAGCGTCACCGCTGCCCTTAGAAAAGGGGACCGGGTAGCCTTGATCGGGTTCGGCACGTTTTCCGTCTCGCAGCGCAAGGCCCGCAATGGCCGAAACCCGCAGACGGGTGCCACCATCAAGATCGCTGCTCGTAGAGTCGCCAAATTCACTCCCGGGAACGAACTCAAGAAAGTAGTCAATAAAGGTAAGTAGGGCCCCAGAGTTTTTTGCGCAAGAGCGAGACGGCAGGAGGGTCGGCCCTGCCGTTTTGCTTTATAGCTGTCAGCTCTCAGCCGTCAGCTCTCAGTAAAGCCTGCCTCGCCTGAGGTCTCATCACTTTCCAATAATTGGGGTTATCCCGAGGGTGCATTGAACCCCGCAGATCTGATGTCTGAAAGCTGATAGCTGATAGCTGCCTTGCTGAATCCTTCCTAACTCCTGTAGAATCTAATGTCTGAATCGAGGTTTCGGAACTGACATGAAAGCAGCCATCCATCCCAGCTACGGCGAGATCCGCGTGCATTGCGCCTGCGGTAACGCATTTACCACCCGCTCCACCCACAAGGGCGACATCGGCGTAGAAATCTGCGCCGCCTGCCATCCCTTCTTTACCGGCAAGCAGAAGCTCATGGACACCGCCGGCCGCATCGAGCGTTTCCGCCGCAAGTACGCCAGGAGCGACGCGGGAAAAGCCGAAGCCGCTGCCAAGCAGTGAGTCGGGCGCAGAAACGCGCATTCTTGAAAGCCTCCCCCTGCGGGAGGCTTTACTTTTTGAACCCGTCGCACACTGTCTTCGCCAGGATCTTTGCCACAACCTTCGCCAGGAAAAGAAAGTAAAATCAGACCGTGCAAAAGTTCTGGGACAATCCGTGTGGCGCCGATACTGCAGCCCCCGAAGACGCTCGCCAGGCTGCCCCGCGCGCCTTTCCCAAGTCTTTCAGCATCGGCAACGTCCCCATCGCTCCCGCCACCGTGCTTGCACCGATGTCCGGGGTCACCGACGCCGTCTTCCGCCGCTTCATCAAGAACCTCGGCGGATGCGGGCTGATCATGACCGAGTTCACCTCAGCCGACGGCGTTCTGCGCGACCAGCGCGTCCGGGGACGCTACCTTCATTTCTATGAAGACGAGCACCCGATCTCGGCCCAGCTCTTCGGCAGCAGTCCCAGCGTGCTGGCCGATGCCGCGCGCCTGGTGGAAGACCTTGGCTTCGACCTGGTCGACCTGAACCTCGGTTGCCCAGCTAAGAAAGTCGTGAAGTGCAACGGCGGCTCCGGGCTGCTGCGCGATCTGCCGCTGATCCGGCAGATTTTCGAAGCGGTGCGGGCCGCCGTGAAGATTCCCTTCACCGTGAAATTCCGCGCCGGATGGAACGACGACGAAATCGTCTGCGTCGAACTGGCGCGCATGGCCGAAAGCTGCGGCCTCGGCGCGGTTGCGCTGCACGCTCGCACGCGCGAGCAAGGCTACAGCGGAAACGCGCGCTGGGAGTGGATCGCCTCCGTCAAGCAGGCAGTCAAGATTCCCGTGATCGGCAATGGCGACATCCGCTCGCCCGAAGACGCCTGTGCCATCGTCGCCCAAACCGGCTGCGACGCAGTGATGATCGGCCGCATGGCCCCGGCGAATCCGTGGATCTTCCGGCAGATTGAGCAGTATCGAGCGTGGATGGAGAGCGCCAGAGAGAATACGGAAAGGTTCCGGGAAGGGTACGACTTTAGTCGTGCCGAACATGGCCCACCCTCGGCCGCGGCTTTAGCCGCTGAGGGCGCATCCCCCTCAGGGGCTAAAGCCCTCCACTTTTTGCCGGCTGAGGGCACGACTGAAGTCGTGCCCTTCCCGTCCGTGACCATGCCGAGAGTTTCACCTTCGGGCAAGCCCTACGACGAGCCCACCGAAGCCGACCGCTACCAGATGATCCGCACCTACTTCCAGATGCTGCTGGAAGAAGAAATGCCCGGAGCGGAAGGCAAGATGAAGCAGTTCGCGTCGTGGTTCACGCACGGCATCCCCGGAGGCGCGGCGCTCCGGAAGGCGATCTACGAGGCTAAGACCGGAGCGCAGATCCTCGCCCGGGTGGAAGAATTCTTCGAAGCCAAGCTTCCAGCGCAGACCAGGTAGGGGCGGCTGTCCCTACGTGAGCGTCTTCAACGCCAGCCTTCCCCGCTCGCCGCGTTCCACGTATCCCCACGGCGTGGCGGCGTCGTGCGTGAAGATCGTTAACCAGTTCTCCGGGATCGCCCACGCGTAGTACTTCTTGCGGCTCTCGATGGTTTCGAGCGGAAACAGATCGAAGGCCATCACCCAGGTCAGGTCGAGATGCGCTGAGGTCGGAATCAGATCGGAGATGTAGCACGCCTTCTTGCCGCCGCTCTCGATGATCACCGCCTGCATATTCGCCGTGTGCCCCGGAAAAACCTTGACCGAGATGCCGGGCAGAAGCTCCAGATCGCCGTTCAGCAACACCATCTGACCGGTCTCCAGCAGCGGATCGTAATTCGGGCTCATGTAGCTGATCGCGTCACGCTCCAGTTGAAGGCGGCCATGTTCCCACTCTTGTTCCTGCACGTAATACTTCGCATTCGGAAACGTCGCCACCACGCGATCGCCGCGGCGCATTGTATTCCATCCGCAGTGGTCAAAATGCAGGTGGGTATTGATGACGATGTCGATATCTTCCGGCGCAACTCCGGCGGCGTGCAGGTTGTCGAGCAGCTTGGCGGGCTGCTTGTAGATCTGCGCCATCTTGTCCGGCAGTTTGTTGCCGATGCCAGTCTCGATGAGGATGTTTTTCTCGCCGGTGCGCACGAGCAGCGAATTCAGTCCCGCATCGAGCCGGTTCTGCTCGTCAGGCGTGACCTTCTTCGACCACATGGTCTTCGGAACCACGCCGAAAAAGGCTCCGCCATCGAGGAAGTACGTTCCATCGGAGACGATTGTGAGTTCGAAATCGCCGAGACTAGTGCGATGCATAAAGCCAGCTTTCAGCTATCAGCTCTCAGCCATCAGTTAAATCTCACGTCCGCCGCGAGCCGAAAACTGACAGGTGACAGCTGAGAGCTATTTCAACTCCTTATTCCAAAAATCTTCCATCATGTGGAACAGCTGCGTGCTCGTGCCCGTCCCCGCAATGCCGTGCGTTTTGTTCGGGTACACCATCAGCCGGAACTGTTTCCCCGCCTTGATCAGCGCGTCGGTCATCTGGATCGTATTCTGGAAGTGCACATTGTCGTCGCTAGTCCCGTGCACCAGCAGCAACGACCCGTGCAGACTGCTGGCGGCGCCGACGATCGAATCGTTGTACCCGCTGGCGTTGTCCTTCGGCAGACCCAACCAGCGCTCGGTGTAGATCGAATCGTAGTCGCGCCAGTTGGTCACCGGCGCAACCGAGATTCCCGCCTTGAAGCGGTCGGAATGAGTCAGTGCGTAGAGCGTCATCGAGCCGCCGTTCGACCATCCCCAGATCCCGGTGCGAGTGCGGTCGAGCTGCGGGAACCGCGCATACAACTGGTCGAGCGCCGTGAACTGGTCCTTCAGTTCGACTTCGCCGAACTGCAGGCGGATGGCGGCGGCAAACTTCTTGCCGCGATTCGGGGTTCCGCGATTATCGAGGGAGAAAATCGCGAACCCTTCGTTGGCCAGCATCTGGTGGAACAGCGCCCTGGGTCCACCCCATGAATCCTGCACAGTCTGCCCCACGGGACCGCCATAGATGTACACGATCAATGGAATTGGAATTGGAATTTTCTGGCTCGCGTCCGCATGGCGCGGCAGGATCAAATAGCCATACAGCACCGTGCCGTCATCGGCCTTGAATTCCAGAGGCTTCGGCGCAATCGGGTCGTAATCCGCCACGCTTCGCCCTTCCCAGATTTTCTGGCATGCGCCACCTGCCGCGCAGACCGAAATGCGCGGCGGCGCCAGCGTCGCAGAATACGTTTCCACGAAATGCTTGCCGTCATCGGCGAAACTGGCTGCATAGTTGCCTTCTTCGGATAAAATGCCGTGCATCTCCGAGCCGTCCAGCTTCACGGAAAAAATCTTCTCCTGGCGCGGGTCGCCCTTGTTCGCGATGAAGAAAACCGTGCCCGAGGCTTCATCCACGCCGCTGATCGCAATTACCTCATAGTCTCCGCTTTCGAGCTGGCGTTCGAGTTTGGCATCGGAGGCCATGGGGTCGGGCGCGTTAAAGCTGTAGAGATAAATGTGGGTATGGCCGTCGCGCCAACTGGTCCAAAGAAAGCGGCCGCCCGATTTCAGGACGCGAAAGTCGTCGTTGACGTTGACCCACGCATCCGGCGCCGATTCGGTCAACACTTTGCGCGACCTCCCCGACTTCGCGTCGATAAAATAAAGGTCCATCAAATTCTGCTTGCGATTCAAGACCTCCGCCCAAGCCCAGCCTTCGCGAATCCAGCCGAAACGCGGCACATAGGTGTCATCGTCGTCGGTGAGTTTGATCCAACGCACCTTGCCGCCGTTGCTGCCCACCACTCCCAGGCGCACGCTGGGATTCGGATCTCCCGCCTTCGGATATTTTTCCTGCTCGACCCGCGGATGCGTCGGCAACCAGTCGGTGATGGGATAGGCCGGTACCCGGGTCTCATCCATTTGCAGAAAAATGATTTCGTGCCCTTCCGGCGACCAGAAATAGTTGCTGCGCACCGCCAGCTCCTCGGCGTAAACCCAGTCCACTGCGCCGTTCAGGATGTTGTCTTCTTTTTCCTTGTTCCTGTCCTTATCCTTGTCTTTCTCTTTTTCATCGCGCGTCAGCGGACGTTCACCTTCTTCTCCTGACACCGGATGCACATAGAGATTGTGCTTGCGCACGTAGACGAGCCGCTTGCCATCGGGCGAAAACTTGGGGTCTTCGCTCGGGTCCGGAGACGACGTGAGCTGTACCGCCGTTCCCGTATCCAGGCTGTAATACCAGAGCTGTCCCTGCGCATCGAAGAGCAGGTGTTTGGAATCGGGCGACCAGGTGTAGGCGGCAACGTGATACCGCGTCACGCGCTCTTTCTCGCGCTCGTCATGGATATTGCTCACAGGAGGGGCAAGCTGGGATAACTTGGTTTCGCTGGCTAGTATTTTTTTCTCGCCCGTCGCCGCGTCCACATACCAGAGTTCGCCGTGCTCGCCAGTGTCATCGCGCTGCACGAAAGACACCTTGGTGCCGTCCGGACTCCACTGGATCGTCTCCGGAGCGCGTCCCGTGACTCCGCCCTCGGCGAAGATCTGTTCAATCGTGAGTTGCTTCGGGGCAGCGGTCTGAGGTGCAGCGGTTTGAGCGCGCGCCGCGGAAAGCAGAACCAACAGGTTGATGGTGAAGACGAAAAGAAGCCTTTTCACGAACGCACTCCGATTCAGCATGAGGTGTAACCCAACGCCGCACTGGCAGTGAAACTCAAAAGTGTACAACCTGGAAGGAGTTTGCGTCAGAAGGGTTTGTTCCCTGGCTGCCTTGGGACGGGCGGGGCGCCCGTCACTCCACAGTCGCGGGTAACCGCGCCAGAATCGTCTTCATCTCCGCGCGCACCGCATGCTTTGCCTCATACGCCGCGATCTCCGCTTCGTGTTGCAGCGTCAGCCCGATATCGTCCAACCCGTTCAGCAGACAGTGGCGCGAGAATTCGTCCATCGCGAACGTTGCTGCGAATCCTTGTCCGTCTTCCACTCGCAAGGTTTCTAAATCGACCGTCAGCTGGTAATTTTCGATCTCTTTCGAACGGCGCATGATCTCCGCGACCTGCTCTTCGTTGAGCCGCACCGTCAGCAGGCCATTCTTCAAGCTGTTGTTGGCAAAGATGTCGGCAAATGACGACGCGATCACCACCCGGAAGCCATGATCCGCCAGCGCCCAAACGGCGTGTTCGCGCGAGGAACCACAGCCGAAGTTCTTCCCCGCGACCAGGATCGAGGCCTTCGCATAGCGCGGGGCGTCGAGCACAAAATCGCCGGTCTTTTTCCCGCACTCTTTTCCGTCTCCGGAAAAGCGCCAGTCGTAGAAGAGGAATTCTCCGAATCCCGTGCGCTCGATGCGCTTCAGAAACTGCTTGGGGATGATCTGATCGGTGTCCACGTTTACCTTGTCGAGCGGGACAACGACGCCGGTGTGCTTGCTGAACCGTTGCATGCTTAGTCCTCGCCGGCGGCCCACTCATCGCAAAGTACGCGATGAGTAGGGCACCCGCTTCTAATTAAATCGCCAATTGCGAATGTCGGTGAAATGTCCGGCAATGGCCGCCGCTGCCGCCATCATGGGACTGACCAAATGCGTCCGCCCACCGCGCCCCTGCCGTCCTTCGAAATTCCGGTTGCTGGTTGAAGCGCAGCGCTCTCCCGGCTGCAGGATGTCGGGATTCATGCCCAGACACATCGAGCATCCCGACTCGCGCCATTCAAATCCGGCGTCCAGAAAAATGCGGTGCAAGCCTTCCTGTTCGGCCGCGCGCTTGATCGCTTGCGAGCCCGGCACCACCATGGCGCGCACCTTCGGATTCACGTGCTGTCCTTTTGCCACTCGCGCCGCCGCCCGCAGGTCTTCGATGCGCGAATTGGTGCACGATCCGATGAACACGCGGTCAACGGCAATGGTTTCGATCGGCGTTCCGGGATCGAGGCCCATGTAGGCGAGCGCCTGTTCCGCGGCGCGCCGGTCGGCCTCCTGCGCGAAGCTCTTTAACTCGGGAACGCGCGCGTTCACCGCCACCACCATTCCCGGATTCGTTCCCCAGGTCACGAAGGGCGCGAGCGCTGCCGCGTCAATCTCGATCACGCGATCGAATTCGGCTCCGGGATCGCTCGCCAACGTCCGCCAGCAGGCAACCGCTTCTTCCCAATCTTTTCCTTTTGGAGCAAAGCGGCGGCCGCTGACATACGCGAACGTCGTCTCATCGGGCGCGATCATTCCCGCTCGCGCTCCCGCCTCGATGCTCATATTGCACAGTGTCATGCGGCCTTCCATCGACAACTCACGCACCGCATCGGCGGCGTACTCGATCACATATCCGGTGGCGCCATCGGTGCCGATGCGTCCAATGATTCCGAGCGCCAGGTCCTTCGCGGTTACGCCCTCGGCCAGTTTTCCGCTGACGTGGATTTGCATCGTCTCCGGTTTTTTCTGCGGCAGACATTGCGTAGCCAGCACGTGCTCCACTTCCGACGTTCCAATGCCAAACGCCAGCGATCCGAACGCGCCGTGGGTCGAGGTATGGCTGTCACCGCAGACAATCGTCATCCCCGGCAACGTGATGCCCAGTTCCGGGCCGATGACGTGCACAATGCCCTGATCGGCCGAGTCCATGTCGAACAATGGAACCCCAAACTCGCGGCAATTTTTCTGCAGCGCTTCGATCTGTTTCGCCGCAATCGGGTCGGCGATCGGAAGGCCCCGCGGAGTGGTCGGGATGTTGTGGTCAACGGTTGCCACCGTGCGCAGAGGCTGCCGCAGACGCCGCCCATTCGCGCGCAACCCGTCGAAGGCCTGCGGCGAAGTCACTTCATGCACCAGGTGCAAATCGATATAGAGCAGCGCCGACTGCCCTTCGGGAGCAGCGACCACGTGCGAATTCCAGACTTTCTCAAACAGAGTACGAGGAGGCATATTTCCAGTTTCGCCCATATTTCGCCGACAGTTCAAGGCCGCGAAGTTTCGGGGCGGCAGCAGGTGCTGTTCGATAGTCTACCAACGCAGCCGCCGCAAAATCTTCGCCCTCAGTCCTTTTTTTCGCTCCGCACTTATAGCGACCCAGAGCTGTTGTGACCACAGGCAGCTGCCGAGCTGCGCTCGGCTTGGACGGGCGAGGGCGCCCGTCCCCACACGAGCAGGTTACGGAACTCTGCGTTTCCGGTTATGATTCAAGCAGTCCATCGAGGAAAACACTGCATGATCAACGGCAAACGCATTGCCGTCGTGCTCCCCGCTTACAACGCGGAAAAGACGCTGGAAGCGACAGTACGGGAATTGCCCAACCTGGTCGATATTCGCATTCTCGTCGACGACCACAGTTCCGATCGCACCCTCGAAGTCGCGCACCGGCTCGGCTTGCAGTCTTTCGTCCACAACCGCAACTACGGTTATGGCCGCAATCAGCAGACCTGCTACCGCGAAGCTCTGGCCGCCGGCGCCGACGTCGTCATCATGGTTCATCCCGACTATCAGTACACACCGCTGCTTGTAACCGCCATGGCGAGCATGATCGCTTACGGTGTCTATGACGTTGTTCTCGGCTCGCGCATCATCGGCGGCACCGCGTTGCGCGGAGGCATGCCGCTTTACAAATACATCGCCAACCGCCTGCTCACCGCCTTTGAGAACCTGTTCCTGCGCGTCAAGCTGTCCGAGTATCACACCGGCTACCGCGCTTTCAGCCGCGAGATACTCACCCGCCTGCCGTTACGAGAAAACAGCGACGATTTCGTTTTCGACAATCAGATGCTCGCGCAATGCGTGTACTTCGGCTTCCACATCGGCGAGGTTTCCTGCCCCACCAAATATTTCGAGGAAGCCTCTTCCATCAATTTCCGCCGCAGCGTGCAATACGGCCTCGGAGTGCTCGCCACCACTCTTCAGTTCGCACTCCAGCGCGCCGGAATCATCCACATCGCCATCTTCAGCGAAAAGGGCAAGACTCTCGAGGCCGGTTCTGAGGCTTACTACGAGGGAAGACTGCCGACCGCGTCAGAGCGGCGTTGAAAAAGCTCAGTCCACCCGGCAGACTCGCACCGCCGAATTCTCATAAGGACATCGCAGCCCTGCCGGACCACGATCAGCCGGACCAGGCTGCTCCACCACCACCCAACTCACTCCGTACTTCTGTCGAAGCCGTTCGAAATCCGCTTTGCCAAACTGCTTCCAGTCCTTCTGATCCTCGACCTGCTCCAGCCACTTCACCGAAAGCGGCGGAAACATCGAAGACGCACCCTTGTCCTTGACCAGATCTGCCAGCATGCTGCGCTCGGCGCGAGCGCGAAATCCATTTTCGTCTTCACCCGGCAGCTCCATGTGCCGGGGATCCAGCGCAAACAGCGCGTCCACCGGCGTATTCCCGCGAATCCACTCAAAAGCCCGCGCCCACTGATTGCGCGGCTGCGCCCATGGCCACTCCACATGCGCGCTCGCGGGAAACAACTGCCGCTGCGCGAAGTACATTCCCAAACTGAGCGGGACGAACAACACCAGCCAGCGCCACACTCGCTGCTGGAGCACCTGCTCTCCGAGCCATCCGCCTCCAATTACCACGAGCAGCATGTAACTGAGCGCCAGGCAGCGCAGCGGTTCCAGTCGAGCCAGCGCTTCGAAACGAGCCGGAATCCCGAGAACCAGAGCCGCCGCCAACCCCAGGAGAAGGAACGGCACCATCGCGCGCGAGACCAGTTCCAGATTCTCGAGTCCGCGCCGCCGGCCTAAGCGCGCCAACCACCAGAACAGGACCAGGGGACCGATCACTCCCAACCACTCGTACCATTCCCAACGCAAAATGTAGAAATAGGGCTGCCGAAGAGCCACCTCATGATAGGCACCGGGAGGTGGATCGAGAGTGAGGCCGAAGGGCAGCAGGGCCGCAAAACCCAGAACTCGCGGGCGGTACCGGCGGACCACGTTGAGCCACACACAGAAGCCGATTGCGAAGCTCGCCATCAGCGGGTGGATGGCGGCCGCGAAAACCAGCCACAGTGCAGCGCGCACATGCTTTCGATGCAAGACCTCGGCCACGGCAAACAGCGCCGCAAACGCCGCCAGGTTCCGCGGATTCAAAAACTGGTCCAGGATGTAAAGCGCCGTCCCGGCGATGGGCAAGGTCAGCAAAGCGGCCATCAAAGCGACCGCCGCCCAGCGCGCACTCTCTTCTTCCGCGCTCTTTCCCTCGAACAAAGCCGACGCCAGACGCCAGCTCCCCGCCAGCAAGAAGAAGATAGAGATCAGATGCCACAGAAACGCGGCCCAGGGCAACGGCAGATGCGTTGCCCGAACCGAAAAGGCAATCAGATTCGGATACAACGAATGCCCGGCATGCTCGCCAAAGAACTCCGCATTCGCCGGAAACAAGCTGGGATTCAGGATCTTCAGAACACCCGGGAGGTAAATCTCCGCGTCTTCCGCATAGGGATGATAGCCATGAATCAGAAGCGCGACAGCGGTCAAAACCAGCAAGCCAACAAGACTTTTGATTTTCAGAAAGAGTCTCTCCACGCAACTCAGAAGTTGATGTTCTCCAGTGGATTCCGCAGACGTGCCAGGGTCAGGAGAGTCGTTTTAAGGATACCTGCCGCCAGAAGCCGGGGTCAACGCGCTTCCGCAGTCGACCAGATCCAGGTCTGCGGTTATCCAGGAAGGACACGAATGGTGAGATTCAAATCTCACACCACAGAGGACACAGAGGAGCACAGGGGAAACCACAGAGCTTTAAGCAAAAGACGGGCACCGAATCCAACTTGCAGCTCGCCCGAACAGCCCGTAGCATGTAACCAGAAACATGGATACGACCGCTCCTAAGAAAGAGCGAGCCCACCTGGCGCTCGGCGAGATCTTCACTTTTGCCTGGGACACTTTCCTCAGCAACAAGGTTCGCTTCGCCCTCACCGCGCTCGGCATGGTCATCGGAACCGCTTCGCTCATCCTCGTAACCACCATTGGCCTCACCGGCAAGCAGTACGTTCTCAACCAGATTCAGGCCATCGGCGCCAACCTGGTCTCCGCGCAATACGAGAGCGGCGGAGACCGCATCACCAACACCGGAAACGACGCCATCACCATCGAAGACATGAAGGCCGTCCAGAACCAGGTCGACGGCATCGCCAACGCCTCTCCGGTCGTCCCACTCAGCGAGCGTGTGCCGGTCGGCGACGGCAAGGAACGCGACCTGCAAATCCTCGGTGTTTACCCCGAGTACCTGCAGGTTCGCAACCTGGTCGTACTTTCCGGACGCTTCTTCGACAACCAGGATTCGCAGGCCCACAACAAAGTCGGCGTCATCACCCAAAAACTGGCCAAGGGTCTCTTCGGCTCCGAGCAAGCCTCGCTCGGCAAGACGCTCAAGCTCAGCGGCCTGCCTTTCACCATCATCGGCACCTTCCGCGAGGGCGTGGATACCTTCGGTCAATCCGAAGTTGGCGACAATACGATGCTGATTCCATACTCCGTCGTCCGCTACTTCCAGGACACGCCCTCCGTCAAAGAGATCTACTTTTCCACTACTGACGCTTCGCTGGTGGTTCCGGTCACCATTCAGATCCAGCGCGTGATCCAGTCCCGGCATCGCCCCGAGTCGGTCTACCGCGTCGAGAACTTTACTCAATTAGTCGCCGTCGCCGACCGCGCCGCCAACGCGCTGACCATGGTTCTGCTGGCGGTTGCTCTCGTCGTTCTTCTGGTCAGCGGCATTGGCATCATGAACATCATGCTCGCCACCGTCAGCGCCCGCATTCGCGAGATCGGCATCCGCAAAGCGATGGGCGCCACCAACCGCGAGATTCGCTTCCAGTTCCTCTCCGAGGCCATCCTCATCTCGCTCATCGGCGGTGTCCTCGGCATCATCATCGGACTCGCCATCCCCTTTTCCGTTCGCTTCTTCACCGCCTACCGCATCCCGATTTCTGGACTCTCCGCCATCATCGCCATCGTCGTCTGCTCGCTGGTCGGCATCCTGTTCGGCACCGTTCCCGCCATCCGCGCCGCCCAACTCGATCCCGTCGAAAGCCTGCGCTACGAATAGCGGGCCAGGAAACCGCGGTGAAGCAGCCGGAGGGCGGCTGACCCAGCGTGGTTAAGAATCAAGGTGGTTAAGAATCAAGTCAGTAACAAGTGGGAAAGAAGGCCGGTCCTAAGGCATGATTGAGCACGAAAAATACGCTTTCGCGATCACTGGCCGTGGTCTCGATCAAGGCGGAAGAGCTAGTTATGTTTTTGTGTTGAAAAGTATAATTAGGCGCGAGCATGACTCACTTGAGTAAACTAGCGTCCCCAGGAAAAATCAACTCAACCAGCCACCGGAGCCGCGCCGTGGTTCTGCTGAGCGGCGGCATGGATTCCTGCGTGTGTGCGGCGCTTGCGGCACGCGACCACCAGGCCGCTGCCGTCCACGTCAGCTACGGGCAGCGCACCGAAGAACGCGAGCGGCGCTCCTTCGAAAGCATCTGCGACCGGCTCGAAATTCGTGACCGGCTGCTGGTGCGCAATGAAGCTCTGCGCGCCATCGGCGGATCTGCCCTCACCGATTCCAGCATCGCCGTTCCCGAAGCGCTCGGCATAGGGGCCAGCGTGCCCGTCGGCGTTCCCGTTACATATGTCCCTTTCCGCAACGCGCATTTTCTCGCCGTCGCCGTCAGTTGGGCAGAAGTGCTGGGAGCCGAAAAGGTTTACATCGGAGCGGTCGAGCCGGACAGTTCCGGCTATCCCGATTGCCGGCCGGAGTATTATCGAGCGTTCAATGAAGTGGTGAAAGCGGGCACAAAGGAAGGAACCATCCGGGTGGTGACACCGCTGATTGCGATGCATAAACACGAGATTGTGAGGCTTGGCCTTGAACTGAGTGCCCCGTTCGATTTAACGTGGTCATGCTATCAGCGCGAAGATCGTGCCTGCGGCGTCTGCGACAGCTGCGCGCTCCGCCTGCGCGCGTTTCGCGAAGCGGGCGCGGAAGATCCCATTCCGTACGCGGAAGCCGCCGCGCGATTGAGCTAGAACATTTGTGAAACGCGCAATAGCGATTTCCCCGTTTCCGTTGCCAGGGATGCGCCGCGCGCGTCCGTGACGGTCGAAAAGCGGAAATCGGATTCAGGGAATAGAGTTCAGTAAATTCAGATGCAATGCCGGGAGGCAAAATCATGAGGAAATATTTCATTCTTCCCCTGCTGCTCGTCCTCGCTGTGGGGCTGTCCGCTCCACTCGCGTTGGCGCAAACCACGGGCACCGTGAAGGGAACTTGCAAAGATTTCGAAGGGAAACCGATCGCCCAGGCCGAAGTGCAGTGGACTGGGACTGAATCCGGCCACAACTACAAGCTCAAAACCAACAACAAGGGCGAGTACTTCTCGCTCGGCATCGTCCCCGGCAAGTACAACGTCAAGCTCAGCAAGGACGGCAAGGAACTCTGGCACATCAGCAACTTTACGGTCGGCCTGGACGAAGCGGTGCTGGACTTCGACCTGAAGAAAGAACAGGTGAGCGCGGCCCAGAGCCAGGGACTGACCCCGGAACAAGCCAAGGCGAGGGCCGAAGCCGCCGCCAAAGCCGAGAGCGAAAAGAAAACCGTCGGTACGCTCAATGACAAACTGAATGCCGCTAAGGCGGCTTCCGATGCCGGCGACTTCGAGACCGCAATCGCCACCCTGACTGAAGCCAACCAGATCGACAGCACCCGCGATCTGGTCTGGTTCAAACTCGCCGACGCCTACCGCCTGTCGGCGCCCAAGCAAACCGATCCCGCCGAAAAACTGAAGCGCTACGAGATGGCCGCAACCAATTACCAGAAGGCAATTGAGCTGCGCAGCGCCTCGGACACGGCACAGAAAGATCCCGACAACAATCTGAAAATGGCTGCTTACTACAACAACCTTGCGGAAGCTTATTCGAAGTCCAACAAGGTCGATGATTCCGTGGCCAACTATAACAAGGCGACCCAACTGGATCCGGCGCACGCCGCCATGTACCTGTTCAACGAGGGTGCTGTCTTGACCAATGCAGGCAAGGTGGATGACGCGATTGTGGCATTCGACAAAGTGATTGCCGCCGATCCAACCAAAGCCGACGCTTACTACTGGAAAGGCGTGAACTTGATCGGCAAAGCCACGCTCAAGGGCGACAAGATGATCGCGCCCGAAGGTACAGCCGAGGCCTTCCAGAAATATCTTGAGCTCCAACCCGAGGGTAAGCTCGCTCAGCCAGCCAAAGACATGCTGGCGAGCATCGGCGCGACCGTGGAAACGGGCTTCGGAAAGAAAAAACCGGTGAAGAAGTAGCGTAAACGGCGCCAAATTCGGCCTTCTGTCTTACTATGGAGAGCGCATGGAGAGCGGTCCTTGGAAGCCGCTCTTTTTTTTCTTGAATTTGTCTTCAGTTACCGAGGTCTATGACCTTGTTGTCCTTCGCTCTTCCGCACATCCGGGTTACATTCATTGATAGGTTCCTCCAGCTTCTCGACGTTTCTCCCCTGTGGCGTCAATGCTGATAACTGGGAGTGCATGGAATGGCTGCTCCGGGAAATTCCCCAATTGCGATTGCCTTTGAGGGCATCAGTGGAACGGGCTCGATCCCGACGCCGGTTCTGCTCGCCGGCATGTTGCGGGCTTCAGAGAAGGTTAGCGATCTGATTTTTTCGCCGGGGCGACCGCCCCAGGTCGAGATTCACGGACAACTCACGGCGGTCGAAATCCCCGGGAGCGGCATACTTTCGGCGGATGACACGCGTCGCATCGCGGCCGATCTAATTGGCACCAATAAGCAGGCCATCAATACGCTTCGCGAGCAGGGTTCCTGCGACGTTTCCTATGGATTGCCGGGAATGGCGCGGTTCCGCGTCAACGTTTTTATCCAGCGCGGAAGTTGCGCGATTGTGATGCGCGTTATTCCGACCGTCATTCCGACTTTCAGTTCGCTTCATCTGCCCAAGCAATTGGAAGAAGCCGCGAATGTCCGCAACGGGATCATCCTGGTGACGGGCGGAACGGGATCGGGCAAATCTTCGACGCTGGCCGCTTTGATTGACCGCATCAACAGCGAACATTGCTATCACGTTCTTACGGTCGAAGATCCGATTGAGTTTTTGCACAGGCATAAGAAATCGACGGTGCACCAGCGCGAGTTGCACAGCGATGCGCCGAATTTCACGATGGCGCTGCGGGCGGCACTGCGCCAGGCGCCGCGGGTGATTATGGTCGGCGAAATCCGCGACCGGGAGACGCTCGAGATTCTTCTCGACGCCGCCGAAAACGGCCACCTGGTTCTTTCCAGCATGCACACCGTCGATACCTCGAAGACGGTGGAGCGCATCGTCGGTACATTCGCTACCACCGAACAGCAATCGGTGCGAGAGCGTCTCGCCAAGACTTTCCGCTACATCATTGCCCAGAGGCTGATCCCGCGCAACGATGGTGGTGACCGCATCCCCGTAGTCGAAATTTTGAAATCCAACTCGCGCACTCGCGATTGCGTCGAACAAGGCGAGCGGCCGGGCCGCACGCTGCTGGACGCGATCAAGGCCAGCGAAAACGAAGGCATGCAGCACTTCGATGGCGAGATCGCGAAACTTGTCCACTCGGGCCTGGTGGATCTGGAAACCGGCCTTGGCTTCGCCAGCAATGCGACGGTGCTGGGGCAGGAATTGGCGCGGTAGGTCATTCTCGCATCCGATACTGCATACCCCCCTCCCCCCCATTTTCGGCTAAAGTATTGATAAATCAGTTGTTGCTTGTAAAGTATTCAAAGTAAACGAGTTATGTCCAGAGGATGCATATTGCCTCGTTTAGAATCAGATACTTAGCTTCGCATCTGCGACTGATTCCTGGCAAAGTATTCTTTTCAAATGACTTAGACACAGAAGGTGACGAGTCGCCCGCCAATGCGATATCGGCGCGGTGCGCCTGAGCACACTTACTAATCAATTTCTCGCATTTCGGCTAAGTTTGCAGTGATTGCGCTCACATCACATTTGTGATGATTCGGCCGAGTGTGGTGAATCAGGTGCATTAGTTGGACGGATTTTGAGTGTAATCGCGATGTTTCACCAGCTACTGAGGTTGGCGGTTTACTGGTAGTCTGTCGGTGTGCCAAACCGAGTAATCGAGATTCACGACTCCGCCGTTGATCGCATAACCATGGAAAATGGTACGGCACTAATACACTTTCCATCGGTCTACATTCATCAGTCCGAAGGCAGGCTCTTTGAGGATGCAGGAACCGGCTGGACTCAGGAAGCGGTATTGCGCATTACTGACGCACAGGTCGATGGCGCCTTCTCTGCAGCACTGCAAGTCTGGGGTGGGGATATCGTCTATCTGTCTGACGGATCATTGAGGATGGGCGACGTGATCTCCGACAACCTGATTCCGATTCCATTGAGAATCACCACAGACATACAATTAAAGCTGGAATCCTGCGGCGAGACGGTTGAGGTGCGTGGTACCAGTGCACACTTAGAGCTGATCGGCGAGCCAAAATACGTCGAGGAGTTCCCCCCCAAGCGATAGCTCATCCAACGCAATCCGTATTGCGAATTTACGCCTACTCGAATAGCAACTGACGTTAACAGGCGTTAGCGCAACTTTGCGCCGTTTGTTCGCCCTTCAGCCATTACGCTCAAAACCCCTGCTACGGCCTGACGGTAGCGACCCCGTCCGACGGCGTGGTGTGCAGGGTCAAGTCATGGCTATTACAAATCAGGACACTACCGAAAATGCGAACTGGTGGCTCGCAAAGAAGCAGGCGAGGTATCATCCGTGCATGTCTTCGATCGCTTCCACGGCGGGAATTGTCAGCTTCGAACAGGCCCGGCGGCTGGTTGAGCAACACGCGGCTACGGTGTGTCCGGGCGAAGTGGAGGCGGTGGATCTGCTGGCGGCTTTGGGGCGGGTACTGGCGGAGGGGATTTTGGCCGACCGCGATTTCCCTCCTTTTGCTCGGGCTACTCGCGATGGATATGCGGTGCGGGCGGCGGACCTGGCGGAGGTTCCGGCGCGGCTTGAAGTGGTGGGCGAGGTGAAGGCGGGCGACTGGCCGGAGCCGGGAGTGTGCTCGGTGGGGCGCGGGCAGGCGGTGGGGATCATGACGGGGGCTCCACTGCCGACGGGACCGGATGCGGTGGTGATGGTGGAGCATACATCCCTTACGGATCAACTGGCGGGTCAGGCGGTGGAAGTGCGGCGGAGTGCGAGCCGGGGCGAGAACTTTGTTCCTCGTGGGGCGGAAGCGCGCGCGGGACAACTGCTGCTGGATCGCGGAAGGCGGCTCGACCACGCGGGCATTGCAATTGCGGCGTCCGTCGGCAAGAGCCGCGTGCAAGTTTTCCGGAAGCCGCGCGTGGCGGTGCTTTCAACCGGCGACGAAGTGGTGGAGATTGGCGCGACGCCGGGGCCGGCGCAGATACGGAATTCGAATTCGTATTCGCTGGCGGCGCAGGTTCAGAATGCGGGCGGCGAGGCGGTGCGGCTCGGGATCGCTCCGGATGAGCGGGGACGGCTACGGTCGTTGATCGAAGAATCGCTGATCGAAGAAGGATTGGATTGCGATCTTTTGTTGCTGACGGGCGGCGTCTCCATGGGGAAGTACGATCTGGTGGAGCAGGTGCTCGGGGAGTTGAAGGCGGAGGTTTATTTTACGGGAGCGGAGATTCAGCCGGGGCGGCCGGTGGTGTTTGGTTCGTGTGGCGCGGGCGCCCTCGCCCGCGCTGACAGTGACGTCGCTGCAGGCACGCGGGCGAGGGCGCCCGCGCCACACAAGAAATATTTTTTTGGGCTGCCGGGGAATCCGGTATCGACCATGGTGACTTTCGAATTGTTCGCGCAGCCGATGATCGAAGCGTTGGCGGGGATGACGCCGCAGCGGTTGATTTTTCTTCGCGCGCGGCTGAAATCGGAGATCCGGACGAAGACAGGGTTGAAGCGATTTCTTCCGGCGGTGCTTTTGGGAGAGTTTGAGAATGCGGAGGTGGAGCTGGCGCGGTGGCAGGGGTCGGGCGACATCGCTGCGCTGGCTCGCGCGAACTGCTATGTGGTGGTTCCTCCGGACCGCGAGCGGATTGAGGCGGGAGAATGGGTGTCGTTGTTGACGCGATCTTGTTGATGCGATCCGGTTGATGCGATGAAGATGCGACGGTTGGGGCGGGTACGATAACCTGTTGGTGATGGCGAAAAAACTTTCCCACTACGACGCTCGGGGGCAGGCCCGCATGGTGGACGTGTCGTCGAAGGGGCGAACGGCGCGAGAAGCGGAGGCGAGCGCCTTCGTTCTGATGACGCCGGAGGTGCTGCGGGCGCTGCCGGAGAATCCCAAGGGCGACCCGCTGGAGGTGGCGCGGACGGCGGGAATCATGGCGGCGAAGCGGACCGCGGAGTTAATTCCGATGTGCCATCCGGTGGCGCTGTCGCACATTGCTGTGACTCTACGCGTGTGCGAGAATGGCGTTTCTATTGCCACAAAAGTAAAGACTATGGCGGAGACGGGCGTGGAGATGGAAGCGCTGGTGGCGGCCAGCGTGGCGGCGCTGACGGTGTACGACATGTGCAAGGCGCTCGACAAGGGCATCGAAATCCGGGAAGTGGTGCTGGAGCGGAAGTCGGGGGGCAAGAGCGGAGAGTACCGGAGAAGCGCGAAGCGGAAATAGCTATCCATTATCTATGGCGAGCAACGTCAAAATCCTGCTGGTGGACGACAACCCGATGGTGCTGGGGATGCTGCAACAGGCGCTCTCGGCGATGGGCGAGGTCACGGTCGCCACCGACGCCGCCGATGCGTTGTTGAAGGCGGTCGATGATTTGCCGGATGTGCTGATCAGCGATTACCGCATGCCGGGCATGGACGGGCGGCAGTTGCTGGAAAAACTGAAGAGCAGGCCAGCAACGGCTGGGATCGCGGTGATCCTGATGGCTAGCAAGGCCGACATCAGCGAACGATTGTCGATGCAGGACCCGATCGAGGACTATCTGGAAAAACCTTTCTTCCTGAAAGATGCCACGCACAAAATCAAGCGCGTGGTGGACCGGATCGCGCTGGAGAAGCTGAGCAAGGCAGCGTCAACCGACGGCATATTGCGCGGCAGCCTGTCGCAGATGAACGTGATTGACCTGGTGCAATCGCTGGAGATGGGGCGCAAGAGTTGCCTGCTCACGATGACCAACGGCGACGACAAGTGCGAGATCTATTTCAGCCAGGGGCAGGCCAAGCACGCGGTTTATGGCCCGATCACGGGAGACGAAGCGGTTTTCAAAGTGCTGCGCTGGACGGAGGGAAATTTCCAGATCGATTTCAAGGGAAAGTCGGTGCAGGAAACGACGACACTGAATACGCAGGGCCTGCTGATGGAAGGATTACGGCTGCTGGACGAGGCGCAGCGGGACGCAGCAGCTGAGGGTGAAGATGTCCTCCTCGACACCTGATGGAACGCGGGCGGCGGTGCTGACGGTTAGCGATTCGTGTTCGCGCGGCGAAAAGGTGGATCTCTCCGGTCCGGCGGTGGCGGAAGCGCTGGGGCGGCGCAATTTTCAAGTGGTGTTGCGCAGCGTAGTTGCCGACGAGCGCGCCGCGATTCAGGAAAAACTGATTGAGTTCTGCCGGTCGGCTCGGCTGGTGGTGACCACGGGCGGGACGGGAATCGCTCCGCGCGACGTGACGCCGGAAGCGACGGGCGCGGTGTGCGAGCGACTGGTGGAAGGGATCGCGGAGCAGATGCGATTGCAGGGAGTACGCAAGACGCGCTTCGCGGCGCTGAGCCGCGCCGTGTGCGGTGTCCGGGGAACGAGCCTGATCCTGAATCTGCCGGGCAGTCCGGCGGGGGCGGTCGAGTCGCTGGAGGCGGTGATTGATTTGCTGCCGCATGCGCTGGAGTTGATTGCGGGGCGGACGGGGCATGAATGTCGTTAGTCGTTAGTCGTTGGTCGTTGGCAAGCCAGTTCGCGTCGGTAGTGCGCTCCCACAGTTCGCAGAAGATGGTTTTGCCAACGACCAACGACTAACGACCAGCGGCTGCACTTCGCTCTCGCGTAAACTAGGCTTACCTACTTGAACAAGATCAAACATTTTGTCCACGCTTACGGCGAGTGGATCAAGCACGTTCTTGCGCCTCTGGGGCCATGGGGGATGCTTGCGTTTGCGGCGGTGGATGGCTCGTTTATGGGTCTGCCACTGGACGCGATTTTCGTGGGCTACGTTTACCACGATCGCTCGCGGTTTCTGATGTATGTGCTGCTGGCCTCGGCCGGGTCGGCGCTGGGAAGCATCGTTCTCTACGTCATCGGGTATACGGGTGGCGAGGTGCTGTTGCGCAAGCGGCTTTCGGCAGAGCGGTTCGAGAAGATTCACGAATCCTTCGATCGGCATGAATTCTGGGCGCTGATGTTTCCGGCGATGTTGCCGCCGCCCACTCCGTTCAAGATTGTGGTGCTGGCAGCGGCGGCGTTTGAGATGAACTTCGCGCATTTTCTGCTGGCGATTTTTGCGGGACGGTTCGTGCGGTTCTTGATTGAGGCGCTGCTGACGCTCTGGTTCGGTCCGGAGATTGTGACGCTGACGGGAAACCTTTTCGCGCACCACTTCGTGTGGATTCTGGTGGGGGTGGGAGTGCTAGTGGTGGGGTGGTTGATCTGGCGGCGGGCGAAGCGGCAGCGTGCGGAAAGTAAGAACGCAGCGGGGAAGGATTCCGCGCTGCGCTCGGAAGAAACTCGATTGATCGGTTAGGCGGTTGCGGCTCCATGCGGCTTGTGGATGGAGCGGGCTACCACGGTGGCAACCACGGGCAAGCCGAACATGACTGCGGTGAAGAGCATATCGCCTGCGAGTCCACGGCGGAAGAACGGCAGGCCGGCGGCGTAGCAGGTCATCAGGCCGGACAGGGTCTTGGGATACATGTTCCAGCACGCCCAGACGGCGAAGTTACTGATCACGAAAAAAGAAGTGGAACTGGCGAGCGCGGCTCCGCCGACCCGCAACCAGTTGGTGTTTTCGCGCAGCCGGCTCCCGAGGAAGAGAATCGCCGCATACCACGCCCAGGTCACGAAATGGTCCCACGAAAATTGATAGGAGTAGACGAATTTCGTAAGGATGACGTCAGAGACAGCCAGGAGTGCAAACGGCACCCACAGTTGGCGTTTGGAACCGCGCGCGCCAAAATAGAGCAGCGCCGCCGCCACCGGGGTGAATCCCCAAGGATGCGGCATAAACGGCATCCGCGCCAAGACCGCAAAAATGACAAATAGATAAGCCAGCATGATCACCTCGTGGAGCGTCAATTAAGATTGTTGCGCGAGCGGATGCTGGCGGTCAAGGGAAGGGTGAAGAATCCAGTCTCGCGAAATCCACCTGTATAGCGAATCCAGAGTTGCTGTGACCACAGGCGGCGGCCGAGCTGCGCTCGGCTTGGACCCTTCGGCTTTGCTCAGGGCAGGCTCGCGAGGGCGCCCGTCCTCACGCGATCCCGTCCCGACACGAGCGCGGGCTATTGCTGTTACCGAGTTGTCGTGCTCGTGCTCCTTATTCCGAAGCGTTCGTCCACTACCTGCAGATCGCGGGTCAGGAACACCATCGCGCCGAGGGTGACGCGGGTGTTGCGTCCGGGATAGTCGTAGCGGAGATCGCGGAAGCGGACTACGTAGGCGGCGCGGGCGTTCTCGACGGGATCGTTCGCGAGCTGCTCGGTTTCGGTTACGGGATACTGGGCCCAACTCAGGTACACGCGTCCGAGGTAGGTTTTCTTGGCGGCTAGAGTGACGGGCGTTTCTTCGGGCTTGTAGCGAACCTGCATTTGGGATTCGGGATCGACCTCGGGGGAGAGCGAATCGACGTCCATGGTGGCGAAGAAAGCGGGCGTTTCTACTACTCCGTACCAGCGGAACGGATTGAGCCAGTAAGGGTACGCGGAAACTCGAATCGGGTCGGCTCCCTGGTAACTGCGCGACTGGAGCGCGGCTACGGCGCGGCGATGCTCGTAGTCGCGAAGTCCCCAGCACGCGAACACGGCGAGCAGAGCAAGAGTCGCGGCTAGTCTTCCGGTTGGCTTGGTGCGCGGGCCTTTGTTACGGGCGCCGATCTCTTCGTTGATGAGCGAAAACAAGGCGGGGAGAATCAGGCCTAGCGTAAGAACGACCAGGAGGACGGGCTCGACGATGAAGACGATGTCCCAGGAAATCCAGCGTTCGGAGAACGGCCAGAAGGGACGCACTCCGTAGTTGGTGGTGAAGTCGAGGAGAATGTGGCTGAGGCTGGCCAAGCAAGCGTAGGCGAAGAGCAATCCCCAGCGCGGGGGAAGGTTGGGGTTGCGGGTTTTGCGGCCGCGCAGGCGCCAGAGAAGATAGATGAATCCAACGGCCACGGCGGCCACCAGCGGGACGCCCAGGAAAGAATGAGTGAAGCCGCGGTGATGGTTTAAGCCGAACGCGGAGCCGCCGAAGCGGCTGAGGACGTCGAGGTCGGCGGCTTCGGCGGCCAGGGTTAATGTGGCGGTGGCCAGCGCGGTTTTGCGGTTGAGTCCGGCTCGGCCCATGGCGGCGCCGAATAAGAAGTGAGTAACGGGTTCCAAAGGCTCTCCTGGCCAAGAGTGTAGTGCACTGCCGAGACGGGGCAAGCCCCGTCTCTACGACACGGTCAAGCGGGTACCACCAGGGACAGCGCATCGGGAACCATCGTCATGCGGGCGGGCAAGCGGCCTAGCAGTTCGCCGTCGGCCTCGACATAGACGCGGTCTTCACTATGAACATCGCTGCGGTCGCTGGCGCTTTTCTTCGGCAAGTGACAGACGATTTCCGAGCAGCTGACCAGATCGATGCCGTTGATATTCCATTGGCGACCGAGCAGCGCTCCGGCCACATACTGCAGATAGGCGTTGCGGCTGGCGGTGCGGCACATGACGGCTCTCAGATCGTTGCAGTCGAGCGACGCTCCGGGGACCAGCTCGCGCAAGATGTTTCCGAAGAAGCGGATTCTTACCGCCAAGAGTTCCGTCAGCATGGCGCGCTGGCTCAGACCGCTTCCGTTGGAATACTCGACCTCGAACCTTCTCATGCGATGGGTCGCCCACAACTGCCAGGCTTTTAGGTAGTAGGCGGTCATGCCCGAGCGCTTCTTGAGTTCGGCGGTGAGTTTGTAGAACAGGTGGGCGTCCACGCCGATTCCGGCGGCGACGGTGAAGTAACGGGCTGCAGACTTGCCGTTGAAATCCTCGTACTCAATTCGGCCGAGAGGGATACGGCGGACCTTGCCTTCGACGGCCACTTGAGCCGCAGCGCTGGGGCGGAGCGGGATTCCGAGGTCGTGGGCGAGAGCATTGGCGGTGCCGAACGGGAGAATGGCGAGCGCGACGGGCGTGCCGACCAATCCTTGAATGACATCGTGGATCGTGCCATCGCCCCCGCAGGCAAAGACGGTGTCACTGCCGGCCGCCACGGCGCAGCGGGCGTTGTCGCTCGCTTCCTGGCTGGACCGGCAAACCGTAAGTTCGGTGCGCACTCCGGCTGACTGAATGATGCCAATGGCATGGTTCAGTTCCGCGTCGCGCTTTCTTCCACGGCGGCCAGAGTTGGGATTGAACAGAATTGTGGCTTTGTTCATGCGTCGGCTAGGGCTGCTTTTGAGTTTAACGCACGCCCCGTAAAGGCGCCGTCGGCCCTTTGCGTCCGCCCACAACAGGTGCGTTACTCAGACGCTTTCTCTCTGGCCTGCCCATTAACTCATCGTGTAATAACCAGTTAGTACGGTGGGTACCCCCCTCCCCCCGGTCTTTTGGAATCATAGGGTTAGGAGGAAATTCCCGCCAGGTCTTTGAGTTTAAAGGACTTATAGGTAAGGTATTCCGGAATCAACGACTTAGGTTGTCAAAGAGCGCTGAAAATGGGTTTGAGGCAGCTTCGAGGGCCGTCTTGGGAGACGGCACACTCTTACACTGCCCCAATCAGATGGCTATTGTCGCACCGGACCGGCGGGCATGTCTGTGACGGGCTCACAGGTGATTTGTGATGAAAAATCAGGAGTCGGAAGTGAAAACCCCGCCAAGCGGAGCTTGTAGGAGTAAAGGTGCATAGGCTGGGGCCGGCGCCCGCCAGCGGGGATTCGTTTTAATCACGATTGAAGTCCGTTTGCATCTCTATGGAATAGACGTAGTGGGGGAGGCCGCGCCAGTTCACTTCTTTCCAGATGGTCATGCCGTTGCGCTCGGCGACGCGGCGTGAGGGCAGATTCTCGGGGCGAATCAGGGAAATCAAGCGGTCGGCTTTCAGGTGCGCGAATGCCCAGTCGCGGCAGGCGATGGCGGCTTCGGTCGCGAGGCCCTGGCCCCAGAAATCGCGGCGCAAGTGGTATCCGATTTCGTAGAGGCGCTCGCCTTCGACTTGCTGGCGTATGATGCCGCAATCGCCGATCATTTCCTGGGTCTTCGTCAACTCCTCCATTGCCCAGAGGCCGACGCCGTCGTCCTGGTAGCGTTGGCGGTTGCGTTCAATCCATTGCTCGACACCGGCGCGATGGTAGGGTGCGGGGTAATAGCGCATGGTTTGCGGATCGGAAAGGACTAAAGCGAGAGCGTCGGCGTCCTGCGGTGTGAACTCGCGCAGGACGAGGCGCGTGGTTTGCAGAATGTTCATGGTTCATTTCTTGCCGTGGAGTTCCCTTCACTCGATTCCCAGCACCTGATTGAGGAATCCCACCACATACTTCCACAGCAGGTAATAGACGGCAACGCCGGCGAGGAACCAGGGCACGATCAGAAAGTAGGGGACGGTGATCGCCTGGAACCAAGTGACGCCGTGCACGCCGACCGTCATGAATCCGCCACACGTGGCGGCGAGTGCTCCCATTGTGGCCATGACCACCGGCAACAGCGCGCCGTGGAACCCAATGGGCAGTTGGCGGTGCGGCCGGGACCACACGTAGAAAATGTTCCAGACGCCGAACGCATTGGGCACTAGCGCCATCGGGAAAATGACGACACGCTCGATGGGAATAGGGACCTGGAAAACCAGGCGCGTCAGGATGAAGACAGTCAGCGCGACCAGTAGACCCAGGCTGGGTACGACAATGCCTGCCATGTACGCACGAAGATAAGGGTGAGTGTTCATACTTTCCTCCAATTACAAGTGATAGAGCAGCACTGGAATTGTTCCCGGGGAAAATACAAGCCACGCGGCCACCGCGGCGAGCAGAGCCCAGTCAAACCACGGCACTGCGGTGGGACGCGCCTCGAGGCGCTTCAGCATCGCGGGCCAGAGGTCGCGTCGCAGTTCCGCGCCAACCCGCGTGCCCACCGGCGGCAGTGACTTCTTAAGCAACTGCTCGATTCGTTCCTGCTCGTGTTCATTCATGGTTCGATTCCTTGTTTCTTCAATTCTTTTCTGAGAAGGCGAAGGGCTCGGAAGACACGCAACTTGACAGCTCCCAGCGAAATGCCCAGAGACTCGGAGATCTCTTTGTATGGTTGCTCTTCGATCAACGCCAGCGTGGCCGTCACCTGCAGCTTAGGCGGAAGCCGTTGGAACGCACACGCCGTTTTCCGGCGAAGCTCCTCGGAGATGCCGGGGTCTGGCAACGGCGGCGACGCCAGATCGTCGGGGAGTTCGGTTTCATTCCGCGCGGTCTTCAGGTGACCGAGGGCAGCGTTGGTGGCGATGCGCCGCGTCCATGGCCCGAAGCTCCGGGTGGAGTCGAAGCGGGTGCGAGCGCGATAGATGCGCCAAAAGGTTTCGACGGTAAGGTCCTCGGCGGCGGCCGGATCGCGGACGATGCGGACGATCCAGCCGTAGACCTCGCCCTGATGCTGGCGGAACAGCGCCTCGAAGGCGTCGAGGTCGCCGTGACAGAACTGCCGCAACGCGTCGGATGGCTGTTCCAGCACTGGCATCTTCTCCCCTTCTATATACACTTACGGCGCGGAGGGGACGAGGGTTACATTTGTTAGGGGTTGTTCCACTCCGGAAGGGCGCGGTGGTAATGCGGTTGGTCAGGCAATCTGCGGGTTAAACTCCAAGTATGGCAGAGATTGGACGAATGCTAGTGATGCTTGGCGTGACCCTGGTGGTGATTGGGGGGATCGTCATGCTGCTGGGGCGGACGGGGTTGCCTCTTGGGCGGCTGCCCGGGGACGTTCTGTATCGGGGCAAGAACACTACTTTTTATTTTCCGCTGGCGAGTTCCATTCTGATCAGTGTCGTGCTGTCGATTGTTCTCTTCCTGATTGGGCGGATGAAGCGGTAGTGTGCTGTGCCGCAAGTTTTCGCAATCAGTATAAGCATAGGTTGTCATCCTGAGCGCAGCGAAGGATCTGCTTTCTTGTCCGTGCATGAGACAGCAGGTCCTTCGCTGCGCTCAGGATGACAATTATGGATTTGTGCGGCGGGGTAAACTGAAACTTGGCAACTGAACTTTATAACTGAAACTTGTTAGCTCTGACTTTATGGGGATGGCGGACCAACTCGGGTTCCAGTTTCGTCCTCCGGAGCGGCGCATCTGGACGGTGCGGGCTTTGGTTTCGGCGGTGCGGTCGCACCTCGAGCGCGAGTATTCGGATTGCTGGGTGGAAGGGGAGATTTCTAACCTTCGCATTCCGGATTCTGGGCACTTGTATTTCACTTTGAAGGAAGAGGGCGCGCAGATTCGGGTGGTGATGTTCCGGTCGTCGGCTAAGCTGCTGCGGTTTCGTCCGGAGAATGGGTTGCACGTCACGGTTCGCGGGCGCATCACCGTGTATGAAGATCGCGGGGAGCTGCAAATCTCCGCTGAATTCATGGAGCCGCAGGGCGCGGGCGCTCTGCAGTTGGCATTCGAACAATTGAAGGCGAGATTGCAGGCGGAAGGATTGTTCGAGGCGTCGCGAAAAAAGCCGATCCCGCCGTTGCCGCAAAGAATTGGCATCATCACCTCGCCGCAGGGAGCGGTGCTGCGTGACATCCTGAACATTCTGGCGCGAAGGCATCACTCGGCGAATGTGCTGATCTATCCGGCGCAGGTGCAGGGGGACGCGGCGCCGGGCGAGGTGATGGCGGGGCTGCGATACTTCCATCAAGACTTGCGTCACAACGGCGCGGTTGAGGTCATCATCATTGCGCGCGGCGGAGGCTCGGTCGAAGACCTGGCCGCGTTCAATCATGAGGGACTGGCGCGGGCGGTTGCGGATTCGAAGATTCCAGTGATCTCGGCGATTGGGCACGAAACGGATTTCACGATTGTGGATTTTGTCGCCGATCTGCGGGCGCCTACGCCGTCAGCGGCGGCGGAATTGGTGATCCGGTCGCGACAGGAGATCGAAGCGCAGGCAGAGGATTTGTGCCGGCGGCTGGAGCGCGCGGTGCGGTACCGTTTGCTGATGGCGCGTCAGGAATTGACCGAGCGGGCGCAGCACGGAGCGTTTGCGCGCATGATGGACGGCATCCATCGGCGGCAGCAGAGACTGGATGAGCAGCGCTTCCGGCTGGAGAAGGCGGAACGTCAACTTTTGGAACGATGCCATCGGCGCTGCGAAAATGTTTCCGCGGCAGTCCGGCACTATGACGCGCGACGCCGTCTGGCTGCGGTGCGGCAGCGGCTGGAGGCGCAAGTTGCGAACCTGGCCGCCGTCACGCACACGCGGTTGCTGGAGAGCCGCGGGGCGCTGGATCGCCAGACCGCAAGCCTGGAGGCGCTTTCGCCGGTGGCGATTCTGAATCGCGGATACGCGCTGGTGTTCGATGCGAAAGGCCAACTGGTGAAAGATGCGGCGCGACTCGAACCTGGAGATGAGCTGTCGGCACGCCTGGCTCGGGGGCGGGTTCGCGCCCGCGTGACCGCGACCGAGCGCAGCGAACCATAATCCGGCGGGAATCCGGCGGGGCTGCATTAGAATGAAGGCAAAATCAACTTCCGACGTGAGGGTGGCGTGACGCCGTCGCTGGTTTGGTCGCACATATCGGTCATCTCGATCATCGACATCGTGCTGGTCGCGATCCTGATCTACCAGTTTCTGGTTCTGGTGCGGGGCACGCGGGCGGCACCGATGCTGGTCGGGGTGGCTGCGCTTGGGCTGGCCTTCTATTTCGCGCGGCTGGGGGAGTTGCGGACCCTGAACTGGCTGCTCAGCACGTTGCTGCCGTACGGTGTGTTCGCGCTGATCGTGGTCTTTCAGTCGGAGATCCGGCACGCGCTGGCAAACCTTGGGAGCCGGATTTCGCTGATGCGGTCTTCGAGTTCGGTGGCCGACGTTTACGACGACATTGTTTTGGCGGCCAATCTTTTTTCGCAGAATCAGACGGGCGCGCTGATCGTCATCGAGCGTGAGATTGGGCTGCGCACCTACATCGAAAGCGGCGTGTCACTGGATGCGAGGCTGTCGTACGACCTGCTGGCCACGGTGTTTCGTCCGAGCGCTCCCTTGCATGACGGCGCCGTGATTGTGCAGCGGGACCGCATCGCGGCCGCTGCTTGTTTCCTGCCGCTGTCGATGAACCCTGTGCTCTCGACTCAACTGGGGACGCGTCATCGCGCGGGGATCGGGATTACGGAAGAAACCGACGCGGTCGCCGTCATTATTTCGGAAGAGACGGGGACGATCAGCATGGCGGTGGCGGGGAGCATTGAGCGCGAGTTGACGGTGGAGCGTCTGCGCGAGCGGCTGAGCGCGCTGCTGCGCCGTTACGCTCCCGCGCCGACGCTGCCGAGTCCTGTGGAGGAAAGCTTTATCGAAGAAGAGCCGCCCAGTTCGCAGCTCTCCCGCAAGCAGGATGCAGGTCTGCGCACGGGAAAGGACGACTGACGATGCCGGGCTTTGTGCAGCGCAGCTTTTTCCAGCGCACCTTGGTTCACAATATCGGACTCAAGCTGGTTTCCCTGTTACTCGCCATCGGCCTGTGGTTCGCAGTGGCGCGCAGCCCTATCGCCGAAGTCGAAATGAAGGTTCCGATCGAGTTCCATAATCTTCCCGAGAGTCTGGAGATCGATTCCGCCAGCTTCACCGAAGCGCAGATCCGGGTACGGGGACCGGAGCGGGTGATTCATCGCCTGCAGGTTACGGATGTGCGCGCGGAGATTGATCTGGCCAGCGTCCGCCCGGGGGAACGGACTTTCGATTTGACCGGCCAGCAAGTTCATGTGCCGCAGGATCTGGAAGTCGTGCAGATCATACCCGGTCAGTTTCACCTCTCCTTCGATAATCGCGCGACCCGCGTCGTCGAGGTTCGACCGCGTGTGACCGGAAATTTTGCGAGCGGCATGCGAGTGGCGCAGGTGATCGCCGATCCGCCGAATGTCATGATCACCGGACCTCGCCGCCGCGTGGAAGCGGTGGAGGCCGCCATCACCGATCCGGTAGACGTCAGCGGAGCCATGAAGCGGGCTTCTTTTGTGACGCAGGCTTATGTCCCCGATCCTCTGATCCAAGTTGTGCACCCCACCCCGATTCGCGTGACGGTTATCATGGAACGCGCGGGAGACGAGAAACAATAAAACAGGAGTAGTTTTCTTCCTCCGCCCTTGCATGACGCAAACCAGACAGCTCTTTGGTACTGACGGGATTCGTGGCGTGGCGGGAGAGTTTCCGCTGACGCGCGACAGTGTTTATTGGATTGGGCGGGCGCTGGGGCACGATCTGGCGCGCGTGAATGCCAAGGCGCGGGTGGTGATTGGCCAGGACACGCGCGTCTCCAGCCGATGGATTGCCGACCGATTTCTGCAAGGGCTGGCGTCGGTGGGCGTGGAAACGCGCAGCGCGGGCGTGATCACCACGCCGGGCGTTGCGTTCCTGGCGCGCTCGCAAGGGTTCGATGCCGGTGTTGTGATTTCCGCTTCGCACAATCCGTGGACCGATAACGGGATCAAAATTTTTTCCGGCGATGGCTACAAGCTGCCGGATGCGCGCGAACTGGCGATTGAAAAAGAAATTTTCGCGCTTCTGCAGGATTCGGACGCGGTTCCGGCGCCGGATTCCACTCCAGAGGTTTCGAGCCTTCCCGGTGAGGAAGGTCTGCGCCAGGCTTACGTTCGCTCGCTCGCGGGCAGTATTTCCACCGACTTGACCCGGCTTCGCGTGGCGGTCGATTGCGCCAATGGCGCGGCGGCTGCGGAAGCTCCGGAGCTATTCGGAGCGCTCAAGATCAACACGACCTTCTTACACTCCGCGCCGGATGGACAGAACATCAACGAGAATTGCGGCGCGCTGCATCCGGAAATGGTGGCGCGCTTTGTTGCCGAGAGCGACAACCAGGGACGTTTCGACGTAGGCGTTACTTTCGATGGCGATGCGGACCGCGCGCTTTTTTGCGATGCCCATGGGCGAGTGGTAAACGGGGATGCGGTTCTGCTGCTGGCGGCGCGTGAAATGCAGGCGCACGGCAGGCTCGCCAATGCCACCGTGGTGGCGACGATCATGTCGAATATGGGATTGGAGTTGGCGCTCCAGCGATCTGGCATTCGGATGCTGCGTGCCAATGTCGGCGATAAGTACGTGCTCGAAGAAATGCAGCGCGCGGGAGCTACGCTCGGCGGCGAACAGTCGGGCCACATACTGTTTCGCGATGGGGAGGCGACCACCGGCGACGGACTGCTCACCGCGCTCCGGGTGCTGGAGATCATGGTTCGGACGGGCAAGCCGCTGGCCGATCTGGTGGGCGATCTGAAGGTGTTTCCGCAGACGATCCGGAATGTGCGGGTGCGGAACAAGACTCCCTTCGCGCAGATTCCGGCGGTGCAAGCGGCGATTGCGGCGGCGGAGCGGGAACTGGACGGCAATGGCCGAGTGGTGGTGCGCTACTCCGGCACCGAGGCGCTGGCGCGGGTGATGATTGAAGCGGAGTCGAAGGAGCAGATGGATCGGCTTGCGGAATCGATCGTTGGGTCGATTCGGTCGGAGCTGGGCGCGTAGCGCCTAGTTCCGCATCAGCCATTTCTACGGTGACACTACAAGTGGTTCATCCTGAAAGCTTGTGTACGTCTTCTTCGTTTTTCTCTTCTCGACGACTTTGAATGCTTTCCCGTCGAATTCCATAGACTCTACAACGTAGTGCTTCGAACAAGCTGTACAAAGTCCTGCGTCCTCGGGGGCCGCGCTCCAAACAACGACGCGAGTAGGCGTACTCGTCTTCAACTCAAGTCTGCCCTGCGTTACATCTCCGATGGGCAGCAAAACATAACTGTTAGCGTCCCGCTTGATCGCCATGAAGAAGCCACCCTGGTTGCCAGCTTGTGCCACGAGGTAGGTGATATCGACACCGTTAGAGCACAGGTGCGCGGCTTTCATTGCCACAGCTGATAATCCCCACTCGGTGTCATAGTTTTTGTCTTTTGGTAATCGCAAATTTCTAAACGAGAACCGAAATACAGGCTCGTTCTGTCGCGTAATCAGTAGCCTCGTGTCTAGGTTGTCCGGTGCAATCCCGTTCTCATCCCTCTTGCCGAGTTCGTAGATCGTAAGCGTATCCGAACCAGATAGCGGAAGTACCAGCCGCACAAACGCGCCATGTGGTACATGGGATCTGATACCACTTGGCAAAGGTTGCCGCTTAAACGAAATATCATTAACCGACACGATGCAGTCACTTGTGGCTTCGCTAATCACGCCAGTTGATGGCATCGCGCCTGTGTGGTGACTCGGTACACTTTGTGGTTGCTGCCCGTTTGCATTCACAGCCAAAACCAACAGAAAAAGTTGGACAGTGAGGGCTTTCACACCACGAAGTATAAGCCGGATGGAAATCTATTTCCAGAACGGCTCTTCCTCCTCAAGTACGTCCTTTTGTACGGGCTGGTTATCTTGTGCGCTGGGGCGAGTGCGTCGAGAATGAGAATCGGTTCAGAGTCAGCCGACTTGGACGAAGCTCATGAGAATTCTTATTGTGGAAGACGATGCGGCACTTTCCAGGTTCCTCCGGAAGGGGCTGGAAGCGGAACATCATGCGGTGGATGTTGCCAACGAGGGGAACCGGGGCCGAGCGATGGCGATGGAGTTTGACTACGATCTGGTGGTGCTTGACCTGAACCTGCCGGGGGTTGACGGGTTGTCGGTTCTGAAAAGTTTGCGGCAGCGGAAGGCGAACTTGCCGGTGATGATTCTCACCGCGCGCAGCCGGGTCGAAGACCGAGTGCAGTGTCTGGATTCGGGAGCGGACGACTACCTGGTGAAGCCTTTTTCATATCTTGAACTGTCGGCGCGCGCCCGGGCGTTGTTGCGGCGCAGCCACCTGCCATCGGAATCGGTTCTCACCGTCCGCGATCTCTGCCTGGATCGCGTGGAACGCAAAGTGGAGCGCGCCGGGAGACCCATTGAATTGACGACCAAGGAATTCGCGTTGCTCGAATACCTGATGCGCAATGCCGGTCGCCGGCTGACTCGGGCGATGATCATCGAACACGTCTGGAACCTGACCTTTGATTCCACGACGAACGTGGTGGACGTTTACATCAACTACCTGCGGCGCAAGGTGGACGATGGCTTCTCGCCATCCTTGATTCACACGGTTCGCGGGGTAGGGTATCAGATGAGGCCGGAAGGGGCATCGGCATGAGTGCGAGTCCGCATTCTTTTCCGAAGCTGCCGCGCGGTCCGGACGTGCTCGGCGAATTGCTGCACTCGTTAAGCCAGCCGCTCACCAGCTTGCGCTGTTCGCTCGAACTTTCGCTCGAGGAAGTCGCGGAGCAGCAGCAGGAGAGTGTTTCGGTGGCTCTGCAGCAGACCGAAAAAGTTATCGGCATGATCCAGTTGATGCGCGAGTATCTGGAAGCCGAGCAGCCTGGGCCAGAAGCTTTCTCGTCCGCGCTGGCGCCGACCATGCGGAGTGTGATCGAAGAACTGTCCTCGATCGCGGCGGTGCGCGGTGTCCGGTTGTGCCTGGTGGGCACATGTACGGCGACGGTGCCAGTGCCGGAGTCGCGGCTGCGGCTGGCTTTGCAGTATTTGATTGCGTCGATGATCGAAGCGCAAGCGGTGGGCGGTAAAGTTATGCTTCTGCTGGGGGAAGGCCCGGCGGGAGCGGTACTGCGGGTGGAAGGCGAACGCAGTTCTCGCGAGCCGGGTTTGCGCGATCAGGAACCGAGCGCAAGCAGTCCGCCGACGAAGCGCGATCCGACCGGGGCAACATTAACCTTGCGCAGGGTGAGGCTGCTGATCGCCAGTCGGGTGCTCGAAACCGCCGGAGCATCGTTGGTGTTCGGCGACGGCGACGGCGATCCTAATGGATTCGTTCTTCGCATTCCACGCCGGGTTGGCGCTCTTGTCGAATAACGTCAGCCTGATGACGTCAGCCTGAAATTTCCGCCTAAAGACTTTCCGCGAAATTCTCCGATGGCGATTGCCGCAAGGAGTACAATCCAGCCTTTCCGGAGGTTGCGTGTGAAGCGTTGGATTGTTCTGCTGAGTGTCGTGTCGCTGATTTCCGTGAGCTGGGCTCAGAAAAGCGCGCCTGTCCTTGCGCCGGTGACGGTGATCCGGGCGGGAGTGCTGATTGACGGCGTGTCGGGTTCCGCTCGCCGCGACCAGGTCATCACCATTCGCGGAAATATGATTACCGACGTCGCCGATGCAGGAGCGGCGGGCGTTCCGTCGAACCTCCCCGCGGGCGCCACCTTCATCGACCTCTCGCAGGCCACGGTGCTTCCCGGGCTGATCGATGCCCACACGCACATTTTTCTGCAGGGTGAAGATCCCGCCGAGGGCGGATACGATATTCAGTTGCTCAAGTATCCGCTGGCATTCCGCGCGGCGCGGGCGACGGTCTCGGTGCGGCGCGCCCTCGAACAGGGCTTCACCACGCTGCGTGACATGGAAACCGAAGGTGCGGGCTACGGTGACGTGGGCATCAAACAGGCGATTGAAGGCGGATACATCCCTGGGCCGCGCTTGTTTGTTTCGACGCGCGCGATCTCGACGACCGGCGGATATCCACTGGAGGGTTACGCGCCGGAGATCGAAGTGCCGAAGGGCGTGCAGATCATTGACGGACCGGTCGAGGCGCGCAAGGCCGCGCGCGAGCAGCTCGATCACGGCGCGGACTGGATCAAGGTGTACATGACGCATCGGTCATGGGTCGGCAAGAACGGCGACCTGGTATCGCAGCCGACTCTGACGGTGGAGGAACTGCGCGCGATTGTTGACGAAACTCATGGCTGGGGGAAAAAGGTGGCTTGCCACGCTTACGGTGGAGAAGGCTTGCAGCGCGCGCTCGATGGCGGCTGCGACTCGATCGAGCACGGACTGGTGCTGACCGACGCGCAGATCGCGCAGATGATCCGGCAGGGCACGTGGCTGTGCGCGACGCTGAATATTTACTACGGGGACTGGGCGCCGGCGGACACCCCGGAAGGCCAGCGCGACCGCAAGCGCGCGTCCGCGCACGAAGAGTCATTTCGCAAAGCGTTGAAGGCGGGAGTGAAGATTGCTTTCGGGACCGATATGGGGGGACTTCCGTGGACCGAGCCGATCGCGCAGGAGTTTCCGCGGATGGTCGAATTCGGCATGACGCCGATGCAGGCGATACAGAGCGCGACTTCTCGGGCCGCGGAGCTGCTGGAGATGAAAGGACGACTGGGCGTGATCGCGCCGGGCGCCTACGCGGATGTGGCCGCCGTTTCTGGCGATCCTTTGGCGAATATCAAAATCCTTGAGAATGTCGGGTTTGTGATGAAGGACGGCAAGGTATTCAAGAACGACCTGGTTTCGAAGAACGACGCGGGGCCAAGAAGGTGAGCGATGAACATTCTGGAAATGTGTGATTCGGAAGCGGCTTCGGTTCCGGTGGAAGCCACCGCCGAGCGGGCGATCCGGACGATGCTGGATCGACACGTGGGAGCGGTCGCCGTCGTTGACGAGAACCATCGCGTCGCTGGAATTTTTACGGAACGAGATGTGCTGCTCCGGCTGGCGCTCGACGAGCACGACCCGCGAAAAATTTCCGTTCGCGAAATCATGACGACGCCAGTCGAGATGGCGACCCGGGCTACCACGGCGGGCGAAGCGCTGGCCACCATGGTGGAGCGCCACTACCGGCACTTGCCGATCGTCGATGATGACGGCCGGTTGCTGGGGATGCTTTCCATCCGCAACCTGCTACAGGCGCAGATTGACACGCTGACGCGTCAATTGGATCAGGCGCGGTCGGTTGTGCTTTAACAGGAAAAGTTGACGTTATAGCGAAGCCAGAGTAGCTGTGACCACATGCGGCTGCCGAGCTTCGCTCGGCTTGGACGGCCGGGGGCGGCCGTCCCTACGCGAGTTAGTGCGCGTGCGGACTTTGGGCGGGGTTCTTGCGTGGGGCTGGCGGAGCCTTTGCGATCTTCACATCGAAGCTGACCGGCAACTGCTTTGGTGGATAGCAGGCGGAGTTATCGCAGGCCTGGTATTTTAAAGTTCCGCGGACGACATATTTGCCGACTTGCACGGAGCGCAGCGGACGCACCAGCACATCCACTTTGAAATCTCCAGTGTAGATATTGAGCTTTTCGTCGGGAGCGAAGGCAAAGCTCATATCCTGGCCTTCGGGGTAGGTGATTTTGCCGATGACGATGTCGGTGGTGGCTTCCACCTTGAGCACGGTCGGGATCAGGAACTCCGACTTCGGGTGGTTGGAATTGATGTGATATCTGCGGGCAACGCGGAACGAGAGCGGAACGGCAGCCGGTTTGCCCTGCACGACGGTCACGACCGGAGCGGGCGCCATCTTTACGACAGGACCTTGCGGGCCGAGGTCGTCCTGCGCCCAAGCCCACGCGGAGAACAGGAGAAGCGCACTCGCCAGAAGGATTTTCATTAGCTCCAGAGTACTCCAGGTGCAGATGCGGTTCGTAGTTACTTCCGAGCCTGTACCGCCTGGCCCTGGCGCATGGCCTTTTTGATGTGATCGACGAAGACGCTGCGGCTCTGCAAACCGAATTCGCGGGCGATGAGCTTGCCGTCGCGATCCAAAAAAAACGTGGTCGGCAGCACACTGACGCCGCCGTAGCTCTGCCCAACGGATTCTTTGCCGAGCAGGATGGGGTAGTTGACGCCCATTTCCTTGGCGAATTTGGCGATGTCTTCGGTGCTGGCGTCGTCCATGGCTACGCCGACGATCTGGAATCCTTGCGGGCCGTACTCTTTTTGCAGCTCGACAAACCACGGCATCTCGATCTTGCAGGGGCCGCAATACGTCGCCCAGAAATTGAGCAGAACTGCCTTCCCGCGGAAATCAGAGAGCTTCATGCTCTTGCCATCGAGCCCCTGCAGTTCGAAGTCGGGCGCCAAATTGCCGATGAGTTGTCCGTTGGCGGGACCGTTCGCGCGGTTTTTGCGGGCCATGCGAATGCCGGCGAATAACATGGCCGCGACGATGGCGGCGATGAAGAACAGAATCAGAGGATTTCTTTTCACTGGCGACCTCGGCGGCTAAAGCCGCAATCTCAATTCTCAAGATTTTGTCATCCCGAGCGAAGCGAGGGATCGGCATTTTGCGGCGGACTGCAGATCCCTCGCTTCGCTCGGGATGACAATTCTTTTAAAGGTCTTGCCCGCTCATGCGGTTGCTACAGCGCAAACTTATTCAAGAACGAGAAATAGCCGGAGAGGAGCGCGAAGCGGCCCATCACCAGCAGAATGCCTAAACCGATCAGCAAGACTCCGCTCGCTACTTCCACGGCGTGCATGTGGAATTTGAAGCGGTTGTAGAACTTTAGAAAGCGCTCGATGCCGAGCGAAGTCAGCAGGAAAGGCACAGCCAGTCCGGCCGAGTAGATGGCCAGAAGAAAGATGCCTTTCCAGACGGTGTCCTGAGCGGCGGCGAATCCGAGCACGACCGCGAGGATCGGACCGACGCACGGCGTCCATCCAAAGGCGAAAGCGAACCCGATGACAAACGCGCCCCAGGCGGACGAACTGCCTTTGAGGCCATGCAGTCGCGTGTCGGCCAGCAGAGCCTTGATCTGAAAGATGCCGGTCAGGTGAAGACCGAAGAGAATGATCACCGCTCCGGCGATGCGGGCGAGCAGCGATTTGTACTGCGCGAGAATCTGGCCGACTTCCGTCGAGATCGCGCCGAGCGTGATGAAGACGATGCTGAACCCGATGATGAACGCGGCGGAATTGAGCATCACCTTGCGGAAGAGCCCGCCTTCTTTCAGCTTCAGCTGCTCGACGCCTACGCCGGAGATCAGCGAAACGTATCCGGGCACGAGCGGAAGCACGCAAGGCGACAGGAAGGAGATCAGTCCTGCGACGAAGGCGGCGAGCGGTAATGGCAAACTCGTCATATCTTTCTATTGTAGCGACGGGGAGAAGTTTGCACGCTGTCTATAAGATGCAGGTAGTGCCCTAAATTCATCAACCACCAAGGACACGAAGTCACACAAAGGTGTGAATCCCCTGAGGGTTTTCTTCGTGCTCCTTCGTGTCCTTTGTGGTTAATGGTTCGTTATCGCGACCGGGGCTTGTGTGGCCGTTTCGGGGCGGGCGGCGCATTGGGCGGCGTAGCGGGTGCGGCTGGCGCGACGGTCACGGGCGGAGCTTCGGTCAAAACCTTGCGGATGAATCCTGGCGGCACGGTAGCGGTGAGAATCGCGCGATCTCCGGACTGTTCGACTTTGAGGCTGTCGAAGAACGTCTTTACATCTGCATCCGTACCCTGTGCGCCGACGCTGCCTTCAGCGGCGTGAAAGAGGCTGAGAAAGGCGGCGGTCTTCTCGGTAATGGCCTGCGCGTCAGCAGCACTGTCGGTGAACGCTTCCGCCCGCAGGTGGAGAGCGCGGAGATATCGTGCGGAAATCACGGCGACCGCAGGCTTTGGAAATAGGAGGCTCCAACTGCCCAGTCCGCCCAGAGTGCTCATTTCGGGCCGCACGCGCAGAATCGCAAAAGACAGGCTCGCCAGAGGAACTTTTCGGTAGAACTTGCGCAGCAACCACGGTCCGCCAAACGGCGAAGCCAGTTTGCGGGACCGGTCGAGCATGCCGCGAATCACGTCGGGGTTCGGATGGTTCGAAACCGCGACGCTGTCATACGAAAGAAGTACGACGCGAACCGTGCGCCCTTCAAGGGGGATGTTGTAGATGTCGAAACCGCGGTAATCGTCAATTGAAGAAGATAGCTTCTTGAGGTACGTGGTCAGCCGGCTGGAGTCGATCTTGCCGACGAAGACCTCTGAGAAGCGCGGTTCGGAAACCGATCCGGCGGTCCCGTTCCCCCAGTTCTGCGGATAGTGGATGGCGAAGGCGGCTTGGTCCAGATCGCGCTCGAACTGAAAGCCGGTCTCCTCGACAAACTTCTGGTATTCGGGCTCGCGGGAAACCGGCGGCAATTGACCGGTGGCGTTGAATGTCCTGATCCACTTTAGATTGATGTAGAAGAAACCGTCCGCGCCCGGGAGCAGGCGGGCCGCTTCTGGCGGAGCGTGCTTGTGCAGGGTCACGATCAACGCTATGGCCGCTACAATCAGCAACACGGCCAGGGGGATGGGGAGGCGGCGTCGAATGCGCATCGATTTCGGCGGGTACTCGGCTCATCCGCTGCGAACAGAAGATGAGCCTGCTAATGATAGCACCCGGTCCCGATGGTTTGGTTTGGAGCGACCTACTGGAGGCACAGCGGAGCTTCGTGAGGATTCTGAGCAGGCTTCCGGTTGCACGTGAATTACCCTTGTGATAACTTAAATAATTGTCCCGGACTTCACGAAGGGATCAGGGAAGTATTGCGCCCGAAAGGGACTTGCTTCCACCTGCTGGCGTAGCTCAGTCGGTAGAGCATCTGATTTGTAATCAGAGGGTCGGGGGTTCGATTCCCTTCGCCAGCTCCAGAAAAACAAGATTCCGGAAACAGAAGAGGT
>JBEKDG010000013.1:0-70665 GCA_050014475.1 Terriglobales bacterium | reverse complement strand
GGAGTAACCCAATCGGAGCGATCGAGCATTTCGCGCGCCACTTGCGCGTAGCGGGGTTCGTCGGCGCCGAGCAGGCCGAAGGCGCCGAGGCCATGGAAGAAAAGGAATCCGCAGAACGCCACCAGCAGCAGCACATCGGTGCGAGTTCGTGGATTCGTTCGCGGATTCGTTCTCTGATTCATTCGTCGCGTTCGCTAGCTCGTTGATGCGTTCGCGTTCAAGACTACAGGTTCCGCGTGCAGGCGATCGACAATTCGTGACACGGCGACGGCCAGAGGTCCTTCGATCGAACAGCCGCTGGCGCATTTGTGGCCGCCGCCACCGAAATACTCGGCCACGGTGGAGACATTCACTTCTCCTTTGCTGCGCAGGCTGATGCGATAGCGGCGATCGGGGAGTTCGCGAAAAAAGATGGCGACCTGCACGTCGGCGATGGAGAGCGCATAGTTGACGAGGCCCTCGCAATCTTCTTCGCGGGCGCCGAAGCGCTGCATCTGTTCCTGCGTGACCCAGATCCAGGCCAGCGGACCTTCGCGATGCAGGTTGGAGAGCGCCGCGCCGAGCAGACGAAGCTTCGCCGTGGAATGTCCGAAATAGATATGGCGCGCACAATGCGCGGGGTCGGCTCCGGCGAGCACGAGTTCGCGCGCGACGGTGAAAGTGTGCTCGTTGGTGCCTTCGAACATGAAGGAACCAGTGTCGGTCATGAGCGCGGTGTAGAGGCAGGTGGCAATGTCGCGATCCACGGGGACACAGGCGAGGCGGGCAAGGCGGTAAACCAGTTCGGCCGTGGCCATCACGCTGGAATCGATCCAATTGATGTGGGCGAAATTGCGGCCGCTGGCGTGATGGTCAATGTTGATGAGGAAACATTCTTCCAGGCCCTCCAGAAGCGTGCGCTTGATGCTGTCGCATTCCAGCAGGACGACGGCATCGTTCGAGGAAACAGCATCGGCCTGAATAACGCGATCGGCGAAGGGAAGGTTCTGGTAAATACGCGGGACGCCGTCGTGCATGACGACTTCGGCGTCCTTGCCCATGACGCGCAGAATCTGGCCGCAGGCGAGGGCAGAGCCGATGCCGTCTCCGTCGGGCCGGGCGTGCGAGGTCACCACGAAGCGGCGACGCGCCCGAATTTCTTGTAGAACCCGCTCTAGCATGAAGTGCTCTTGGCTCTTGGCTCTTGGCTCTTGGCTTTCAGCTTTCAGCTGTCAGTTCTTAGCTCGTAGCTCGTAGCCCTTAGGTTTCGTATCAGGGCATCGCTTTAGCGATGCCGCAAGTCCTCCAAAATCAGCCGCCCCTTTAGGGGCTGGGCTCAGGCTGCTTCCGGCGGCGTTTCTTGGCGCGGCCGAGAAGCTCGTCCACCCGACTCTCTAGTTCATCGGCACGATCGATCTGGAAATAAAGTTCCGGAGGGCGGCGCAGACGCAGGCGTTCCGCGAGTTCGTGCCGGACGTAATTCTTGGCGGCAGTGAGCCCTTCGAGGGTGCGCTCGGCCTCGGCTTCATCGCCGGCAACGGTGACCATGATGCGGGCGGAACGCGCGTCCTGGGCCATGAGCACGGCGCTGACGCTGGCGAGGCCGATGCGAGGATCGCCGAGTTCGCCTTCGAGGATGGTTTCGATCTCCTCGCGGATGGCCTCGCTCAGCCGCCCGCGATGATACTTCTGCCCACGATGCTCCAACGCACACCTCGAATGGAGGAAAACTTGTAAGGATATCAGAAAGGCAAGGCCCGAGGGATATGACACCTGCTGGTAGTGGGCTAATTCGGTGTTGCTGAGCTTCGAGCTTCGGGCTTCGAGCAGGCCGGTCGCCCGCAGCTCGCGGCTCGTAGCTCGCAGCTTACTTATTCGCCATCACAGAAACTCTACAAACGAGTCGGTGACTTCGGCGCCAGCGTTGTTGGCGATGCGGGTGGCCTGGCGTTCTACGTTTTTCATCAGGCCGTCGAGGTAATCGCGGGAGTGGGAGACGCTGACCACGCCGATGGTCGCCTGATTCCAGAGCAGACTGGGGTCAAGTTCGGCGACGGCAACGTTGAAGGAGGAGCGGAGACGGTCTTTGAGGCTGCGCGTGACCTGCCGCTTGTCTTTGAGCGAGTGCGCCGCTTCGATGCGGAGTTCGAGGGTGAGGAAGGCGATCATGAGCAATGTATATCGTAACCCTTGCTAATTGTGTCGGAGCAGCAAGTTCACACGTAAGGACAGCCGCCCCCGCCGGGTCCCCAGACCGCGCGCTTTTCGCGGGCTGGGGTGGTTTGGCTGTCCAACCGAGCGAAGCTCGGCAACTCTCTGGCAATGTCGGCCTTGGATGCGATTCCCATGTCATTGAACCACAATGACTTACCGGAAGCTGACCAGCCGACCCCTCCCCCCGACCAAAGTTTCGCGCATTTTTCCGGTTTGTTGTGCTACACTGTACCTGCTAAGTTTGACTCACAGTTAGTTGAAGGTCGGTACCGCCAACCAGCGTCAACCCCCTCTACAGCAGCGAATCTTCTCAGCACATTTCAATCAGAAACAAGAATAGGAACATCAATGGCAGAACAAGGAACAGTGAAGTGGTTTAACGACGCCAAAGGCTATGGCTTCATCAGCCGTCAGAATGGCGAAGACGTTTTCGTGCATTTCTCCGCTATTCAAGCGGGCGGCTTCAAGAGCCTGCAAGAAGGTCAAACCGTGCAGTTCGACGTGACCAAGGGCCCCAAGGGCTGGCAAGCGGAGAACGTTACCGCTGTCTAGGGGTACGACGCTTTTAGCGATAACAAGGTGCCCGAGATTCGCAAGAATCCCGGGCATTTTTGCGTGTGGGATGCTGCAGGGACGGACCCACTCATTCGCAAGAGAAACGCGAATGAGTAAGGTGCCCGCCAAAAAGATCAGGAATGTTCCGTCCGCAGTCCCCAGGTTTCCCGAACTACAGTGATCGGAGAGGCCAAATCGGGCACCGTAAGCTAAGATGGGGCAAGGAGAGGACGCCGTGAACCGCTTGATTGAGGAGAAGCGTCAGGACCTGGAGCGCGTGTGCCGCCGCCGCCGGGTGCATCGTATCGAGCTCTTCGGGTCCGCTGCTGGACCCGGCTTCGACCCCTTGCGCAGCGATCTGGACTTCCTGGTAACTTTCCAGGAGCTGGACCTCGATCAATATGCGGACGCCTACTTCGGCCTGCTGGAAGATCTGCAAGCATTGTTTCAGCGCCCGGTGGATCTGGTGGTTGCCTCCGCCATTCAAAACCCCTATTTCCGCCAGGCCGTCGAGTCCACCCGGACACTCGTCTATGCGGATTGAGTCGAAGAAATATCTTTACGACATTGCGCGGGCGGCCAAACTGGCCCTGGGGTTTATCGCAAGCAAGAGCTTCGCCGATTACGGCGCAGACCCCATGCTGCGCTCGGCGGTGGAGAGGCAGTTGGAAATCGTCGGAGAGGCGCTTGCCCAACTCGCCAGGACCGATCCAGCAGCCGCCTCGCAGATCGGCGAATATCAGCGGATCATCGCCTTCCGGAACATTCTCATCCACGGCTATGCGGAAATAGATCATCGTATCGTCTGGAACGTGTTGGAACTTAAACTGCCGGTCGTCCTCCGCCAGGCCAGCGCCTTGCTCGGCACCGAAGAGCAAAGCCGAGATACTCGCTGATGACCTTAAACGGCATAATCCAAGACTGGCATCTCTTGCGCCTGGAACAGTGAAGTGGTTTAACGACGCCAAAGGCTATGGTTTCATCAGCCGTCAAAATGGCGAAGACGTTTTCGTGCATTTCTCCGCTATTCAAGCAGGCGGCTTCAAGAGCCTGCAAGAAGGCCAAACCGTGCAGTTCGACGTGACCAAGGGGCCCAAGGGCTGGCAAGCGGAGAACGTTACTGCTGTCTAGGGTACGACGCTTAGCGATAACAAGGTGCCCGAGATTCGAAAGGATCCCGGGCATTTTTACGTCTGGAGTTTCTGCGAGATCCTCGCAACGCAAATCCCATTCAAAATAAAAAGCGGGAACCCGGGCTTCCCCGGATTCCCGCCGTTCTCAACCGGAGAACGTTTTATGTCCCGTTGCCGGTGACGTTCACCAGTTGCGGACTCCCACCCCCGTCATCGGTGACGTTGAGTACCGCCTTCTGTGCAGTGCCCGCCGCAACCGGCGCGAACTGGACTGTCAGCGTGCAGGTTGTTCCCGGGGCTACTGCGGCGCAGGTGTTAGCGGTCACGCTGTAGACCGAGGCGTAGGTGCCCGTGAACGAGGTTCCGGTCACGTGCAACGTATTCGACAAGCTGACGTTTTTGACCGTCAGGTTGAGGGACTTCGTCGTGCCGTGAACCACGTTGCCGAAGCTCAGGCTGGCCGGGCTGAACGTCACTTCCATGCCGACGCCCGTCAGCGGCAGCGCCAGCGTGCTGTTGTTGGGATCGCCGGTGAAGCTGGCCGTAACCGTGCCGGTGGTCGTGTTGATGGCCGTCGGGGTGAAGACCACGTTGAAGGCGCAGCTTCCGCCCGCCGCCAGAGCCGTACTTCCGGACAGATTGCAGGCCCCGGTCGTGATGCCGGTGATATTCAGACTGTAATTCGCCGAAGCCACCAGGCTGGTTAAGGTAAGTGAGCTGGTACCCGTGTACTTAAAGGCGACCTTCGTCGCCTTGCTGTTGGCATTCAGCACGGTGGTGGCGAAGGTGACCGAAGCGGGCGTGAACGATTCGAAGCTGCTGCCCGTGCCGCTATAGCCGAGCAACAGAGGACTCGCCGGATCGTTGCTGTTCACCACCAACGTGCCTTTCTTGACGCCGGTGCTGTGCGGCGTGAAAGTTACAACGATGGTGCACTTCAACTTGCCGGCCAGGGCTCCGCCCGTCAGCGGACAGGTGCTCGTGTTGCTGAAGGCGTAGTTGGTAGTTTGAGTGAGAGTAATGCTGGAGATGGTCACCGAGGTAGAACCAAGGTTCTGCAAGGTAACCGACTTAGTGGATGGGGTGTTGAGCGTCACCGAGCCAAACGCCAGCGTGCCCGTCAGCGAAAGCGCAGACCCCTCGCCTTGCAGAGCTACCGTACTCTCCGAGGCGAAGTAGCCGTTGCTGTTGATGGTGAGCGTGCCGGTGCGGATGCCGCTGGCCGTGGGCGTGAAGTACACGTACACGGTGCAGTTGGAGCCGTTGGGCAGGCTGCCGCTGCAGTCGTCGACTTCGCTGAAGTCGCCGGTAGCCGTAATGCTGGAGATCGCCGCCGGTCCCACGCCACTCAGCGTAATGGCTTGCGGAGTTGCGGTGGTGCCCACGGGAGAGATGCCGAAGCTCAGGCTTCCGGTCGAGCGCCCAACTGCGGCAAAGGCGTTGATCTTGCGCACGCGGTAGTTGTACGAGTCGGTGACGAACAGGTTCCCGGTGCCATCGACATAGACGCCATAGGGATAGTAAAAGCTGGCGTTGATGGCCGGGCCGCCGTCGCCGGCGAACGCAGCCGTGCCGTTGCCCGCGACCGTAGTCATACTTCCGCCGCCATCCACCATGCGGATGCGGTGGTTGTATTGATCGTCGATGAACAGGTTGTCGTTCGCATCGAGCCAGATGCTCAGCGGTTGGTAGAGGTAGTTCTGCGTAGCGATGCCATCCCCCGAGAACCCGGCTGTGCCGTTGCCGGCCACGGTGCTGATGTTGCCCGAGGCGGCGCTGACTCTGCGGATGCGGTTGTTATCGGTGTCGGCGATGTAGATGTTCCCGGCCGAGTCAACCTTCACATCGGAGGGGTAATACAGGTTGGCACTGGTGGCCGGGCCGCCATCGCCGCCGTAGCCGGCGTTTTGTACAGTGCCCGCCACGGTGCTGATGGTTCCACCGCTTACTTTCCGGATGACCTCATTGTAAGTGTCGGCAATGTAGAGGTTATTGCTGGCATCGACGAAGACACCTGCCGGGTAGTAGAGCCACGCGCTGGTGGCTGGGCCGCCATCGCCGCTGTAGCCGATGCTGGAGGGTACGCCCGCCACGGTGCTGATGTTGCCGGCACCGTCTACCTTGCGGATGATCGAGTTGTACTGGTCCGCGATGTAGATGTTGCCCGAACTGTCGCGAGCCACGCCAGCGGGGGAATAAAGTTCCGCGGTGTTGGCAGGGATGCCGTCGCCGTTGTAGCCGGCCGTACCGGTTCCGGCGATGATGTTGACCAGGCTGGAAGAGAGCACGAGCTCCTGCACCGCGTAATCATTTTGATTCGCGACGAACAGGTTTCCCGAAGGATCGCCGACAATTCCCCACGGAGTGTAGAGCGTAATCCCGTTGGCAATGCCGTTGACCAGGGAAGTCTGGCTGGGGCTGCCGTTCCCCGCGACCGTGCTGATGGTCTGGGTGCTGTCCACCTTGCGTACGCGGTAGTTGCTCTGGTCTGCGATGTAGAGGTTGCCCGCCGAATCCACCGCTGGCGAGATCGGGTAATACAAATAAGCGTCGATGGCAGGGCAGCCGTCGCCGATACTATCGGTCTGCCCGGCGCAGCCCCCTCCGCCGCCGGCCACGGTATTGATGTTACCGCCCACGGGAAATTCGCGGATCCGCCAGTCATTAGTGTCCGCCACCCAGACGTTGGCTCCGGCCGCATCGACAGAGAGCCCCTCCGGGTAGTACAACGTGGCGAGGGTGGCCTTGCCGCCATCGCCGGTGAAGCCGGCCGTGCCGAGGGTTCCCGCGATAGTCTTGACTTTGCCCGTGGAGGCCGCCACCTTACGAATAATCCAGTCGTAGGTGTCGGAGATGAAGAGATCTCCGCTGCTATCCACGGCGATCCCGTACGGCAGATAAAAGCCGCAGTTCGTGGCCAGGGTTCCGTCGGCGCAGGCGGTATTAGTACCGTCTCCCGCCACCGTGGAGATACTGTCGGAGGAGATCACCAGCTTGCGGATGCGGTAGTTACTGGAATCCGCGATGAATAAGTCCCCGCTGGAATCGAGCGTGATCTGAACTGGATAGCACAGGCTGTGCTGCGTCGCCGGGTTTCCGTCGCCACCGGAGCCGGTCGTATCGCCATCGTAGGTGCAGGTTCCCGTGCCGGCAACGGTGCTGATGGTGCCGCTGGAATTCACCATGCGGATGACCGAGTGGTAGTAGTCGGCGATGTACACGTTGCCGGAGCTGTCCACGGCCACTCCCTCAGGGCTGTAGAGATTGGCCTGCGTAGCCGGCCCGCCGTCACCGGAATATCCCGGCAGCCCGCTTCCAGCGAGAACCGTCAGCGTGCCGGAAGCGTTCACTTTGAAAACGCGGTTGTTGTAGAAGTCGGAAACATAGTAGTTGCCGGCAGTGTCGAAGGCCACAAACTGCGGCCCGTTGAGATCGGCGTCGAGCGCCGGTACGTTGTTCGGTCCGCCACCAATAATGGTGGAGATCGCGTTTTGCTGGGCCGCTGCCGCCAGGGTCAGGGCCAGCACGGCAGAAATCAAAAGCAAGTTTCGCAAAGTTCGCATGAGCAATCTCTCCTGGGATCGTGGTTCGTCATTTTTTGGTTGCGCAGCTTTTGGGTGGTGCAGCTTTTGGGTGGCGCAGCGCTTCAGCGCTGCGATAACCAACCTGTCTTCAGCGCCGGCTTTAGCCGCTGCGGTCCGACTGCTGCTCAGAAAATGCTCCTTCAGCAACCGGTTACTCGTTCACCGACTCGGGCAGTGCGGGACGGCGGGAAATCTGCACTCCGCGCTCGACCACTCGACCGTTGCTGTCGCGGAAGAGCACGACGACGCGCGGGCCGCGGCCCCGCATCTCCCATTGCTGGAACTCTTCTTTGGACACGGTGAATTGCTGGTGAAGAATGACGTCGCGACCGGCTTTCATCTGCTTGAGAGCCGGAAACGACCCGATGGGCGCGGTGTTGGCGGGTCCGGAGTGCATGAGCGCCACGACCGGGCTCTGGAGATCGCCGGCGGAGAAGTTGGAGAGTTGAACCGACATGCGAAGTTGAACTTTGTCGCCAAGAGCGGCAACGTTGCTGACAGCGTAAAAGCCCGCGAAGTCGCGGCCGTCCACAGCAAACGAGGGCAGCGCAAGCGCGAGCGCAAGAACCGGCAACAGCAGCAAGCTGGTCCGGCGCGAAAAAGCGGGGAACGGCATAGGCATAGTTTTTCCTTGAGCGTGCATCTGGAGTGCGAACACTTGAGTCTCGCCAGAGTGCCCCACAGCGCTCTGGTCTTTCGGGGGAGGCTGACCCTAACGTAACGACAACGGAAAGCGAAGTCCTTTTTTTGGTATCTCCTCTAAACGCGCAATTGGATCGAGCCGGGGAGCGGGGGACTCTGCGCGATTCCCAGTGGTTGAGATTATGGAGAACCCTGCTGGTCGTGTCATCACCCGAACGGGTGAAATTGGGGTTGCGCCCGGCCCGGCGCTCGTCTATCATGCTTTTCAAGTCTTTACGTGGGCGCGGCACCCCCGGCCGCGAAGCAGTTTCCGTCTTAGAGTCAGGACCTACATTTTGCCGACCGAGGAAGTGCTGTCTCAAATTCTGGGCGCTCTCTACGAAGCGCCCCTGGCCCCCTCACGCTGGGAAGAATTCCTGCGGCTGACCGCCGGGGCGGTCGGCGGAGAGGCCGCCGCCATCCTGCTGCATGACTTCAACGATGCCCAGTCGCTGGTGGCGCGGCAGTGGGGCCTCGATCCCGAAGCCTTCCGGCGCTATGAAGAGCATTACAGTGGTCTTGACGTCTGGCGCCAGAGCGTGACCAGAACCGCAGACTGGCTCGGTACCTCGCAGCAGTTTGTTTCTTTCAGGGAACTGGAACGGACGGAATTCTACAATGATCTAATTTTACCTGCGGGAATACCCCATGCCATTTTCGGGATGGTAGAGCGAGGCCCATCGCGGGTGGCCAACCTGAGTATTTATCGAGGTCCCCGGGCGGGCGCCTTCGAGGAGCAAGACCTTCCTCTGGTTCGCTTCCTGGAACCGCACATCCAGCGCGCCTACCGGCTGCACTCGCAGCTCACCGCCTCGCGCAACCAGAGTGCCGGCCTGGAGGCAGCGCTCGATTCGCTGACCATGGGCGTGATTCTTCTGTCTCCAAAAGGGCAGGTGGTCACGATGAATCGCGCCGCGGAACGGCTGCTGGCTGATAATGACGGTCTGCAGGCCATCCGGGGAGGACTTCGGGCCAAACGCGCCGACGAGTCCGCCCGTTTCGATCAACTCGTCGGGGAGGCAACAGCCACCTCGGCGGGCACGGGATTGAGACCCGCCGGTGCCCTGACGGTTTCGCGCCGGGATCGTCCCCCGCTTCACTTGCTGGTGTCTCCGGTGGGCGGATTCGATGTGGATGACGACCATCCCGTCGGCGCCATCGTGTTCGTCAGTGATTCGGCGCAACGAGTCCGGCCGGCGCACGACACGCTGCGGGTACTGTTCGGATTGACACCCGCCGAATGCCGCCTGGCCATGCTTTTGGCCGACGGTCATGCGCCCACTGAAATCGCGGAAATGGTTGGGGTCAGCCGTAACACCTTGAAATCGCAGCTGGCCAGCATTTACCGGAAAACTGGCACCTCACGCCAGGCGCAGTTAGTGCGGCTATTGTTGCAACTACCGACAACGAGCCCGAGTATCGAAAGCTGAGATGCGACGCTGTCGGGCTTCGCCCGGCCGGACAGGTCCCGAGCGAAGTCGAAGGAGGGCGTCCGTCGCCACGTGATTCGTTTCTGACCGAGCATTGGCAATCTTTGCCAATCGTGTTATTGTGATATCGAAGCCCCCTCCATGGAAAGGGCCGCCGCCATGCCTACCCGTAACGTCAATTTGACCGACGAGCTTGACCGCTTCGTAGCCACCAAGGTTAAGAGTGGACGTTACGAAAACGCCAGCGAGGTGGTGCGCGCCGGGCTGCGGACTTTGGAGCGCGAGGAGCGGCAGTACGAAGCGAAACTTGCAGCGCTTCGGGCGGCGATTGACGCAGGCGACGCCAGCGGTATCGCCGAGGGCAATGTCTTTGGGCGTGTCCGTAAGGCCCTCAAGCTTCCCGTGTCCAGCTGAGCGTGGGTAAGTTTCGATTTTCGCGTCGCGCTGAGGCCGACTTGCTGAGCATCGGCACCTACACCCTTCGCAAATGGGGCAGAGCCCAAGCCGCCCGTTACATTGGCGAGCTTGAGACTTGTTGCCAGACGCTTGTCGGCAATCCGGCGTTAGGCCGGCTCTGTGATGACGTTCGCCCTGGCTTACGGCGTCATGAGCATGGCAAGCACGTCCTGTTCTATCGGCCGGAGCGTGGTGGCATTTTGGTTTCTCGCATCCTGCATCAGCGCATGCTGCCCGATCGACATGCCATCGACGACCAAGACGACGAACCGTGACAGCTCCGGATACGGGTCGATTTTGACTGGGAACTGAGAACTGCCCTCTTTTTTCATCACAAACGTCCGGGTCATCCGTCACATACTTCCAACCCGCCCGATGCGACAATGTTCACCTGATTGGGGCAGTGAAGAGGTGTGCCGTCAACCAAGACGGCCCTCGAAGCTGCCCCAAAACCATTTTCAGCGCTCTTTGACAAGCTAAGTCATTGATTCCGAAATACTTTACCTGTAAGTCCTTTAAACTCAAAGATCTGGCGGGAATTTCCTCCTAACCCTATGATTCCAAAAGACCGGGGGGAGGGGGGGTACCCACCGTACTAATGAGTTATTACCCTTGTAGTAAACGGCAAGGATTAAGACAGAGCGGGAACCTCACGCGGCGCCAAACCGGACGGACCCTGAGCGAAGTCGAAGGATGGCGACGGTCCTAAGTGGGTTTGATTTTACTGAGAGCTGAAAACTGAGAGCTGACAGCTGCCCCTCAGATCGGCATGCTGCCCTTAAACAGCCAGATCAAATCGATGATCAGGATGATGACGACCATCAGCTCCAGCACAAACGCTCGACTCTGGTGGAACTGGTCCACCATGAAGCGGTAGAGCTCTTCGGCGGTGTGGACTTTCTGGTTGACCAGGTTTTTGTAATCACTCACGCCGATCTTGGACGCGGCGACCTTGTAGAGGCGCGCCGAGAACATGTCGCTCAGGAACTTGATCGCGTTGTCGGCGCGCTCGGTCAGTTCGTCCACATCGAGCAGGACGGTGTGCAGGCGGGTGGCGCGTTTCGCGGTGCGCCAGCGGGCCCAGATTCCGGTCGAGCCGTGGTCCATGAAGTCGTAAACGCTTTGCAGTTCGCGCGTCAGCAGTTCGTCGTAGTGGCGGAATTCGAGGAGCTGCGAGTTGGCGTATTCGAGCAGTTGGATGACCGTTTCCGCGCCGGCCGCAGAGTCGTAGAGGAACGCTCCGTTCCAGCTGATCACGGCCAGGTCGTTGGGATAGTACGAAATTTTCGACTGCATGATTTCCTGCTGCTCACCGTCGGAGAGCGGAACGTTTTCGCCGCGAACGATCTGGGCGATGCGTCCGCCCTGGGTCGAGAGCAGTTCGGCCGCGGACGGATTGCCGGCGATGTCGCGCACGTGGAAGACGAAATAATCTTCATGCAGCCAGCTATCGTAAAGCTTGACCAGCGCGGGGCGGGCGCGCTCGATTTTCTGTTTGACGATTTTCTGGGCGAAGCTGGTGAAATCGGTATCCCAAACCCAGCGGCTGGCAAGGCGGACGAGCGTGTCCCAGTCGCCAGCAAAGGGCAGCTCGAAGACCACGCTCAGGACCCCGTAATCGTAGTACTTGATCTGGACGTCGAGGCGTTCGCCGCTTTCGAGGATCAGCGGTTCGACCGGTTCGACAACCGGGGGACGTTGGAAGCGGACGTATCCGGGGGCAGGGTGCTTGAAGCTGGCCTCCTGGCGTCGGGCTCCGAAGATGTCGCGCAGATCGTCGAGCCGGATCTCTTCACAGACGTCGAACTGGATCAGCACCAGGACCGAGCCTTGCACGGATTTGTTCTGGGCAATGGCTGCGGACTGGGTTGGCGTTGGGGCTGGGGCTAGGACGGTTGGGTTTGCGGTTTCCATAAGGTTCCAGCTTTCTTCTATCTTTCTTGTAGCGTGGGCGGCGCGGTCTGCGGCGCCTCGGGGACCGAAAGCCGCTACGGGGAGCCTAGTATCTATAGTCTATTGTCCCAGAAAGCGGGCAGGATGGGCAGGCCTCCTGTAAGTCACATATTTTCTACAGGTTGCCGATTCCTTGGTTGGGATCAGTGCAGCAGCCGAAGGTGTCTAGACCGCGCCACCAGGAGAGCGATGACAAAGGTCAGGAAAGGAGTCATCAGAGCCGATAGCCCGAAAAAAGCGTCACCCAAAAGACGGTCACCGAGGAGGCTGCCAAGACAGCCGGCGAGGAGGCTCCCAAAGATAAAGATAATGATGGCCACGCTCCTCGGCGTAACGTGCCGTTCCAACGCCAGATAGAATGTGATGATTCCGGTTGGTATTCCGAACACGGTACCGACGATGCCGCCCTCGAAGCAGGCAAGCCACAGAGCATTCCGGTCAAACCCGCCGCCTAAAGCCCCAAAGGCTACAAAATGCTGAATAGCGCCGATGAGGAAGCCAACAAGCATCGAGCCTGGAATCAGCACCAGAAGTTCGCCAAGAAACCGACGCATAGCATAGATCTAATAACGTCTCACAGCTTCCGTCCAGATTACTTCTGGATGGGATTCGATGCGTTTCTTGCCGAGCTTCGCTCGGCTGGACGGTCGAGGGCGGCCGTCCCTACGTAGTTTGTGGCGGTTCAGCGCTTTCTGGCCAGCGCCAGCAGCAACGCCGCTCCCGCTGCGATGCCAGCCACCGCCAACCCGGTTCGCTTCATTGATTTCTCGATGGCGGCCTGGTGAGGGCGCACCCAAGCATCTTCGGGATAGTGTTGCGGCGCGGGGTCGAACATCGGGAAGCCTTCCGGGGTCTCGGTGGCCTCGCGGATGGCCATCTGGAGAACTTCGGCCAGGTGGAGGGCGTGGCGGTCGGTTTCCTGGGCGATCTGCTCGCGGCAACTAAAGCCGTCGGCGACGATGAGCCAGTCGGTCGGAGCCTGGCGGACGGCAGGCAGCAGTTCGAGCTCACCGATGGCTTTCGAGATGTCATAATTTTCTTTTTCGAAGCCGAACGCTCCCGCCATGCCGCAGCACCCGGGGGCGGGAGCGGTGAAGTTGATCCCCATGCGATCGAGGATCGACTCTTCGGCGGTCATCTTCATGATGGCCTTGTGATGGCAATGCCCGTGGATAAGCGCTCGGCGCGGCAGTTTGGGAAGCGGAAAATTCTTTGCGCGCTGCTCGAGAAATTCACTGAGCAGGAAAACTTGCTTCGAGAGGGCTTGCGCGCGTTCGTCTTTGGGGAAAAGGTTCGTGAGTTCGTCGCGGAAGACGGCGGCGCAGCTCGGTTCGAGCACGACGATGGGCGTTGCCGCTTCGATTTCCGGGAGAAGCTCGTCCATGATCTGGAGGAGCAAGCTCTTGGCCCGGTCGAGCATGCCGGCGTCGTAGAGCGGGCGCCCGCAGCACAGGTGAGCGCGCGGAACGAGGACATCAAACCCGGCAGCTTCGAGAACTTCGGCGGCGGCCTTGGCGGTCGCGGGAAGAAAGTGGTTATTGAAAGTGTCGGCCCAGAGGAGGACGGTAGCGCCGGCGTCTCGCCGGCTCGCATTTCGTTGAGGTTCCCTCGTGCGTGGGCGAGACGCCCGCTCGACAGCCGGCGAGACGCCGGCGCTACGTCTTGCTTCCCACCACTGCTGGAATGTTTCCGGAGCAAACGCCGGGATGCGCCGCTGGGCGGGAATTCTGGCGGCCAGCTTGGCAAGGTCGCGCAGCCCGGGGAGTTGGGTCGTAAGATTCACGAGCCCCGGCGCGTGCGACGCGGCTCGGGCCCACAGGTCAATATTCGAGAAGGCCAGCGCATTCAGCGGACGCCGATTGGTTTCGTAGTAGTGCGACAGGAATTCCGATTTGTAAGTCGCGACATCGACGCCCACCGGACAATCGCTTTTGCAGCCCTTGCAGGCAAGGCAGAGGTCGAGCGATTCTTTCACGGCCTCGTTCTGCCAACCGTTCTTGATGACGTCTCCTTTGGTCATCTCCCAGAGCAGGTGGGCGCGGCCGCGGGTGGAGTGCTCTTCGTCGCGCGTGACGCGGAAGCTGGGACACATGACTCCGCCTTCGTCGCGGCGGCACTTGCCGACTCCGACGCAGCGGAGCGTGGCGGCCGCCAGGCTGCCGTGATCGTCGGGAAATTTAAAATGCGTCTCCGGCTGCCACGGATCATAGCCGGCGCCGAGGCGGAGATTTTCGTCGAGGCGATAGGGCTCGATCAGCTTGCCCGGGTTCATCTTCCAATCGGGATCCCAAAGCGACTTGAACTCGCGGAAGGCCTGCATGAGTTCGGGGCCAAACATTTTGGGGAGAAGCTCGGCGCGGGCCTGGCCGTCTCCGTGTTCGCCGGAGAGCGAGCCGCCGTAGCGCACGACGAGGTCAGCGGCCTCTTCCATAAACTGGCGGAACTTGCGCACGCCTTCGGTGGATTCGAGATCGTAGTCCATGCGCGTGTGAACGCAGGCGTGGCCGAAGTGTCCGTAGAACGAGCCGTCGTAGTGGAAGGCCTGCATCAGCCTGCGCAGCTCGCGAAGGTACGCGCCGAGTTTGTCGGGCGCGACGGCGGAGTCTTCGAAGCCTTCCCAGCGCAGCGGTTCGCCGGGCACGTGCGAAGTCACGCCCAGACTGGACTCACGGACATCCCAGATGCGCCGCGCCTGGCGTGGGTCGGTGAACAGGCGCAGGTTGGGCGGAGTCGCGGAGCGTTCGAGCGTCTCCATCAGATTGCGCGCCTGCGATTCGGCCTCGGCGGCGGTATCGGCGCCAAACTCGACCATCAGCCAGCCAGCGCCTTCAGGCAGCAGCGCGAGGCCTTCGAGGTTGACGCCCTTGCGGCGGCTCGCGTTGACCATGATGTCGTCAAAGCCTTCGAGGCCGATGGGGCGATGCTCCATGATCTGCGGGACGTGGTCGGCACAGAGATAGATGTCGGGCCATCCGATGACAAGCAGCACGCGCGCCGGCGGACTCTCAACCAGGCGGCAGGTCGCTTCGAGAATCGTGACGCAAGTGCCTTCGGAGCCGACAAGCGCGCGCGCCACGTGAAAGCCGTTTTCGGGGAGCAGGTGGTTGAGGTTGTATCCGGAAACGCGGCGTGGAATGTTGGGAAACTGGCGGCGAACCTGCTCACCGTAGCGGTCGGCGAGGGATTTGAGCCCGGTGTAGATTTCGGCGCGGCGGCCGCCTTCGCGAATGAAGCGGTCGAAGTCCTCTGCGCTGGTTGCGCCGACGTGCATGCGCTGGCCGCCGTAGGTGAGGACCTCCAGCGACTCGATGTTGTCGTCTGTTTTGCCGGCCATGATCGAGTGCACGCCGCAGGAGTTGTTGCCGATCATGCCTCCGAGCGTGCAGCGGTCGTGGGTAGCGGGATCGGGCGCGAAGGTGAGGTGGTGCTTCTCGGCTTCGGCGCGGAGGCGATCGAGGACAACTCCAGGCTCGACGCGCGCGATGCGGCGCGCCGGATCGATTTCGAGAATGCCCGCCATGTACTTCGAAAAGTCGAGGACGATGGCGGCGTTACAACATTGTCCGGCGAGCGACGTGCCTCCGCCGCGTGCGAGCAGCGGAGCGCGGTGGCTGCGGCAGAGGGCAACGGCGGCGAGAACGTCTTCTTTGTCACGAGGAACGACGACGCCGATAGGGACCTGGCGATAATTGGAGCCGTCGGTTGCGTAGAGCGCGCGGCTGCCCGAGTCGAAGCGAATTTCTCCACGAAGGTGGCGGCGGAGAGCAGCTTCAAGCGCGGAGGCGTCGAGTTGCGCGGGATGGGCCGGGGGTGGGGCGATGTCTTGCGGCATAGGGTAAAGAACATCTTCGAGGATGCGGGCGCTGGGCGCAAGGGCAGAAAGTAATTCGTTCGTAAAGGTTGTGTGGCGCGGGCGCCCTCGCCCGCGAAGCTCCGCTGCTGTCGGAGCATCGCTACTTCTTGATCAGAAGCTTAGAGCGGTTTTACCGATGATGTACCCAGGGGATTTCCGACGGTATATGCCTGCGTAGGGGCGGACGCCCTCGTCCGCCCAGCGGAGCGAAGCTCCGCAGTCTGCGGTGGTCGGGTACACCAACTGCAAAACCGCTCTAGCTGGGAGGGGAACTCTGATTGGGCTTGCGCCACGTCACTGCAGAGCTCGCGGCATTTCGCGGGCGAGGGCGCCCGCGCCACACAACATGCGTCTACCGCCAGGATCGAGTCAGGTAATCCGCGAGGGATAGCGATAGCAGAATCGCGAGAAAGAAGAAACCGGAGACGACTACGGCTCCGGTCAGCTTTTCGCTTGCGCCTTTGACGTGCATGAAGAAGAGCACAACGACCGTGGCTTTGATGGTGGCGATGAGGAGCGCAACGATGGGATTGAAAGGACCCAGGTTCACGAAGGCGGCGCCAACCGTTGTTGCCGTCCCGACGAGCAGGCCGATGCCAATGGCTACGTAAAATCCTTGCGAGTGACTAGTGTGTTCTTCGTGTTCCGACATGGCAATCCTTACGAACAGTTCTCAGTTCTCAGCTATCAACATTCGTTCCCTAGTATGGCGTCCCGCAAATTAGCAGGCATAAATCCCAACTGTCATCCTGAGCGAAGCGAAGGACCTATGCATCGCGCATTCAAGTACACAGGTCCTTCGCTTAGCTCAGGATGACAATTCAAATTTATGTCGCGAATTTACTAGCCGCGACACTAGCAGTATCCTGAAAAACTTGAGCTTCGTATCAGGGCATCGCTTCAGCGATGCCGTAAATCCTTCGAAATCAAACACCCCTTTAGGGGCTGGGCCACCCGCCGTCACGAGTGCCGGCTGATCAGGTACAACAACGGGAACAGATAAATCCAGATGATATCGACCAGGTGCCAGTACAAGCCCGCGTTTTCTATGGGCGTGAAGTAGCCGGGCGAGTAATGTCCTCTCCATGCCAAAACCGCCAGCACGCTAAAAAGACCGCAGCCAATGATCATGTGCAGGGCATGCATGCCGGTCATGACGAAATAGAGGGAGAAAAAGAGCTCGGCTTCCTTCGGGTTGACCGGAATTTGCTTGCCGTTGTCGTCGAACGTATTCATGAACTTGAACGTCGCGCCGGGTACGTGGTGCTTCTCGAATTTTTCGCGGTACTCGAAACCCTTGACCACCAGGAAGGTCATGCCGAGCAGTACGGTAACGAGGAGGTAGCCGACCAGCAGTTTGCGGCTGCCTGCCTCCGCCGCTTTCACCGCTAATACCACCGTAAGAGAACTGACGATCAGCACGGCGGTGTTAACGGCTCCATGCCAGATGCTGAGCTGCTGGCTTCCGGCCGCGAAGGCGTTGAAGTGGGCGAGGCGGTAGACGAGATAGGCGCAGAACATGCCGCCGAAGAACATGATTTCAGTCACCAGGAACAGCCACATGCCAAGCGAGGCAGCGTTCTTCTGTTGCTGAGCGTCGGCGAAGTGGTGGAGCAGCGCCGGATTATGAGCTTCGTGTTCCATGGTGGCCGCTTGGCTATCGTGCAACGGGAGCCTCCAGTTCCTTGGCCGGGATCTCGTCGTAGTTATAGGCTTCCCAGGTCACGATGGGGGTCTCGTCAAAATTGAAGGTGGGCGGCGGCGACGTGGTTTTCCACTCCAGGCCGGCGGCGCCCCACGGATTTGCCTCGGCGATCGGCCCGTAGCGCAGTGACCAGAGAAAGTAGATCATCGGCAGCAGGTAGCCGACGGCGAGGATGCTGGCGCCGGCGGTCGAGAGCACGTTCAGCACCTGGAACTCCGGCGGATACTGCCAGTAGCGGCGCGGCATGCCGACGTAGCCCAGAATGAACTGCGGGAAGAACGTCAGGTTGAAGCCGACGAACACGAGCAGCGCCGAAAGTTTCGCCCAGCCTTCCGGATACATCCGTCCGCTGATCTTCGGCCACCAGAAATGCAGCCCACCGAGATACCCCATAAGCACGCCGCCCACCATGACGTAGTGGAAGTGGGCGACGACGAAGTAAGTATCGGTGACGTGAACGTCGATGCCGATGGTGGCGAGCATGAGGCCGGTTAATCCGCCCATGGTGAACAGCCCGATAAAACCAAAGGCATAGAGCATCGGAGTGGCGTAGGAAATTGAACCCTTGTAGAGGGTCGCTGTCCAGTTGAAGACTTTGACGGCGGAGGGCACGCCCACCGAGAAGCTCAGGAAAGAAAAGATCATCGCGGCATAGAGCGAGATGCCGGCAACGAACATGTGGTGGGCCCACACCAGGAATCCGAAGACGGCGATGGCGATGCTCGACAGAGCGACAAACTTGTAGCCGAATATGCGCTTGCGCGCAAAGCAGGCAATGAGCTCGCTGATCACGCCCATCGAAGGCAGGATCATGATGTAGACGGCGGGATGCGAGTAGAACCAGAACAGGTGCTGGAACAAGAGCGGGTCTCCGCCGAGCCTGGGATCGAAGATACCGAGGTGGAAGAGGCGCTCGACGGCCACGAGTACGACGGTGATGGCGATCACCGGCGTGCCGAGAATCATGATGATGCTGGTGGCGTAGTTGGCCCAGATGAAGAGCGGCAGGCGGTCCCAGGTGAGGCCCGGCGCGCGCATGCGGTGAACGGTGACGATGAAATTGAGTCCGGTGAAGATGGACGAGAAGCCTGCGATGAAGACCGCGAGTCCAGCTTCAACGACGTTGGTGTTGCTGCCAGCCGTGCTGTATGGGGTATAGAACGTCCAGCCGGTATCGACGCCGCCGGTCAGCATACAGTGCAGAAAGAGCACGCCGGCTGTGATGTAGAGATACCAGCTCAGCAGGTTGATGCGCGGGAAGGCGAGATCCTTGGCGCCGATCATGAGGGGCACCAGGAAGTTGCCGAGCACCGCGGGCACGACCGGGATCAGAAACAAAAACACCATGATCATGCCATGCATGGTGAACACCTTGTTATAGGTGTCGGCCTGCATCAGGTCGCCCTGCGGAGTGAGCAGTTCGAGCCGGATGAGCATGGCAAAGAAGCCACCGAGGAAGAAGAAAACCGTCACCGAGATCAGATACAGGAGCGCGATCCGCTTGTGGTCGGTGGTCAAGAGCCAGGACTTGAGGCTGTGCCCGTTGTTGAGATAGTTCAGCTTCGGAGCTGGAGCCTGATTCGCCGAAATTACTGTGCTTGCCATGACTATTGCACCTGCGTCTTCTGTGTTTGTGCCGGGGAAGGGGCGGGCTGGTTCTGCAGCCCGGCGGTTCCCGTGGGTGGCTGGGCTAACGATTTAACGTAGGCCACCAGCGCGTTCAACTGCTCGTCGCTGACAATGCCCTGGAAGGTGGGCATCACCGGTTTGAAACCGTTCACGATCTTTGCCATCGGGTTGAGGATGGACTCACGAACATAGTTCTCGTCGGCAATCACGGTGCGTCCGTCTTCGAGCAGAACCGGTTTGTTGTAGATACCGGTCAGATTGGGGCCGCGGCCCTGGAAATCGAAACGATGACAGGTGGCGCATCCGAGCGAAGTGAACAACTGCTTGCCGGTGTCCTGCAAGGGCGCAGATGGTCCGCCCGCCATCCACTGCGCGTAATCCTGCGGCTCCATGACGACGATGTCGCCACCCATTCCGGAGTGCTGGGTTCCGCAATATTCGGCGCAGAACAAATGATAGCGGCCGGGTTGGGTGGCTCTGAACCAGAGCGTGGTGTAGCGGCCGGGCAGTACGTCCTGCTTGATGCGGAATGCGGGGACGAAGAAGCTGTGAATCACATCCTGCGAGGTCATAATGAGCTTGATGTTCTGGCCAGTGGGGACGTGGAGCTCGTTGATCTCGCGCTGGCCCTCCATGTGCTCAATTTTCCACATCCATTGCTTGGCGACGACATAGACTTCGGTGGAGTCGGCGGGAGGAGTACGCTCCTGGAAATATATGACTGCGCCCCAGACGAAGAAGGTCATCATCACAAGGAGCGGGATGATCGACCAGGTGATTTCGAGGAGGGTGGAGCCTTCGATCTGTTGGGCATCGCGGCCGGGTGCGCGACGATACTTGATCGCCAGCACCGTGACCGCGACAAAGATGAGCGCGGTCATGACGCCAGAGACCAGGAGCAGATAGATGTAGAGCGCGTCCACCTGGCTTGCCATGGTCGAAGCCTGATCGGGCCACAATGGTAGGAATTTCGACATAATTACTTAACTCGCCCCAATTCGCCGTGGGCCGCGCGTCGATCGGAACGACGATCGGCGCGGAACATGACGAACATAAATGTTCCCAAAATCAGCATCGTCGCCAGCCCCGCCAGTTTCAGGATGTTGCCGATGACGGCGCCGTATTTTCCGGTCCTGGGATCGTAGTGATAGCAGTACAGAAGCACCTGGTCGCCGATGCTACCAATCCTGTTTTGCGAGGCCTGCACCAGTCCGAGGCGCAGATCCTTGGGAGAGAACTCGACGCCATAAAAGTATCCCGAAACGTGGCGGGCGGGAGTGAGCATAACGATGGCGGCCGCGTGGGCGTACTGCTCGGTTTTCGGATCGAACTGATATTGGAAGCCGACCGATTGGGTGAGCGCATTGATCTGGTCCGCCTTGCCGGTAAGGAAGTGCCAACCTTGATCGGCGTTCGCGCGGCCGTAGCGCTTCATGATGTCCCGCTTTTTTGCCGCGGCCATTTCCGTGGTTTCGCGCGGGTCGAAGCTGACGGTGACGACGTCAAAATCTTTGCCGAGATTGAAGGTTAATGCCTTCATCGAACCCACCAGCCCTTGCAGCAGTTCGCTGCACAGCATGGGGCATTGGTAGTAGCCCAGGTTCAGGATGACGGGGCGTCCGTGGCCGAAGTAGTCGGCGAGTTTGACCGGGTTGCCGAGCTCGTCGCGGAATTCGAGATCGGCGGGAACTTCGGCGTTGAGATGTTGCTCGATGCCGACGAATTCGAGCCCAGGAGGACGCTGGTTGACGGGCGGACTCATGATGCCGCCGCCACTCATAGGACCGCGCACGCCCTGCGCAAAGACACAGACCGGAGCGGCCGAGAGCATGAGCAGTAGAGCTGCTGCGGCGATCGAGTTGGCGAAACTGCTTTTACTACGCACTGCTTTTTCCTTTTCCGGCTGTCCGGCCGGTTTCGTATCACGGCATCGCTTTCGCCATGCCGTGCTTCGTATCAGGGTATCGCTTCAGCGATACCGTAATTCCTTCGAAATCAGACGCCCCTTTAGGGGCTGGGCATCTACTGCTTCGGTGTCGCCGACTTCTTGGCGGGCGCTTTGCTTGCCGCCGTTGTGCTTGCATCCGTGCAGCCCTGTGGACACACGGGCAATCCGCGCTGCACGGTCAACTCCATGGCGCGCTCGATCGGAATATGCGCCACGCCAGCTTTTTCGTCGACCCAGCCGTAGCTGTTGAGTTGATTCTCCTGATTGACGAGGAAGTCGCGGAACTGGCCGCGCTCGTTGGTTTCGAGCATGGGAGCGCCGTTGTCCTTGAACACCTTATCCATGTCGTCCTGCGTGACCACACGCGACATCGCCCCCTTTGAAGTAACCAGCGGGCTGGCGGTGGCCATCTGCGACCGCTCGTATTTATCGAGGAACGAGTACATCCCGATGACGATGAAATAAATGACTACGCCAACGATCGCGAGGCCGATCATGAAGGCGAAGGCGCCGCGCGCGCCCAGGTCTTCGCGTTCGAAACCGGGTTCGGGGCCGGGTTGGCTGTGGTTCATCATTTCGTCACTCATGCGACGGCTCCAAAAGTCTCAGCGTCTGCGGCGCGTTGACGGGCAGCAGCGGACGCGATCTCAGGTTGTGGAAGAAGTATGCCATCCAAAGGCCGCCGATACCGGCGATGATCGTGAAATGCAGCCAGCTGACGTGAAACGTGGGATGCGAGGCCGGCTCGACATGCCAAAAGATATCGACGATGCGCATGAAGATGAGCCAGGAAGCGAGCCAGACCAGAGTGCGCGGCTTGCGCTTCAACTGGCGCGAAAGCAATAGCGCGAACGGCACGGCGAAGTGGAACACCACGAGAAACAGGCCGACCGCTTCCCATCCGCCATTCAAGCGGCGCACGTACCACGGAATTTCTTCGGGCAGGTTGCCGGACCAGATGATGAGCCACTGCGAGAAATTGAAGTAAGCCCAGACCATGACGAAGGTGAGCATGAACTTGCCGTGGTCGTGGACTTCGGTATCGGTGAGGTACTCGGACACCGGCTTGCGCTTGCCGAGGATGCTCTCGATCACCACGACGAAGCAGAAGGCGGAGAGCGCTTCACCCGCGACGAAGAGCAGGCCGTAGATGGTCGAGATCCAGCGCGCTTGCAGCGACATCACCCAGTCGATCACAGCGAAGGAAATCGTGAGCGAGTAGATGACGAGTCCAATGGAACTGATAGCGCGGAAACGCAGCGTGCTCTGGCCCGCAATCGAGTCCTGCTCGGTGGACCAGCGATTCAGGAAGTAGGCCATCCCGATCCAGATGGCGAAGTAAAGAATGTAGCGCAGCAGGATGCCGTTGAAGTTGAGATAGCTGTGCGCGATTTCCGCGATCTTGGGGTCGGTCAGTCCATCAGGCCGGGCCCAGAAATACAGCTTGGGCAGGTGCAGCAAAATCGGGATGAAGAGAACGAACATGAGCGGCAGCGTCATCATGCCCGACTCCAGGATGCGGCGAATCACCGTGCCCCAGGCGCCGCCGACCAGGTGATAAAGCATCAGGATGGCCATGCATCCGAGCGAGAGGCCGAGCCAGAACATGAAGCCGGTGAGGTAGGCGGAATAAAAACTGTCGGGAGCGAGAAAAGCCCCGGCGACGGAAGCAATGGCGGCGATCACGCCAATGACGAGCGACCGCTGCTGCATGGTCTGGGCCACGGGCGGGGCCATCAGGTCCGACTTATTCATGGTGGCCGTGGTCATTTGGGCTCCTCTTTTGTTTCGGTGGTGGGCGGCGCGGGCGCAACCTCGGGCAGCGTGGCTCCGTTGCCAATATCGCGGAACTGCGGCGGAGGTGACGGAACTTTTTGTCCCGCGGGAACGTCGGTCGAAGTTGTATTCTGGCTCAGTTGCAGCGCGCGGATGTAGGCGGCGATGCACCAGCGATCGCGCGGCGCAACCTGCGTGCCGTATTCGGGCATCACGCCGAAGCCGTTGGTCATGACGTCAAAGAAGTAGCCGATCGGTACTTTGCGCAAGCGATCGATGTGATACGACGGCGGACGGCGGAATCCACGCGACGGGATGAAGCCATTGCCATCGCCGACGCGTCCGTGACAAGGCGTGCAGTTGATGTTGAACCGCTCGCGTCCGCGGGCAAGAACTTCGGCCGTCACCGGGAACGGCAGATAGTCGCCGGGAGCGTTGCCGATTTTCCCGGTGTAGAAGTAGGTGTCTTCGCGGAGATCGCCGCGTGCCACCGTACCCTCGACCGGCAAGCGGGCGGAGCGATCGTCAGCGAAGAAATCGCTCTTCGCCAGGGGCCGGTAATACGGCTGCGTGTGCATATCGATGCGGCATCCAGCGGTGATGGCGATCAGCGCCAGCAGCGCGGGCAGAACTTTTCGGAGGTTGCGAGTGGCAGCCATGGTTAGCTTGGCACCTCCGCGATCATGCGTGGCGCGAGGCCCGTGAGAAACGTGCGCGTGCGGGCGGCATCGTATTTCGGGTCGCTCGAAAACACGACCAGGAAAAATCTATTCTCCGAAGCCTTGGCGAACTCCGGCACGTTGAACACCGGGTGATACGGCATGGGGAGGCCGTTCAGGGCCAGCATGCCGATAGCGGCGGAAAGTCCGGCGAAAAGAATCGTCAGTTCGAAGGTCACGATCATGAACGAGGGCCAGGAGTGAAGGGGGCGTCCGCCGATGTTGACCGGATAGGTGATCACCGCCACCCAATACTGGAGCGCGTACGCCGATATCCCACCGATAAGTCCGCCGATGAGCACGACGAGCGGCACGCGGTTTTTGTGAAAGCCGATGGCTTCGGCAAGGCCCTCGATGGGGAACGGACTGTAGGCATCGATCTTCTGGTAGCCCGCTTCGTGCGTCTTGTGCGCGGCGGTTACCAGTTCTTGCGCCGAGTTGAATTCGGCCATCAGTCCATAGATCGAAGAATCGGTCATTGACGTTGTCATTGCTTCACCTCCGCCGCCTCGTGCACATGCGACTCCGGCAGCAGGGTGCGCAATTCGAAGATGGAGATCATGGGCAGGATGCGTACGAACAGCCACATGGCCGTCAGGAACATGCCGATGGTGCCGAGGTAAGTCATCCAGTCCCACTTGGTTGGGTAGTACACGCCCCACGAAGAAGTCAGGAAGTCGCGGCTCAAACTGACCACGACGATGATGAAGCGCTCCAGCCACATGCCGACGAGCACCACGAACGAGATGAGCCAGAGCCAACCGGTCGAGACGCGGAATTTCTTCAGCCACAGAACCTGCGGAATCAGAATGTTGCACGCCAGCAACGCCATGTACGACAACCGATACGGCCCGTGGAGCCGGTTCCAGAGCAGGAACGAATCGAACTGGCTGCCGCTGTACCAACCCATGAACGCCTCCATGCCGTAGCCGTAAGCGACGATGAGGCCGGTGGCCAGCATGACCTTGGCCGCGTTCTCCAGATGCCGCATGGTGATGAAGTCCTGCAGTCCGTAGATCGCGCGGATCGGAATCGCCAGACAAACAACCATGGCAAAGCCGGAATAGATGGCGCCCGCGACAAAGTACGGGGGGAAGATCGTGGTATGCCAGCCGGGGACGATGCCGACGGCGAAATCGAAGCTGACGACCGTATGCACCGAGAGCACCAGCGGTGTCGCGAGCCCGGCGAGAAGTAAGTAGGCCGTCTCATAACGGTGCCAGTGACGGGCGGAACCGCGCCATCCCATGGCGAGCAAACCGTAAATGCGCTGGACCAAGGGACTCTCGGCGCGGTCGCGCAAGGTGGCAAGATCGGGAATCAATCCCACGAACCAGAACACCAGCGAAATGGTGAAGTAGGTCGAAACCGCGAACACGTCCCACACCAGCGGGCTGCGAAAGTTCGGCCAGTAGTTCATGGTGTTCGGATACGGAAAGAGCCAGTACCCGAGCCACGGGCGTCCCATGTGGGCGAGCGGGAAGATGCCGGCGCAGGCCACCGCAAACAGCGTCATGGCTTCGGCGAAGCGGTTGATGGAGTTGCGCCAGGTCTGGCGGAGCAGGCACAAAATCGCCGAAATCAGCGTGCCCGCGTGGCCAATACCGATCCACCACACGAAGTTGACGATGGCGAATCCCCAGCCGACCGGGACATTGATGCCCCAGATCCCAGTACCTTTAATGAACAGATACCCGAGGGCCATCATCAGCACGTTCATCATCGAGAACACGATCAGGAAGCCGAAGATCCATCCCAGCGAGACGGGACGGCTCAGCACGATGTTGCTGATCTTCTCGCCGATGGTGGAGAAGCTGTGGCCCGGCGCGATCACCGGCACTCGCCTGTCTGCCACGGGTATTTGTGTGTTCGTAGCCATGCCTTACATGCGCTCCACTGCTCAGGTTCTAGGTTTCACGTGTCAGGTCCTAGGTGTCAGGTTTCGATCTTCGGTTTCCTGAGACCTGAGACCTAAGACCTGAGACCTCTCCAGCGTTGCTTCCGACTTCGCGTCCAACTCCGGATTCGGATTGCGGACTTCCGCCAGATACGTTGTCCGCGGCCGCGTATTCAATTCACCCAGCAGGGAGTAGTTCCTAGCCTGCGCCTTCCACTTATTCACCTGGCTGTTCGGATCGTTGAGGTTGCCGAAAACTATAGCGTTCGCAGGACAAGACTGCTGGCAAGCCGTCTGCAACTCGCCTTCTTTAATGGTGGAGTCGGCGCGCTCGGCGTCAATGCGGCGCTCGTTGATGCGCTGCACGCAGTAAGTGCATTTTTCCATGACGCCGCGGCTGCGCACCGTCACGTCAGGATTGCGCATGAGCTTGAACTGCGGCGTCTCCCAGTCCGAGAAAAGCAAAAAATTAAACCGCCGCACTTTGTATGGGCAGTTATTGGAGCAATAGCGCGTGCCGACGCAGCGGTTATAGACCATATCGTTCAGGCCTTCACTGCTGTGAATGGTCGCCTGCACCGGACAAACCAGTTCGCAGGGCGCATCCTCGCATTGCATGCAGGGCACAGGCTGGAAGAAGCCCTTCGGATTTTCGCGCGGGCCGTTGTAGTAAGCGTCCACGCGCAGCCAGTGCATGTGGCGGCCTTTGAGCGTCTGCTCTTTGCCGACGACCGCAATGTTATTTTCCGACTGGCAGGCGACGATGCAGTTATTGCATCCGACGCAGGAGTTCAGGTCGATCGCCATGCCCCAGGAATAAGTTTCCTTCGAATAATCGAAGGGTTTGTAGAGCGTGAGATCCTGCGGCGGTTCGCCTTCTTTCGCGAAGTTTGGCTCTTTCTTGTACTCCTCAAGACTGCGCTCCTGCACCAGCAGACGCTCGCCGACGGGAGTTTCCATCGTCTGATAGCCCTGCGTGCTGGCGAGCTGGTATATATCGCCGGTTGCGGCGAGTTTCGCACCGTCGGAAAACCACGGATTCTGACTCGGCCGCAGCGGATAAACGTCGAAGCCCGTGCCGGTACCGATTCGCCCAGCCCGCGTACGCCCGTAGCCGAGGAACACCGTGATCGATTTGTCGGGATGCCCGGCCTGAATCCAGACTGCGCCTTTGACTTTCTTTCCCTGGAATTCCAGCTCGGCAACATCCTTGAAATTCAGCTTCAGCCGCCCGGCCATCGCCGGGCCGATCATGATGGGGTTATCCCAAGTTAGTTTAGTCAGCGGCTTCGGAAGTTCCTGCAACCAGCCGTTATTCGAGAAGCGCCCGTCATAGATGGAGGGGTCGCGGCGGAAGTTGAGCTCGTAGCCAGTGCCTGGCGCGGATTGCGATGCCGGGAAGCTGCTGGCTTTCAGCGCGACGTTCTTCGGCGGGTAAGTGGTGCCCGCGATCCAGCCATCATGCAGCGACTTGCGCCAGAAGGCGTCAAAGTCAGCGCCAGTGTGTTGCTTCTGCCAGTAGCTCTGAACGAGGTCGTGTCCCGCAATGCCAGACTGCCCCGCAAGAATCGTGATGATTTCGTGCGCGGTCTTGCCGCCATAGAGCGGCTCGATGAGCGGCTGAATGATGCTGACCGTTCCGTCGTAGGCGCGGGCATCGCTCCAGGACTCGAGATAGTGCGCTTCGGGCACATGCCACTGGCAAAGTTCGGCGGTCTCGTTGCGATGGGTGCCGAGAAACACCTTCAGATTGACGGCATTCGATTTCAGGGCCGAAGCGAATTCAAGCTCGGCGGGCGCGTCGTAAGCAGGGTTGCCGCCGAGAATCAGCAGTAAGTCAACTTTCCCGGCGCGCATGTCCTCGACGAGCGCATGCAGCGACTGGTTGCGGTTGACCGGATTTGCATCGACCGGTTCGGTGTAGAGCACCGTCTGGCCGACGTTGCCGAGCGCCTGATTGATGGCGTGCGCGAGCGCGTGGACCGCCGGCGGCTGATGATCGCCAACGATCACGACGCTGGAACCTTTGCGCGATTGCAGGTCCTTCGCGAGCGCGGAGACAAACTTCTGCTCCTCGGCACTGCCACTTGCGCTGCCGCCGGCATTCACGCCGACAGCGCTCGCCAGGGCGCGGGCAAAGGTTTCAATCTCGGCAGCCCGCATCGGCAGCCGATGATCGGCCTTCATCCCCGTCGAACTCGGCGTGCTCTCGACCACATACAGCCGATTCATGTTCGCATCGGGATTGCGGCGCGCGGCGAAATCCCGCGTGTAGCGCGCAGCGCCCGGGAACCCCGCATAAAGGAAGTCGGCGTCGAGCGAAACAATAACGTCGGCCTTCGACAAGTCGTAGCGCGTCTCGACCGGCTCGCCGAAAGCCAGCTTCGCGCCTTCGACCACGTTATCGCGGCTGATCGGTTCGTAAACGTGCCACTTCGCCATCGGATTCGCTTCGAGGTAACTGCGAATCTGCGCCGCCAGCGTGGGCGAGGAGACGGTCTGCGTCAGAATGCGGACGCCGCCGCCCGCCATCTTCTTCTGCACACTCATGGGGCCGCGAACCGCTGCCATGAAGGCGTCCCATGAGCGCACATCGCCCAGATAGGTGATGTTCTGCGCCCGGTCGGGATCGTAGAGATCGAGAATCGAAGCCTGCGCGTAAACGTCAGTGCCGCCCAAGCTAGCCGGATGCTGCGGATTGCCCTCAACCTTTGTCGGACGGAAAAGATGGCTTTCGACCAGGATCGGCGAGGCGTAGCCGCCGAGCGTGAACGCGGTCGCGTAGAACATGGGGCGGCCGGGAACCACGTTCTCCGGTTGCCTCACATAGGGCACGATCTCGGTGTTCGGCATCCGCGTGCAACCGGTCAAACCAGCGAGCGCCAGCGATGCGCCCATGGTCTTGAGGAAGCCGCGGCGCGAGAAGTCGTCGAGCCACTCGGAAGCGCCTTTCGGAAACTCGCGGTGGAGCATCTCCTGAAACTCTTCGCTGCCGGCCAGCTCTTCGAGGCTGCGCCAGTACTCGGGGCCGGTCGTCTCCTCGATCTGCGCCTTGACCGTCGCCAGGTCAAGCTGCTTTCGCTTGCTCGGGCAGACGTCGGCTCCGGCCGGTTTTGTGTTGTGCTCGTCCATGCTCATCGTCGATGTTCAGCTCTCGGCTATCAGCTCTCAGCTCTCAGTTCTTCCGATTTAAACCCCTGCCGCTACCGATGACAGGTGTTGCAGCTGGTGATGTCGTTGACCGAACGCACTTTGTATTGCTCCTTCAGCGCGTTCCCGAGCGTCTCCTGGTCGGAGTACGCTTTTCCATTCACCCTGACGGGCTCGTCCGTGGAAGGCTCCTCATAGCGCATGTTGAAAACCTGTTCGCGCGGGCGCAGATATTTTTCCGGGGCGCGGTGGCAGTCGAGACAGAATTCCATCTGCAGCGACGCGTACTGGTACATCAGCGGCATCTGGTCAACAGGGCCGTGGCAGGTGTTGCAGCCCACACCCTTATTCACGTGGATGCTGTGATTGAAATATACGTAGTTGGGCAACTGGTTGACGCGCGTCCATTCGAGTGAGCGGCCTGTGCGGAAACTTTCGCGCACGGGCTCCAGATAAGCTGCATTGGTCCAGATCTGCGCATGGCAGTTCATGCAGGTCTTGGTCGGCGGGATGCCGGCGAAGCTCGATTGCTCGACCGAGGTGTGACAGTAGCGGCAGTCGATGCCGAGCCCGGTGACGTGGTGCTTGTGGCTAAACGGGACGGGCTGCGACTTCCTGACGCCGGCATAAGTGATGTACGGAGAGCGTTCAATCTGCACCATGGCCCAAAATATCCCGGCCACGGCAAAAACGGTCAGGACCATAGAGGCCCGGGCGATGGCATTGCTGCTGCGTGGAAAGATCTGCATTGATTGTGAAGTTTTTGATATTGCGAAATTGGCTTGCGCCGCTCCCGGCCGATCGCCTTCGTATGGTGTACGTCACGTACTGCTGTGACGCACGTTACTGAAACATGTGAGTATAACAGTTAGATGGCAAATTTGTGAATGCGGTTCAGGAAAATTAGCCGAAAACAAAACTTCACCGCAGATTCATGACCAGCAGTTTGGGTTCCGTCATTTCCTGAATCGCGTCGCGCAAGCCCTCGCGGCCGAGTCCGGAATCTTTAATGCCGCCATAGGGCATGTGGTCGACGCGGAACGTGGGCACGTCGCCGGCGATCAAGCCTCCGACTTCCAGTTCGTCGTAGGCCTGAAAGATGAGTTTGGCGTCGCGGGTGAAAAGTCCGGCCTGCAGGCCGAAGGCAGAATTGTTGATCTGTTTCAGCGCGGAGGCGAAATCGTTGTAGGGTTCGACGGTCACGACCGGCGCAAAAATTTCCTGGCAATTCACTTTCATGTTGGGCTTGGTGCCGGTAAGCACGGTGGGCTCGAACAAGGAGCCTTTGCGGTTGCCGCCGCAGAGCAGGCGCGCACCGCCGCGAACCGCCTCCTGCACCCAGTCGGCAGCGCGGATGGCGTCGCTTTCGCGGATGAGCGGGCCGAGATCGCTCGACTCGTCGAGCGGATCTCCGACTTTCAGTTTGCCGACTCCCGCCAGGAACAGCTCGGTGAATTTTCCGTAGATGGAGTGCTCGACCAGAATGCGCTGCACCGAAATGCAGGACTGTCCGGCGTAAGCAAAGCCTCCGGTGACGCAGCGGTCGGCGGCGTAAGCGAGATCGGTATCGCTGTGGACGATGACCCCCGAATTCCCTCCCAGCTCGAGAACGACTTTTTTCTTGCCCGCGTTGTTCTTGATGGCCCAGCCGACGGCAGCGCTGCCCGTGAAGCTGATGAGCTTGATGCGCTCATCGGTGACCAGCAGACCGGAATCTCCATTGGCGAGCAAAACCGCGTTGAATCCGCCATCCGGCCATCCCGCTTGCTGAATAACTTCAGCCAGCAGCAGCGCGGTGAGCGGCGTTTCGGGCGCGGGCTTGAGCACCATGGAACAGCCGGCGGCAATGGCCGGCGCGACTTTGTGGGCGACTAGGTTCAAGGGAAAATTGAAAGGCGTAATACCCGCGATGGGGCCGAGGGGAAAACGTTTGACGATGCCCCAACGCCCGGCCGTTGACTGCTGCCAATCCAACGGCAAATATTCGCCGTAGCTGCGAACCGTCTCTTCGGCGGCGATGTTGAATGTAAAGACCGCGCGGTCAACTTCGCTGCGAGCGCTCTTGATCGGCTTGCCCGCTTCCAGCGCAATCGTGCGGGAAAATTCTTCTTTGCGATCGTGAATGCCGATCGCAATCTGGCGCAGAACTCGTTGGCGTTCGAAGGCGGGCAGTCGCCGCGTCGTTCCGAACGCCTTGACCGCGGCGGCAATGGCCGCTTCCGCGTGCTCGCGGCGTCCCTGGTGGACATGCGCGATGAGGGCACCGTCGTAAGGCGCGCGCACATCGACGATGTCACCCTCTTCCAGCCACTTCCCGTCCAGGAAGAAACCGTGGGTTGCAACTGGAGTCACCGTCATCTCGGCCATGCCTTACCTCTTTCGAGCGCGCTCGTGATTCGCGTCCAATGATTCGCGTCCTGATTCGTATCCAGCGATTATAGAACTTCGTGAAAAGCGCGCTATCAACAGCCACGCGAAGCAACCCGTCGCTTGCGCGTCATTTGCCGGTTTGCGGTTTGAAGCGGTCGTCAACTTCCACCTGGTATCCCGCGACCAGGCGATTGGTTTCGTTCGCCATGCCGACCACGGACATCAACTCTTTGAACTGGGCGTCGGTCATGCCCTTATTTTTCGCCGAGGCGGTATGCGAAGCGATGCAGTACTCGCACTGGTTGGTGACCGAAACGGTAACGTAGATCATTTCTTTGGTGAGCGGGTCGAGCGCTCCGGGAGCCATGATCTGCTTGATGTCTTCCCAAGTGCGCTTGAGCATCACCGGATCGTGCGCGATCGCCTTCCAGAAATTATTGATCCAGTCGGTTTTGCGCGTGGCCATGATGTCGTCGTAGATGGCGCGCACTTCGGGGCTGGCGTCGGCGTATTCGATAAGGCCAAACATGGACATGAGGCTTCTCCGGTATTCCGTGGTTCCCCCTGTGCTCCTCTGTGTCCCCTGTGGTTAAAAAATCTTTACCACCGAGGACACAGGGGTCACAGGGTACATCGCTAAGCGCTTACGAGACCCAGTCGAGCATTTTGTAGTACGCCCCGGCGAACGGCAAGAACCACGGCTTGCCGTCGTAGAGCCCGAGCGGCGCACCCGGGAACGGAATCTCCGCAAACGGATTGTCGGTCTTCCCCACCGCGATCCATTCGGCCATTTTCTGCCCTTGATAAGTCGCCATTGCCACACCGTGTCCCGCATATCCGACGGCAAAATAAATGCCATCAATCTGCCCAGCGTGCGGCATGATGTCAAAGCAAAAATCGAGCGTACCGCCCCAGACGTACTCGACTTTGGTGTCGCGCAGTTGCGGATAGACGTCGATCATTCCCAGCCGCAGAATTTCGGCGCTCTTGCGGATGGTCTGATCGGTCTCCGGGAAAAACGCGGCGCGGCCACCAAACAACATGCGGTTGTCGGGGGTGAGGCGGTAGTAATAAAGATAGTTTTTGGAATCGTAGATCTGACGGTTGCGCGGGCTCAGTTCGTGGGCCAGCGCTTCGGGAAGAACTTCGGTGGTGATGATGAAGGATCCTATGGGGATGATTTTCTTCCGCAGCGCGGGGGTCGCGGCGCCGGTGTATCCGCTGGTTCCGACCAGCACGTTGCGCGCCCAAATCGCGCCACGAGAGCTGTTAAGCCTGAAACCAGGCGCACCGTTACGCAATTCGCGCTGGATGTTCCGCAGTCGTGTGCGCTCGCAGATCTGGGCGCCGGCGCGCATGGCGGCTGCGCCGAGCCCGGCAACGTACCGCGCGGGATTGAGGCCGACTGAGATTTCGTCAACCATGCCCCCGTAATAAATGTCGGAACCGATTTCGCTGCGGAGTTGGTCGCGGCGCACGACGCGCAGCTGGTGGTTGAATTCGCGGGCGATCACTTCAACCTGACGGGCGTAGTCATCGAAATGTGCCTGCTTGCAGGCGACTTCGAGGTGTCCAGTGCGGGCGAAATCGCAGGCGATATTTTCCCCTTTTACGATACGCTCGACCGAGTCGATGGTCTCAAGCGACGCGGCGTACATGCGGCGCGTCAGCTCGCGTCCATACATCGAGATGAGTTTGTTGACGCCCAGTTTCAGCCCGGTGAGCACCATGCCGCCGTTGCGCGAACTCGCTCCCCAGCCGATGGTTTCCGATTCGAGCACGACCACTTTCGCCCCGCGTTTGGCCAGCGAGAGCGCGGCCGAGAGCCCGGTGAATCCGGCGCCGATGATGGCAACGTCGGCGCTCTCCGGCAACGGCTGCGCCGGGGAAGTGGGCATCTGAACGGTGGTGAGCCAGTAGTTGAGTTCCTGCGCCATTTTGTTTGCTAGAGCTGGTTTCATAAATAATTCTGGATAGGTTCTGGGTAGGGCACGGCTTCAGCCGTGCCACTCAGACTCACAAAACATGCGGGCTTTAGCCCCTGAGGGCCGCACATCACGCCCCTGAGAATCATGTATGAGACCAGTTCTAGAACCTTAACCACAGGGGACACTGGGGAACACTGGGGAAATTCCCAGGTGTCCCCTGTGCGCCTCTGTGTCCCCTGTGGTCAGCTTCTTTCCGCAGCCATGATAAATGATTGCGCTGCCGATCTACAGCACCGCCGTCTCGTGAATCATCCGCCCCTCCGCGAAGCGCGAGAAGTTCAGCAGAGACGCGTCGATCAAATCGGTCTTCCCGGTCAGAATCAAATCGCTCAGAATTTTTCCGGTTGCGGGCGAATGCATCACGCCGTGCCCGCTGAAGCCGTTGGCGAAGAAGAAGCCGGGGACTTCGGGCGATTCGCCGAGAATCGGGTGATGGTCCGGCGTCATTTCATAGAAACCCGCCCAGGCTCGCTTGGGATCGACCGCGACATTTTCGAACACGGGCACGCGATCCGCGGCGCGGGTCAGGATCTTCTCGATGAAGCTCGCTTCGAAATCGGTTTTGTAGCCGGGCGTTTCTTCCGGATCGTTCCACGCCAGCAGGAATCCGCGGCTTTCCGGGCGGAAGTGGAAGCCGGTGGACATGTCGATGATCATGGGCGCGGTGTGCGGAAATTGATCAAACGGTTCGGTCGGAACCAGCATGCGGCGCAAAGGTTCGACGGGAAGATCGATGCCGGCCATCTTCGCGATCGGAGCAGCCCATGCTCCCGCGCAGTTAACGACCGTGCGCGTCGAGACCGTATCGCGCGTGGTCGCAACCTCGAAGCTCCCGCCGTGCTTAGTAGCGTTGCGCGTGATTCCAGTTACGCCAGCGTTCTTCCACAGCGCGGCGCCGTGATCGCTTGCCCAGGTCATGAACCCGATCATGGCGCTGTAAGGATCGACGAAGCCGTCGGTGGAGCAGAAGCTGCCGCCAACGATGTCATCGCCGCGGAGTTGCGGGAACTGGCCGCGGATCTCGTCGCCGGCGACGAGACGCACATTCTTCAGTCCCATGGCAACCTGCTTTTCGTAGTTGGCGCGCAGGTAGGCCATGTGCTTTTCGTTGGTCGCGCAAAAAAGGTACCCCTGGGGGCGGTAGTCGCAAGGGTAGCCGAGACGCTCTTCGAAGCTTGCATAGAAGGGGATCGAGTAAAGCGACATCTGGATGTTGACCGGCGTAGAAAACTGTGCCCGCACGCCGCCCATGCTCTTGCCCGTGGATCCCTTGCCCTGCGAGGTCTCGCGCTCAATCACGAGAACGCTCTTGCAGCCGGCCGCGACAAGGTGGTAGGCAATGCTGGAGCCGACAATCCCTCCGCCGATGAGAACGACGTCTGCGGTATGCATGCGCGCGGTAATTGTAAATGGAGAAGGAAGGACGGGCGAGAGCTTGCCCTGAGCGCAGCCGAAGGGACGCCCGTCGCTCCATCGGATTGTCTATTGCTTGGTGCTGGCGGGTTTGAGAACGGCCGCTGGTTTCAACGTCGGCCCGGTCTTCTTCTCCCGCCGCATCTGCTCCGCCAGTTCCCGGATCTCCGTCAGGTCGCGCTGCATCTCGCTCCATCCATACCAGAGCGCATAATCCGGACTGCCGTGGAACGTGCCCTGGAACGTGCGCATGCGGTGCTCCAGGTACATCACGAACAGTTTCTGCTCGATCACCGTCGGCGCATCGTGGAACGTCAGCAGGTTCGGGAACGGATAAGCATAGTTTTTCGGCTGCGCTAGAACGCCGTCTTTATATAGACCAGCCACGATCTTGATCGCTTCGGCCATCAGGTGGTCGGCGTTCTTGATCATGTCATCGCCCGCTTCCAGTTGCTGCCTGGCAAAGTTGCCGGAGTGGCACTGGTTGCAGGTCTTCAGCATCTTGTCGCGCTCGCCCTGCCAGTCTTCCTGCGTCAGACGCGCCAGGTCGGCGGCTTTCACCGTCGCCACCAGCGCGGTCGGCTTGCCGTCGGGATCGAGCACACCGAGAGCCTGCAGCACGGTGGCGCGATCCGCGGCCCACTGCTTGTTTTCCGGCAGCGGCAGACGAACCGCAAGGAATCCCCAGGCCGTGCGCACGCCGTGATCGCCATTCTGCATGTGACAGGTCTGGCAGGTTGGCGCAGCCGCTCCGGCGGGCAAAATTCCGCGCTGCTTCAGATCGGTCCGCACGCCGTGCTTCGACGACGAATACATCTCCCACTGCGGATGGTCGAATCCCATGTGGCAGGTCGCGCAGGCTTGTGGCGACTTGGCTTCTTCGACCGAGAAAGTGTGGCGCGTGTGGCAGGAATCGCAGGAGGCGGAGCCGAACTCGCTGCCGTGCTGCCGCAGCTTGGCGATTTCCTCCACCGGCTTCTCGCCGATCTTGTGACAGCCGCCGCAACCTTTCTGGCCCTCGATGAGCGCCATCGGTTGCCAGTGAATCGTCGGCATCGCGAGCATGGCCGCCCACGCTTTCGAGTGCTTGCCGTGCCTGTACTGCTCGACCTGCGTCGCGTGGCACTGGGCGCAGGTTTCGGGCGTTGGAATTTTCACCTTCGACACGTCGCTCGCCGACTGGTGCTGATCGCCGTGGCAGGCCACGCAGGTCACTTCCATCTGGCTGTGCTTGCTCAGCTTCCAGTCGGTGACGATGTTGGGCGTCTGCTTGCTGTGGCATTCCATGCAGGACGCAGCTGGGTTCGCGGATTGCGCGCACAGGAGAGAACCTGTCCCCGCGCCTAGAACAACGGAGAGCAAGAGAATAGGGCGCATAAATCCTCCCGATGAGGAGACCGTAAAGGATAGAGCAAACGTCTTCTGCGCGCTGTGACTTTTGTCACACCTCAGGAAGAAGCAGCAGCAAGACCTATCTTAATCAGCACCCACAAACCGAACCAGCCAAACACCACAGCGTACGCCGTTCCACGCTTCACTTTGCTGATGCAAGTCACCCCGATGGCCATCAATATCAGACTCCAGATGGTAAAAACATCCACCGAACTCAGCAGGGCGTACAGCACAGGGGAGGAAGCCGGATCCACAATGATTCCCAGATTGGTCGCGGCAGGACTCTGAATCAAGAATCCATCGCTGCTGGCCCCCGCGAGCAGTGAAACAATCGCCAGTAATGACACAAATATCGCAGGCAACCAGGCGAAAACCACGAGAGCGTACATGGTTTTGAATCGGATATCTGCACTCGCGGCAAATTTGAATGTTGCAAACAGCACGGCGGCAATGATGAGGTAGAAGAGCAGGCCGACCAAAGGAGATGCAAAGGAGAAGACTCTCCAGAATCCGGTCTGCTGCTGCATGACCTTCTCACGCTGATCGGCCGGCAAGCGATCCATGCGCTCGGCTTGTTTGGGTTGAATTCGAATCTGATTCTCCATCGCCTTGCGGAAGCCGACTTTCTGATCGACGACGTAAACAAACATGACCGAAACGATCGCAGAGATCAGAAATGGAAGCCACCAACTGGCGCTCCGCCGCAGGTCCGTGAAAGTCTTGCTGGGCGCAAAAAAAGTGTTGACGAGGCGCTGTCCTTCCGACAGCGGCGCTGGTTCCTGAGGAGGCACGACTGCTGCTGCGGCCATATCTGCTCCTTGAACAAGCGCATTCTAGTCGGGTTCGTGCCACCAGGACAACCGTGCGACTGTGTGGCTGCGGGGCTCCGCCCCGCAGGGACGGGACACAGCCCCGTCCCCGCACAAAACCCCAAATCACGACGCCGCCATCTCCGGCGTGGCCGCCAGCAGTTTGCGCGTGTAAGCGTGCTGCGGTTGGGCAGTGATCTGCTCCGTGCTTCCGATCTCGACGATCTTGCCGCGATACATCACCGCAATGCAGGTCGAGAGATAGCGAACGACCGGCATGGAGTGCGAGATGAACAAATAGGTGAGGCCGAAATCGCGTTGCAGTTGCAGCAGAAGATTCACGATCTGGGCGCCGACGCTAACGTCGAGAGCCGAAACCGGTTCATCGGCGACGATAAACTTCGGCCGCAGGGCAAGAGCGCGGGCAATCCCGATGCGCTGGCGCTGGCCACCGGAAAACTCGTGCGGGTAACGGGGCATGGCGGACTCATCCATTCCCACCGCACGCAAAAGTTCCCGCACACGCTGGCGGCGGGTATCGCGGCTGAGACTTTCGTCCCTGATCTTCTGGTCAACGATTTTCTGATGAAGAATCAGCGGCTCGGCGATCACGTCCTCCACGCGGAAGCGCGGGTCGAGCGAACCGAACGGGTCCTGGAAGATGATCTGCATGTCGCGGCGAAGACGGCGCAATTCGGAGCCATTCGCCCTCAGCAGATCGATGCCATCGAAAAAGATGGCGCCCGAAGTCGGCTCGATGAGGCGGAGGATGAGCCGTCCAAGCGTGCTTTTGCCGGAGCCGGATTCGCCAACCAAGCCGAGCGTTTCGCCTTCGTGGATGTCGAGGGAGACGTCGTCTACGGCGCGCACTTCGCCCGAGCGGCGGCTGCCGAACGGAGATTCGGCGAGATCGAAAATCTTAGTCAGGTTGCGGACTTCGAGCAGAGCCACGAAGTCAGAGTAGCAGTGGATAGTGAATAGTGGATAGTGGTCCAGCAAGAACGCCGCCACCAACAACTATCCACCATCCACTTTTTTTACCCCGCGATCATGGGCACGGCCGCAAGAGCGGCGACCATCCCGATGGTACGGGCGCGGCTGAAGTGCTCGTGTAGAAAGATGCGAGCGAGCAAAACCGTAACGGCGGGATAGAGCGAGCTAAGCACGACCGCGTCGTCCAGGCGTCCGATTTGAGCCGCGCGGATGAAGACGGCGCTGCCGGTGATGTCGAGGATTCCGGCAACCATGGCAATCGCCAACACCGGCGTGGGCACCGCGCGGAGATGTCTTCCGAACAGAACAATCGCTCCCGTGACCAGCAAGGAAGCGGACCGCGAGCAGGCGGCGACCCACAATGCAGAGGCATTGCCCGCCTGGTGGATACAGAGATAAAACCCAGCGAAGCCGATTCCGGCCAGCACCGCCATGCCTAAGCCTTCGGGACGGCCAACGCCAGTTTCGGTCCGCGAGATGAGCCAGACGCCGATTCCAGCGAGAATAAAACCAAGCACGTGCCGGTAGCCCGGAAAGCCCTCCGTGAAGGCGGTCACGATTGTAGGAATCGCCGCGCCGAGAACGGCCGCCACCGGCGCGACCAGTCCCATATTTCCGCTGGCCAATGACCGATAGAACAAGGCCAGCGCCAGACCCCCGACCGACCCGGCGATCAGTGCCCAAACCAGGCTCGCATTTCCCGGAAATGGCGCGTGCGTCATCAGCGCAAGAGCGCCGACCACGACCAAGCCGCTGATGTGCACGATGGCCGTGAACAGGAACGCGTTCGCGCGCCGTGCACCCACACCACCCAGAAAATCGCTGGCACCCCACACGCCGAATGCGGTCAGGCTATAGGCAGCAGGAATGTATTGGGCTGCGACGGACATGGGAATTTGAGATTAGCACGCAGCGAGCACGTGACACGTGGGGACATGTTACACGTAGGGACGGCCGCCCCCGGCCGTCCAGCCGAGCGCAGCTCGGCACAGGCCCCTGAAAACTCAGGTTTGTATCTGGGCATCCCTTTCGGTTTCGTATCAGGGCATCGCTTTAGCGATGCCGAACGTCTTCGAAATCAGAAGCCCCTTTAGGGGCTGAGCTAAGCCGTAACCGCTTCTGGTTGGGTTTTTCCCGCCAGCAGTTGCCGCAGCACGTACTGGAGTATGCCTCCATTGGCGTAGTACAGCGCTTCCTGCGGAGTGTCGATGCGAACCACGGCCTGAAATTCCGCCGTCTTCCCACCTTTCACGCGCACCATAATCTTGCGGCCGGAAGAAAATTTCTCGACCACCTCTCGAATCCCCGCAATCTCGAAGACTTCTTCGCCGGCCAACTTCAGCGTCTCGGCATTTTCTCCCGGCAGGAACTGCAGCGGCAGAATGCCCATGCCGACGAGGTTGGAGCGGTGAATGCGTTCGTAGCTTTCCGCAATCACGGCGCGAACGCCAAGCAACCGCGGTCCCTTGGCCGCCCAGTCACGCGAAGATCCGGAGCCGTATTCCTTGCCCGCGAGAATCACGAGCGGCACTTTCTCCGCATGGTACTTTTCAGACGCGTCGAAGATCGACATCTCCGCCCCATCCGGCAGGTGGCGGGTGAATCCACCTTCGGTGTTCACCATCTTATTGCGCAGGCGGACGTTGGCGAACGTGCCGCGCACCATGACCTCGTGATTGCCGCGACGCGATCCGTAGGAATTGAAATCCGCCGGTTGCACGCCATGGGCAATCAGGTATTTGCCGGCGGGGCCGTCTCTTTTAATGGACCCCGCGGGCGAGATGTGGTCCGTGGTGACGCTGTCGCCGAGCACGGCCAGCACGCGCGCGCCCTTGATGTCCTCGACCGCGGACGGTTTGAGCGCCATATCATCGAAGTAAGGCGCCTGCCGAATGTAGGTAGAATCTTTCTCCCAGGCATAAGTCTCGCCCTTCGGAACGGGCAGCCCGCGCCAGCGCTCGTCCCCCGAGTACACCTCGGCGTAGCTCTTGCGGAACATCTCCGATGTAATCGCGCTCGCCATCGCCTGTTCGACTTCCTGCTGCGAAGGCCAGATATCGGCGAGGTAGACGGGCTTGCCGTCTTTGCCTTTTCCGACGGGATCTTTGCGCAGATCAACGTCGATGCGCCCGGCAAGAGCAAAGGCCACCACCAGCGGCGGCGACATCAGGTAGTTGGCGCGGACCTCGGAATTGATGCGGCCCTCAAAGTTGCGATTGCCGGAAAGCACCGAGGCGACGACCAGATTGTTTTCGTCGATCTCTTTCGAAACTTCAACCGGCAGCGGGCCGGAGTTTCCGATGCACGTGGTGCAGCCGTAGCCGACGATGTGGAACTTCAGCTTCTCCAGATACGGCATCAGGCCGGCTTTTTCGAGATAGTCGCGCACCACTTTCGATCCGGGAGCGAGCGACGTTTTCACCCATGCCGGCACTTCGAGACCGCGTTCCACCGCTTTTTTCGCCAGCAGCCCAGCGGCGATAAGCACCGACGGGTTCGACGTGTTCGTGCAACTGGTGATCGCCGCAATCACCACGCTGCCGTGATGCAGGTGCCCGTTGGCGGGAGTTTTCGCCTCGCCTTTCGTGGTCTTGATCAAGCCAGGCAACGCTTTCTCGAACGATTCCCCCGCTTTCGACAACACCACTCGATCCTGCGGGCGCTTCGGTCCGGCCAGACTCGATTCGACGGTGGCAAGATCAAGACTCAGCAGCTCGGAGTATTCCGCTTCGGGCGTGTTGGTATCGTGAAAAAGTCCCTGCTCGCGCGCGTAAGCTTCGACCAGCGCGATCTGCTCGTCACTGCGGCCGGTGAGTTTCAGGTAACGCAGGCTTTCTTTGTCGATCGGGAAGATGCCGCATGTAGCGCCGTATTCGGGAGCCATGTTCGCGATCGTCGCGCGATCGGCGAGTGGCAGGTCTTGCAACCCGGGCCCGAAGTATTCGACAAACTTGCCGACAACACCGTGCTTGCGCAGCTTCTCGGTGATGGTAAGAACAAGATCGGTTGCCGTCGCGCCTTCGCGCAGGCGTCCGGTGAGTTTCACGCCAACCACCAGCGGAATCAGCATGGAGACGGGCTGTCCCAGCATGGCGGCCTCGGCTTCGATGCCGCCCACGCCCCAGCCCAGCACGCCAAGTCCGTTGACCATGGTGGTGTGCGAGTCGGTGCCGACGAGCGTATCGGGATACGCGGTGCGCTTTCCGCCTTCTTCGTGCACAAAAACCACGCGCGCAAGATACTCAAGGTTGACCTGGTGGACAATGCCTGTGTCCGGCGGCACGATGGCAAGATTGCGGAAGCCGGTCTGTCCCCAGCGCAGAAACGCGTAGCGCTCTTTGTTCCGTTGGAATTCAAGCAGCGCGTTCACGTCGAAAGCATTGGGCGAACCGAATTCATCGACCTGCACCGAGTGATCGATGACCAGTTCGGCGGGTTGCAGAGGATTGATCAGCTTGGCGTCGCCCCCCAGGCGCTTCATGGCGTCGCGCATGGCGGCAAGATCCACAACCGCGGGGACGCCGGTGAAATCCTGCAGCAGCACGCGGCTGGGGGTGAAGGCGATTTCTTTTTCCGGCTTCGAATTCTTGTTCCACGCCGCGAGCGCGCGAATTTCGTCCTTCGTCACGTTCCGCCCGTCTTCTGTACGGAGCAGATTCTCCAGCAAAATGCGCAGCGAAAACGGCAGGTGCCGGGTGGAGATGCCCTGCTTGTCGAGAGCGTCGAGCCGGTAGAGCTCGTATTCTTTGTTGCCGACCTTAAAAGTTGCGCGAGCGCCAAAGCTATTCGACGACATGATGGCCTTCCTTGAATATAAGCTCCGGCACAGCACCGGGGCGCAATGCGGACTCGGAACTAATAGTGTAATTCGTTTGGGGACCTATTGGGACCTTGCTGAAAACTTCAGGAATTGTCATCCCGAGCGAAGCGAGGGATCTGCAGTTTGTCAGAAATCGGCGAAAACTGCGGATCCTTCGTTGCCTTCGCTCAACAAGCTCCTACCGCACGCTTGTCCAAATCTGATAGACAACCACGCCGACCATGAAGACCAGGTAAATCCTCAGCGCCCAGAACAGAAGCATCTCGGTCTGAGTGAGCTGCCGTCGAGGACAATGATGGTGCTCCTTGGTGAAAATGATCTGGTCAGGCTCCAGCGCTGTCATCACCGAGGTGAGCTCTTCGCGGCTCACTTCAGCGCCGGGTGCGGAATCAAATTGTTTTTCCATCTACCTGCCTCCAACAAACGCCAGCGCATTGGGCGCGATCACGCTGATCCCAAACAAGAGGCCGGCGCCGATCAGTACGGTCACGACCCCCAGAGCCAGCACATTCGCCCACAGCGGACTGACCAGCGCGCCCATGATTTCATGATCGTTCACCAGCATGTACAGGAAAAGAAGCGCCGGAGGCATGGCCAGGACGGCAATCACATTTACCAACAGCACGATGTATACGAGCGGAATTCCCGGAATCAAGACCAGCCCCGCAGCGGCAACCGCTTCGACCAGCAGAACGAGATAGAACGACCTCCCCTGCCTGAAGGGGAGATTCAAACTGTGCGGGCGCCGCGCAACTTCTCCGAAGGCATACGCGGATGAAGTCGAAATGGTAATTGCCGCGACCATCCCTGCCTCGAATATGCCTAGCGCGAAAAGCGCCGCTCCCCAGTGTCCAACAAACGGCTGCAATGCCTGGGCGAATTCTGCGGCTTCGAAGTTCGCTGTCGACATGTGGTGCATGAACAGCGGAGCCGTCGCCAGCATCGTCGCCAGCGCGGCGATTGTCGCCAAAGCCGCTCCCAGTACCGTGTCCACGCGCCCGAAGCGGATGTCGCGCGTGGTGAGACCCTTATCGGCAATCGCGCTTTGCTGAAAAAACAGCATCCACGGAGTCACCGTCGCTCCGATATCGGCCAGCAGGATCAGAACCGTCTCCTGCGTGATCCCGCCGGGCAGCGGTCTCCAAGTCACCAATGCGCGGCCCACCGTCCCCCAGTGCGGATGGGTCAGCAACGCTACCGGCACAAACACCAGGTTGAACATGGCGGCGCCTAAAATGATCCGCTCCCAAGTCCAGTACCGGTGCGTCATGAGCGCGACGGAGAGCACCAACAGTGCGCCAAGGACCGCAACCGCCGGCCGCACTCCGAAGAATCCCAGCCCCGCGCGGATCGCGATGAACTCCGTGACCAGCGTCAGAAAATTGCCCACCATGAGGTCGACCATCGAGAACCAACCCCAGAACGGACCAAAGCGATCGAAGATCAACTCCGCGTGTCCCCGATGTGTGGCCGCGCCTAAACGCACGGTCATTTCCTGGACTACGCAAGCCATGAGGAATGTGAGCGCAACGAACGGCACGAAAAAACCGATGCCGAACCGAGCCCCAGTCGCCGCGTAGGACAGCATGCTCGGCCCATCGTTCTCTCCGAGCATCACGAGGATGCCGGGCCCAATGAGCAACCAGAACAACCGCACCCGTGGCCGGAATCCGGGCCGCGCCCGCACCTCCGAAACCCGTTCGCGGTCGTGCGCTCGATCGATGTCCTCATGCGTGATGACAACGGCAGCGTCAGACGTTCGCTGATCGTTAAGCACGTTGGATCGGGGTACGGTTTCCCCTCGCGGCTCCGATGCTGTCTTTGGTTCCTTCATTCAATGGTTCGTTCATCCCACCAATGCAGCACGAAAGGGACAACGGGCCAATGCCGCCCGCTGGATAATTAGCGCAAGTATACATCAGGATATAAACTATGGTTAATTACTTTTGTGACCAGGACAGTGTCCCGCAAATTCCAGCCATAAATCCACACTGTCATCCTGAGCGAAGCGAAGGACCTATGGATTTGAATTCGGAACGAAACACAGGAAACTCCAGCCCCGTCAGGGGCGAACCAGTTTAGCCCAGCGCTTCAGCGCTGGGAAAAGTGGAAGGAAAGCGTCAAGTCCCGGAGGGACGACCCAGTCCTCACGCACACTCTTCAGGGGCTGGGCCCGCTGTGGCGTTTTGGATTTTCGAATGCTAGGGAAGCAATTTGCGGAGCGCCGAGCGGGTCACCCTTTGGAGAAAGCTTTCCCATCCACCGCTTTAACCCAGACCCTTTCAGCAGCCGATACGCCCAGCGAAACCCGCCCGGCACCAGTGGTCAGCGTCAGCGTGTGGTCGTAATTGCGATGCGCGACATGAACTTTGGCTCCAGGGCGGATGCCGCGCTGTTCAAGAAACTCCAGCAGCCGGCGATCGCGTTCATAGATACCGCTCACCTGAAAATTCTTTCCTGGTTCGGCCTGAGCCAGCAGCAGCAGGCCGCGACGACGCCGGCTGCCGGGACTCTCCAGTTCAGTTAGATTGCCGTGCGGGCACGCGACTCCACGCCCAAGTTTAGCGAACAGCCTGGCCTCGAAATCCGGCGAGACAGCGTGTTCCAAGCGTTCTGCCTCGTCGTGCACCTTGTACCATTCCATTCCAAAAATTTCGGACAGCATGCGCTCGATTAGGTGGTGGCGAACCGTCAGCTTGCGGGCAATCTTTCGTCCGGCAGCGGTCAGACGAACGCGTCCGTCGGCATTCACCCGCACCAGGCCGTCTTTCTTCAGCCGGCGCACAGCCATGGTTACGGCCGGGGGCGAAACTTTGAGCCAGTGCGCGAGCGTCGCCGAAATGACCGTTTCCCCCTCGCTCTCGGCCCCGAGAATCGCTTTAAGGTAGTCCTCTTTGGAAACTGTGATCACGTGAACCGATTATACGGCGAACCGTTAAGCACGGTTAATTGCGACCTTTTGGTATTGGAATAATTCAGAATCACAAGGCCCCGAGCTTCGGGCTACGATCGGCGGGGCTCCGGTTTGCTCGAAGCTCGTAGCTCGCAGCTCAGCAGCACAGAATTATTTTCTCGCCAGTAGCCTCCGCCCCGTTTGACATCATCTGCTCCCGCCCCTACCCTTAATTGTCTGGACTATGAAGATCCTCGTCATCGGCAGCGGCGGACGCGAGCACGCTTTGGTCTGGAAGCTCCGGCAGTCGCCGCGGGTCACGAAAATCTACTGCGCGCCGGGCAACGGCGGGATCGCGGACGAGGCGGAGTGTATCGCGGTAGATGTAAAGAGCCTCGACGCAATGATCGCGCTCGCGAATCAGATCCAGCCCGACCTCACCATCGTGGGGCCCGAATTGCCTCTGATGCTCGGCCTGGTGGACGAATTCACGCGGCGAGGCTGGCGCACATTCGGCCCAACTCGAGCCGCCGCACAACTCGAAACCAGCAAGAGCTTTGCCAAGGAATTCCTGCAACGCCACCGCATTCCCACGGCGCACTATGCGATCTGCGATTCTTCGGAACAGGTGCGCGATGCGCTGCCGCACTTCCATGCTCCGATCGTGGTGAAGGCCGACGGACTGGCTGCCGGCAAGGGCGTGGTCATCGCCAAGACCAAGGACGAGGCCTCGACGGTCGCGAATGAAATGCTCAGCGGCAAGATGCTGGGTGAAGCCGGATCGCGTGTGGTGCTGGAAGAGTTTCTCGAAGGCGACGAACTCTCGTTTCTGGTCGTGAGCGACGGCGAGCGCGTGGCGCCGCTGGTCGCTGCGCAGGATCACAAGCGCGCCGGTGACGGCGACACTGGCCCCAACACCGGTGGCATGGGCGCATACACGACGCGGACCATCGTCGATGACCAGATGCGTGACTGGCTGCTCGTCCACATCGTGCGGCCCGTTGTCGCCGGCATGAAGGCCGAAGGCGCGGAGTATAAAGGCGTTCTCTATTGTGGCCTGATGATGACCGCGCGCGGCCCCGTGGTGCTCGAATTCAATTGTCGCTTCGGCGATCCGGAGACGCAGCCCATTCTTATGCGCCTCGAAAGCGACCTGGTCGAGGCGATGGAAGCGTCGATCGACGGCCGCACCAGCGACGGCGATTTCAAGTGGTCGAACGATGCGGCGGTGTGCGTGGTGATGGCTTCGGGCGGTTATCCGGGGGCCTACGCGGCGGGTAAGAAAATCACCGGCCTGGAGGATGCGGCGAAGTTGGACGGCGTAAAAGTCTTCCATGCCGGCACCTCGAAACGTGACGAGGCTTTCTATACTTCCGGCGGACGCGTGCTCGGGGTAACGGCACGGGCTGCCGAGTTGCAAGCGGCCGTGCAGCGCGCCTATGAGGCTTGCGCGAAGATCGGCTTCGAGGGTGCGCACTATCGCAAGGATATTGCGGCGAGAGCGCTGAAGAAGAACTAGCATCCTGTCCTGAGAGTTAGCGGCATAGCAACCCAGCCCCGGAGGGGCGATCCAGCTTAGCCCAGCGCTTCAGCGCTGGGAAGAGTGGAAGAAATGACTCAAGTCCCGGAGGGACGACCGAGTTCTCACTTCATAGGAGGTGGAGTCTTCGCAAGTGTCCAATCGCCAAGTAGAAACCTAACCCACAACCCCGCAGGAGGGGCAACCCATGCTGAAAAGGTGCGGCAAATTCATGGCCGACTGGCGCGATGCCAACGGTCGGAGACATCGTGCCGCGTTCCCCACCGAAGCCGAAGCACTCGCGCATCAGGCGAGAATGAGGGCAATGGAAGCAACCGCACTCATGAGCAAGCCACTCGTTTCGATCGTAATGGGCAGTGACTCCGACCTGGAGGTCATGCGCGAAGCCGGGAAAGCTCTCGATGAATTCGGGATTGCGTATGAGATGGACGTAACTTCCGCCCATCGCTCGCCCGATCGTACGGCAGATTACGCTCGCAAGGCCGCGGGACGTGGCATTCGCGTGATCATCGCGGGCGCGGGCGGAGCGGCGCACCTGGCGGGCGTGATCGCAGCGCACACAACCTTGCCGGTCATCGGCGTCCCGATTCCCTCCACTTCCCTGCAGGGCATGGATTCCCTGCTGGCGACAGTGCAAATGCCCGCAGGTATTCCGGTAGCCACCGTCGCCATCGGCAAGTCCGGCGCGACGAATGCAGGAATTTTGGCGGCACAGATACTGGCCCTCGCGGATGCTGCGATCGCGAAGAAACTGGCAGCGCACAAAGAGAAACTGGCGCGCGGCGTGGAAGAGAAATCCAGGAAAATTAACGCGACGATGGAAGAGTGAGCGAAACAACAGAAACTCACATTTCCTTTTTGAATCTAGCGTAAATCACTTTATGATGGCGCCAACGCCAGTATCCATACGGCTTTGAGCGCAAAACGAACTCTACGGAGGCTCGACCCAGTGGGTGAGAAACAAAATCAGCCCTTGCAGCTCTCGTTTAATCCTTTTTTGAAAGTTGATTTCCAAGGTTCTCGCGTCACCTCCGACAGTGGTCTGCTTTTGGTGCGCGAGTTGGATGAACGTTTGGGATTGAGTGCGCTCATCATGGAAAACATCATGGACGGTCGGCGGGGAAAGAACACGCAGTTGCCGCTCCCGGATCTGCTGCGACAGTCCATCTACAGTCGCTTGGCAGGATACGAAGATGTGAACGATGCGGAGCGGCTGTCGCAAGATCCGACCTTCCGCTTGATCGGCTCGGAGAAGATCTGGGAGCGCGGGGCAGCGTTGCCTTCGCGCCTGCATTGGTTCGAGACCGAGGTGCTGAGCCAAGACGAGAACCTGGAAGGTCTGAGCCGAATCAATCGGGAACTGCTGGCGAAGGCGGAGGCCATGGATTCCCTCCAGCGGGTGGTGCTGGATATGGACAGCACGGAAATCCCGGTCTACGGAGAACAGGAGCAGAGTGCCTACAACGGGCATTTTGAATCGACCTGCTATCACCCGCTGCTGCTGTTCAACGGGGAGGGAGACTGTCTGGGAGCGAAGCTGCGGCCCGGCAACGTACACAGTGCCGAGGACTGGGAAGAAGTGCTTCTGCCGGAAATCGAGCGCCAACAGGGAGTGGGGAAGGAAGTGGTGTTTCGAGCCGATGCCGCGTTTGCCAAACCGGAGATCTACGAAGCGCTGGAAGAACGGGGAGTGAAATATGCGATTCGGCTTCCGGCCAACGCTGGTCTGGAGCGAGACATCGAGGAACTGCTGACGCGCCCGGTGGGGCGGCCCAGTCACAAACCCATCGTGTGGTACAAGGGCTTTCTCTACCAAGCCGCCAGTTGGAAGACCGCACGACGAGTAGTGGCGAAGGTGGAGTTCCATGCTGGGGAGTTGTTCCCGCGAGTGGGGTTCATCGTGACCAATCTGGAGACGCCAAGTCGGGCGGTGGTGCGGTTCTATAACAAGCGCGGGACGGTGGAGCAGTGGATCAAGGAGGGGAAGCAGGCGGTGAAGATGACGCGGCTCTCTTGCCATCGGTTCCGCTCGAACCAAGTGCGGCTGGCGCTGAGCCTGCTGGCCTACAATCTGGGGAATTTGTGGCGGCGTCTGGGTTTGCCGAGAGGGATTGAGAACTGGTCCCTGACCAGCTTGCAGCAACGACTGGTGAAGACCGGAGGACGGTTGGTCAAACATGCGCGTTACTACTGGCTATTGCTGGCGGAAGGACATCTGACGCGGCGGCGGTTCGGGGCGATGCTGGGTCGGATCGCGCTACTGCCGGTACCGACGGGATAGATAGATGGTGGTCAGGTCGGCAGCGAAGTCTGTCTACAGCGAGTTGGAGTAACGAGAGGTGTTGCAAAAGTGGCGGAATATCGGGCAATTTTCGGCGGTGCTGGTGCGGATCGTATACCGATTCGTTGCACTCCAGATGAAAATCTTTTCACAGTATCGTGAACGGCGAGATGGGCCTATGATTGTCCGCGTTTTTGAAGTCAAAAAGGAGATTCCGAATTAGAGGGCTTTAACCGTGCCAGAGACGGGAAGATCAAGCGCGAGAGATCAACCCTAGGTGACCAGTTCATGACCCAGCGATTGTTTCTTTGTGTTTCCATCGCGCTTGCATATTTGACGCTCGCGTTGACTTCAAGCTGCAAGCGATCCTCCGGGGGTGACGCGAAGCGTGAGGCGGGGAGCGGCTCAGCCGGGACCGCCGCGATGCCTCCGGCGGGGATCGCTGAGCCCTTCTGCGGTTGCGCCCAACCCCACGGCTTCGCCGACAGCGGCACCGTCTGGCGCGGCACCGACCGGGGCCGGCACAAACTCGCAGCCTGCTCCCACCGCCCCGGTGAACCTGATTGCGATGTCGGCGGGCACAATCACGCGCGAGTGGCCACCATCATCGACAACCTCGGGCGGCTGGGGGCCGAACGCCCTCACCCACCGCTACCCCTGGCGCTCCAAGAGCGGTGCGCCAGGCCCATACGTGCTTGTCTTCGAATTTGCCGCGCGGGCGGAAATTGATGCTCTGGGGTTTCAACCATGGAATGGATGGGACGAGAAAGACGTGCCCAACGTCGCGCAAGCGGTGCGGGTTGAGGGCTCCACGCAAGGCCCGGATTCCGGCTACAGCACTCTGGGCGATTACGCTCTGCAAGCGACCACTAAGGAGCAGGACTTTCCTCTATCTCGCCCGGCCATGGCGCGCTGGCTGCGGGTGACGCTGCAGCAGCGAGGAGCCGACTATACGTATCTAGGCCGTGTCTTCGCCTATGGCAAGCTCCAACCGCCGGCGACAACGAATCCGATTTCCGGCGTGTGGCTCTACGATAGTTCACCGCATCAGGCCGATGACTAACTCTTCCAGGGCCCCGCAAGCTCGCTTCGGTGCCAGAGCCGACTCTGGTGAATGACACGTACTGGATGCTGCAGATTGTGCAGCAGGGCACTGAATTCCGAGCCGGGCGCTGTCACACGGCATCGAATGTCAGCGAGGAGATGGGCGGGTCGCAATCCGGTGCGCGTGTCACCTGGAAACCCTACCCGTCCACACGTCTGCTGCGCGATGGAGTGCTCAATGCGGAAGGCAATATGATCGTCGGGGCAACCTCCGACGATCAAGATTCGTACATTTTGATGCGTCTCGCGCCCGGTCCTGACTGCGCTCATGTCGCGAAGCCCGCCGGCTCAGGCCAAAACGTCCTCGTCCTAACCGAGGATGGCAGCTTTAACCCGTATCCACCGGCCCCCGACAGGCTGGCGCAGTTCCCGGGTTACCGCTTTGTGCCACTGTCGATCGCGTCTTTGCGCCCGAAGCCTTGGCCGGCGTCGACACCGTGGTTTTGGGATACATCTGCGACTTGGGAAAGAAAATCGCACCGTGGCAAGCGCAGGCATTGCTCGATTTCACCCAGGCTGGACACAAGTTGATCATTGACGATGCCGACAATTGCACGTCCACCGATTACAGTTTTCTGCCGTACGCGTTCCACACCTCGAATCCCGGCGCACGCGGGGCCAGCGGACACGACCTCGTCCTCGTCGAGCCGAGTACGCTCGGCTCTGACGCAAAAGACTCCAAGCAATATCTCGATCTGAAATCCTGGGTTTCGGTCGGCAATGATATCGGCGATTCAAATACGGTCACGACCAGGGATCCCCATTGGTGCGGGCACCTGTTCGGCACAAATGCTTTGAACGTGGACGGCTTCATGCACATGTACGCTCCCTACGGGCAGGGCCTCATTATCTATAACGGCTTCGATAAAGATGATCGCAACAAAGCGACCTACGCCAAGCTGCTGTTGCTCGAACTGCAGCAGCCCGTGCCGGCGCTGTTGCCTTGCACGGAGTCGGTCGCTGGGAAGTTTCTGATTGCGCCGAGCAAACGGGTGCCGTTCTCACCGGGCCGGGCCTCCCAGGTGCAAGTCCCGCTTCAGGTACTGGCCAACCAGGGATACGCCGGTACGGTCTCGCTCGCCCCGAAGGCACCAGCGGATGCGCCGTAGAAGACGGCACTCTCAGTCGGACAAGTCACCCTGAAAGGCAACACGGCGCCCGTGAATTTCACGATCGACGTGCTGGCCAATGCCGGACCAGGCGGCCATGAGTTCCTGGTGACCGGCGACGACGGTCAGGGCAACACGGCCTCGGCGACGATCACGCTCGTGGCCGCCGCCGTGCCGGAAGTTGAAAAGGTTGAGTCGGTCGAAAAGGGCTGCACGCAGCAGTTGACGGTCGGCTCCGATGCGCTGTTTGCCTTCGCCGAGGCGACGCTGACGCCGACGGCTCAGAAAACCCTCGGCGCACTGGGCCCCGCGATCAAGATAGCCGGCGAACATCCGGTGCAGATTCGCGGCTACACCGACTCGATCGGATCCGACGGCTACAACCAATTGCTCAGCGAACAACGCGCACGAGCGGTGCGCGATTGGCTGGCGGCACATCACTACATTGCGGCCACAACGCCGATCCAAGGATTCGGCAAGCGGGATCCAGTCGCTCCCAATACGAATCCCAACGGCTCGGACAACCCGGCGGGCCGCGCCAAGAACCGGCGCGTCGAAGTGTTGATCGATACCTGCAAGTGAGAACACGACAAAGTGAAAACTGCCGATCATCAACCGGCGAGGATGACGACCAGCACTCGAGGTGAGCGTGAGCGGCTAGCGCACGTTGATGGAAACCGGGGCAGTGACCAGGAGGTGGAAGCATGAACGACCCGCACAACACGATTCCGTCGTCCGGGGCAGAATCAGCAACCCATCCCTCCCGCCTGCAGATGTTGGGCCTCGCCGTGCTGGCCGTCCTGCTCTACCTGGTGTTGATTGATGCTGCTGTCGAGACCTTCATCAGCCGTTCGCCGTTGCGGTGGATCATCGGTGCGACAGTCGCCGGATACCTTGCGCTCTGTGCGTTGTTGTGGCGAAGGCTGAGCTGGGTAACTAAGGCATCCGTCTCGTTGTTCGTTTTGTTCGGTCTGATGGTCGTCGCGGCATGGAGGCCAGAGGGTTCCGATTCAGCCATCACCTTGTTGCGGTAACCGACCTCCACGTTGCTGTCGGCAGTGACAATTTTGGGGATTCTCCTGGCCGGCTGGATTCTGGCGCGCCTAAAGTTTTTGCCTTGGCCAGCCCGAGTGGCCCTCGTTCTTCTCGGCGCTTACGGTGTGGCCGCATGGGTCGTGGGCATTACGACTCGCACGCCCTATGCCGCGCTCCTGCACGGCCAGAGTCTTTGGGAAAAATTGCCGTTCTGGCTGCAAGGGGCGTTCATCGGAGCTGTGGTCGTCGCGCCCATAGGTCTGATAGGTGAGATTGCTGAGCGAATCCACCAGCGTTGGCGCCGGGTGGACGCGGCGAGCTCGGGATTTCAGCAGGCCGTTGCGCTGGCCATGAGCGTGGTCGTCTCCCTTACAGGCTTCAACAGTTCTGCTGACCAGGGGATTGGCCGCACATCCCAAAACAATACCGCTGAGCTCACGCTTCCGGTTGGGGACAACCTTACCGCCCCCGAGCCGCCATCCACGCCTGTGAATCCCGATGAACTCGTGACGAAGGTCGAGTCCTGGATTCAGCACACTCCAGAGGTACGTTATAGCCTTACCGCGAGGGCCGGGGCGCTCGGTTCGGGCGTCGAACCGGCATTTTTCTTTGTCAGGGATAGAATTCGCTACGAAGCTTATTCCGGCGTCCTTCGCGGCGACCAACAAACCTTTCTGACCCGTGCCGGCAATTCCTTTGATCGTTCCCTTCTTCTCGCCAAGCTGCTCAAACTCAACGGCCTGCCAACCCGCTTCGTGAACGGGCAGCTATCCCACGCCGATGCCGAGAGGCTCTTTGCGCGCATCTTCGAGCCCCCCTCCGCCCGGAGGAAGATGTGTCGGCCTCTCGGTCCACTCCAAGCCCAGGGGCGGCCGCTTTCCTGAGCCGAGTCAAAGCGCGAGGCCGTCGGGATTACTTGGCAATTCGTGCCGCGTTGGGTCAATCGCTGCCTGCCAACGCCAGTCCATCCCGAGAAGATGTCCTTCGAGAAATCGAGCAACACGTTTGGGTGCAGGCGCAGGTCGACGGGCGCTGGATCGACCTCGACTCGGCGTTTGGCGATGCCACGCCGGGGCGATCATACTGCCAGGTCGACCACACCTACGATGAATTGCCAAGCAACTCTCACCAACGCGTGACCATTCGCGTCACGGCGGAAACTTTGGCAGACAATCAGATCAAGAGTGAAACGGCGCTGGAGGTCCCTCTGGCGGCGGACGAACTTCTAGACCGTCAGGTTTTTCTCACTCATACCCCGGCGGGCCAGGCAGCGCTCGGTGGCATTGGAGGTCCCGTGCAAGGTGGCAATGTCTGGGCCCCGGTGCTTTGGGTTGACGGCAAGTTCTATTCCGGCAAACCCATCGACTTCAGCGCAGAGGGGTCGCCGTCCGGCGGAGGTGCCGACTTGTTTGGAGGAGCCTTCGCATCGCCGCCGGTGTTCGGGGCCGAGTGGCTTGAGTTCGAGATCGCGTTTCCGGATGGACATCGCGAAGTAACGCGGCGAGTCTTGGCCGATGGTGGACTGGCCTGGAAAAAGGCCGGCGCCCCGGATGCGGGGGCACTGCGTCCGCTCGCGCGAGACGAACATGGCCCGCTCGCGCCTCGCGCGCTTCACAATATCTGGTTCAGTGCGGGCAGCCACAATCTGGCTGCTTATGCCAAAGCGTTGATGTACTTGGCCCGGAGCCAGCAGACTACGGCTTCAGAGCAGACTTCGCTGCAGAATCAGCCTGCTCCCCCGGCCCAGTCTTCTCCGCCCGACCTTTCCTTCGGCGAACAGGTCTGGCCCTTGGCCTTACGGAATTTTGCCTTCCTCGTATGGTCCGACCACCTCATCATTCCGGCAGTCAACGATTCCCCTGCTGTCCGCCTTTGCGCCGATTCGCCGCGCATCCTGATGTTCAGTGTGGGCCTAACCCGCAGGGGAAGGGTGGAGGCGCATACGGGGAGTACGACTTGCGGCGTGACTTTCTCCGCGGCGTTGCCCGTGAGCCCTCTGCTGAGGCCGGCGTCATCGAGCGCAAAATCTGGTTCGGCACATTGGAAGGGGCGCTCGAGCACGAGGCTGTCACCCGGGATGCGGTCTTCAGCGGCAACGACCGCGCCCAGGTAGCCAGCACGAGTGGCCTGCTGACTTCCGATGGAACAATTGCCCTGCGACCGGAGGATGCTTCACGCGGCGCCGCGCTCGCCCGTGAGCCAGAAACTGCCGCCAGAATTGCTTCCTCATTGTCGAACGGCAATCTCCTGGTGGTCCCGCGCACTGTTTCTCGCGCGGGCCCAACCGGTTGGTGGGAGATCACCAGCGCTGGCAATACCCGTGCAGTGTTCGGGGCGGACCTGGGCGGAGGTTGGACGATCTACCGAACCCCTGGCGTAAACGCAGCTAAACCGACTCGGGTGTACGTGATCAACCAACAGACTGGCGAGACCATCCGTGTGGAGCGGCTTGATAGTTTCGGTCCAAGGGGACCCGAAGGACCGGAAAAAGGAGGCGGAGGATATGAGTACATCACGATTGTTAAATTGGTCGCCGTTATGACCCTCCTTGCGGGTGTTTTGCTTGCGGTTCTGGTTTTTGCCGAATCTCTCTACTCCCAAATCTCAGCGTCCCTTGAGGGAGTCGAAGCTGCGGATGCGGGATCGAACCCCGGATCGTAGCGGCGGAGCACCAGAAGACGACAGGAGATGCGGGCGGTGGGGTTGAACGACACCGTGCCAGTGACCAGGAAGTAGAAGCGTGAACGACTCTCACAACACGAGTCCGCTGTCCGGGCAGCAGATGCCAACTCGTCCTGCGCGGACGTCGGCCGTTCCTCAGAATGCAGGTGCACTGCTTGACGAGACGTTGGCCGAGGGTTGCGTTGTGCTGGTTCCTAAGCGATCCATCACCTTAGCGAATACTCCTCGCCTTGCTTGGTGGCAGGTTGATCCTCGCTCCGGTGAAACGATCGCTGTGACAGATGACGCCCTGCACCAGACGGCAATCGAATACAAAGTCATTATCAACAAAAACGCGGGGAACGGGATCCTTTGGTGGGAAGGGAATGGGCAAGTATTGGGCCACGTCGTTGGCAGTCACGCCGAGATCTATCAGCTCGTAGACGCGATCATCAGGGGCGGTGTTTTCAGGTCTCTCATGGTTTCCTGGATGCTGTGATGTGATCTTCAGAGTGGAGCGAAACATGCAGACACGCAGCCTCAGAACGCGGCGGAACAGGTTCGATGTAGATCGCTGCCTCGGAGCCTGAACTGGCAAGGAGGTCTACCCATGGAAATTGCATTGGCTGAACAAGGAGTCTTCTTACTTCCTGCCAAAGTAACGCAGGATCAGGCCAGGGAAAAAGCCTGGGAACAGAAGCTCAACGTCTTCGGCACGTTGGCCAAGTTTCTGATGCGGCCCAAGGGCGAGGAGATCCAGGTGAGCTTGCTGGAACTGCGCTACCAGCCCTTCTGGGCATGCCATTGGCCACAAGCGTTTCCGCTACGATCGTCGCTCTCACTACCCAGTGCCAGTCCTGGCCGATGTTCAATCCGTGGAGATCGCCGGGCAGACTTACACCCCGGCTCAGGGCAAGCTGACTTTACAGGGCGTGGACCACTGTCTTCTGGAAGAGCGGCACGAGATCTTTCTGGACGCTCTCAGCGGCGAGGCTCTGGACTTCCTCCCCTACCTGGCCTTCGACCGGATCGAAGCTGACAGCAGTGGCGCATTGCCTGCTGACTTGGCACTCGCACCTCCCGAAGTGCGCGCGTCGGTCGTGGTGCGTCAGGTACTCGGCGACGTTCTCCATCCACCTTTAGCCGACCAGATTCTCGAAGAGGAAGTAGTGGTGGACTGCCTTGAGCTCTACTACCATCCGGTTTACGTCTTCGAGTACGTGTGGCAAGCCAAGGATAAACGGGCCACGGTGGAGGTAGACGGGCTTACCGGCGAGTTCAAGCCCACCGGCAAGGCCTTCGGGAGCCAGCTCAAGCGCGTGCTGAACCGTGAGTTGCTCTTTGACATCGGCGCTGAAACGATGAACCCGGTGGTTCCCGGCGGTGCCATCGCGTTGAAACTGACGAAGGCAGTGGCGGATCGGCAAGGGAAAGCTTCCTGACCATGCGCCTCACGTAATGTCTAGTAGCCCGTTGGTGGAGCCCTATTGAGGAGGATATCGTGAGATCCAAGAAAAAAACAATCTGGTAGAAGAAGTGTGGCTGCGAACATCGCTCACAGCTTCAAACTTTTCAGGTATTCCCGGAACTCCCCGCCCAGATCTTCGCGTTTCAGCGCAAACTCAACCGTAGCTTTGAGGAAGCCGAGTTTGTCGCCAGTATCGTGGCGGCGGCCTTCGTAGACATAGGCGTACATCTTCTCGCGCCGCAGCAGCCCGCGCAGCCCGTCCGTGAGTTGCAACTCGCCGCCCGCCCCCGGCTTGATGTCGGAGAGCGTCTCGAAGACCGCCGGCGTCAGAATGTAGCGTCCGATCACGGCCAGATTCGAAGGCGCATCCGCGAGCTTCGGCTTTTCCACCAGATCGAGAACTTCGTAGAGTTTGCCGCCGGAGCCCGCAACCTCTTTCGCCTTCAGCACGCCGTAAGAAGAAATCGACGGCCCGTCGACCACCTGCGTCGCAATCACGGAACACTGCTTCTCGTCGAATACGTTCATCAACTGCTTGAGCACCGGCACTTTCGCATCGATGACATCATCGGCGAGCAGGGCGGCAAAGGGTTCGTCGCCAATCAATTCGCGCGCGGTGAGCACGGCGTGTCCCAGGCCCAGCGCCTCCTTCTGGCGCACGTACGCGACGTGGATCATGTCGGAAATCTGGCGCACGATCTTGAGCAAGTCGTGCTTGCCTTTTTCTTCGAGCATTTTTTCCAGCTCGTAGCTGACGTCGAAATGATCTTCGATCGCGCTCTTGCCGCGTCCGGTGATGATGATGATCTGGTCGCATCCGGCCGCCAGCGCCTCTTCCACGCCATACTGAATGATGGGCTTATCCACCAGCGGCAGCATCTCTTTCGGCTGCGCTTTGGTGGCCGGGAGAAAGCGGGTGCCCAATCCGGCGGCGGGAAAAATCGCTTTGCGGACTTTCCGGATCTTGCGCCGGTCGCCATTCGTTCGTCGTTCGTCGTGGGTCATTTAGTCGTCGGTCGTTAGTCGTTAGTCGTTCGCGCTTCGCCTAGAACCTGCGAACTCTGCGCAGAACTCGAGCTTCGTGTCAGGGCATCGCTTTAGCGATGCCGAACTTCCTCGAAATCAGAAACCCCTTTAGGGGCTCGGCCGCGGAACCATTGTACTGCTCGCATTTATACCTCGCGCACGGCTTCTTCGCACGCCTCCAGTTCCTCCAGCAGATCGCGCAGTGTCTGCAATATTCCTTCGGCGCTGTTGATTTTTATCGAGAACTTCAGCGTCCCGTCCGGAGTAAATTGCGTGCCCCGCTGCGACGCCACAAAGCGCGCCAGCTTCCCCGGATCAATCGCAGCATTCTGGCTGAACTTGATGTTCACGAACTCGCGCTTGCGCTCAATGGCGTTTGCGCCGACCCGCATCGCCTGCAGTTTGAGCGCGGCGTACTCCAGCAGGTTGCGGACAGCCCTAGGCGTCTCGCCGTAGCGGTCGATCAGCTCTGAGCGCACGTCGTGCAGCTGCGACTCGGTTTCGACTCCTGCGACGCGCTTGTACATTCGCAGCCGCTGGTTTTCTTCCTTTATATAGTCGGACGGAATGCGGATGTTGAGGCCGAGATTGAGCTGGATTTCCGTGACTTCAACGCCCGCCTCGCCCTTCATCTCGCGCACGGCGCGCTCCAGCATCTGCGTATAAAGTTCGAATCCCACCGCTTCGATGTGGCCGCTCTGCTCTCCGCCCAGAAGATTTCCCGCGCCCCGCAGTTCGAGATCAAGGGCAGCGATCTTAAAGCCCGCCCCGAGGTCGGAGAATTCCTTAAGCGCGGCAAGACGGCGGCGGGCGATGGGCGTCAACTCGATTTCGGCGGGCAGTAGCAGGTACGCGTAAGCGCGTCGGTTCGAGCGGCCAACCCGTCCGCGCAGCTGGTAAAGCTCCGACAAGCCAAGCCGGTCGGCGCGATTGATGACGATCGTGTTACAGAGCGGAATGTCGAGGCCGTTCTCGATAATCGTGGTCGAGACCAGGATGTCGGCTTCGTGATGCATAAATTTCAGCATCACCTTTTCCAACTCACCTTCGCCCATCTGTCCGTGGCCCACGGTGATGCGCGCGCCCGGAACTAGTCCCTGAATCTTGGCGGCAATCTCCCAGATCGTGTCGACGCGATTGTGGACGAAATAAACCTGGCCACTGCGGTCGAGTTCCTGTTCGATCGCGGACTGGATGAGCTTTTCATCCCAGTTCGCAACCACGGTCTGGATCGCCATGCGGTCCTTCGGCGGCGTTTCGATCACGCTCATGTCGCGCAGTCCCACCAGCGACATATGCAGTGTGCGCGGAATCGGCGTCGCTGACATGGTGAGCACATCCACTTCCGTGCGCATCTGCTTGATGCGTTCTTTGTGGCGCACGCCGAAGCGCTGCTCCTCGTCCACCACCAGCAAACCGAGGTCGGCGAACTTCACGTCCTTTGAGAGCAGGCGGTGGGTGCCGATCAGGATGTCCACTTTGCCGGCTTCCACTCTTTGTAAAATTTCTTTGACCTGCTTGGCCGTCCGAAAGCGGCTGATCATTTCGACCGTAAGCGGAAATGGCGCGAATCGTTGCTTGAAGGTTTCGTAGTGCTGGAAGGCGAGAACGGTGGTGGGCGCGAGCACGGCGACTTGTTTGTTGTCGCTCAGGGCCTTGAAAGCGGCGCGCATCGCAACTTCAGTTTTGCCGTAACCGACGTCGCCGCACAGCAGGCGATCCATGGGGAGTTGCGACTCCATGTCGCGCTTCACGTCGGCGATGGCCTGCGCCTGGTCCTCGGTCTCGCTGTATTCGAAACTATCTTCGAACTCCTTCATCCACTCGGTGTCGGCCGGAAAGATGTGACCGCGCGCGGACTGGCGCTGCGCATAGAGCTTGAGCAGTTCATCGGTCATGTCCTTCATCGCCTTGCGCACGCGAGCCTTGGTCTTGCCCCAGGCAGCGCTGCCGAGGTGATTCAGGACGGGCTTCGCGCCCTCCGACGAACGATATTTCTGAACCAGATCAAGCCGAGTAAGCGGAACATAGAGCCGGGCAACCTCGGCGTACTCGAGCAGCATGAATTCCGCGGCGCCGTCGCCCTGGTTGATTTCCTTTAGACCTTGATACTGCCCGATGCCGTGCTCTACGTGGACGACGTAGTCGCCGACCTGCAAATCGCGGAAGTCAGAGAGGAAGGCCGAGACTTTCGACTTCTGCCGTTGCGGCCGCGCCGCCACCAGGTCCGACTCATCGAACAGATCGCGCGCCCCAAAAATCGCGAGATGCGCTTCGGGCAAAACGAAGCCGTCGGGAAGGTAAGCCTTCAGCAGCGTAGTAGTGAGAACGTCGCCGGCAAAATAAGAAGTTTCGTCGGCATAGCTCTCTCCGCTGCGGGTGCGGCTTCCCAGACGATACGAAGCGTTGTACTCGGTGAACATGTCGGCGAGGCGCTCGACTTCTCCCGTGTTGGGCGCGGCAAGAATTACCTGCGTGCCGCCGCCGACCAGCTTCTGAACCTGCTCGATCATCGCCGGCACCGCGCCATGGAAGCGCGTAACGGGCTGCGAAAGAAAAGCCGCTTCCGTTCTCCCCTCGCGCGCCATCGCCAGATATTCGAAATCGGCTCCGGCGAGCCCTGCAGTTTTTTCCCGCCAGCTTTCCGGCGTCAGATAAAGATCGGCGGGACGAACCAGGTTCCCCACTCCGCTGCGCTCGTGCGCTTCTTCAATACGGGCCCAGACTTTGTCGAGTTCCTGCAGCAGCGCTTCGGGCTCGTCGAGAATCACCCGCGCTTCCGGAAGCAGCCCGAAAATGCTGCGGTCCGCGCCCGCCACCGGAGCGTAGAACTCCCAGCCCGGAAAAACTCCAGCGCCGGAGTCGCGCACGGCTTGCTCCACAATCTCCGGTGATCCCGTAATACGTTTCCCGGAGAGCCGCGCGTTGATGGAACCCAGCAATTCTTCCGTGACCGGTGTTTCCGTCAGCGGCAGAAGCAACGCTTCATCGACTGGGTTTGACGACCGCTGACTTGCCGGATCGAACTTGCGCATGGACTCGATTTCATCCCCAAAAAACTCGATGCGCACCGGGCGGTCCGCTTCCGGCGAGTACACATCCAGAATGCCGCCGCGAGCCGCGTACTGCCCCGGCATTTCCACCACATCGGTTGCGCTGTAGCCGACCGTGTTCAGGTGCTCAAGCAGCTTCTCCAGATCGAAAGTCTCACCGCGACGCAGAACTCGCGCCAGGTCGGCGTAGTAGTCGGGGGAGCGAAGCAGAATTGTGGTGGCGGTCACCGGTGAAATTACGATCGCGGCGCGGCCCGTCGCGATCTTCCACAACGCCGTCGCGCGTTCTTCCTGAATCTCCGGATGCGGCGACAGATTCTGGAAGGGCAGCACGTCGCGGGCCGGAAGGCTTACGACCGAGTCTGGATCCGCCGCCCCAGTCAGTTCGCAGAACGCGCGCAGCACGGGCAGCAACTCTTCGGCCGCGCGGTTGTCGGCCACCACCAGCACAAACGGACGCTCGACCGTGCGTCGCAATAAAACAACGATCAGCGCCTTAGCCGCCGCCGACAGTCCAGTGACACTCATCCGCCCCGCGCTCTCCCGCAGATGGGAGGCGGCACGCGTGAAGGCAGGTAATTGTTCCACCTCCGCGAAAATTTCGCGGACAAACGGCAAAAGCATTTCCTTTTGATTCTACCAAGCCGGGCGGAATGGGGTTGTTTAGCAGTGGAGGGACGGGCGTCTCGCCCGTCCAGCCGGGCGGGGACGCCCGGCTCTCCACCGGCAAGCTGCGACCAACGACTGCTCCGCTACTTCCGCAGCAGCGGCCGCGTCAGGCAAGTCGGCCCGCCCGCCCCGTTGATGCAGATCTCCGATCCCGGAAACACGCGCACGTCAAAACCAGCTTCCCGCATGCGCTGATTTGTTCTGGCGTTTTCTTCAATCGCAATCAGGCGTCCCCCGCCCAACGCGAGCACGTTGCAGGCAAGCGTGTCGCGTTCGCCATATTCAATCTCAATCAGGCGGAAGCTGCGCGCCTTCAGCAATTCGACGGTCTCCACCGCCAGCCACGGCAGATCGACCAGAATAGTCTTCTCGTCGAGCATGCTCATCAGCGACATCAGGTGCAGACACGCGGAAGGCCCGCGCCCATAAGGCAGCGGCGCCGACAGCACCTCAATATTTTTCGGCGACAGCAGCGACCGCATCTGCTCAATCCCCGCCTTGTTCGTCCGATAGCCGTCACCGATGAGCAGTGTCTGCGAATCAAGCCACACGATATCGCCGGATTCGGAAGTCCCAGGCAGCCGTATCTCGCCAAACACTGGAATGCCCAGTTGCCCGCAAAAGTCCGCGTGCGCCTGCGCCTCGGGCACGCGATTCTTCTTTCCCAAGTTCATCGGGACGAGGCCATAGTCTGTGGCCAGCGACGCGTCGTGCGCATAGACGGCATCGAGCGTAAGCGATTTTGTCGGAGGCAGACACACGACCTCGGCTCCGCAGTCGCTGAGCAGCCGGCACAGAATCTCGTGCTGCCTCTGCGCTGCCGCAAAATCAGGAGCATGCTGAAATCCGAGATCCCGCCATGCCGCGGCCTTCCCGGAAATATTCCACCCCGCGTTGCCCGGCGGACACACCATCACCCGCAGCAGTTCGCCAGTCATGGAATGTCCGTTGAAATTTTCGGAATGCATAGAAGAAGGCACAAAGACTTTCTGACGCGCCAGCAGTCTCTCTCCAGGAATCTCTCGCTTCAAGAATCTAAAGAAAGGCGGCTGCAAACGCAATGCGCGGACAAAGGCTGGGACAACCCAGTCTCCGCCTGCGCCCCTCCGCCAGCCGGTAATCTACCTTATCGCTTGCCTAAACACCCTCCTCTGATGTACATATCAGCGGTATCTCGTCCCAACCACGTGCTCGAAATTCAAGTAGTTGGTGATAAACCGCGCACTTCGATTCCCGCCTCCTCCAAGGCGGAAGATCCCAGGAGCCCTATGAAAGCGTCCTTGCGTCTGTTCTTTTTCGCGGTCCTGTTCTTGCTCGTCCGTCAGGTTGCCTTTGCCCAGGGCGCCGCCACCGGCGACCTCCACGTCAGCGTGAAAGATCCGAAGGGCAACGCCGTGACCAACGCCACCGTCACCGTGCGCGATGTCGCCAAAGGCCTGGAACGCGCCGGCAGCAGCGACGGCCAGGGCGGCTACAGTGTGCGTCAGTTGGCTCCCGGCATTTATACCGTCATTGTGGACGCACCCGCCTTCGCCAAAGCCGAAGCCACCGGCGTCGCCATCAACGTCGGCGGGATGGCCGAGTTACCCGTCGCGCTCACCATCGCGGGCGGCAAGGAAGTCGTCGAAGTCAGCTCCCAGGCCGAGATCGTTGAAACCTCGCGCAGTTCCACCACCGACACCATCGGCGAGCGCCGCATCGACAATCTGCCGATCAACGGCCGCAACTACATCCAGTTCACGCTGACGGATTCGCAGGTGCAGCGCGACAGCGCCCCCAATGTTGGCGCGGCGCCGACTTCCGGCCTCAACATGAGCGGCCAGCGCGCTCGCTCCAACCTGGTCAATGTCGATGGCGCCGATGCCACCGACAATTCCACTAACGGCGTGCGCTCCACCGTCTCGCAGGAAGCCGTGCAGGAATTCCAAATCATCACCAACAACTACGCCGCCGAATACGGCCGCGCCGCCGGCGGCGTGGTCAACATCATCACCCGCTCCGGATCGAACGATTTCCACGGCGACGTCTACGGATACCTGCGCAATCGCAATTTCCAGGCCGTCAACCCCTTCAGCACAACCCGCAATCCCGCCTACACCCGCGTCCAGGGCGGCCTCGCTTTCGGCGGCCCCATCAAGAAGGACAAAACGTATTATTACTTTGCCTACGAAACGACGCGGCGGCATGAGACGGGGTTTTCCAGCATCGGCCAGGGCAATTTCGGGCTGGCGCCGTTCGACACTTCGCTGGTCGGCCTCCCACTCGGCACTTTGCAGTTGACCCCGGACCAAATTGGCTTCCTGACGAACCCGACCGTGCTCACAGCCGAGGCCGGCGATCCGACCGGGACTGTTGCCGCCGCCGTCGGCCAGTACGCTGCCATTGCAGGCGCGTCTTCTGGTATGGCAGTCAACGGCGCGTGGCCGACGAACCTCGGCGGATTCCCCGGCTTCATCTCAACCTGCCAGTCTCCCGGAACATGCTTCGTGCCTGCCTCCTACCAGACGCTGGCTTCGCAGGAAGGCAACTTCCCGGTCTTCGAAGGCACCAGCCTCTACTCACTTCGCATCGACCACAACGTGAGCAGCAGCAACCGCCTTACGCTGCGTGGGAACGCCAGTCCCAGCACCGTGACTGGCATCGAAGTCAGCGGACAAGACCAGCCCTTCGGTCAAAACGCCTACTCGCGCACGTCTCAACAAACCTACCGTGACGTGGCTGGCATTGTGCAGGACACCTGGACCCTCGGCAACAGCAAGGTGAATGAATTCCGCTTCCAGTACGCTCGCCGAGGCCTGAATTATTTCTACAACACCAAGATCCCGGGCGGCGCCGACCCGGCCGTGAACATTCCCGGCTTCGCCTACTTCGGACGCGAGCCCTACTCCTACATCCAGCGCGTCGAAAATCGCTACCAGTTCACCGACAATTTCGCCTGGAGCATCGGACGGCACGACACCAAGTTCGGCGGCGACTTCAACTATCTCCCGATCAAGGCCACCTTCACGGTGAACTACGGTGGTGTGTACGACTTCGGCTCGCTCTCGGCCGCCAATTCGCTCCCCAGCGCGACCTACGGTGTGTTGCAGGCGGCCCTCCCCTCTAATTTCCCCATTCCTGGCCTCTCCGCCGTGCAGTCCTACGGCTTCGGCGTCCCCGGGGACTTCATCCAGGGTCTCGGCAGTCCCAGCGACTCGTTCTCCAACAAGCCCTTGGGATTGTTCTGGCAGGATTCCTGGCGCGTGCGCCGCAATCTCACCTTGAACTATGGTGTGCGCTACGACGTGGAATTCCCGCCCAAGTTCAAGCCCCCACAAGGACTGGCTCTTCCCGCCTATAACGCCCTGGGATTGCAGAAAGGCATCCAGGCCGACAAGAACAACATTCAGCCGCGCCTCGGCGTCGCTTGGGATCCCAAGGGAGACGGCAAAACCGTAGTCCGCGCTTCGTTCGGGATGTTCTATGACCACCCCTTGCTCGGCCTCTATTTCCTCGGCGATGCCTCCGACGGCTCGACCAGCGGCCAGTTGGCATTCGCCGGCACTGGAGTCTGCACCGGCGCCGGAAACCCAGGAAACTTGAACGCGGTTCCCATATTCCAGGGACTCCTGAATCAGTCCCAGTGTGCGCCGTCGCCCTTTCCGCAAGCGAATGCCAATCTCTTTTACCAGCCGAATCAACAACAGTTCCAGTCCTTGAATGTTCCCCAGTCGGTCTTCCTCAACCAGAACTATCTCAACCTGAACCTGGTCAACCCGGGTCAATCGACGTTCCTGCCGCTGGGTTTCCAGCCCTTCGGTTACCCGCAGTCCAAGAATTTCGTTTACGCCTACTCGCAACAAGCCAACCTGACCATCGAACGCGACCTCGGCAATGGCTTCGCCTTCAGCCTAGCCTATAACTTTAACGGTGGCCGCCACCTCAACCGTCCCATCAACGCGAACACGATTCGCGGCGACTTGCTGACCGCCAATTTCCTCGCGGCCGTCCAAGCCGGTCAGAACGCCAGCAGCCCCTTCACCGTGAGCGGCTGCGGTCCCGGCTACGTCGACCCCGCTCTCATGAACTTCTTCCGCCCCGGCGGACTGAACCCCTCCATTGCCACCGCATTCTATTTAAATGGCCAAGCCGCTTGCGTAGCGCAGGCGCAGGCTCTGCTCGCTAGCCTTCCGGGGTTCAATGCGAAATGCAACCCCGTACCGCCCACGCCCGATTACACGAACTGCATTCCCTTCGGCGACATGGACGCTAACTACTCCAACGGCAGTTCGGTCTATCACGGGCTGACCGCCAATCTCCGCAAGCGCTTCAGCAACCACTACGAATTCCTGGCCTCGTACACCTGGTCGCACGCGATCGACGATTCCACCGACCTCCAGTCCACGCTCACCCCTCAGGACAGCTTCTTCCCGGGCGCCGATCGTTCCACGTCCACCTTCGACCAGCGCCACCGCTTCGTCTTCAGCGGCGTTTACCAAACGGGCAAGCTCAGCGGCAGCGGCTTCACGAGCAAGCTCTTCAGCAACTGGACGTTCGCCCCCCTGGTCGAATTCGGATCTGGGCGTCCGTTCAACATCATCACCGGCAATGGCGACAACTTCCAGTTGTCTTCCCTCACCGGACGGCCCAACACCTTCGAGAACCCCGCGTGTACAGCGCTCGGAAATAACCCAGTCAAATCGAAGTTCTCTCCCACCGGAATTTTCCAGGAACCTTGCATCTTCAGCTTCAACGGCACGCTCGCCTCCCTCGACGGCAACCTCGGCCGCAACGCCGGCATCACCCCATGGACGGTCTTCAACGATATGCGCGTCGCCAAGAAAATCTACTTCGGCGAGCGCTTCAACATGGATCTCATCGCCGATATGTTCAACATCGCCAACGTGTACAACGTGGCGGCCGTAAGCCCGCTCTTCCAAAACGCCGGCCAGGCCACCGCCGCCTACGACCCGCGCCAGTTCCAGTTTGCCTTGAAATTGAACTGGTAAAATCAGACTTGGGAGTTATGCGAGGAATGGGCATATCAGGAGGTTTCGTATCAGGGCATCGCTTTAGCGATGCCCTAAGGTCTTCGAAATCAAAGGCCCCTTTAGGGGCTGGACTTGCCATCATTCTGGCGCTGATCTTTTCCACTTACACACTCGCCGACAGCGGCTCCGATACCTACAAGACGAAATGTTCCGCCTGCCACGGCGCCAACGGAGCGGGCGACACCATGCTAGGCAAGAACCTCAAGCTGCGCCCCCTCGCTTCAGCCGACGTGCAAAAAGAATCGGACGACGAGCTCGCCACCATCATCGGCAAAGGCAGGAACAGAATGCCACCCTTTAATGCCAAACTCTCCAAAGATCAAATCCGCGATGTCGTAAACCACATCCGCTCCCTGAAAAAATAGTTACAGCTCGGTAGAGACGGGGCTTGCCCCGTCTCTGGAGCCGCGGCAAGCTGTATATCTCCAAAAAAAGAAAAGCCGCAACAAGCCTGCGGCTATCCCCTCGTTCCAATCTCGTGCCGTCTCGCTGGATTACTGGCTATGCTTGTCCTTGTAGATGCTCTTGCTGATCCGGTTCTGCTGACGATTGATCCCTTTCTGCTCCGCCTTGGTCAGATGTCCGTTGTGCTTCGCCATATCTTTCTGTTCACGATTCTGCACACTGGTCTCGCGCTTCTCCAGGTTGGCCGCCTGCTGCGAGTTCAATTTGCCACTCTTGATGCCGTTGCCAATGCGCTGTTGCTGCCTTGCTTCACGGCGGTTCACTTGATTGATGCGCGGATGGCCAGGATCGACAACGCCCGGGCCCGCTCCCGAAGTAGTAGTTGCGCTTTGAGCAGAGGCGGAACCAATGAGCATAAGTCCCCCCACTGCCAGGAGTAACAGCGAGTTGGTGAATTTGTTGTTCATGTGGATAGAAACCCCCACGCGAAAGATTAGTTGCGTAGGGGTTGAATGACGAGGTTACCTAAGTGCCGGCCCCCAAGTTACCGTGTGGGGCGGACACTCCTGTCCGCCGCCTTTGCTCTTGGTTTTGGTTTTGACCTTGATTTTGCACTTGATTGTGCCCACAAGGCTCCCCGCTCCACACAAGAAAAAGGAGGCCACGCTGATTTCGCAACGTGGCCCTTATTTCAGGCGGCAACGTTTCAGGCGGCAACCGCTGATTCTCGCCGCCAGCGTTATTGCCCTGGTGCTCGCCCTACGCTGCCGCCACTTTTTCTTCCGCCGCCACGGTATAGACCACAACCGCTTTCCTCCCGCCTTTCGCGGCGGTGGCGCAGATCGAATTCAAGTTGACGCCCTTAGCGGCGAGCTTGTCTAAACACTCCGCCAGCGCGCCAGGCTTGTTGGGCAACTCGTACTCCTCGGCGGTGGTTTCCTTGTAAGTGAGCCCGGCTGCGTCCAGCGCTTTCTTGGCTCGCCGTGCATCCTCGACGACGAGTTCCACCGTGCCAGTCGTCCCTTGTGCCGTTCCCAAGAGAGCGAGAATATTCACCTTGGCGTTCCCCAATGTGCGAGCTATCTCTGCAACTGTCCCCGGGCGATTCTCAACCGAAATTGTGAACTGCTTGGTCTTGGCCATGTTGAATCCTCCTAATGGCTTGCTGGGTGGGGATTATACGCCGGATCGTGCGGGGAGCGTTTTCCGCTGCGTCCGCGGAAGCAGTTTCAGTGACCGCCGATTAGTATGGGTACCCCCTACCCCCCCCTTTGTCGATCTATTAGAATCATTGGGTTAGCGGGAAGTTTTTGCAAAATCCTCAAGAATAAGGACTTATATGGAAAATCCTCAGGAATAAGGACTTAGCTTGATTTCTTGCTGGTCGAGGGGTTGCGGCGGCGCATTTTGCGTCCGGCCTTCGTTCCAATTTGTTGTCAAAGAGCCTGGCAGATCGGGTGATCTTGGCTGGAGAGCCGTCTCTGGAGACGGGCACACTTCAGGCTTGGCCGATCTGATGTTTATTTTCGCGCATGGCGGGTCGGAAGTCTGTGATGGTGCTCACTGGGTAGATGTGATGAAAAATCGTTGACCAGTAAAGAACGCGCTGGATGCAGTCGGGAGTCCCACGTCTCGAAAATCGCGAGACGTGGGGCACCCCCAGTTGTTACGGTGCCGACATTAACTGCCGGCGCGCCGTGTTATCGGCCAGATGTGGGCCACCCGCCATGATTCAATTCTCCGGACCTCAAGTCTAGCGTTCAGTCTGTCAGAGGGTAATTTGAGCGGTGTAATCCCCGCAGCCTCTCCGGGACGCGCAGGCATGGCTGCTTTCGGCTGCCCGACGGCGCGAAATAGGCTCTTGACGGGGTTCCCTTTTCCCCACTAACATTTCCGTGTCGTCTTAGCTGGGTTTTCGTTATAGTCACGAGAACTCAATGCCGGGTGTTTAGCCAGGCTGAATTGCATTGAACGGGATCTTGGGGCGGAGAACCATCCGTCCCGAGTGCGGGACGGATGGTTCTCCGCCCACGCTCGAGTAAGACGGCAATAAATGCTGCGCACCCTCAAATCTACACAGTCAGGCAAACGCCTGCTCGGCGATATTCAAAACATCTTTGAGAAGGGGCGTATTTACCTCCGCAACGATAAGACCATACTTTTTGTCTGCGGAGGCCCGATAGACTCCTTCAAGACCGAGAAAAAAGGACAGCTAAGCAAGTTTCGCCGCTGGTCTCAGTTGCGTTCTTTGTTGACTCCGCTGAAACCAACAAAACAAAGCCAACGGGAAAAGTTTCTCGTTTGGGCGGCCAGGGAGATCCCTGATTTCGTCTGCCTTCTCGCCGAAGATGCACTGAACAATAACTTTGTCGGAGAGAACCGAGAGTTTGTGAATTTGTCGCAATTTGAGTCTGTAGTCGCTTTCGTCGCGGATGGGGTTCTTATCTTTCCTGAGAGTCCCGGTTCCCACGCGGAAATCGGGTTCTTTTCAAATTCACCACGCATCAGCAGGAAGACACTCGTCGCAAATCTGATCGAGTTCCAGACGGAGGCGTCCTTTTTGAATCGAGGCCCGATACACCAAATATCATCGGGGAAAGATCCAACGTTTCTACCGCCTGTACATTTGACAAAAATCAATGGAGAGGTAGACTTCGCCCCTATCAGGGATCGCCTGCGAAGCGAATTTCGGGATGCGCGTGAACCGCAACATCTGCTGTATGGGAAGTTTGGAAAGCTCAACTTCAAAGAGCGGCTGTGCGTTACCTTTGAGATGATTAGGCTTCTTGAGCCCGTGGACCTCAGCACTCTTCGCTATGTTATCGGGCAATGCTTCAAGACAACTCCTCCATTGGATAAGGACCTGCGGCATTTGCTGCGTATCTTGATGGCCTTAAACTACGTGGAGCGGGTAAGAGCGCATCAGCATTTCCGTATCGTCCCAGGAACTGCCATGGCCGACTTTGAAAAGGTGGATTGGGAGACCGTTGTGGCGCGCGTGAAAGAGCACTACTCCGAGCATTTTCCACTATCGTCCAGCATCATGAGCGGCCGTTCTGCATGATTGTCCAGCAAATCTCGACAGAACTGGGATTGTCGCCGGGCTATCTGGGGAAGCTTGCTCGAACCGCTTCATTTCGTTACAAGAAGTACTCCATCAAGAAGAGATCGGGTGGCGAGCGACTAATTCACCATCCGGCCCGCGAGCTGAAACTTGTTCAGCGTTGGCTTGTTGAAAATATCCTGTTTCATCTGCCCGTCCATCCGGCGGCAACCGCCTATCGGCGCGGCAGTTCGATACGGAAGAACGCAGCCCTGCATGCAAACAACAATTATGTGTTGCGGGTCGACTTCCAAGATTTCTTCCCCTCGCTGAGAAGGTCGGACATTATTGCCGTCCTCCAGCGGCACCAGGAGACGATAGCTCGGCTGGCCCTTGCCGACGAGGACATTTCATTTATTACTGCGATTGTTTCCCGTGAGGGAGGATTGGTCATCGGGGCCCCGAGCTCGCCGGTATTGTCCAACGCCCTTATGTTCCGCTTTGACGAGTACTGCGCGAGGGAGTGCTTAACAATGGGCGTCGCGTACAGTCGTTATGCCGACGACCTCTATTTTTCAACAAATTCGCCGAATGTACTCAGCGAGCTACTCTCGAAAGTACGAGCGCACATCTCTCAGGAATCGTCCCCCAGACTTCAGATCAATGAGAAGAAGACCGTGTTCACATCTAAGAAGCGCCGAAGGGTCGTGACTGGCCTGACCCTCACCTCAGATCGCAAGATATCAATTGGCCGGAAGCGAAAGAGAATACTCAAGAGCCTAGTGTTTCGGCTCCTCCATGAACAGATTGCTCCCGCTCAAATTCGAGAGTTAGAGGGGTGGGTAGCGTACACTCGATCAGTTGAGCCTGCTTTTGTCGCCTCTATAGAACGCAAGTACCATGTAAATTTGGAAAATGAGTTCTTAAAGAGGGTGAATCGCCAGAAATCCAGACCTGTCTCGTAACAGGGCTGTTACGCGAGACCCGTCGCTGTTCAATACACAAGAGATCCCAAGCGGAAAAGGCCACGCTCATTTCTGAACGTGGCCTTTATTTATGCCGGCAACGACCTACTCTCCCACACACTTTCGCGTGCAGTACCATCGGCCCTGCGGGGCTTAACTTCCGTGTTCGGGATGGGAACGGGTGGAACCCCCGCGGTAAGATCACCGACAACTTAGAGCAGCTTCTAGCTCGTAGCTTCTGGCTACTAGCTCGATTCCGGCGATGCTGAACTTCCTGGCATCACGGCCGCGAATCTGCGCTGCAAACTTTCAAAGAGCTTGAGGACGAAGCCTCACAACTGAATAGATTGGGTGCTGGCCAGTAGCTAGGAGCTAGCAGCCAGCGGCTACAAGTTTCGTCGGCGCGCAGTCATCAGTATTGCTTCTCAGTCATCCAGGTTCTGACGACTTCCTAACAACATTGCTGGTTCCAGTTCCGGTTCGAACTGAGAACTGGCAACTGAGAACTGATAACTTCTTTTCTGCACCGAGTAAATTTTATGGTCAAGCCGAACGGGCGATTAGTACAGGTAAGCTACACGCATTACTGCGCTTCAACATCCTGCCTATCAACCAGGTAGTCTACCTGGGCCCTTCATTACCCTTAAGGGTTGGGAGATCTCATCTTGAGGAGTGCTTCCCGCTTATATGCCTTCAGCGGTTATCACAACCGAACTTCGCTACCCAGCGATGCCATTGGCATGACAGCTGGATCACAAGAGGTTCGTCCATCCCGGTCCTCTCGTACTAAGGACAGGCCCTCTCAAATCTCCTGCGCCCACAACAGATAGGGACCGAACTGTCTCGCGACGTTCTGAACCCAGCTCACGTACCGCTTTAATAGGCGAACAGCCTAACCCTTGGAACCTTCTACAGCTCCAGGATGCGATGAGCCGA
>JBEKDG010000012.1:0-78453 GCA_050014475.1 Terriglobales bacterium | reverse complement strand
TTCTGCATACGCCCAGTTTCTTTCTCTCGGGTGAGGAGCGGCAGTTGGGAAATACGCCGCTGTACTGGTCGTTCGAGAGCGCGGCTGAGGGTTTGCAGCGGCGCCAGATTTTGTTCCGCACCGGCCCTCTGGTGGGCAGGTTCGATCTGGCGCCCTCGCTTGCGATGCCTGTGCAATGGCGGGGATGGTCGTTGCGTCCCGAACTTACGTTGCGGGATACGTTCTACACGCAGCAGTTCGACGCGGCATTGGCCGCGGCGACGGGAAGAGCTGCCGACGACGTCCTGAATCGCAAATCGCTGGAAGCATCGTTGGAGTTGCGCCCACCGGCATTGTCGCGGGTCTTCGATCGTCCCTGGCTCGGACGCAAATGGAAGCACGTGATTGAGCCGCGCATGCGGTACGACTACGTAACCGGCGTAAATAATTTCGCCGACATTCTGCGTTTTGATGCCACCGATGTGCTGACCAACACCAATGAAGTCGAGTACTCGCTGGTGAATCGTCTTTACGCCAAGCGCCTCGATCCGAACGCCAAGGATTGCGCCGCGCAGGGCATGAGCACGCTGACCATCGGTGGGGTCCCGCAAGCCGGCGCGGTGCCGTGGGAACGGCCTCCGAGCCCAGACGCTCAACCCTGCGCTTCGGGCCCGCGGGAAATCTTGAGTTGGGAAATTGGACAGAAGTATTTTTTCGATCCCACGTTTGGGAATGCGCTGGTGGCGGAGCAGCGGAACGTATTTACGACGACGGCGGATTTCACGGGCATCGCGTTTCTGGATGAAGCGCGGCGCTTCGCTCCCATCATTTCCCGTTTGCGCATCGAAACCAGCCCGCGCACGAACACCGAGTGGGACTTGGACTACGACCTCAAGGCCGGCCGCATCAACGCCAGCACGGCGCTGGTGAACTACCACACCGGCCCATTTACCGTGGGAGGAGGCGATGCCTTCCTGCGCGTGATCGACACGTCAGCGAGAACGACGCCGACGAGCGAGCGCGATTTCCACCAGTTTCGGGTGCTGTTTGGCTACGGTCAACTTAACAAGCGCGGCTTGAGTGCCGCCAGCAGCTTCGGCTTTGACGCGAACCACGGATCGCTGCAGTATGCGACGGCGCAGACGAGTTACAACTGGGACTGCTGCGGCCTGAGCCTGGAATACCGGCGCTTTGCGCTGGGATCGGTGCGCAACGAGAATCAGTATCGTTTCTCGTTTACCCTGGCGAACGTGGGATCGTTCGGCAACCTCAGACGGCAGGAGCGGCTGTACTAGCTGGCGCCCGGGGTCACCGTGATCACAGGCTGCTGCCGGACTTCGCCCGGCTGGACGGGCGAGACGCCCGTCCCTCCACAATCGTGGATAATGGAGATTGTGGACACTGCGACCATGGTCGATCAGAAAGCTGAGCGCTTGCGCCAGATCCTCGCCGGCCGCGTTCGTTTGATCGTCGCTTACTCGGGTGGCGTGGACTCCGCTTTTCTTGCCTGGATGGCGCATCAAGTGCTTGGCGGCCAAATGCGCGCCGTGATTGCCGATTCCGCCAGCCTGTCGCGGACTCATCTCGAAGACGCGCTCGCCTTTGCGCGCGAGCGCGAAATTCCGCTCGAGGTTGTGGAAACTCAGGAACTGGAAAATCCCGCGTACACCCGGAACGATGCCATGCGCTGTTTTCACTGCAAGGACGAATTGTTCACCGTCCTCGAGCGCTACCGCGAGGCCCTCGGGTTCGACGCCATCGCCTACGGAGTCAACGCCGACGACGAGGGCGATTTTCGCCCCGGACAGCAGGCCGCGCGCCAGCATCACGTTCTGGCTCCGCTGCTCGAAGCCGGTTTGAACAAAGCGGAAATCCGGGAACTGGCGCGGCAGGCGGACTTGCGGGTGTGGGACAAGCCGGCCTCCGCCTGTCTTTCCTCGCGCATGGAATATGGACGCGCGGTTACGCCCGAAGCGCTGAGGGTTATCGAGCGAGGCGAAGACGCACTGCGGGCCATGGGATTCCGGCAATTCCGCGTGCGCCATCACGGGGAAATCGCGCGCATTGAGATTGCGCGCGAAGAACTTCCCCGTGCTTTGACCGAGGAGATGGCCCGCGAGTTCACCGCCGTGTTCAAAGGACTGGGATTCAAATTCGTCACTCTCGACCTGGAGGGATTCCGCTCCGGTTCGATGAATCAACTGCTGACTACGGAAGAGTTGCTGCGGGGACGCATTTGAAACAGTTTGCGGCATGCTGGGTAGTGGGCTAATTCCGTGTTACCGAGTAAGTAGGCTGCGAGCTGCGAGCTGCGGGGCAACCGGTTCGCTCGAAGCTCATGGCTTAGCAACACGGAATTACCCCACTACCGCATAGCGGAGAACCACGCAGGCATCTTGCCGCCATGAGATAATCAAGCGGCTTCGTCATGTTCAGGTGGCTTCGATTGATGATTGTGCGGCGCGCGTTTCTGGTTCTTCTGATGATTTGTCTGGGCTGCTCGGCCCAGTCCCCTCCTTCTTCTTCTCCTCCTCCAACTCCTGCTGTTCCTTCGGACATCACGCATGTGATTGAGCGGCAGGTGCGGGCGCACTATTCACTCCCACCTGACGTAAAGGTGATTTTGGGGACGCTCCGGTCGAGTGAGTATGCGAATTATGACGCGCTGACGGTTACGTTTGCCAGCTCCCACAAGAAACAGGAGTTCGAGTTCCTGCTCTCCCGCGACCACAAGACGCTGGTGCGCATGACCAAGCTGGATCTGACCAGTGATCCGTACGCTGAGATCATGAAGAAGATTGACGTCAGCGGGCGTCCGACACGCGGCAACAAGAATGCCAAGGTAACGGTCGTCAACTATGACGATTTCGAGTGCCCGTTCTGTTCGCGCATGCACGAGACACTTTTCCCCGGGCTTTTCAAGGAATACGGAGATCGCGTTCTTTTCATCTACAAGGATTACCCGCTCGAGGAAATTCACCCCTGGGCGGTGCATGCGGCGGTGAACGCCAATTGCCTGGGCGCGCAAAACAGTGACGCCTACTGGGACTATGCCGATTACCTGCACGGCAATCAGCACGCGATCGGCGGCGAAAAAGGGCGCGACGGCCAGAATTCAGAACTCGATAAGCTGGCCAGTTTGCAGGGTCAGAAGCATAATCTCGACGTTGCGAAGTTGCAGGCATGCGTCAAGGCCCAGGATGAAAAGGCTGTGCGAGCCTCGATGCAGGAGGGAGACAAAGTCGGAGTGGACGCGACTCCGGCGATGTTTGTAAATGGACAGAAACTGGATGGAGCCGTGCCGGCGGATGAGGTACGACTCGCGCTCGACCAGGCGTTGAAGGATGCCGGAGTTGCGCCTCCAGAGCACAAGAACTGAATTTGTGATTTGTGATTTACGATTGAAAACCGAACGACTCCGGGATCGAGATCGTCAATTACAAATTACCAATCACAAATTCCACGCCGTGGTGGCGGAGGGGAAACTTGAAAAATCGTAACTGCTTTGGCCGGGCGGGCCTGATCATGGTCAGCGCGTTTCTGTTGCTTGGGCTGTTGGCGTGTAACCGCAACCGCAGCGGCGGCGACGTCATGGCTTCGGTCAATGGGCGGAAGATTTATCGCAGCGAAGTCGACAAGTATTACGCCAACCAGACGGCGGGCTCCGATCAGCAGCCCACGGGCGAGCAGGCGGTGAGCCTGCGGCTGAGCATTCTGAATGAGTTGGTCGAAACGGAAATCCTGATGCAGCGCGCGGAGAAGCTTGGGCTGCTGGCGACGGACGAAGAAGTGGACCGCAAGCTGAACGAAATCAAGTCGCCCTACACCGCCGAGGAATTTAACAAGCGCCTGCAGGACAAAAAGATATCGCTCGATGACTTCAAGCGCGACCTGCGGCGCTCGCTTACCCGCGACAAGGTGCTGAACAAGGAAATCACCTCGCGCATCAACATCACCGACCAGGACGTTTCCGGCTACTACCACGATCACAAGGCCGAGTTCAACCTGATCGAAGCGCAGTACCATCTGGCCAAGATCATGGTTTCTGGAGTGGTGAACGCCCAGGTGCGCAACCTGCAGAACAGCAAGGCGCAGAACGATGCCGAGGCGCGCAAGAAAATCCAGATGATCGCCAACCGCCTCGATAGTGGCGACGACTTCGCGACGATGGCCATGAATTATTCCGAGGACCCGGAGACCAGCAACAACGGCGGCGATTTGGGAATGGCTCCCGAATCCGCGCTCAAGAACGCCGATCCGGCAACTCGCGAAGCGGTGATGAAGCTCAAACCGGGGCAATACACGCCGGTGATTCCCATGATCAATCCGACCAATCATCAGCCCTACGCTTACATGATCGTGAAACTGATTGCGAAGGAGCCGGCGGGGCAGAGGGACTTGAACGATCCGCGGGTGCAGCAAGCCATTCGCCAGCAATTGCGCGATCGCCGCGAGCAGTTATTGAAAGCGGCGTACTACGAGAGCCTTCGCGACGACGCCAAGGTCACGAATTACTATGCGGAAGAAGTGCTGAAGAACGCGGGAGCGGCGAAGTAGGGCGACCCTCGGCGGCGAAAAAATTCCATCTGTAGAGACGGGGCTTGCCCCGTCTCCGGCGGCGCGGCAATGCCGAGACGCGGCAAGCCGCGTCTCTACAGGAAATCAGAGCCCTAGCCTTCCAGCTTCTTCGTCAAGACTTCGTTCACCAACTGGGGATTAGCTTGGCCCTTCGAGGCCTTCATGACCTGGCCCACGAAGAACCCGATCATGGTTTTTTTGCCCGCGCGATATTGCTCCACCTGCTTGGGATTCACTGCGATCAACTCATCGGCGAGTTTCTCGAGGGCCGACGTGTCGCGCGACTGTTCGGGACGCCCCTGTTCTTCGTAAACGGCAGGGAAGTCATGGTTGCGTTCGAAGCAGAGGTCGTAAAGATCTTTCAGCATTTTGCCCGAGATTGCGCCCGACTCGACCAGATCGGCCGAGGCCGTAACGCCAGCCATCGAAATGGGCGACTGCTCGAGTTCGAGGCCCTGCGCTTTCAGGCGTCCGAGTAATTCGCTCTGCACCAGGTTGGCGACGCGCTTCGGATTTTTCGCCGTGCGGGCCGCGAACTCGAACTGGTCGGCCAGCGCTCGCGTCAGCGTCAGCGTGTGGGCGTCGCCTGCAGTGATGCCGTACTCCTTCATCATGCGCTGGCGGCGCGCTTCCGGTAGCTCGGGGAGACTGGCGCGGATTGCGGCCTGCCATTTCTCATCGACCACCAGGGGAAGCAAATCCGGCTCGGGAAAATACCGGTAGTCGTGCGCCTGCTCTTTCGAGCGCATGCCGTGAGTCTTGCCTTCGTTCGCGTTGTAGAGGCGCGTTTCCTGCGTAATCCTGCCACCGGCCTCGATGATGCCGATGTGGCGCTCGATCTCGTACTCGAGCGCCTGCTTGATGAAGCGGAACGAATTGACGTTCTTGACCTCGGTTTTCGTGCCAAATTCTTTCTGGCCGCGAGGGCGCACGCTGATGTTCGCGTCGCAGCGCAGCGAACCTTCTTCCATGTTGCAGTCGCTGACGCCGGTGTAGAGGATGATTTCCTTGAGCCGGGTGAGATACTCGTAAGCTTCCTCGGGCGATCGCATGTCCGGTTCGCTGACGATCTCGGCCAGGGGCACGCCGGTCCGGTTCAGATCGATCGCGGTCTTATGGGTGGCATCGGCGAAGCCCTCGTGCAGGCTCTTGCCCGCGTCTTCTTCCAGGTGCAGGCGGGTGATGCCGATTTTCTTCTTGCGGCCGTGCAGATCGATTTCGATGCATCCGAACTCAGCCAACGGCTTGTCATACTGCGAGATCTGGTAGCCCTTCGGCAGGTCGGGATAAAAATAGTTCTTCCGCGCAAAGATGGAAACTTCGTTGATGCGGCACTCCAACGCCATCGCCGCCAGAGCCGCGAATTCCACGGCTTTCCGGTTCAACACCGGCAAAGCTCCCGGAAGCCCCAGACACACCGGGCACACATTCGTGTTTGGCGGATCGCCAAAACGAGTCGAGCATGAGCAAAAGATTTTCGACGCGGTCAGCAGTTGGACGTGGACTTCGAGTCCGATGACCGGCTCGTATTTCGCGAGGAGATCCTCGGAAACGGCTGGAGTGGTCGCCATATCGAGAGATTATAGCTGGCGCGGCAGGGGAGAGCCGGGCGTCCCCGCCCGGCTGGACGGGCGAGACGCCCGTCCCTCCACCGTATGACTCATCATGCGGTCACGGTACTAGGGTCTCTTCGCTACTGGCGCGCTCAAATACTTCTCCAGCGGGATTTCGAAATACATCAGCTCATTGCCTTTCGCGTCGTGCACTCCCATCAGGTAGAAGTTGGCGCCGGCCAGCGGATTCGAGATGCCGGCGATATCGAAAAACAGAAAACCACGCGCCGTGGAGTGCGGTTCCACCGCCTTGGCGCCAAACTGAGCCTGCTCGATTTCGTCCCACGTCTTGCGGCTCACGCCTCCTTTGACCTCTTTCTTGGGCAGCGGAATCGGCAAGGTATTCTGCCTGTCATTCCGCGTAGGATGCGAGAGCCGGCGCAGCAGGTCGTCCATGGTCGCGGGGAACAGCTTGCTGCGATCTTTGGTATTCAACTGGGCGTTCATGCCGGCGAGAGAGACGGGCTGATCGCCGTCGTTGGTGATTACGAAGAAGACCGGCATGTAGCCGTAGTTGCGGTAGTTGACGCTGAAGATCGAAGCTTTGTATTCGACGTCATAGGGATCGACTGCGACCACAACTTTTTCCGTGGGGTGGTCGTCGTGTGCCGGGTAGGCGCGGGCGGGCTGCGCCGCGGGCATGACAAACTCTTTCGCCGCAAGCGCGCACAGGCAGCCGAGCAGCACAAAAGCACAGACTGCCGCGGAACGCGGGGCGCGCAGCATCGGCGCGCGAGATGATTTTTGCAGACCTGTCTTATGCATACGTGAATTATAGGATGCCGTCAGCGCAAACCGGGCTGTACAGTCCCGCGATTAGCATCGGCAGGGTTTCCCCTGTGCTCCGGAGCCTACCCTGAGCGAAGCCGAAGGGTGCCCTCGGTGGTGCAAGCTTTTCCGCTTTGCCGGAACCCCCTCGCAGGCACATCGGGCTACACTTTCCCTGAAACCACCATAGAATGGGACTTCTCTTCATGTACGCGCTCTACAGTGCGCTGCTCGCCTTGTTTCTGGTGCTGACGCTGCCCTACTGGCTGCTGCAGATGATGCGGCACGGCAAATATCGGGCAGGCTTACGCCAGAGGTTCGGCGCCGTTCCGCCCGCTCTCGCTGGTCGCGGCGAGAAACCGGCAATCTGGGTGCACGCGGTTTCGGTGGGCGAGGTGGTGGCTTCGAGCGCAGTCGTCGAGGCGCTGCGACAGAAATTCCCGTCCCACCGCGTACTGATTTCGACGACCACCAGCACGGGGCAGAAGCTCGCCGCGAACAGGTTCGGCGCGGAGAACGTGTTTTACTTTCCACTGGACTTCGCCTTCGCCGTCCGGCCCTATCTCGATGCTCTGCGTCCGAAACTCGTGGTCGTTGCCGAAACTGAATTCTGGCCGAATTTTCTCCGGCTGGCCAAGCGCAGCGGGGCTCGCATCGCGGTGATCAACTGCCGCATTTCCGACCGCTCGCTTCCCGGCTACAAGCGGCTGCGCTTCTGGCTTCCGGGATTGCTGGAGAAGACGCTCGAGAACGTTGATGTTTTTTTGGCCCAGACAGAAGAAGACCGGCAGCGGCTCATGGAAATTGGTGCTCCCGAATCGAAGATCACAGTGGCCGGCAACCTGAAATTCGATGTGGCGCCGCCGCCATCGCCGAAGATCGTTGCGAGTCTTCGGGAGAGCTTCAGCCACTCCGGAGCGGGGCCGGTTCTAGTGTGTGGCAGCACGCTCGAGGACGAAGAAGGCTCGCTGCTTTCGGCGTTTCGCAATATTCTGGCCAATCATCCAAAGGCCGTGATGATCCTTGCCCCGCGCCATCCGGAGCGGTTTGCGGAGGTTGCCGAGTTCGTCGAGAAACTCGGCTTCCGCATGTGGCTGCGTTCTCTGTGGAGCGGCGAACCGCTCGCTGGCGGCGTGTTTCTGGTCGATAGCATCGGGGAGCTGGCTGCGCTCTATTCGCTGGCCACCGTCGCGTTCGTCGGCGGCAGCCTGGTGCCGCGCGGCGGACACAATATTCTTGAGCCCGCACTCTATGGCGTTCCCATCGTCACCGGCAACTACTACGAGAATTTTCGCGACGTCGTCAATTTCTTTGCCAGTCGCAATGCGGTCCGCATCGTTGAACTGGCGGAGCTGCCGCTGGTCTTCATGGAGCTGATCGAAAACGGCGACGAACGAACGACGCTCGGCCGGAACGCGCTGGCGGCGCTCGAATCGCAGCGCGGCGCCACGGACAGGACGGTTGCGGCGCTGCTGCAGTTGATGGACACTGAAACGACGAGCAAGCATCTCCCACGCAAGGGCTCCGCATGAATCCGCTCACCGGACTTTACGGTGCCGCCACCGCTCTGCGAAACACGCTGTTCGATCGCGGCGTGCTCGCTTCGCGGCGGCTGGAGCAACCTGTGGTCAGCGTCGGGAATTTGTCGGCGGGCGGTTCGGGTAAGACTCCGTTCGTGATTGCGCTCGGTGAACTGCTCAAGGCGCGCGGCATTCGGTTCGACGTGCTCACACGCGGATATCGCCGCAAAACTCGCGGCGTTCTGGTAGTTGAGACCGACGGCAACGCCGCCGACTTCGGCGATGAGCCGCTGCTGATCGCGCGGCGGCTGGGCGTTCCAGTGATTGTCGGTGAAAGCCGCTATGACGCGGGCCGCGTTGCCGAGCAAGAATTCCAGCCGCAATTGCACATCCTCGACGACGGCTTTCAGCACCGTTCTCTGGCGCGCGACTTCGACATCGTGCTGATGACGGAACACGATTTCGACGACAGGCTGCTACCCTCGGGGCGGCTGCGCGAGCCGCTGTCATCGCTGCGACGCGCCGATGCGATCGTGCTGCCGCGGGACTTTTCTCAGCAGAGCTTTTCTGTGCATGAATTGACGATCGAGAATTTCGCTCGGCAAGGAAAACTTATTTGGCGAATGCAACGAGAAATCGTCACGCCCGCTGCGCCCGTCGCACCGATTGTGTTCTGCGGCATCGCGAGGCCGCAGCAGTTCTTCGCCCAGGTGCGCGCCGCCGGAATCACGCCTGCGGCAGAAGTCGAGTTTCGCGACCACCATGCCTATGACAGAAATGACATCGAGCGCCTGCTGACGATGCGCAGCAAAGTCGACGCCGGCGGCTTCCTGACCACGGAGAAAGATGCAGTCAATCTAGGGCCGCTGCAGGCGGATCTCAAGCCGTTCGCGGTCGCCGCGTTAAGCCTCAGGCTCGACGATCCCGCTGGCGTTGTGGATGCCATTTTGGCGAGAATCAGGGAAAGGAAGCCTCGCTCGTGAGAAAATCTTGGGTTGCACCCGATGCACCAGCACATTATGACCAAGCATATTGATGACAAAGCATATTAAAGAAAACGACCGGCTGCGGAAGATCGTCGAATCTTTTCCCAAGCTCACGGTCACCGTCCTCGCCGATCTGGTCGCCGACGAGTTCGTGTTCGGCGAGATTTCTCGCGTCTCGCGCGAAGCGCCCGTGCTGATTTTGAAGCACCGCGATCGCAAGGTGGTGCCTGGCGGCGGCGCCAATGCCATCTATAACCTTGCCGACCTCGGAGTGAACGTCTTGCCGGTTGGGGTCGTGGGAGACGACGAGCCGGGGAAGCTGCTGCTGCGCGCTTTCCGCCACAAACTCATCCCAGTCAGCGGTGTTTTGAAAGACAAGAGCTACACCACCGTGACCAAAACGCGCATCCTCGCCGGATTCGCGCACACCGCCGGACAACAGGTCGTGCGCCTTGACCGCGAGCCCACCGAAGGCCCCAATTCGCATTTGCGCCGCGAGCTGGTACTTGCCGCGCGCGAATACGCCCGGGCCTCCGATGCGCTGCTGGTTTCCGACTATGGATACGGGGCGGCGACGCCGGCCCTACTGAATGTGATTCGGGAAAAGCGCGGGATCGACAAGGTTCCCGTGACGCTCGACTCGCGTCATCGCATGCTCGAGTTTTCCGGCGTCACGGCGGCAACGCCGAATGAGTCTGAGGTGGAAGAAGTTCTTGGCATCCGCATCGGCAGCGACTGGGAGCGCCTTCTGACCGCCGGAGACCAGATCGCGGGCGAGATGAATTTGGAATCGCTGCTGATCACGCGCGGCAAGGATGGCATGGTGGTTTTCCCGCGCCGCCACAAGCCGGTGGATATTCCGATCTACGGCAGCGATGAAGTCACCGACGTAACCGGCGCCGGCGATACCGTCATCGCAACGTTTACCGCTGCCCTGGCTGCGGGCGCAACCGCCGAAGAGGCCGCCCACCTCGCAAACTACGCGGGCGGCATCGTGGTCATGAAGCGCGGCACGGCCACCGTCAGCCAGCAGGAATTACTGGAGGCGCTCGGAAAGACGCCGCCGGTTGCTCGAGAACATTAGAAATTAGAACTGTTCAACCAGTTCTAGCCGCAGCAGTACTTCTCATACTGCTGGTAGATGAACGGATCGGTCATGCCGGCGATGTAGTCGCAGATGACGCGGGGGGCGTGATTTACCGGATTATATACGCGAAGTAATTTCAACAAGTGTTTTCATTTGTGACGCACTATAATGCCGTTCAGCCATGAGCAAACGGCAATCGACGGGAAAGTGTCATCTCTGCGGGGAGGTGGTTAGCCGAGCGTCCATGACGCGGCACCTAAGCGCATGCAGTCAACCGGAAGCTTCCAAATCGCCGGCTGGAAAACAACAGCCTGGCCCGAGCTTTCATTTATTTGTCGAAGGGCGTGACGCCAAGGCGTACTGGATGCACTTGGCAGTTCCGGTGACGGCTCCATTGAGTAAACTCGACCGTTTCCTCCGCGATACTTGGCTTGAATGCTGCGGCCACATGAGTGCTTTTGACATTGGCGGCAATCGTTATGCTGCCGCGCCCATGGATGGAGAAATGAGCATGAGAGCGCCGCTGCGCCAGGTGCTTGATGTGGGGATGAAGTTCTTCTATGAGTATGACTACGGTTCTACAACCGAGCTTGCGCTAAAGGTTGTTGCCCTTCATGAACAAGGTACGCCGAAAGGCACCGTGCAATTGTTGGCCAGAAACGAGGCGCCCCAGATAAGCTGTAACGAGTGCGGCGCCCAACCCGCTACTCAGATCTGCACCGAATGCGCTTGGAACGGGGAGGGCTGGCTTTGTGAAGCGTGCGTCGCCGAACATGAGTGCGACGATGAGATGTGCCTTCCGGTCGTCAACTCTCCTCGCGTTGGAGTATGCGCGTATACCGGATAGTTGATGAGCCATACGGTGGAGCGACGGGCGTCTCGCCCGTCCCGCCGGGCGGGGACGCCCGGCTCTCCACCCGCAAGCTCGGATAGACAGCCGCGACAATCACGCGGTCGCAACCCTACTCCCCGCAATACTTCTCATACTGCTGGTAGATGAACGGATCGGTCATGCCGGCGATGTAGTCGCAGATGACGCGGGGCAGCGGCTCCTGGGCGGCTTTTTCGCGGTAGTTACGCGGCAGATCGTCGGGTTCCTCCATCCAGTGGGCGAAGAGCTCTCCGGTGATGCGTTCGGCGTCTTCCTTCTCTGCCGCCAGCGCCGGGCTGTAGTAAAGATTTTCGTAAAGAAAGTCCTTCAGCCGGCGGCGCTGCTCTTCGACGGGCGCGCTGAAGGCGGCAAGCCGCTCGCTGTGGCGGCGGACATCTTCCAGAGAATGCACGCCCGCCGCTTCCACACGTTGCGCGGTGTTCGTAATCAGGTCTCCGACAAACCCGTCAAAAATGCTTTTCAACGCTTCGTTGAAGATCAGCTTCTCGGCAGCGTTCGGGTACCGGTTTGTTGCCTCGCGATAATGGCGTGCGAACAGATCCACGCTGTCCGCAATCTGCTCGACCGTCAGCAACCGGGCTTCGTAGCCATCGTCGAGGTCGGCGGTGTTGTAGGCAATCTCGTCGGTCAGGTCGATGAGCTGCGCTTCGAGCGGCGGGCGCTGATCGAGCAGGTATTCGGCGAGCTCGGGATGGTCTTTGGCGTCGTAATCGTGCGAGTGTTTGATGATGCCTTCGCGGACTTCGAAGGTCAGATTCAATCCGCGGAACGAAGCGTAGCGGATCTCGAAGTCTTCGACTAGGCGCAACGCGTGCAGGTTGTGATCGAACGAAAACCCGTGTTGGCGCATGGCGGTGTCGAGCGCTTTTTCTCCGGAGTGGCCGAAAGGAGGGTGGCCGAGGTCGTGCGCCAGGGCGAGCGCCTCCACCAGATCGGTGTTCAGTCCAAGTTGCGCGGCGATGGTGCGCGAAATCTGCGCGACCTCAATGGTGTGCGTCAGCCGGTTGCGGAAGTGGTCGGAGTAACGGCGGGTGAAAACCTGCGTCTTCGCTTCCAGGCGGCGAAAGGCGCGCGCATGGACGACCCGGTCGCGGTCGCGTTGAAAGTCGTTGCGGTAGGGATGCGGCGGCTCGGGATGGCGGCGTCCGCGGGACTGCTCCACGCGGACCGCATAGTCGGCCAGCATGAAAAGAGTTTACAGCGAATCCAGAGTTGCTGTGGCCACCGGCAGCTGCCGAGCTGCGCTCGGCTTGGACGGGCGAGGGCGCCCGTCTCCACACGAGCGGTACAGCAACTACTGCTTCGCGCCCTCTTCTTTGGCGAGCTTCATCTTCGCGGAATCGAGCTTCTTTTGCACCCGCGCCTGATCTGCCGGATCGACTTCCGCGGCAATGGTGCGGTTCCACTCGGTAAGCGCGCGCTCCCAGTTGGTCGCAGCCAGCTTCAGGCGTCCGGTTTTCTGGTACAGATCGCCGAGGTGGTCGTGAACGGTGGGATCGGTATTGATTTTCTGCGAAGCCTTCAGCAGGTTGTCTTCCGCCAATTCATATTTTCCCAGGCGGAAATAAGCCCAGCCGAGGGAATCGAGATAGGCGCCGTTGGCGGGATCGAGATCGACGGCGCGCTTGATGTATCCGAGCGCTTCCTCGAGCTTCATGTTCTGGTCGGCCAGCATGTAGCCCAGATAATTCAGCGCCGAAGCATGTTCCGGATCGCTGGCCAGCACCCTCTTGAACTGTTCTTCCGCTTCGGCGTAGCGCTTCGCCCGCTCAAAAGTGGAGCCGCGGAGAAACCAGACGTACTCCTTGTCGTCCGTCTTGCTCGAGAGCTGCTCGGCCTTGTCGAGCGCCTGCTCGGCATCGCTGAACCGGCGCAGCCGCGTGTTCATCTGCGCCAAGGTGATATAAACCTGGCGGTCATCGGAGTTGGCGTTGCCCTTCAACATCGCGCGGACATCTTTGAGCGCCTTGTCGGCCTCGCCCATATCGGCTTGCTGCGCGGCCAGCACCATTTTCAGATCGCGGCTGCCCGGCAGCTTCTGCACCGCTTCTTTGGCGGCGTCGGTGGCCTTCTGCCATTCCTTGGCTTCGCGCCAGGTATCGATGATCTGCTGATACCCGCGCTCGATATTCTCATCGCCGCCCAGGGCGACGATCTCGCGGAAGGTCTCGTTGGCGGACGGATTGTTTCCCTGGTCGCGATAGATCGTGCCCAGCCTCTCCAGAAACACCGCCCGATTGCTGCGCTCACCGTTCGAGTACTTGCCGTCGGGTTTCTCCGATTTCTTCAGCAGGTCGCGCATGATCGGAATGGCTTCGTCGTAGCGGCCCTGCGCCTGGTAGATGGCGGCAATGTTGTACGGAACTTCGACCGAGTCCTGCACCATGGACTCGGCCTTCTTCAGACTGTCGAGCGCGAGATCGAATTTGCCCTGCTTGCGGTAGATTTCCGCGATCCGAACGTAGGTCTGTGCATCTTCCGGATTCGCGTCCGCGATCACTTTGTATTGTTCGAGAGCGGCATCGGTCTGGCCATCGTTCAGCAGGTTCTGAGCGAGGCCGCGAATGGCGTCCAGATTGTCGCGGTCGAGTTCAATCGCGTGCCGATACGCATCGATGGCGCCCTTATATTGCTTTTGCTGCTCGTAGGTGTAACCGAGCGCCGAATAGAGTTTCGCCGAGCGCACCGTGTTCGGTATCGAACTAAGCACCTGAGCGGCGCGAGCGGTGTCGCCCAGTTCGTTGTAGAGATAGGCCAGGGTGGTGACTGCCTCTTCGGAGTCCGGCTGGAGCTTTACCGCGGTCTTGAATTCGCTCTCCGCTTTTTGCAGATCGTTGTTCAAGCGATACAGACGCCCGAGAAGCAGATGGTCGTCCATGCTGTCGGGTTGCAGGCGGACGATCTGCTCATACTGCTCGATCGCCAGTTTCAGCACGCTCTCCGAACCGCTGCCGGCCTGCATGTCGCCGAGCGAGCGCAGATAGATTCTTCCGAGCAGGCGGCGGGCTTCGAGATTGTTGGGATTGCGCTTGATGATGTCCTGCGCCTCGACGACAGCATCGCGAATGCGGCCGGTCTTGGCATAGAGCTCGGCGAGGCCGGAGGTCAGGTACGCGGAGGTCGGGTCCGCATCGATGGCGGCGCGGTATTCCTCAATGGCTTTGTTGGCCAATTCGCTGCGGCCGTAAGTGGCCACTTGTTCCTCGTACATGTGTGCGAGGGCGAAGTGGTAGTAGGCGGCGGCGCGGTCGGGCGTTTTGCCCTTGGCGGCGGACTGGGAGCCAGCAGCCGGGGAATCCGCGGCGTGAGCGGGCTGGTTCTGGGCCAGTAAAAAAGACCCCGCAAGAACGACAGTGACAATCCAAAACTGTTTTTTCATGAAAAATCCTGCAACCTGCAAATTGCAGCCCGCACCTTGATTGGATGCTAATCCGCAGCCATCCGGATTTCCTTATTCTACCCTTGGCGGGCCTTCCGGCGGGGAGAAAGCGCAGGGTGGAACTAGAGCCGGAGGTACAGGGGCCTTGGGAGTCAGTGGCCGGTGGGCAGTGGGCGGTGGGCAGTCGCAAGGTTGGATGAAGGCGATCCAGGTACGAGACCGGGACTGGCATCGGATCGCTGATGGCTGAAAACTGATAGCTGACAGCTGACAGCTAACCTAATGTCGGAAATGCCGCACCCCGGTGAAGATCATGGCCAGGCCGAGACGGTCCGCGGCTTCGATGACCTCCTGGTCGCGCACCGAGCCTCCGGGCTGAATAATCGCGGTGGCTCCGGCTTTGGCGATTTCCTCGACGCCGTCCGGGAAGGGAAAGAAGGCATCGGAAGCGGCCACCGTACCCTTCAGCGGCAACTGCGCCTTCATGGCGCCCAGCTTGCACGCATCGACGCGGCTCATTTGTCCGGCGCCGACGCCCACGGTTTGCCCATCGCGGGCGTAAAGAATGGCGTTCGACTTTACGTGCTTGCAAACCTTCCACGCGAACAGCAGCGCCCGCTTTTCTTCCGGTGTCGGCGGGCGCTTGCTAACAACTTTCAGATCGGCTTCGGCCAGCTTGTGCAGATCGGCGTCCTGGACGAGTATGCCTCCAGAAATATTTTTCAGAACCCAGCTTTGCTGTCCGGCAGGAACTTCGACCAGCCGCAGATTCTTCTTCGAGGCAAAAGCCGCTTTCGCGCCTTCGTCGAATGCGGGAGCCGCAATGACTTCCAGAAAGAGTTTGGCCATTTCGTTAGCGGCCGCCGCATCCACCGTGCGGTTCACTCCGATCACTCCGCCAAACGCCGAGACGGGATCGCATTCCAGCGCCCGCACGTAAGCCTCGGCGAGCGTCTTGCCGGTAGCGGTTCCGCAGGGATTCGTGTGTTTGATGATGGCGCAGACCGGCTCGTCAAACTCCTGCGCCAGATCCCAGGCGGCTTGCAGATCGACGATGTTGTTATAGGAAAGCTCTTTGCCCTGCACCTGGCGCGCGTTCGCCACGCCCGCGCCCGAAGCGTCCGCGTACATCGCGGCCTTCTGGTGCGGATTCTCTCCATAGCGCAGGTCCATCACTTTTTGAAACGCCAGCCGCAGATTTTGCGGAAAGCCCTCCGCTGGCTTTAACTCGAATGGGTGCAACTCGAAGTCGCCGCCCACTCGCTCGAGCGTCGAGGCGATGGCGGAATCATAGGCTGCGGTCGTCGCAAACGCCTTCTGCGCCAGCCGCCACTTCGTTTCCCTGGACAACGCGCCGCCCGAACGCGCCATCTCATCGGCGATCGCGCCGTAATCGGCGGGCGCAGTAACGACCGCAACATCCTGAAAATTCTTCGCTGCCGAGCGGATCATCGAAGGACCGCCGATATCGATGTTCTCAATCAGTTCTTCGAAGCGCACGCCCGGCTTGGCGGCGGTCTTCTCGAAGGCGTACAAGTTGACCACCACCATGTCGATGGCCGGGATGCCATGCTCGGCGACCGCCGCCCGATGGCCGCTGTCTTCACGGCGATGCAGGATGCCCCCGTGAACCTTCGGATGCAGCGTTTTGACGCGCCCGTCAAGCATTTCCGGGAACCCGGTCAGCTCGGAAACATCTTTCACGGCGATGCCGGAGTCGCGCAGCAGCCTGGCCGTGCCTCCGGTCGAAACCAGCTCCACGCCCAACGCGGCGAGTTTGCGGGCGAAATCTACCAGTCCGGATTTGTCGGTAACGCTAAGAATGGCACGCTGGATTTTAGACATGAGGTCCTCGGGAGCGAAGGGAGATTCTAGCAGTTTGGGTGGGAGTTCTCAGTTCAGTTCTCAGTTCCCGGTTCTCAGTTCTCAGTCTTCGACGCCCAAGCTCTGCGAGTCCATTTCCAGCCAGGAGAAAAACTGGCAGGAGCAGGCAACCAAGAACGCCGGCGCCGATCATAGGAAGTTGAGAACTGAGAACTGAGAACTGAGAACTGAGAACTGCCTCTACGTTTTCGCCTTCGCCTTAAGCTTGACCTGTCCACCCTGCATCTCGACCGAGTACACCACCGTATCGCAGCCGTGCTGCTTGCGAATCTCGCTGGTCTTTTTCTTAACGAACGCCGCGAAAGAATCGAGGTTGCCGGAAACTTTTTCTCCCGACTTTCGCTTGGCTTCGGTCAGTGCCTTGTAGAGGGATTCGACTTGCTCCCGCTCAGCCGCCGCACCCGAGCACTGTACCGAAAAAGGTTGATCCACCCCCGGCGTCTCGGCGCCCGCGGCTTGGGCGTTGCGCATGAGGCCATACACCGGATGATGCTTCGCTTCGTGCTCTTCGCTGACACGCACGCCCTGCACCGAGAGGAGCGCATCCTGTGGCCGGCGATAGCCCTCTTCGCGAATCCGCATTTTCTTGCGCCACAGGTCGCTTTGAATCGCGTAGCGCTGCGCCATCTCGTTGTACTTAAAGCGCTGCGAAAAACTCATCCGCGCGCCATCGCTGAACTTGCGAATTAACGAGAGCACCTTCCATTCGACGTCGGTGGGAGGCCGTTTGGCCGGATTATTGAAGAAAATCTCGTACTCGATCTTCAGCCGGCGAAGTTGCTGATCGAGGAGATTCAGTTCTTCATCAGTGGTCACAAAGATTCCCCAGTCAATAGCTTAGCGTTCGAAGCATGGGGTTGGCGAGGTTCCCGCCGGACACGCCAGGGATGGTACGAAAGTACCGTAAGACCAGCCGTCAGCTATCAGCTTTCAGTCGTCCGTAGTCGGCCCTTGGCACATTAACCAGTACGTCTGGTTTCGGGGTTTAGATTGTCCACCTGGGCGCAGTCGGAGCTACCGTTAAGACCAGCTCTCAGCCGTCAGCTATGGGTTCCTGACAAATCAACCCGTACCCAATGGTTCCGGTTTGGGTTGTCCCCCTGGAGGCGCATCCGGCAAACTGGGTGCACTGAAAGCTGAGAGCTGACAGCTAAGACTTATTTCGACGTGCTCGACGCCATCTTCTTCACCATCGCCAGCACCAGCTTGCGGTCACTATCGTTCAGATTCGCCGAATAGCGGCGCATCTGGCTCAGGAAGCGGACTTCATCGTCGGAGAGCTGCGGCAATCCCTTATGGCCGTTGCTGTGGCCTTCGGCAAAGAATTGCGACAACGCCAAATCCATCGCCCCGGCAATCTTGGCGAGCGTGTCCAGCGAGGGGATGGTATGGCCGTTCTCAACGCGCGACAGGTAGCAGCGCAACAGGCCCGTGCGCTTTTCGATGTCGCCCTGTGACATGCTTCGCTGCAACCGGAAATTGCGGATGGTCTCGCCGATATTCATAGGTAAGCGACTTGCTCAAATCCAAAAAAAAAGATGCGTGCATAGTAACCAGAGTAGTACCGTCTGGCAAGTGGAAATTCCTTGCACCCCTCGCCGGAACTGGTTTCACGAATCTTTTTTGGGAAGGGCACGGTTTCATCGGTTGGTGAAAGAGCCTTCATTCACGCGGGTTTTGGGAAGGGCACGACTTCAGAGCCTGCCCTGAGCGAAGCCGAAGGGCGCCGTAAATGCCGCTGTTCATGCTAGCAGGGAAAATCAGGTTTCGCTCCGCCGTTCCCAAAACTAATTATGCCTGATGAACTTGCCGTTTTTCTGTCCCGTCAGCGAATTGTACAACGTTTCCAGAAACGCATCTTCGCTGATGAAATCTCCGGAATATTTCTTCCAGGGATCCAGAATCTTCTTCTCCTTCATCTGCTCCAGTGTCAATTTCTTGTCGAGCGCATCCTGCACCGCTGCCCGCGTCTCTTTCAGCATCTTCACGTAAGCGCGCACGTCATCGAGGTTTGACACCCCGCCGTGGCCCGGGATGATCTTCACGTCAGGCGGAAGCTGGGCGATGGCTCCCTCGACGCCGCTGATCATGCCGTCGATGCTGCCGCCGCTGTCCACGTCGATGAAGGGAAAGCCGTAGGTCACGAAATCGTCGCCCATGTGCACCACGTTCGATTTCGGAAAATAGATGACCGAGTCGCCGTCGGTGTGTCCGGACGGGAAGTGCAGCGCGCGGATGTCTTCCCCGTTCAAGTGCACGGTGACGTCGTGATCAAACGTGATAATCGGCAGCGCGTCCTTCGGTTGCGCCTTGGCTTCGAAACGCACCGACGCCCCATTGCCCGCCTGGCCGCCCTCTTCCAGGCGCTTGCGAACGTTGTCGTGCGCGATGATGGGCGCTTGCTTCTGGAAGAATTCGTTCCCGCCCGTATGGTCTTCGTGGTAATGCGTGTTGATGATAAAGCGCACCGGCTTGTCGGTAATGCCTTTGAGCGCCTGCTGAATTCTTTCCGCCAGAGGAGCGTACTGATCGTCAACGATCACGATGCCGTCATCGCCGACGGAGGCGCCAATGTTGCCTCCGGCCCCCGCCAGCATGTAAACATTGCCAGCGACTTTCGAGACCTTAATCTGAACTTTGCTGAAGTCATGATCTTGAGCAAAACACCAGCCCGCCGAGAGACAAGCGAGTATGACAATACGAGACGTAGTACGCATGGTTCACCCCTGGGAGGAAAACATTGTAAATCGAAAGTGAGGGCGTGAGAGCATTGAATCATTGAGTCAATCGGGTCATCGGGCGATCGGGTCATCGGATGATCGAAATTCAAAGACAGAACCTTTAGATCACCCGATGGCCCGATGATCCGATGGCCCGATTGAATTACGGCGTCCCCTCAAACAGCGGCCAAAGCCGGTCGGCGGTGACGCGGTAGATGGCATAGGCGCTGCCACCATCGGAGGTGCGCCGGAACAGCAATTCGCCGCGGCCATCGCCGTCGGCATCGACCGCGTCGATCAGTTCCATACGCGGACTGACGTCGAGGTGCCGCGAATCGGTCTGCGAGAAGAACAGCTTACGCAACTCGCCCTCGAGGTTGGTCCGGGCGACCAGCGTGATCTCCTTTGGTTCCTCGAAGCTTCCGGCAGCAGGCAGGCGAGTTTTCGCGGAGAGCACGAGCACCGGCTCGTTTGAATTGGAGAGATCAAAAATGCGCAAGTTCACATCGTCGAAGGCAGGCCTGGCCGGCTTGCCGGCGGATTTGCCAGCGGCTGACTTCTTGCGCGCGGGCGCAGCCTCTTTTGTCGCAGCGCTTGCCTGCGCGTGCAGCTGCGTCGCGGCGAGATCGAACATCTTGTTGCGGTAGATGGCTTCTTCCGCTGGCTTCACATCGTAAGTGTAGGGACGCGGATCGGGCCCGCCGGCATCGGAAATCGCCGGGATGACGACGATCTGCGGCAAAGCCGCGGTGGAATCTTTTGCCGTCTTCGCGTCGGGCTTCGCTGTGCCTGCCGAAGCTGTGCCCGGCGCCATTTCCGTCAGAGGGTCGAACGTCGCAAAGGGTTCGCGGCGCGCATTTGAGTCCGGCTTTCCGCGGCGCAGCCTGGGCCGATTGGGATCTTCGATTGGCTCGTCTGACGCAGAAGCAGGCGCAGATGTCTTCGCGGTCTCCGGCGCCGCCGGCGCCTTCGCATTATCCAGCGACGGCGGCGGACTCGGCGGGCGGGCGGGCGGCGCAGTAGTCGGCGGCGCCGGAGGGGTCGCGGGCTTTTGCTGGTCTTTTTTATCGGAGCCGCTATCGGTGTCGGCCTTTTCGCTGCGGCGGTGAAGTACGGGTGGCGCGTCCTTGTCTTCGATCACAGGCGTCGAATACTTTTTGCTTTTCTCCGGAGCCTTCGCTCCCGCCGGAAGCCACGTGCCTTCGGCGATCCAGACGTGGTTGAGTTGTCCAGGTTGCGTGATCGTGAAGACGCCCTGCGACACGCCGGCGCGAAAACCTTCGTACACGATTCCGAAATCAAGAGCCATGGGAACGGGCGCGGCTTTGTACGAACCTGCGTCGAAAAATTTTCCGTCCATCATGATGGCAATGGGAATGACGCGGCCTTTGTTGCCCTTGGGTGAAAGCTGGATCAGTCCCAGGGCGCGCGGTCCTTTGGTGGTCGTCGGCTTGTGCCCATACTGAACGATCGGACCCTGGGCCACAAGCCATGAACTGGCCAGCCAGGTCGAGGCGGCCAAGGTGACGGCGAGCATCCCGTTGCGATATAACGATGAGCGGCGAGGAGAAAATTCCATGCAAGTCAATGATAAATCCCCAGACTTCAATACGACGGACGAGAACGGCAAAGAGGTTGCCTCAAAAGATTTTCGCGGCAAGACGGTGGTGCTTTATTTCTATCCCAAGGCCGATACGCCGGGATGCACCAAGGAGGCGTGCGGCTTTCGCGATACCTACAAAGAGATCAAGAAGACAGGCGTGGTGCTGCTCGGAATTTCGGCGGACACGGCCGCGGCGCAGAAAAAGTTTCAGGACAAGTTCAGCTTGCCTTTCCCGCTGCTGGCCGATGCGGAGAAGAAGATCGCGAATCTGTTCGGCGTGGTTAAAGAGAAGAACATGTACGGCAAGAAAGTAAAAGGGATCGCGCGGACTACCTTCGTCATTGGCCCCGACGGCAAGATCAAGCACATCTTCAATAACGTGAAAGCAGAAGGGCACGCGAAAGAAGTGCTGGCTTACCTGACGAGCGCGGCCTGAGCAAGTGCACGAGCGACACCTTTCAGAAATTGTCATCCCGAGCGAAGGGAGGGATCTGCATTTTGCGGCGAACTACGGATCCCTCGCTTCGCTCGGGATGACAAAACCTGGTGAATTGGGCATGAATTCGCTCGGCCGAGTTACTTTGCTGAAAGCGGAGTTCTTCAATCGCGATCCGCGGCGGGTGGCGCGGGCGTTGCTGGGGAAACTGCTGGTCCGGAAAACGCCTCGCGGAATTCTGGCGGGGCGAATTATAGAAACTGAAGCGTATCTCGGCAAAGGCGATGCGGCGGCGCACGCGGCGGCGGGCCGGACGGCGCGGAATACCGTTTTGTTCGGTCCTCCCGGTCACGCCTATGTGTACTTCATCTATGGCAATCACTACTGCCTGAACGTTTCCTGCCTGCCCGACGGGGTGCCGGGATGCGTGCTGTTTCGCGCCCTGGAGCCGGTGGCGGGCATCGAGCAAATGGCGGAGGCACGAGGGATCGAGGTAGCGAAAGAAACCGATCGCAAAAAGATTTCTTCTCTCAAAAAGCTTACTTCTGGGCCGGGACGCCTGGCCGAAGCCCTGGAAATCACGCGGGCGCGGGACAACGGAAAAAGCCTGGTGAGCGCGCGCTCCGACCTCCGCATTGCCGATGACGGCTATCGCGTGCGAAGCGTAATGGTCACGCCGCGCATCGGGATCGTGAAGTCAGCCGAGCATCCGTTGCGTTACTTCATCGTCGGAAATCCCTTTGTCTCCGGGCGGAGGTTGTAGCGCTTCGCGTCCCTGGTTGTGTCGCCGTTTCCTGGAAACATCGCAGAAGTTGCCATTCCGAGCCCAGATATCTCATAGATAACCTGCCAAGCAGCTCTCTGTTCCAGACGGGCCGCCGTTTAGCCCGCAGGGGCCGACAAAACTATCTTGAATAATTGCCCCTTCTTGAAGAACAACGTGAAGAACTCTGGCAACTCACAAGCACACGGGAACACGTCCATTCGTGACTATCACCGTGTCATCCAAATCATGTATTAGTTGCTGGACGAGGACCAGCTGAGACCGTCAGGCTATGCCGCCCTTAGAGCGATGGCTGGACGCACAACTCTGACGCATCAACTCTAAAAATCCCCGGTTGAATTCCTCGCACGAAGAGACACTCGATGCTTTTGCGAGCTCGGACTGCAGTGTTGGTGGCAATTTGTGTTCTGGTCGGCGCATCGCTTTACGGCGCCGACAGGCCAATCACCATCGGCGTGGTCATAGATGGGGCGACTCAGGAAGACAGGGCGCCTCTGCGGGCCTATCTCACGAAGGCAATGGGACGGCCGGTGAATGTTGCGAGTCCCGACACCTACAGCGAGACCGTTGCCCGCCTGGCAGATGGATCTTACGATTTCGCGTGCCTGGGTGCGCTGATGTATATCCGGGCTCACGCCAAGTACGGAGTCATCCCGCTCGTCCAGCGCGCCACTGACTTGCATTATCACTCGGTCTTCATCACCGGCGCCGGCTCGTCGATTTATTCGCTCCGCGACCTGAAGGGAAAGCAGTTCGCATTTGGCGATATCGACTCGACCAGCGCTCATCTGATGGCCTATCAAGAACTCAAGCAGGCGGGAATCAATCCCGAAACCGATCTCAAGTTTCGCTACACCGGGAGCCATCTTGCGACCGCGGCGCTGGTGGCAAACGGAGCGGTCGATGCCGGAGCTATAGACAAAACGGTTTTCGACTTCCTGATCAGTGGCGGAAAACTGGATGGCACGAAAGTGCGCGTTTTCTATATTTCTAAACCCTATCTCGATTACGTGTACGTGGCTCGCAAAGATGTGCCCGAGGCCGAGCGAGAAAGATTTGTCCGCGCCCTTCTCGCCCTGAAGGAAGGCAAAGACGATCCCGTCTTGAAGATCCTCCGCGCCAAACAATTTGTCGTGGCCAACGACCAGGAATACGCAACCACACGACAGATCGCGCACGAACTGAAAATGTTCTGAGCCGTCGGCGGGTTTTGCCCTATTTCGTTTCAGGGCTTCAGAACAAGATTGTCGATCAGGCGCGTGGCTCCGATGTAGGCGGCGACGGCGACCAGCGTTTCTTGCGAGATTCGTTCGACGGGATCGAGAGTGTCCGGATCGACGATCTCGAAATAATCGAGCGCGACTTGTGGCTCGCGGGCGAAGACTTCCTTGGCGGCGGAGATCAGCCTGGCGGCGATTCTTTCCCCGGCTTGAAATTGCTGCTGCGCGCGCTGCAGCGAGCGCGGCAGCACCAGTGCGCGGCCGCGCTCTTCTCGATTCAGGTACGCGTTGCGGGAGCTCATGGCTAGGCCATCGGGTTCGCGCACGATCGGGCAGGCGACAATTTCCACCGGGAAGTTCAGGTCCTGCACCATGCGCCGGATCACGGCTAGCTGCGCGGCGTCTTTCTGTCCGAAGAACGCGGCCTCGGGCTCGATGATGTGAAACAGCTTGGAGACGATCGTGGTCACGCCGCGGAAATGGCCGGGGCGGGAGCGTCCGTCGAGCTTTTCGCTTAGGCCTTCGACCAGTACCCAGGTGACTTCGCCATCCGGATAGATCTCTTCGACCGGCGGCGCGAACAGGATCTCGACACCCTCTTTTTCCAGCAGCCGGCAGTCGTGGTCGAACTGGCGCGGATATTTCGACAAATCTTCCGTCGGGCCGAATTGAGTGGGGTTCACGAAGATGGAAACGGCAACGGCGTCGCACTGCGCTTTCGCGGCGCGGACCAGCGACAGGTGGCCTTCATGCAGAGCGCCCATCGTTGGAACGAGGCCGAGGCGTTTGCGGCTCGCGCGGGCAGCGCGGCAGGCAGCGCGAGCTTCCGGGATGGTGGCGCACATCTTCATGGCTCGTAGAGACGCGGTTTGCCGCGGCTCCGAGGACAAGGCGGAGACGGGGCAAACCCCGTCTCTACAGGCGCATCCGGACGCTTCAGGGCGTCTCGCGGAATTGAACGTCCAATTCTTTGAGGGTTCCCAGGAGCAGGGCGCGGTTCTTGCGCAGCTCTGCTTTCGTCTGCTCGGTTGGATCTTTGGGAACGGCTTGTGCGACCAGCACAACCCGGCCGTAAGGCCATGCGCTCGATGGCAGAGAGACCAACTCGGCCGGGACTTCTTCCAGCTTCAGAATGTGGATCTCGCGATTGGAAAGATCGACGAAGCCGATCCCATCCTCGCGCACGACCAGATAAGGATTCTGCCAACCGCTCATATTGCTGAACGGCGGATATTTTGAGGGATCCGGTGCGGGAATGGACTCGAGGCCGGTCGGCTGCCGCGTTTCCGTGGTCTCGGGCTGCGGGGGTTTGGAGCAGGCCACCAGAGCCCCCAGCAGAATGAAGGTGACGCTCGTTCGCACGACAGCCCGCATGACGTCTGGCCCAACGTTTCGCACGACGTTTTCTCCGCCCGCCATTATCGCTGCAGGGCGTGCTTGCGGAGGAGTACCGCTTCGAGTGCGGCCTGCGTTTCCTTCGGCAGATGGTAGGACTCAGCGTCGTTCGGGAACTGGTGCGAAACGACGTCGGCCTTGAAGGCCAGCACGGATTGCGTGATCAGCGCGGCGGCGTCTCCGTAGCGGCGAACGAATTTCGCCGGCTGTCCGAACGTCAGGTGGACCAGATCGTGGAACACGAGCACCTGGCCATCGCAATCCGGGCCGGCGCCGATGCCAATAGTCGGCGTTTCGACCTCGGCGGTGATCAGGGCCGCGACTTCGCGCGGAATGCCTTCGAGGTAGATACAGGCCACACCGGCGCGGTCGAGCGCAACGGCATCGCGCATGAGCTGCTCGATCGCGTTCAGAGTCTTGCCTTGAACTTTGTAGCCGCCCATTATGTTGACCGATTGCGGCGTGAGGCCGATGTGCCCGGCGACGGGAATCTCGGCGTCGATCACGCGGCGGACCACGTCCACGCGCTTCTCGCCGCCTTCCATCTTGACGGCCTCCGCGCCCCCTTCTTTCACGAAGCGGGTGGCGTTGTGAACCGCTTCGTTGGGGTCCGCCTGATAAGACCCGTAGGGCATGTCGGCAATGAGCAGCGCGTCTTTCACGCCGCGGCGCACGGCCCGGACGTGGTGCAGCATCTCGTCAACGGTGACCGAGAGCGTGTTCTCGTAGCCAAGCATGGTCATGGCCAGCGAGTCGCCAACGAGGGCAATGTCGATGCCGGCCTCGTCAACCAGGCGCGCGGTGGCGTAGTCGTAGGCGGTCAGGCAGGTGATGGGATCGTGGTGAAATTTCTTTTCGCGGATGGTGGCGGTGGTGATCTTGTGGCGGGGTTCGCCGATGGGCGTGAGACTCACAATGTCCTCCAGTGCCCCTCCGCAAACTTGGCGGATAGAGCCTGTATGCGTCTTTAGATGACGCGAAAGGGATTATAGCTGCAAATCGGTCGTTGGTCGATAGGCGTTGGTCGGTGGCCGTAACCTGCATTCTGTGCGCTGCAAGTCCTTTATCTTCAATCAGGATGGGGCGCAGAGATGCCGGACCGTGCAATTTGCTGGCTTCATTCCGGTGGGCAACGTATTCTTACCTCATTATCCCCTCTTCGCCGGGTACGCTGGTAATGTGCGATGAGATGGTTTATGAAGCATCCTAGAGTTTGAAATGACGGACCCCAAGAAACCATCCCGTAGTGTAAGGAGCCAGGACTTGCGATTCAACATTGAGACGGAACGCGAGACGGACGGCCGCTGGATTGCCGAGATTTCGGACATGCCGGGCGTGCTGGCATACGGGAAAACGGAAGCGGAAGCCAGGGCAAAGGCCTACGCGCTCGCGCTAAGGGTCATCGCGGATGACGTCGAGAAATCAAAAGACGTGCCTGCGTCGATCAGCGTCACCTGCCAATCCGCGTGACCCAATGGCCCAGCACGAGGGCCCGCCGCGTCTATCGCGCGCTCCTGAGAATTGGCTGGGAGCCGCTTTCGCAGACGGGATCGCACATCAAGCTTCGTCACCGCGGGTCCAAGTATCCGGACTACATCTGGGCGTTCCACGACAAAGAAGAAATCGGCCCTCGCATGCTGGTCCGCATTGCGAAGCATACGGGGTTGCAGCCGTCCGACCTGTAGGATTTACGCCTTACTACTTGGAACCTACGCCGAGGCCGCTTCCTGACCGCCCAGGGGCAGGAAGTATTGCGTGCCCTTGATCGGGGCGGAGACTTTTTTCAGCAGCTCCTGCAAGTCTTCGTTGCGGTCCACGAAGTCGATCTCGGAGGTGTTCACGATCAGCAGGTCGGACTGCGTGTAGTGAAAGAAAAAGTGTTCGTAGGCCTTCACCACTTCCATCAGGTAATCCTCGCTGATGGCCTTCTCGCCGACCGCGTTCTTTTTCTTCAGCCGCTTCTTCAGCACTTCCGGCGTGGCCTGCAGATAGATGACCAGATCGGGCGTGGGGAGTTGTTCGCGGAAATAATTGAAGTAGCGATTGTAGGTATCGAGTTCCTGATCGTTGAGGTTGAGGCAGGCGAAGAGCTTGTCTTTTTCAAAGATGTAATCGGAGACGACCGTCTTATTCGAGCGCGGGCCCAGATCGAGCGCGCTCAGTTGCTCGAAGCGGCGGATCAGGAATGCGAACTGTGCCTGGAAGGCGGCGCCGGGCTCGCCGTCGTAGAACGCTTTCAGAAATGGATTATCTTCCGGTTCGATGACGCGCTGGGCGGCCAGGCGCTCTCCGAGAACCCGTGCCAGTGTGCTCTTCCCAACTCGTATGGGGCCTTCGACCGCAATGTAACGGGGAAGCTCGAAAAGCTTGGCCATGGATTGTCGTGGAGAACTGGAAAGCAGAATATATTGCTTCGCGCCGCGATGCAATGTGGGAAAGTTGACAGAAAGAAGTCGTTGGTCGTTCGTCGTTGGTCGTTCGCGATTCGTCGTCCGCTGTTCGCTGTTCGCGGCTGGAACAAAGTTGCGAACGACGAACAGCGAATAGCGAACGACGAGCACCCGACGACCGGATAGAATCTCCTCATGCTCCCCGCTCTGATTGGACTGACGGCCGCTGCGGCTGCTTCGGCGGCGGGGTACCAATCCATGGCTCCGACTGGGCAGTGGTACGGGCGGACGTTTGCTGGCGGAATCCGCGGAAGCAAGCAAATCGCTTTGACCTACGATGACGGGCCGAACGATCCCCACACGCTGAAGCTGCTCGATGTGCTGGCGAAGCACAGTGTGCGGGCAACGTTCTTCATGATCGGCCGCTACGTGCGGCAGCGACCCGATATTGCGCGCGCGGTGACGCAGGCGGGACACGTCATCGGCAACCACACGTTCACGCATCCGCTGCTCATCTTCGAATCTGCGGCGCGGACGCGGACGCAGCTGGTTGACTGCCGTCAGGCTTTAGGGGACGCAATCGGCGAGCATTCGAATTTGTTTCGTCCACCGTTTGGGGGAAGACGACCGGCAACGCTTAGGGTCGCGCGTGCACTCGGACTGCAGACCGTGATGTGGAACGTGACTGGACACGACTGGAATGCTCCGCCCGCCGCGGTGATCGAGAAGAAAATCGTGCGGCAGATGCGTGGCGGCGACGTGGTCCTGTTGCACGATGGCGGACATCGCGCCATGGGCGCGGACCGCGCGCAGACGGTGATGGCGACGGAAAATCTGATTCGGCGGTACAAGGATGAGGGCTATGAGTTTGTGACGGTGCCGGAGATGATGGGAGCTGTCAGCCATCAGCCATCAGCTGTCAGCTTATAATCTCTCGCATGACCGTCGAACTGAAGAGTCGGCACTGGGTGTTCTTCCTCGCATTAGCCGTGACCCAGTTCGTCGGATTGTGGATTTCAGTAACGCGCTCACCGTACGGTCCTGCCGTGGTGGATTTCTTTATGCGCAGGGGTTGGTTTGGTCTGGTTATTCCAATGTCCTTCGTAATCGGGTCTGCATTCACTACCACCGTGATTTTTGCGAAACTCACTGAGGTTTTCACCAAACGACAATAGCCTCAAGGAGAGGATCTGTGGAGCTTCGCTCCGCTGGGCGGACGAGGGCGTCCGCCCCTACGCGGGTTTACTGAGAGCTGACAACTGATAGCTGACAGCTTGTTCTACGCATGCACCGTCGCAAAAGCCTGCCTCGCTGCGGCTACGGTTTGCCGCACGTCGCGTTCGGTATGCGCAGCACCCAGGAATGCCGCTTCGAATTGCGACGGCGGTAGGTAAATTCCGTTCTCTAGCATCGCCCGGAAGAAGCGCCCGAAGGCTTCGGTATCGGACTTGGCGGCGGAAGTCCAGTCGGTCACTGGGCCCTTCGCGAAAAACCAGGTAAACATCGAGCCGACGCGGTTGTGGCACATAGTCACGCCGGCATCTTTGGCGGCGGCCGCTACTCCGGCGACCACTTGGGCGGCGAGCTTGTCGAGTTTGGCGTAAACGTCTTTGTGCTCGCGCAAGTAGCTTAGCGTGGCGTAACCCGCGGCCATTGCCAGCGGATTTCCGGATAGCGTTCCGGCTTGATACACCGGGCCGAGCGGAGCAATCAGATCCATGATTTCGCTCGCCCCGCCGTAAGCGCCCACGGGCAAACCTCCGCCGATGATTTTGCCCATCGTGGTGAGATCGGGCTGGATCGCATACAGTTCCTGTGCGCCGCCATAGGCCAGGCGGAATCCGGTCATGACCTCGTCGAAAATCAGCAGCGCCTTATCGCGCTGGGTAATGGCGCGCAGAGCTTCGAGGTATCCGCGAGCCGGAGGCACGCATCCCATGTTGCCCACGACCGGCTCCACGATCACGCAAGCAATCTGCTGCTTGAATCTGTCGAACGCTTGCTCGAGCGCGTTCGTATCGTTGTAGGGGAGCGCGAGCGTGAACTGCGTGAATTCTTCCGGAACGCCCGCCGAGCCCGGAATGCCCAGCGTGGCCACGCCGGAACCCGCTTTCACCAGCAGCGCGTCGGCGTGCCCGTGATAGCAGCCCTCAAACTTCACAATGTATTTGCGCTTCGTATAGGCGCGCGCCAGGCGGATGGCTGACATGGTCGCTTCCGTGCCCGAACTGACGAAGCGAACTTTTTGCATGTGCGGAAAAGCGGAAATTACCAGCTCGGCGAGATCCGCTTCGGCGGGAGTGGACGCTCCGAAGCTGGTGCCACTACGCGCCGCTGAGATCACGGCCTCGATGACTGTGGGCGCCGCGTGCCCCATGATGAGCGGGCCCCAGGAGCCGATGTAGTCCACATACTCGTTGCCGTCCGCATCCCAAATGTGCGAGCCCTGGCCGCGGACGATGTACAGCGGGTCGCATCCCACGCTGCGGAAGGCGCGCACCGGGGAGTTCACGCCTCCGGGAATCAACTGTTCGGCGCGTTTCTGCAACTTGCGGGACTGCTCTGTCTTGCGGGCCATCGTTCCTCCAGAGTAGCGGTCGTCGGGGAGCCCCGGATGCCTTTCGCGGGCACTCCGATCAATATAGCAGCGCCGCGCACAAAGCAAGGTCAGAGGTGAGAGGTCAGATTGCAGAGGTGAAGACCTACTGTGAACGATACCGGCACTGCGAGGTTCTTACCTCTGCAATCTAACCTCTCACCTCTGACCTCCTCTGTCGCCTCACCAAATGTGGTAATAACCTTCGCGGCGGCCGAGTTCGACTTTAAGCCCGAATAGCTTGCCCAAGCTTTCGGATTGCAGAACTTCTTCCTTGCGTCCGTCGGCCACGATCCGGCCGTTCGCCATGAGCACCACTCGTTCGATCTCGGGAACGACGTCGGGGAGTTCATGGGTGACGAGGATGATTCCAATTCCCGAGTTGGCCAGGGAGCGCATCGTTTCTCGCAAGCCGTGCTGCGCCAAAATGTCCAAAGAATTGCAGGGTTCGTCGAACAACAGCGCGCGTGGCTTGTGGACCAGCGCCCGGGCGATCAAGACGCGCTTGGCCTCGCCCGACGACATTTCCTGCACTGCGCGCTCCGCCAGATGTGAAACTCCCAACTGGGCCAACGCGGCCTCGGCCAGTTCTCTGTGTTTGGGATCGACGGTGTGATTAGGGAAGATGCGCGTGCTGCTGAAAAAGCCGGACAGCACCACGTCCAGGCCGCTGGCGTCGCCGGTACACGAAGACATCAGGTCGTTCGACACGATGCCCAGCAGAGAGCGCAGTTCAAACACGTTCCAGCTTCTTTGGCCGAGAATGGTCATGCTCGACCCGTCGCGGGCCATCGGATAGCACTCGCGGGTGATGGTTTTTATAAGCGTGGATTTGCCGCAACCGTTCGGTCCCAGCACCGCCACATGTTCGTGCACATGCACGCGAAGGCTGAAGTCGTCGAGGACGATCTTTCCTCCGCGAGTCACGTCTCCGCGCATCACGCGGACGTTCCGCAGATCGAGTAATGGGGCTTGGCTTTCCACGCCGGCAAGTGATTCCACGTTACAGTATCGCAAGGATTCGCGCTCCGAGCGGATCATTGCGCGCCGGGGCGCCTTGCGGCCGTATCGAATTCATCGGACTTTCACGAAACTGCAATATCCCTGCAATGTTTCGCGGCTATCTTGATGCCAGTTGCCCTTCTAACCGGGAGGGTTTATCAGGACGGCCTTGGGGGGCTCCGGGCTGTCCTTTTTTATTTTTGGAGGGTTCCTCGGAGCCAGTCCGAAGCACTGATCCGAGATGCGCAGCCTCTATCGCCAAGCGCGCGCTCCCCTATGGTATACAAAACAGTGGCCTGCAGAAGCGGGTTTCCGGAAACACACCTCGGCGCCTGGTGATGTTGTCGTGGGGTCGATAACCAGGGGCGCTGTGTGCGTCCTGCATTAACCATAGTTAACTCTTTGTGATATGCTTGCGTTAATTATCGGCGCGAGGCGCGAATCGCCCGCGTATGTGGACGAAGAACCGGAGGCGAAGGGGAACTCCGTGAGCTCGATGTGCCAGCGTGATTGCAATCGCCATGAGGGGCGATCGGCTGCGTTGCCGAGCGCGGCCGTCAGCCGCTAGTTTGCTCTCATGATATTGAAAGTGAAATTCATTTTCATTATGGATCGCTTCTTCGTGAACCCCCTGGCCGGCGGACGTCGCGCCGCCGGGCCGCCGTTGGCTCTGGCGCTTGCCTTCGTGCTGAGCGCCGCTGCGCCCGCCGCCTGGGCGCAGGCGCAAGTCACCTCCGTTTCCACCCAAACCGCCGCTCCCGCCTCGCTGGATGCGGACGATCCGCCCAGCCCGCCCACCGATGCTAATGCCGATACCGAAGCGATGTTCCCGCATTTCAAGAACACGCGGTTCTGGCTCTCCGGGCAGATGAACTTCATCTTCCAAACTGATCCCGGCTTTCACGCCGGCTACAGCGGGAAGAACAGCCTCAGTCCACACTATGACAAAGCCACTTCGCGAGTCATGACGCTTTACACCGGCGTGCGGCTCAACAATTCCACCGAGCTTCTGGTGGACATCGAAGAAGCGGGCGGCGCGGCGCTCAGCACCGGCCTTGGCCTGGCGGGGAATACGGATCTCGACATCGTGCGCAATCCGCTGTTGAGCAAAGTGCCGTACCTGGGGCGCGGCATGATCCACAAAGTGTTCGCGTTGAGCAAGGATAAGATTGAGAACCAGCGCAGCTTTCTGTCACTGTTCGATGAGTTGCCGCGGCGTCGCCTGGAAATTCGCTTTGGCAAGTTCAGCATGCCGGATTTCTTTGACGTGAATTCGGTAGGCTCCGACACGCATTTTCAATTTGACAACTGGTCCGTGGACAACAACGGCGCCTGGGACTACGCCGCCGATACGCGCGGCTACACCGTGGGCGTGGTGGCGGACTACGAGGACCGCAACTGGGGTTTCCGCTTCGCCGAAGGGCTCATGCCGAAGGTCGCGAACGGAATCGATCTGGTGTGGCGGCCGTGGCAAGTTCATGCGGAAAATTTTGAATACGAGCTGCGCCATGGCGTCATATCGAAAAAATCCGGCGTCGTCCGCCTGTTGGCATACACGAATTACGCCAATATGGGCATCTACCGCGATGCGATCGCTCAGTTTAAAGAAGGCTTGGTGCCGGTCCCGGAAATCACGAACCACCCCTGGCACATCACCCGCAAATATGGCTTCGGGGTCAACCTGGAACAGAATCTCACGCGGAACGTCACGGCGTTTGCCCGCTGGGGATGGGACAACGGAAAGACCGAGTCATTTGCCTACACCGAAATTGATTCGACCTTCGCCGAGGGCGTAGGGGTGAATGGCGCGAAATGGAATCGCAAGCAGGACCGTGCCGGCATTGCCTTCGTGTCGAACGGGATCAAGAAGGATCACCAAGTCTATCTGGCCGATGGCGGGGATGGTTTTCTTCTGGGCGATGGGAGGCTGAACTACGGGCGGGAGAACATCGTCGAATCGTATTACACGGCACACGTTTGGCGCGGAATCTACCTCGCTCCCGGAGTGCAGTACATCGTCGATCCCGGTTACAACCGCGACCGGGGGCCGGTCCTGGTGCCGAGCCTGCGGGCTCATGTGGAATTCTAGAACCCAGTTCCCGGTTCTCAGTTCTCAAATTTGAAAGCTCGCACTTCAACCGTTTTGCTTAATTCCGGCTTCTTGTTTTTGCACGGTACGGAGCGCCCAGGCCATGCGCGGGGTGTTGTGGGCAATTCCGAAGCGGCCCTGCGCATCCAGCAGAATGATTCCACCGTGGCCGTTAAGGCGCTGCTTGAGATAGTTCATCGCTTCCTGCGCGACCCACTCGGGCAAACTGCCGGATTCGACGCGATCCGCCGCCCACTTCGCGAGCACCAGTTTCATGATGGGTTCGCCCCATCCGGTGGTGGAAGCGGCCGCGCTGAGATTATCGGCATAGCAGCCGCAGCCGATGAGCGACGAGTCGCCGAGGCGGCCGGGAGCTTTGTTGAGCGTGCCGCCGGTTGAGGTTGAAGCCGCGATATTGCCATCGCGGTCGAGCGCAACGGCTCCAACGGTGTCGTGCGAAATTTCGGGCGCGAACAGATCGTTGCCGTGGGTTGAGTCCTGCGCCTGGTATTCGCGCAAGCGCTCGACCTCCCTGGGGATGACGAGATCTTCGTTCCGGCAGAGAGCGATGCCGTGCTCGGCGGCAAAGCGCTCGGCGCCTTCGGCCACAAAATAGACGTGCGGGCTGTCGCTGAGAATTTTCCGGGCGGCGCGAACCGGGTTTCGCAGACGCTCCACGCAACCAACACCGCCGCCGCGCAGGGTCGCGCCATCCATGATGAAAGCGTCGAGTTGCACCTTGCCGTCGCGGTTCAGGAAACTGCCGCGCCCCGCGTCGAAGGTTTCGTCGTCTTCGAGAACGACCACGGCTTCTTCGACCGCGTCCAGGGCGGTGCCGCCGCGTTCCAGCGCGCGCCATCCGGCGGCGGCGGCATTGCGCACACCGTCGAGGTGCGCCTCGACCATGTCGTCGGGAATGGCCCAGGCGCCGCCGTGTACGACCAGAACAGGATTGGTTGGCACTTGCAGACTCCGCTGAAAGTTGCGGGGATTAGTCTAGCATTCGATGAGCGAGCGATTGGGAAAGTAGTTCGCGGCGGGACGGGCGGGGACGCCCGTCGCTCCATCGTTCAGGCGGCGTTCAGGCGGCGCGGGCGGGAGCGTCCATTTCGGTGGTTCGCTGCCAGGTGTAGATGATGCGGTGGATTACGGTGATGGTGGAAAGCACGGCGATCACCCAGAGCGCCGGGGCCATGACATTGAACAGAGCGCCGATGATCAGCAGCACCAGACGCTCGGGGCGTTCCATGAAACCGACGCGGCAGGTCCCGATGAGCGACTCGGCGCGGGCGCGGGCATAACTCACCATGATGGCGCTGATCATGGCCAGCGCGGTCAGCACGACATAGAAGAATCGGTTGCCGCGCGCGTAGAAAACCAGCAAGCCGAAGAACAGCGACGCATCGCTGTACCGGTCCACGATGGAGTCGAAAAACCCTCCGAAGCGGGTCACCTGGTTCGAGGCGCGGGCGACGCGGCCATCCACCAGGTCGAAGAATCCCGATCCGATGATGACCAGCCCGGCAAATAAAAACATGCGGCGCTGGTTGTCACCGTTGGCATATCCAAATAAAAACGCGGCGTAGGTGTTGACCACCAGTCCCATCAGGGTCAGGACGTTGGGATTGATGCGCGAGAGCGCGAGCAGGCGCACGATGGCGTCGAGCAAAACGCCGCACGCGCGTCCGACTCCGCTGGTCCAGCTCATATGGCTTTACTCATAACGTTGCAGCTCATTCTGATTCCCGTTCCGGTTCCGGTTCCGATTCCCGTTCCAATTCCAGCCTGGCTTCGGCGAGATCGTGCATGGTGGAGAGCTTCAGGATTTCCATTTCGCGGCTTCCGCCGGGCGTGACGACCATGGCGGTGTCGCCAACTTTCTTATTCAGCAGGGCGCGCCCGATCGGCGAGGTGGTTGAGATTTTGCCGGCGGCCACGTCGGACTCTTCGCTGGTCACCAACTGGTATTCCATTTCTTCATTCTTGGTGCCGTCGTAGATGGTCACCGTCGAGCCGAGGCCAACCTTATCCTTGGGGATATTGTTCATGTTGGTCAGCGACAGGTCGGCCAGGCGCTTGCCCAGTTGACGGACGCGCGCCTTCAGGTACTCCTGGCGCTGCTTGGCCATGTGATACTCGGCGTTCTCGCTGAGGTCGCCCATGGCGACGGCCTTCTTGAGCTCTTTGGGGATGTCGTGAGCCAGCTCATGCTCGAGCGTGTTCAGTTCGTCCCGAAGCTTCTTTTTAATCTGGTCCGTCATCGCTTTGGGCATTATAACTCTCGGCCATGGGGACTGGAACTCGGGTTCCGATGCCCGCACCCACGCCCCGGTCCCATCTGCTCAGGTCCAACCTCCTCAACCGAAATGACTTATTCCGGACTGGCTGGAACCGCGAGGGGTCGAGGGCCGTACGGGCCCCCGAGCATCGCTTCTTCGTTCTTCATTGCCTTAGGAGCGGCGCTCGGCTAGACTAGAAGATGTTCTCCTCCCTTGGGCGAGGGCCCTTCCATGAGCAGCGGCCACGTTTTCCACATCGGCGACAGGATCGTTTACCCTAATCACGGCGTCGGAATTATTGAACAAATCAGCAGCCGGACCATGGGAACCACGGTCGAAAAATTCTACCTGCTGAAAATCCCAGCCAGCAGTTTGAAGGTGATGGTGCCGTTCGCCAACGTCGGCAGCGTCGGGATGCGTCCGTTGGTGCGCAATGGCGAGGTGCAGAAGATCGTGGATTACCTCTCTTCGGGCGAATGCATTAACGCGGCCGACTGGAAAGACCGGTTTAAGGAGAATTCCGATCGCATGCGCACCGGGTCGCTCACGGACGTGGCCGCGGTGCTGAAGAGCCTGCTGATCCTCGCCCAGGGCAAGTCGCTTTCCTTCCGCGAAAAGAAGATGCTGGAGCGCGCCCGCTATTTACTGGTCAGCGAGATCGCCATCTCGCGCAACTGCGACGAGAGTCTGATTGAACAGGCGCTCACCAAGGCGCTGACGAAGTGTAATCTGCGCTTCCCCGAAATTTCCGAACTTGCCTCCTGATCGCGCTTGCGCTCAGCGAGCAGAGTGGTGAAACTCCAATTTCCGGCCTCAGCGCCTGGACAGGCTGCGGAAAAACCCGTGATTGTGTAGGTCGCCGTGGAAGAGCGGCCCTTTAGGGCCGCGTAACCGTCTGAAATCAGCGCGGGCTTTAGCCCCGGTGGCCGTTCTTCCGCAGCAGATTGCTTTTTCCCGCAGCCTGTGAAGGCGCCTCCGATTTCCCGTAGAGACGGGGCAAGCCCCCTCTCTACAGAAGGGCTGTTAGCGAGCGGCGTGCGCTTCCATCCAGGATTGAAGAATCAAAACGGCGGCCATCCGGTCAACCGCTTGCCCCCGCTTCTTGATCGAAAGATCGGTTTCGCGCAGCAGGCGGTTGGCTTCGGTGGAGGTCCAACGCTCGTCCCATAAATGGACGGTCAAGCCGAAGTGCGCGTGCAGATCGTCGGCGAAACGGCGCATCTTTTCCGATTGAATTCCCTCGGCACCGCTTAAGCGCAGGGGCAGGCCGACCACAATCTCCCGGACTTCGTATTTCGCCAACACTTGTCCCAAGGCCTCCAGATCGCGGCGTTTGTTCTGACGCTGGATCGTATCCAGCCCCTGCGCGGTGATGCCCAGCGGGTCCGAGACGGCCACTCCGATTCTTTTCGAGCCGACATCAAGGGCCATGATGCGGCGGTGGCCGGGTGTCCCAGGTGCATCCATCTGTCAATTGTAGATTGCCCCGGTTCCAGAATCACGTAGGCCCCGATCAAGGGTTCCCCTGTGAACCCCTGTGTCCCCTGTGGTTTTCAGCTTTTTCTCAATCAACCACAGAGAACCCAGAGAGCGCAGCCTCGGGTGCGGCAATCGTGAATACGGTCCAGTCGCAATTCCGGTGGTGCAATTCTGGCGGCGGTAGGGCAGAATTGTGGGCCAGTCGTAGCTTGGGTGAGCAACAACACAGTATGGAAACCACGGAAACAAGAAACGGGCATCACTGGTCGCTGACGCTGCTGGGCATGGCCCTGATCGTTATGTTCGCGTATTACGGCGAGTCGGTGCTGGCGGTGCTGTTCTTTGCCATTCTGCTGAGCTTTATGCTCTCTCCGGTGGTGCAGGCGCTCGAGTATTTGCACCTTCCGAGGGCCTTGGCGGCGCTGCTCAGCGTGGTCGCGCTGCTGGCGGTGCTCTATGGCGTCACCGCTGCGTCGTACAACCAAGCCCTCATTTTCGCCGACAACGTTCCGAAGTATTCGCAGAAGATCCGCTCCATTGTGCAGCCCTTCCAGCAGGACGCGGAAAAGCTCGCGAAGACGGGCGAGGTGGTTGGCGAGCCCGAGCCCTCGAATGTCGTGCCGGTGCGGCAGGTGCAGAGCTGGTCCGAGGTGCTCACGCACGGAGCCGGTACTTTTACCGACATCCTGCTGGCGGCGTCGTTCATCCCCTTCCTGGCCTACTTTCTGCTGACCTGGCAGAGCCACGCGCGCTCGGCCACCGTGATGCTGTTTCCTATGCACCACCGGAACACGGCGTTCGTGACGCTGGGGCTGATCGGGAAGATGTTGCAGAGCTTCATTGTGGGGAACCTGCTGATCGGGCTGCTGATTTCGGGCGTGAGCGTGGCGATCTTCGGGTTGCTGCACGTTCCGTTCTTCTACTTCATCGGCTTTCTCAGTGGCTTTCTCAGCCTGGTTCCGTACCTGGGAATCGTGCTCGCGATGGTGCCCCCGATCCTGGTCGGCCTGGGACAACTGGAAGCCGGAGACCTGGTGATAGTGGCGTTTTGCGTGGTCGGACTGCATCTTTTCGCGCTGAATGTTCTTTATCCGAAGCTGCTGGGGAGCCGCCTGAAAATCAATCCGCTGGCGGTCACGCTCGCGTTGCTGTTCTGGGGAGCGGTCTGGGGAGCAATCGGACTGGTGCTCGCCATTCCGATCACGGGCGCGATCAAGATTGTCTTCGACCACGTCGAGTCGATGAAACCGTATGCGGATTGGCTGGGCGAGTAGAAACGATTCTACCGCCGAGACGCAGCGAGCGCCGAGAAAACCCTTCCGAGCTTTCTTGTGAGGGGACGGGGCTTTGCCCCATCCAGGTGGGGCGTAACCCGTAGACGCTAATTTAAGGCAGAATTCCTTCCGAGTCGCCCGTCGCCCGGCAGCAATCGCCAAGGTAACGAAGCGGACGGTACGGGCGGCGCACATCTTGAGGCTGGTGGGGCTTCGGCTGAGGACGCGCGTAAGAGTGCCCGCGCCACAAGGCACTATGGGAACATTCCTCCGGTGGTTCCGCTATCATGCTTTTTGGAGGAGCCACGGATGCTCTCGACGACAAAAACTCTTGCCGTTCTCTTGTTTCTAGCCTGCTCTGGTATGGTGTTCGCGCAAACAACCGGCAACGCACCTAGTGCCAGCGGCGACGCGCAAACTTTCTTGCCGATTCCTGGGCTGGATAAGAGCCTGATGGATACGACCGCCGACCCTTGCGTCGATTTCTACCAGTACGCGTGCGGCAATTGGAGCAAGCTGCATCCGATTCCGAGCGACTCGCCGTACTCCGACCAGTTCTACAATCTGGAGCAGTACAACCGGCAGGTGCTGCACGGGATTCTGGAAAAAGCGGCGGCGGATGATCCGTCACGCGACGCGAATACGCGAAAGATTGGGGATTACTACGCCAGCTGCATGGATGAAGCGGCGGTGCAACAAAAAGGGCTGGCGCCGTTGCAGCCGGAGCTAGACCGCATCAGTGGACTCACCAACAAGGAGCAGCTGCCGGAGTTGCTGGCACACTATCAACTGATCAACGTGAATGCGTTCTTGGGATTTGGATCGCAACAGGACTTCAAGGACGCGACCAGAACGATTGCGGTTACGTCCCAGAACGGACTGGGTCTTCCAGAGAAAGATTATTACTTCCGCACGGGCGCGAAGGATGAAGAGATTCGGAAGCAATATGTGCGGCACATTACCAACATTCTGAAGCTGCTCGGGGCGAGCGAAACGCAGGCGGCAAGCGACGCCGCGGCGATCATGAAGCTGGAAACAGCGCTGGCGAAAGTTTCGCTTGATGTCACCTCTCAGCGCGATCCGCACAACATCTATCACATGATGCCGATCAAGGACCTGCAGGCGTTTACTCCGGCGTTCAACTGGGAGCGCTTTTATTCCATCACGCGGTCTCCCGCATTCATGGAGATCAACGTCGCCGAGCCGGAGTTCTTCAAAGGCATGAACCAGGCGATCGCGGAGACGGATCTGCCGGCGATCAAGGCGTATCTGCGATGGCAGTTGGTCAGTTCGATTGCGGGATCGATTTTGCCCAAGGCGCTGGATGAAGAAGAATTCGATTTCTACGATCGCAAGCTGCTGGGCACTCCGGAGCAGGAGGTCCGTTGGAAACGGTGCGTCCGCAGCACGGATAGAGCGCTGCCCGAAGCGCTAGGGAAGGCATACGTCGCCGAGCAGTTCCCAGCTGCCAGCAAAGACAAGGCGGTGCGGATGATTCACGACATCGAAACGGCGATGGAGCGCGACATCGACTCGCTGGATTGGATGAGCGCGGCTACCAAGACACGCGCGAAAGAGAAGCTGCACCTGATCGCCAACAAGGTGGGATATCCCGACAAGTGGCGCGACTACTCAAAGCTGGAAATTGTACGCGGCGACGCCTTCGGGAACAATCTGCGGGCGGCGGAATTTGAGTCGCGGCGGCAGCTGGCGAGAATCGGGAAGCCGGTTGACCGCGACGAGTGGATCACGTCCACGCCGACGGTGAACGCTTTTTATAACCCCAGCATGAATGACATCAACTTCCCGGCGGGCGTGCTACAGCCGGCATTCTTCGATGCGATGCAGCCCGATGCGCTGAACTACGGACACATCGGGTTATTCATGGGGCACGAGATCACGCACGGTTTCGACGATCAGGGGCGGCAGTTCGACGGACATGGCAATCTGGAAGACTGGTGGGCGAAAGAAGATAGCGACAAGTTCAAGCAGAAGGCGCAATGCATTGTCGACGAGTACGCGCAATTCAGCGTGGGAGACACCAAGCTAAACGGCAAGCTCACCCTCGGCGAAAACACGGCGGACAACGGCGGATTGCGGCTGGCGTACATGGCGTTTCTGGCGCGGGCTGCGCAAGATGGCATTGATCTGAAGAACAAGCCTGCCGATGGCTACACGCCGGTGCAGCAGCTTTTCCTGGGATTCGCGCAGGATTGGTGCTCGCAGTGGCGTCCGGAGTTGGAACGGCTGGTAGCGACGACTGATCCGCATTCACCGGACCGCTTCCGGGCGAATGGAGTTCTAGTGAACATGCCGGAGTTCGGGAAGGCGTTTGGTTGCAAGGTGGGGCAGCCGATGACGGCCGCGAAGGCTTGCAGGGTGTGGTGAGGCAGTGATGGCTTCCGAGCTATCGAGACGGACGGCACGCCATCAGTCGCGCAGCGGTTCTGGGGGAATCGTCGGCTACTCGGCAGCTACCGTCTAGGAACTCTCACACCCCACCGTCACATGTTGAACGTTGACTTCTATCCCAAACAGTTTAAGTTAGCGCTTATGGGGCGTAGCCCCGCTTCCACACGGTCTTGTACTCTGGCCACTTTGTGGCAATCTGAAAAGGCCTCTACACTGGAACCTTGCGCGCGCCGATCACACTGTTCTTGATTGTCGTTCTCGCCGTTGGCGGCTGGGCGGCGTGGCAGGTCTATATACCAATTACGCCCCCAGCCAATACTTCTTTGCTGCTGCATTCCGGGTATTCGACGCGGAGGATTGCGGCGGAGTTGAAGAAGGCGGGGGTGATCCGCAGCGAACTCGTTTTCCGGGTCTGGCACGAGTTGCACCCCAAGCCATCCTTGAAGGCGGGCGAGTATCGTTTCGAGCGGGAAGCGACGCTTCCCCAGGTTTACGAGCGGATCGCGCGCGGCGATATCTACTTCCACGTGGTCACTATTCCCGAAGGCTACACCATGTTCGACATCGCCAAGGCGATGGAAGACGCGGGGCTTGGGTCGGCGGCCGATTTTGTGCATGTCGCCGAGACCCAGACCCAATTGATCTCGGATCTGGCGCCGGAAGCCCAGTCGCTCGAGGGGTATCTCTTCCCCAACACTTACCAGTTCACGCGGACCGAGAGCCTGGAGGAAATGGCGGCGGCGATGGTCCATCAGTTCCGGCAGGTGGCGCAACAGATCGGGCTGAATTCCGACATACCCAGGGTCGTGACCATGGCGTCGATCGTGGAAAAAGAGACGGCGGCTCCGGAGGAACGAGCGCGCGTGGCCAGCGTGTACTACAACCGGCTGGCGCGAAAAATGGCACTCGATGCCGATCCCAGCCTGATCTACGCGGAGCTGCTGACGGGCACCTACCAGGGAAGCCTCCATCACGCCGACCTGGCGGTGAACTCTCCCTACAACACGTATCGCTTCCCGGGGTTGCCGCCGGGGCCCATCGGCAATCCGGGGAGAAGCGCTCTGGAAGCGGCCATGCACCCCGACAGCACGAAATTCTTCTATTTTGTTAGCGATGGCAACGGGCACCACCGCTTCGCCCGCAGCCTCGAAGAGCACAATCGGAACGTGGCGGCCTATCGCCATTCACTCGGCCTGCGGTAACGAATCTGTGAACTACCGTGGAAGAGCGGCCCTTCAGGGCCGCGTAAACTCCGTGAAACCAGCATGGGTTTAGCCCCGGTGGTCGCTCTTCCGCGGCAGATTGCGTTTTTCCGCAGCCCGCTAGGCTACGACACAGACTCCGGAGGGACGACTGAAGGTCAAGCGCACACCCGCACCTCCTTCATCACTTACATCCATGACCTGCATCACAGACTTCCCCATCACTCCGGTGCGATATTATTCCCCTGATTGGGGCAGTGTTGTGGTGTGCCCGCCAACCAAGACGGCCCTCGAAGCTGCCCCAAACCCATTTTCAGCTTTCTTTGACAAGCTAACTCCTTATTCCGGAATATTTTCCATATAAGTCCTTTAAACTCAAAGATCTTGCGGGATTTTCCACCTAACCCTATGATTCCAAAAGATCGGGGGGAGGGGGTAGTGGTAAACGCGGGTTAATACCTTCGGAGTAAACAGGCAAGGAATAAGCCAATAAAACTGCTGCTGGAAGCTAGCCCTGGAAGCATACCCTGATGCGAACCGCGCTTGCGCCATGCCTGCTAAGCACTGAACCCTTCGCTGCTTTATACTAATCAGATACCAATGTGGCAAAAGTCTTCCTGGGTACAAGCATAGGAATGTATCGCCCTAATCTGCGCCTGTTTTTGCTTTTATTTCTGTCGGCGGCTACATTTCCGCTGACCGGATGTCTGTTCCGGACACGGACTCTGGACCGTCAGTTCTCCAACCGACCGCTGGAGACCGCGACCCAGCAGCAGCTGATCGAATACGTCAACACGCAGGCCGCCAAGATTCAGTCCATGCAGGCGACCGTGGATATCGACGCTTCCACGGGAGACCTAACAAGCGGCCGGATCACCGACTACAAAGAGATTCGCGGCTACGTCCTGGCGCGCAAGCCAGCCATGCTGCGCATGAAGGGCCTGCTGCCGGTGGTGCGGAACACGGCCTTCGATATGGTGAGCGACGGGCAGGAATTCAAGCTATGGATCCCTCCGCAGAATAAGTTTGTCATGGGTTTGAACAATGCCGACTACCAGCCCGACAAGCGGCTGGAGAACATGCGGCCCCAGTATATTTACGACGCGCTGCTGATGCCGGAAGTCGGCCGGGACGAGATTGCGGTGCTGGAAAACGGCTATGAAATCGTCCTGGACGTGAAGAAGCATCGGGTCGAGCAACCCAACTACGCACTGGCGGTCATCCGCAAAGGCCCGCAAGGCTGGTACTTATCGCGACGGATCGAGTTCAGCCGAATCGACCTGCGGCCGTACCGGCAAAGGATCTATGACCAAGAGGGAAACGTCGCGACCGACGCACGCTACCGGGGTTACAAAGACTATGCGGGGACTATATTCCCGGGTACGATTGAGATCGAACGGCCGCGGGAGAATTACGACATCACCCTGAGCATGGTCAAACTGGAGCTCAATAAAACGCTGACCGACGACCAGTTTGCGCTGGAGCGGCCACCTGGGGCTGACGTGGTAAACCTCGATCAGCCCAATTCCAGGACGGCGAAAACGTCGGATGGCAAAGGCAAGTAGTTCCCCGGAAAAGACATGATGAATCGCATGATCGTCGGGAATTTGGTGCATCGGCCGCTGCGCTCGCTGATCAGCGTCGTGGCGGTGGCGCTCGAAGTCACGCTGATCCTGCTGATCGTGGGCCTCTCGCTTGGAATGCTCCAGGACAACCGCACCCGTACGGCCGGCATCGGGGCCGACGTGCTGGTGCTGCCGCCGGGGTCTTCGTTCATCGCCGGGCTGACCGGTGCCCCCATGCCGATCAAGATCGGAGGCGTGCTGGCAAAACTACCCCATGTGAAGAGTGTGGCCCCTGTGATCACGCAAATCTCTTCGGCGGGAACGCTCGAGATTATTGCGGGAATCGACTTGCCCAGCTATGAAAGCATGTCGGCGGGCTTCCACTATTTGGAGGGCGGCCCATTTCAGGGGCCATACGACGTGCTGGTGGACGATCTTTTTGCCCAGTCCAAGCACGCCAGGGTGGGCGACACGATTGAGATTCTGAACAACAAATTCCGCATCTCCGGGATCGTGGAACGAGGCAAAGGCGGGCGTAAATTCGTTCCGCTCAACACTCTGCAGGATCTGATCGGCGCTAAGGACAAGGCCACGGTCTTCTATCTCAAGCTCGACGACCCGGCGAACGCGGACGCGGTTGTCGATGAGATCAAGAGCGTGCCGGGCATGGAGCGTTATGTGGCGAACTCCATGGCATCCTACCTGGCCATGATGACCACCAGCAATTATCCGGGGCTTTCCACTTTCATCAAAGTCGTGGTCGGTATTTCGGTGGTCATCGGATTCATCGTAATTTTCCAGGCCATGTACACGGCGGTGATGGAGCGGACGCGCGAAATCGGCATTTTGAAGTCGATGGGGGCGTCGAAGCTGTACATCGTGAATGTGGTGCTGCGGGAAACGGTGCTGCTGGCGCTGGGTGGCATCGTGCTGGGTATCGTGGTGAGTCTGGCGGCCCGGGCCGCCCTGGCACACAAGTTCCCGCTGCTGCAGGTGGTGGTGGCCGGTAGCTGGATCGTGCGCGCAACCCTGATTGCGATCGCCGGTGCGATTGCCGGCGCGCTGTATCCGGCGTTCAAGGCGGCGCAGAAGGATCCCATCGACGCACTGGCGTACGAATAGGGCGGGCGCCATTCCATGTTTTCGCCTTTAATTCGCCTGGTATTGGCTGGCTTTTTCTCTCTTATAATTTTCCTCTAATTTTTTCTCGCAAATCGGGAGAGAATGCACGATACTGCCCGTGAAACGGCGCCGTGCTATAATCACGCGCCGTTACGCAAAAGCAATGCAGCTTCGCGGCGAGTTGTCCTAATTCCCAGGCCCCGGGCGCGGATGCGCGCGGGTGACCGCAAATACCTTAGGAGGAGATATGCGCTTCAATGATCCGACTCTGTACGGTCGGGACGATGAGACGGACGAATTCGGCGACAGCGGCGCCTATGGCGAATCGCTGGAAGAGGATTTGGAAGAAGAGGAAGAAGAGGAAGAAGAACCGGTTGTCGTAGAAGACGACGAGATTCCGGTGGCGCCAGCACGGGAACCTGTGCGAGCGCCTGCCCCTGTGACGCCATCGGGTGGCGGCGGCAGCCAGGGCGGGCCTCCGAAGAAGAAGGCGCCCGCCAAGAAAGCTCCAGTCAAGAAGGCGCCCGCCAAGAAAAAGGCGGCAAAGAAGCCGGCGAAGAAAGCCGCAAAAAAACCGGTTGCCAAGAAAAAGGCTAAACCGGCGAAGAAGAAAGCGGCGAAGAAGCCAGCCAGGAAAAAGGCGCCGAAAAAAGTTGCGCGCAAGAAGGGCGGACGACGACGCTAGCGCTCGCGCTCGCAGCCAAACAGCAATGATGGCGGAAGCTCGGCTCTCTCTCCGGCTTCCGCCATTCCATTTACTTTCCGTCGGGCACGATGGCTTCCGCTTCGATTTCCAGCAGCATCTCTGGAGAAACCAGGGCGGTAATCGCCATCATGGTGCTCGCGGGACGAATGTCGCGGAAGAACTCTCCGTGGGCTTCTCCTACTTTTTCCCAATCCGCAATGTTGGCAAGGAACACGCGCGTGCGGACTACATCTTTCAGTGAAGCTCCGGCTCGCTCCAGCGCGCATTCAATATTCTTGAGCGTCTGAACCGCCTGCGCGTACGCGTCGCCCGCGCCGACGATTTTGCCGTCGGCTCCAGTTGCGGTTGTACCCGCAACGTGGACATGCGCGCCTACGCGAACCGCACGGGAGTAACCGACAATTTGGTTCCCATGGTGTTCCACTTGCAATGTTGATTCGCTCCACTCCGCCTCCGTTTTCCTGGTTCTTCCTAACGTGAATAGATTCGCTGGGCCCCGCTTTCGATCCGCGCGATGCGGGAATTAGCAGCCGCCTGCTTTGACTGCCAGCAAACACCCATGAAACCCCGCACCCCGCGCGGGCTTCTAACTACAATAGTGGCTCAATGGTCACTTGCGTCGGACCAGGATACGCGGTATCTAATCCGCACAAGGTTATGTTCCGATGGGAAGGTTAGTAGGAACAACAGGGGGCACAGTTTGGGAGGGAGGTGAGGGCCATGGAAATGATTCCGGAGACGCATCCGCTGCAGCAACTGTTTCTTGAACTAGTCGGCCGTCATTATGCGGAAGAGATTGGAATTCGCGATCCGCAAGTCGTGAGCTACGTCGCACATCTTCTGTCGGAGTTTTGCGATGCCGAGCAGTTGCTGAAAATCCGCAATGCGGCGGGGAAACCGTTGAGCGATGTAGGCGAGATGCTGATCGAGTCGGACCCGATCTACGGCCCGGCGCCCTCGTTCGACCGCGAGCGCCAGGTCCGCAAGCATATTGGCGACTTTACGCTGTTCTACGCCGGCATGTTTCCGGAGAGCATCAACCATTATCGCCTGCGCCGTCAGCGGGTCGAGAATTTCGTGGATTGGGTGAAAGCGGGAAAAGAAAGTTACTACATCGTCTCGAAGTTCGAGCACTTCGAATACGCGAAGGTGGCGCCGCTGTTCGCGCAGCTCTCGCAAAGGTTTGAGCAGTGCGTGTATGGACTGAACCTTGTGAAAAACGAGCTCGAGGTGATGCAGCACCCGATCGTGAGGAAAAGCAACGAACTCATTATGTAGGATTGCAGAGGTGAGAGGTCAGATCGCAGAGGTAAGATCTGGAAACCACGACGCGTCGGGTTTCACCTCTGCAATCTGACCTCTGACCTCTGACCTTTCACGAGTCGCCTGCCGACGATCTCAAATTTCCCTTCCAGCACAATCCCGATCGCTTCGGTGTATGCGATGTGTTCCTGCTCCAGAATGCGTGCCGCAAGCGTGTGCTCGTCGTCGGAGTCCAGCACGAGTACGGTTTTCTGCACGATGATGGCGCCGTGATCGAGTTCCTCATCCACGAAGTGCACGGTGCACCCGGTAACTTTCACGCCGTAGGCAAACGCCTGTTGCTGTGCTTCGAGTCCCGGGAAGGACGGAAGCAATGACGGATGGATGTTGAGAATCTTCGCCGGAAACTGCTGTACGAACCAGGGAGAGAGTAGGCGCATGTAACCGGCGAGGCAGATGAGATCGACTTTGTTGTCCAGGAGCGCAGCCACAACTTCGCGGTCGTGCTCCTCGCGCGGCTTGCCTTTCGACGGGATGACAAGCGCGTTGAGGCCTCGCTGGCGGGCGGTTTCAAGACCGGGAGCATCGGCAAGGTTCGAAATCACGACCGCAATGCGGGCATTGGGTATCCTGCCAGCCGCAATGCTGTCGGCGATGGCCACAAAATTGGAGCCGCGTCCGGAGAGCAGAATGCCGAGATTTTTCATACGACATCATTATTCACCACGGAGGCACGGAGACACGGAGAAAATCGAAGAGCAACAAACCTAGCAGGCTGCGGAGATCTTCAATGCTCAGCCCCTAAAGGGGCTTCTGATTTCGAAGAACTTACGGCATCGCTAAAGCGATGCCCTGATACGAAACCTAAGTTATTTCAGCAGCCTGCTAGAGCCAAGAGCCCGATCTAGCTGAACACGACCTTGCGATCACCCTTGACGATGCGGCCGACGCTGTAAAATTTTTCTCCGGCGCGCTCCAGCAGCGTCTGCGCTTTCTTGAATTTCTTGGCGGGAACCACGATCAGCATACCGAGGCCCATATTGAAGGTGCGGAGCATTTCTTCCTCAGCGACGTTACCGAGTTTCTGCAGATGTTCAAAGATGGGCAGAACCGGCCAGGTACCGAGTTCGATCACGGCCGACGTGCCCTTGGGCAGGACTCGGGGCAGGTTCTCGGTGATGCCGCCGCCGGTAATGTGCGCCAGCGCCGCGACGCACTCGCCCGCGATCATCTTCCGAATGATCGACCAGTAGCTGCGATGGGTCCGCATGAGTTCGTTGCCGACCTTATTCTTGATCTCACTGACAAAGGTCTCGAGGGAATAGCCCGCGATTTCAAAGAGCAGTTTGCGAGCCAGCGAGTATCCGTTGGTGTGCAGGCCGTTGGAGGGCAAGCCGAGCACGCAATCCCCCACCTGCACGTCTTTGCCGCTGATGATGCGGTCGCGTTCGACCACTCCGACAATGAATCCGGCAAGATCGTACTCGCCTTCGGGATAAAACCCCGGCATTTCGGCGGTCTCGCCGCCGATCAGGGCGCAGCCGTTATGCTTGCAGGCTTCGGCGAGGCCACCCACAATTTTTTCCGCGACTTCCGGGTCCAGCCTGCCCGTGGCCAGGTAGTCCATAAAAAATAGCGGCGCCGCGCCCTGCACCGCGATGTCGTTCACGCAGTGATTCACCAGGTCGCCGCCGACGGTGTGGTGCATTTTCATTTCGAAGGCCACTCTTAACTTGGTGCCTACGCCATCCACGCTCGAAACCAGCACCGGATCCAAATACTTCTTGTCGACCGAGAATAACCCGCCGAATCCGCCAATCTCGCTCAGGACTCCCTTGGTAAAGGTTTTGTGGGCAAGATACTTGATGCGCTGCTTGGTGCGGTTGCCACGATCGATGCTGACACCGGCATCGGCGTAGGTGATGGAGCCGCTTTGGGCGTTGGGGTTCTGGGCCACTTTTTCAGTCCGTCATTGCCCGGGTGGAGAGATCTGGTGCGCCACCGAGCCGGGGGAAGCGTTTCAGACGCAACAAATTCTAGCACGTCTGGAGTTGTCTCCGGCTTTTCCAAGTGTGATCCGCGAAGGCGCTATAATGCTGGTCCAACTCTTTTCCGCGGAGACAAGCATGAGGATTCTGGCAGTTCTGTTTTTCGCTGTGTTGACAATTCCGTTTGCAGTGGCGCAGCAAAGCCAATCCCAGGACACGACGCCCGAAAGCGCGCAGCAGACCGCGTCCAAGAAAGATAAAAAGCAAACAACGCCGGCGAGCGCCGCAGCTCCGGATAAGTCCGCGGAAAGCGGCAAGCCCGCGGAGCCGCCCAAAGGTGACGCCAGCGAAGCTACCGACAAGGAGGAACATTACGATGTGGCGGAAGTCCCGCCCGTAATCACGCATCACCAAATCACGCTGAACGGCAAGACTCTCAATTACACGGCCACAGCCGGGAAGCTTCCCCTCAAGCGCGGCGACGGCAAGACGGAAGCCGAAATGTTTTTCGTCGCCTACACGCTCGACGGGCAGGACGCTGGAAAGCGCCCGCTGACATTCGCGTTCAACGGCGGCCCCGGCTCCGCTTCGGTGTGGTTGCACATGGGCGCGCTCGGACCCAAGCGCGTGGTGCTGCAGCCGAACGGCTTCATGCCGGCAGCACCCTATCGTCTGGAAGACAATCCCGACACGCTGCTCGACCGCAGCGACATCGTCATGGTGGATGCCATGTCCACCGGTTACTCGCGGGCCGCGACCGCCGAACTTGCCAAGAAGTTTCTGGGCGTAAAAGGCGACGTACAAGCCTTCGGAGAATTTATTCGCCTCTACATATCGCGCTACGATCGTTGGAGCTCTCCGCTCTTCCTTCTGGGGGAAAGCTACGGCACGACGCGCGCGGCCGGCATCGCCGGGTATTTAGCCGATCACGGCATCGCTTTCAACGGCGTAACCCTGCTCTCGATGGCCGTGGATTTCCAGACGCTCGAATGGAACAAATCGAACGACCTGCCTTATTTTCTGCTGGCGCCCACTTTCAACATGATCGCCGGCTACCACCACAAGCTGTCCGCCGATCTCGCCCGGGATGTGGCGAAAACGCGCGACGAAGTCGTGCGCTGGTCGGCCAATGATTACGCGCTCGCGCTCGGCAAAGGCGACGCCATGACGCCGGAAGAACATCGCAAGATTGTCGAGCAACTCTCCCGTTACATCGGGCTGCGCCCGGAAGTGATCGAAGCGCATAACCTGCGCATCGACGTTCCCACCTTCACTCGCGAACTGCTGCTCGATCAAAAACTAATCGCTGGCCGCCTCGACGGCCGCTTCAGCAGCCCAAATCCCGGCGACGAGCGTTTCTACGATCCGACGGGCGCCGCCATTCTGCCGCCTTACACCTCGGCGTTCAACAACTACCTGCGCACCGAGCTGAACTACAAGTCCGACATGCCCTACAGGGTTTTCGCCTACGACGAGGTCGGCTTCCAGAAGTGGGAGTGGGGCAACGCCGTGGAAGGCTTCCCCAGCACGGCGGCCGGGTTGCGGTCGGCCATGATCAAGAACCCGTACATGAAGATTCTGGTGATGGAAGGCTACTACGATCTGGCCACGCCCTTCGCCGCTGCCAACTGGACCATGGATCACCTTAACCTCGACGCGCAGTATCGTCAGAATGTTTCGTACGCCACTTACAACTCGGGGCACATGGTGTACATCGATCGCGCCGAACACAACAAGATGAAAAAAGACCTGGTGGACTTCATGGAGAAGTGCCTGCCGAAATAGTTCGTGCGGGATGCTCGTGTGGGGACGGGCGCCCTCGCGAGCCTGCCCTGAGCCAAGTCGAAGGGTCCAAGCCGAGCGCAGCTCGGCAGCTGCCTGTGGTCACAACAATTCTGGATTCGCCATAGTGCTGGACATTTAACGCTTACCCCATGCGCGCCGCCGTCATCTTCGGGTTGGGAACTTCACCGGCAGACTTGAAGCCGTTTCAAGCCGGCTCTCCAACCGAGTGGCTGCAGGGACTGCCCGCGTCATCCAGTGGCAGCGGCAGCAACGCCGACGCCATACTGATCTTTGGCGGGGACGGCACCATTCATCGTCATTTGCCAGCGCTGGTGCGGCTCCAGCTTCCCGTGCTGATCGTCCCGGCAGGCAGTGGAAATGATTTTGCCCGCGCGCTGAACCTACGCTCGGTGCGGGACTCCTTGCGCGTCTGGCGTGGTTTCGAGTCGGGGAAAATTCAGGCGCGGGCAGTTGATCTCGGGGTCATCGTTCCCTCCGCTTCGCCGGAGCGCACCCACTATTTCTGCTGCGTCGCCGGGTGCGGCCTGGACTCTGCCGCCGCTCGGCGCGCCAATCAAATGCCGCGCTGGCTGCGCGGACACGGCGGCTATGCCCTGGCGCTGTTGCCGGTGCTCCTGAAATTCCCGGCTTTTTCCATGCGGCTGACGCAGGTCAATGGTAAGGATCATACCGAAGCCGAAAAGCTCACCTTGCTCGCCGCCTTCGCCAACACGCAGTTCTACGGCGACGGCATGCGCATCGCGCCGGAAGCGGATTTCGCCGATGGCAAGCTCGACATCTGCCGGATCAACAAGTTGAGCCCGTTTAAACTGCTCAGCATGTTTCCGTCGGTGTACTTCGGGCGCCATCTCCTTCTGCCCGAAGTCGAGTGTTCGCGGGCCGAACGAGTCCAGGTGCAGACCGAGACTCCGCTCGAGATTTACGCTGACGGAGAGTTTGTGTGCGAGACGCCCGCCGAGATTTCAGTGGCCGCGGGCGCGCTGCGCGTGATTTGTTCGCCGCGCTAGCTTGCGACCAAATTCTACCGCGGAAGAAACCAGCGCGTGCAAGTCCACGGAACCGGCTTGGGACTGGCGATCTGCAAAGCCATCGTAGAAGCCCACGGCGGACGTCTCGGGGTCACCAGCCAGTTGGGGCACGGGTCGGTTTTTTACTTTAGTTTGCCGGTGGGGTGATGAGTGAGTGCGGCTTTCATTGACTTGCCCGTTCCACACACGTAACATTTTGCGCCTGTGATCGGGCGAACTATCTCGCACTATCGAATCCTAGAGAAGCTGGGAAGCGGCGGGATGGGTGTCATTTATAAAGCCGAGGATACCGAACTTGGCCGCTTGGTAGCGCTGAAATTTCTCCCTGATAAAGTGGCGCAAGACCCGCTGGCGCTCGAACGCCTTCGCCGAGAGGCGCGTGCCGCCTCCGCTCTGAACCATCCGAACATCTGCACCATCTATGAGATTGGGAGGCACGAGGACCAGACCTTCATCGTTATGGAGTACCTGGATGGGATGACACTCAAGCATCGCGTAGGGGGTCGCCCACTGCCAACGGACACACTTTTCGCTCTTGGGATCGAGGTTGGCGACGCCCTTGATGCTGCTCATAACGAAGGCATCATTCACCGAGATATCAAGCCTGCCAACATATTCGTCACCAAGCGCGGACATGCCAAGGTTCTGGACTTCGGTCTTGCGAAGGTCACTCGCGTCAACGATGAAGCACTCGGAAACGCCGAGGCGGAAACTGCATCAATGGCAATTGACGAGGACGATCTCACATCTCCGGGAACGATGCTGGGGACTGTGGCATACATGTCGCCGGAGCAGGTCAGGGCTAAGCGGTTGGATCAGCGGACGGATTTATTCTCCTTCGGAGTGGTGCTGTACGAGATGTCAACGGGACAACTGCCTTTCAAGGGTGAAAGTTCTGCGGTCATTTGCGAAGCCATCATGAATCGCGAACCGGTGTTCCCGAGTCAACCCTCTCCAGATTTTCCGCCCGGTCTCAAAGAGGTTATTTGCAAAGCATTGGAAAAGGATCGAGAACTTCGTTACCAGCGTGCCTCCGACCTACGAAATGACTTGCTGAGACTCAAGCGGGATTCTGAAAGCACGAAAGTGGCAATAGGCACCACTGGGTCCAAATCTGCTCCTGTCGCTGAGCCCGACAACAAGGCTAGGAGGCTGCGTAGAATCCACTGGCTGCTGGCGGCCTTACTTCTAGTTGTCAGCATCAGTCTGCCAGTGTATTTGCGTCAGCGGCGGGCGACCGCTCCGACCCGACCTCCAATTGCATTTGTAAGTGGTATCCCGAGCCCCGACCAAAAGGCTTATGTTGCGGTTTTGCCCTTCGAGTACCCTTCGAACTCCTCGCTCGGTTACGTTGCGGAAGGCTTTTCGGCTGGTCTCGCCGCTCGTCTCTCGAACTTCCGCAGCCTCTACGTCTCTCCTACCGATCTGGTCAAGCAGGAGGCAGCTAAGGCAGGTCGAGAATCTATTGCCCGCAGACTCGGAGCCAATCTTCTGATTGAGGGAAAGATGCAGGAGGGTGCGGGCACCGCCAAGGTCGTGTTATCGGTGTACGACGTTGTGCATTCTCGTGTCCTTGATACTGCGGAGATTGCTGGAGACCGTTCGCAACTACTAGAACTGGAGAATAAAGTATATGAACATTTCGTGCAGCAAACGAACCTCCGTAGCAGCGAGGGTAGCTTTCGCGCTGGGATGAATCCAACAGGCAGCAATCAAGCCTACGACCACTACCTCAAGGCGCGGTACATGGAGTTAAACCAGCAAGACCCTAAAGACCTCGACACGGAAATAGGTCTTTATCAGGATGCAATTAATCTAGAGCATACGTTCTCCCTTGCCCACGTGGGACTGGCCAGATGTTATCTGTCGCAGTTTCGAATCTCCAAAGACTCAAAACTTCTGCAAAAGGCCGTGGCCACCGCCCAGCAGGCGGTACAGCTGGACGATGACTCGCCGGATGCACACAGCGTCTTGGGCGAGGTTTACAAAAGTGCGAAGAACAAGGAAAAGTCCTTAACGGAATTGAACCGCGTGGTGGAATTGGAGCCGAATTCGGACGCCGCATATCGTAATTTGGGAGACGCGTATAGCGGGAGCGGACACGAGCAGGAATCTATAGCTGCGTATCAGAAGGCGGTGTCCGTGAATCCGTACTATTGGATGAATTACAACGCGTTAGGGAATGCCTACTTTGCTCAAGGCGAAAACGCAAAAGCACTCCCCGAGTTTCTGAAGGTTACCGAACTCGCCCCCGACAGCCCTATCGGCTATGAAAATGTCGGCTCCGTGTACTTGCGGCGAGGTAAGTGGACCGAGGCCATTCCGCAGTACCGTAAAGCTCTCGCGTTCGGCCCGGATGCCCCCACATACGCCAACCTCGGCACCGCATACTTCTTCTTGAAACAGTATGACGAAGCCGTCAAGCTGTATGAGAAGGCGTTGCAGATCAACGGCAGGGGGGACGAAGTGCTGTGGGGAAACCTAGGCGACTCATACCGCTGGCTCGGACAGACCGAAAAAGCTCAGGCCGCTTACAAGAGAGCAATAGTTATCGCAAAGATGGGTTCGGACGCCCAGTCCGCTAGCACTCTAGGAGACATTGGACTCCTATACGCCAAGATCGGGGATCAAGCGCAAGCAGTGCAGAATATTCGGCTGGCGCGGGCGAAATCCCCGTCAGATTTGCAGATCATATACAGTGAAGCACAAGTTTATTGCCTATTGCGGCAGCCCGAAAAGTCTATGATTGCTGTCCGACAAGCGGTCGCTAAAGGCTATGCGCGTCAAGAGATTTGGAACGATCCCGAACTTTTTAGAATGCGCTCTCTGCCCGAGTTTGTGAAGCTGGTCGGGACAGGCACTGCACAGTGACGTTGCGGAGGCTCCCCCGACTTCAACCGGGGCCTGATGTTCATCGCCTCGCATCACGCAAAAGTGGTTTGGTGGGCCCGCCTGGATTCGAACCAGGAACCAACAGATTATGAGTCTGCTGCTCTAACCGTTGAGCTACGGGCCCCCGCTTCCCATATCTTACACATTCACCGCAAAGCTGTAGTGCGGGCACTCCCTTCGACTTCGCTCAGGGCACTCTTCACCGCGAAAGCTCGGCAGACGCACGCCAAGCCGGTTACCTCAGTCACGCTTCACCCACGACAGCGTCAACGCCCACGGCGGCATCGGCGTATGATTGCGCCAGAAGCACCCACCGGAATGAAAAAGCTGCGCTTCCTGCTTTCGCTGACCAACGACGACAACGATTACCAGATCGAGCAGACCTCCGTTGCGCAGCAGGCAGCCCGCAAACTGGACGTTGACCTCGAGATCGTCTATGCCCGCAACGAGGGCATCGTGCAGAGCCAGCAACTGCTGTCCAGCATCCAGTCCACGACCGCTCCGCGACCCGACGCCATCCTCTTCGAACCGGCCGGATCGACCGCGCATCCTCAGGTTGCCCGCGCCGCTGCCGCCGCTGGCATTGGAGTGGTGCTGCTGAATCGCGACGCCGACTACATCGCCGAGCTCCGCCGCGTCTTCCACGTGCCCGCGTTTGCCATCACCTCGAACCACCAAGAGATTGGCCGCATCCAGGGACAGCAACTGGGCGCCCTGCTGCCCGCTGGCGGGATCGTGCTCTACATTCAAGGTCCCTCCGAGAGTTTGGCCGCCAAACAACGCTACACCGGGTTGCTCGAAACAAAATCCAACGGCGTGCAACTTCGCGTCGTGAAGGCCCATTGGACTGAAGCCAGCGCCCACAAAGCGGTCAGCTCGTGGCTCCGTCTTCCCACTTCGCGCCAGACAAAGATTGAAGCCGTCTGCGCGCAGGACGATTCCATGGCCATGGGAGCCCGCAAAGCCTTCGAAGAATGCCGCGAACAGCTTGAGCAGTGGCAGAAGATGCCGTTTCTCGGTTGCGATGGACTTCCGAAGACCGGGCAAGAGTGGGTGCGCCGCAATCAGCTGACCGCCACTATTTTCATTCCGGCGAATGCAGATCAGGCGATTGAGATGATGGTGAAGTCGATTGCCACCGGCGCGCTGCCGCCGGAGCGCACATTCACGACCGCCAAATCCTTCCCCACCGTCGAAGTCCTCGCGCAACAATCATCGGCACGCGCGCGTGCCGCATCTCGCTAACCGGGATTGCTGGAACGAGAATTCTTGCGTGTATTCGTGAACTTTGTATTTGTGAACCGGGAAACGCAGGTTTTGGGAAGGGCACGACTTCACGGGCTACGGAAAAAGTCTGGTTTCGTATCAGGGTATCGCCTCAGCGATACCGCAAATCCTGGGAATCAGGCGCCCCTTTAGGGTGTACGCGAGGACTGGGTCGTCCCTCCGAGACTTGAATCATTTCTTCCACTTTTTCCCAGCGCTGAAGCTGGGCTAAGCTGGCTCGCCCCTACCGGGGCTGGATTCCGGATTTGCTCCAGCACCAACCGGTCCGTGAGGTCAGTTCTCACGCACTCTCTTTAGAGGGCCGCGCGGCGAAAATTGATTTTTCCGCAGCCCCTCTAGGGCGTGCTGGGTGGCGCGGGTGGCGCCGCGGGAGCAACTTCCGCTGGCGCACTGTTGTTCACCAGATCTTTCAATTCCTTGCTGGGCTTGAAGAACGGGATCTTCTTTGCCGGAACTTCCACCCGGTCGCCCGTTTTCGGGTTCCGGCCCACACGCGGCTTGCGCTGGCGCGTGCGGAAGCTGCCAAAACCGCGGATTTCGATTTTGTCGCCTACCCGCAGCGAGCGCACCACGCTGTCAAAGATCGTATCCACAATCACTTCGCTGTCTTTGCGGGTGAGTTCCGCTAGCCGGGAAACTTCTTCGATCAAGTCAGCCTTCGTCATAAGCCTCTTTGCTCCCTTTGGGGCCGGTTCCCTTGTCGGGTTCCGTGTGCCCGAGGGCTTTGTCGCCCTCGCTGCTGCACTGCGCCTGCCTATAACCTTCTCAAATTTAAGGGGTTCTGTGCAAGTAGGGAAGCGGGCACCTATTTCCACAGGTAGTAAAAGCCGACCTGCTGCTCCAAGAGCTTCTCCCGTGTGGGCAAATAATCGGAAACATCGTCAAACAGCAGATCCAGCGCTGACCGCCTCTCTTTCGGCGGCCAGACCAGCGTCGGTTCGCCGGAGATATTCACCGCCCGGGCCGTATCCTTCACCGCCCCTTCGAAATCTGCAATCTGATCCACCAGTTTCAGCGAAAGCGCTTGCTCGCCGGTCCAGACTTTTCCATTCGCGATGGTGCGGATGTCGGCTTCTTTCGCATGCCTCCCGTCGGCCACCGCCTGGATGAACTGCGTGTGCATGTTGTCAATCAAACCCTGCATGTACTCGCGTTCCGCAGGCGTCATTTCGCGCGTCGGGCTGCCCGTGTCCTTGAATTCTCCCGCCTTCATCGTGATCGCGTTCAGTTTCGCCCAGCGCAGAAGCTCGCCGTAGTTTACCCACTCGGCAATCACTCCGATCGATCCCACCACGCTGCCCTTGTCCGCATAGATCTTGTTGGTTGCCGACGCCACGTAATACGCGCCGCTCGCGCCCACCGTCTCAATCGAAGCCACAATCCGCTTCTTCTTCTCGTCCCGAATCCGCTTCACTTCCCGGTAGATCTCCTCCGACGCGGCGACGCCGCCTCCGGGCGAATTCACATGAATGATGATGGCCTTGACGGAATCGTCATCGGCAAACTTCTTAAGCTGCGGGACGATCCGCTTGGGAGAGAAAATTACGCCGTCCAGTTCAACCACGGCAATCTTGGAGCCGAAACCGGAAAACGCTTCTTCATCGCGGCCACCAAAACTCAGGTACACGAGCGTAAACACCGCCACCACGAACAGCGCAAACAACCCGCCGCCCACCAGAAACCACACCCATATCCGCGAACGCCCTTCCGCCATAATCAGACGAGTGTAGCACCGGAGGTCAGAGGTAAGAGGTCAGATTGCAGAAGTGAAAACCAGTTCTCCGTTCCCCAGTTCCCAGTGGGGGCGGCTTGACCTCTGCAATCTGACCTCTTACCTCTGACCTCATGCACTCTTTGGCGTACACTCTTGTTTTCACATGCGCGATCCGGTCGAACTCGAGGTCTTCAAGAACCTCTACCACTCCATCGCCGAAGAAATGGGAGCCGCCCTGCGCCGCACTTCCTTCTCGCCCAATATCAAAGAGCGCCGCGACTACTCCTGCGCCGTCTTTGATTCCGAAGGCCAGGTCATCGCCATGGGCGATCACATGCCGGTGCACCTGGGCTCCATGCCCATGTCGGTCGCCGCCGCGGTGAAACAATGCGCTCTCGAACCTGGCGACATGGTCATGCTCAATGACCCCTTCCGCGGCGGCACCCACCTCCCTGATATTACGCTGGTGATGCCCGTGTACGTTGGCGGAACGAAGAGCGGCGGGCGAGGGCGCCCGCCCCACACAACACCCGACTTCTACGTCGCTTCCCGCGCGCACCACGCCGATGTCGGCGGAACTTATCCCGGCTCCATGGGCCCGTGCCGCGAAATCTGCCAGGAAGGCCTTCGCATTCCGCCCGTCAAAATCATGCGCGGCGGAAACATCGTCGCCGATGTGTTGGCCCTCCTGCTCAACAACGTGCGCACGCCCGAAGAACGCGAAGGCGACCTCGGCGCTCAGATTGCCGCCTGCCAGACCGGAGCGCAGCGTCTCCGCGAAATCTGCGCCCGCTATGGAATCGCCCGCGCCAAGAAGGCCGCCGCCGATCTGCTCGTCTATTCTGAAGAGATGATGCGAGCCTTCCTGCGAACCATTCCGCCCGGCCGCTACCACGCCGAGGACTTCCTCGATGACGATGGTGTCGAAGACAAACCCGTGCGCATCGCCGTGACCATCCAAGTCAAGCCTTCAGCCGCCAAGAAATCCGCCGTAGAGACGCGGCTTGCCGCGTCTCGTCGTAGTCGCAAGCACCCCCGCGCCAACGTCACCATCGACTTCACCGGCAGCGACCCGCAAGTGCAGGGCTCGATCAACGCGGTCGAGGCGATCACCTACTCAGCCTGCTTCTACGTCTTCCGCTGCCTGCTGCGCGAAGACGTGCCGGCCACCTCCGGCCTGATGCGCCCCATCCGTGTCATCGCTCCATCGGGAACCGTGGTCAACGCAAAGCCTCCCGCCGCCGTGGCTGGTGGCAACGTTGAGACTTCGCAGCGAATTGTCGACGTACTTCTGAAAGCGCTGGCGCAGGCGATTCCCGACCGCATTCCGGCGGCTGCATCGGGCACGATGAACAACCTCACCATCGGCGGCATCGATCCCCGCTCCGGCGAGCCCTTTGCCTATTACGAAACCATCGCCGGGGGCATGGGCGCGCGCTCTACCAAAGACGGAGTCTCCGGCGTCCACACCCACATGACCAACTCCCTCAACACCCCCGCCGAGGCCCTCGAATACGCCTACCCGATTCGCCTAAGGCAGTATTCTCTTCGCTCCAAGAGTGGAGGCGCGGGCCTCCACACCGGTGGCGACGGAATCGTCCGTGAAATCGAAGTCTTAACCGATGCGCAGGTCACTCTGCTCTCCGACCGCCGTTCCCGCGGCCCCTACGGCCTGGCTGGCGGAGCTGACGGCGCTTCCGGCCGCACCCTGATCATCCGGCGTGACGGTTCTGAAGAAGAAATCCCCGGCAAGACCAGCGTCCGCCTGCGTTCCGGGGAAAGAGTGCGAGTAGAAACCCCCGGCGGAGGGGGCTGGGGCAGATCAAATCGCTGAACCGCAGAGAACGCTGAGTACGCAGAGTTTTTTTGTAGCTGGGTTTCCCCCTGTGTTCCCCTGTGCTCCCTGTGGTTGAGGATTCAAGACCGTGCGTCTCCCTGAATCCCCGTATTTTCTCTGCGCCCTCAGCGTCCTCTGCGGTAAAACCCACTTTTCGCTAGAATTCAAACTGTAGGCTTTAGAGGATTAACCACGATGAGATTCTTGCGTCCTTTTCTTTTCGCAATTGTTCTGGCGTCCGCCTTCTTCTACTTCACCACCTATCGCAACGGACGTCTCCATCCCGCCAACTGGATCAGCCGTCCGCAGCACGTTGAAATCACCGAAGCCGCCGGCAGCGAAGCGTTCGACGCCGAAGAGCAGAACAACATCAACGTCTACCGCAAGAACATCGGATCCGTCGTCAACATCACCTCGCGCGTCATGACCTTCGATTTCTTCTACGGCCTGGTCCCGCAGGAAGGCCAGGGTTCCGGTTTCGTCATCGACAAAGAAGGACACATCCTCACCAACTATCACGTCATTGCCGAAGCGCGCCAGGTTGAAGTGACGCTCCACAACCGCAAGAAATATAAGGCCACCATCGTCGGCACCGACAAGTCTCATGACTTGGCCATAGTCCAGATCAAGGCCCCCGACCTGCAGCCGATGACCCTTGGCGACTCGACCAATCTGCAAGTCGGCCAGAAGGTCTATGCCATCGGCAATCCCTTCGGCCTCGCCGGAACCCTCACGCTCGGCATCGTCAGTTCCATCCGCCAGGTGCAGGAGCCCGACGGCCTGGTCATCGAAGAAGCCATCCAGACCGACGCCGCCATCAACCCCGGCAACTCCGGCGGCCCGCTGCTCAACTGGCACGGCCAAGTCATCGGCATCAACACAATGATAGCTTCTAGCGTCGGACAGAGCGCCGGCATCGGTTTCGCCATCCCCATCAACACCGCCAAAGCCGTGGTCAACGATCTGGTCACGCTCGGGCGCGTGCGCCGTCCCGCACTCGGCGTTCGCACCATCCCCATCGATCCCGAAATCGCCAACGAACTGAGCCTGGCCGCCGACTACGGACTCCTCATCGTTCAAGCCGTTCCCGGAGGCTCCGCCGACCGCGCCGGATTGCGCGGCGGCTCCGAACGCGCCTACCTCGGCAACATTCCCATCATGATCGGTGGAGATTTAATCGTCGCCATCGACGGAGAAAAAGTCGAAAGCCAGCAAACCCTCGCCCAAATCATGAACAAACACCGAGCTGGAGACACGGTGAAAGTAACCATCTTCCGCGGGAAGAAACAGCTGGAGGTATCGGTAGTGCTGGGCGAAGCTAGAGATCAGGTGTGAAACGGATCCTAGTTGCTTGCCCTTTAGTAGCCATATGAATTTGCACGAGCAGGCATTCGTCGAGTCTTTTGTGCAACGTAAACGCCGCGAGCGTACTCTGCTCTGTCTCGCTAACCCCAAGAAACGCCGCAAGTTTCTCGAGTGGTTGATGGATCACGCAGATAACATTCTCATGCCCGAATGCCTTAGAAGCATCAAACCGAGCCAACAGCACCCAGATCCGATCTACGCGATTCTTCGCAGTCTCGGTGCCCCCGATACTTGCTACCTTATCTCTGAAGGCAGTCTCGACGGCAAGGAAATGGAACTGTTGCCGGCTCTGAAGAATATTGTCGGCTACGGCGACGGCATGGGAACTGTGATTTCCTGCCTTCCCGGGCGGCTTGGATATTTCGAGGGTGAATTGAGGGAACGCTACATACTGCAAAAGTAGCCCCTTCGCAACCCCCGCGGGATGAGTCCTCCGGTGGAGGGACGGGCGTCTCACCCGTCCAGCCGGGCGGGGACGCCCGGCGCTCCACCAGCAAGCCTCCCGCGCTATCATTTCCCCCATGCCCGACGTCGAATGGATCCGCAGACTTTGCCTCTCTCTCCCCGACACGACGGAAAACATCCAGTGGGACGAAGGCCTGTGCTTCAAGGTGCGCGGCAAACTCTTCACCATCGTTGACCTTTCTCAAGGCAATCTCGCGCCCGTTTGCCTTAAATGCACTCCGGAAAAATTCGACGAACTCCTCGAAATCGAAGACATCTCCCAAGCCCCGTATGTCGGCCGCTACAAATGGATCCTTCTGGCAAACTCCAACGTCCTGCCCTCCGGCGAACTCGAAGCCCTCATTCGCCAGTCATACGACCTGGTCGTAGCAAGAGCGCCAAAGAAGAAAGCCGCGCGCAAGAAAGCCCCACGCAAACGCCGCGCAAGGTGAAAGGGTTTCCCCAGTACCCCTCTGTGTCCCTTGTGGTTAAAGCCTTTTCTCGGCCCTCTCGGCGTCTCGGCGGTGAACCCGTCCTCCGTTTGACTCCCCGCAACCCCCTGGGCTAGCCTCGTAGGTTCGCCGCTCAATCCATGCGCATTCAACATAGTTCTCTGATCCGTTTTCTGATCCTCTGCAATCTGTGCGCTCTAATCGCCGCCACCGTCGCGGCCGCGCCTCTACGCCCCACGCACGCTCCGCACGCCATTGTCACCAGCGTCCACGAGCTTGCCTCTCGCGCTGGCGTCGAAATGCTGCGATCCGGTGGCAATGCCGTCGATGCCGCCGTCGCCACCGGTTTCGCGCTCGCCGTCGTCCATCCCCAAGCCGGAAATCTTGGCGGAGGCGGCTTCCTTCTTCTCCGCAACGCCACCGGCGAAACTCATTTCATCGACTTCCGCGAAAAGGCGCCCGCCGCTGCCACCGAAAACATGTATCTCGACGCCCAGGGCAACGTCATCCCAGACTCCAGCGTCGTCGGATACAAATCCATCGGCGTCCCCGGCTCGGTGGCCGGCCTGGTTTACGCGGAAAAGAAATACGGCAAGCTGCCGCTGGAAAGAGTGATCGCTCCCGCCATCAAGCTCGCCCGCGATGGCTTTCCCCTTGCCTTCGAAGACGCGCAAGATCTGAAAAACGATGAGTACCTCGCCCAGTTTCCCGAATCCAAACGCATTTTCCAGCGCGACGGAAACTACTACCAGCCCGGCGAACTACTCAAGCAGCCCGAACTCGCCCGCACACTCGAACGCATCGCCAAAAATCCCGACGACTTCTACCACGGCGCCATGGCCCGCGAACTGGCCGCGGCCGTCCACAAAGGCGGAGGCCTGATCACCGCCGCCGACCTCGCCGCCTACGAAGTCAAAGAACGCGAGCCCATTCGCGGCTCCTATCGCGGCTACGACATCATCAGCGCCCCGCCGCCATCTTCCGGCGGAGTCGCGCTGGTCGAAATCCTCAATGTCCTGGAAGGCTTCGACCTCGCGAAATTCGGCAACCGCTCCGCCGACGCCATCCACCTCGAAGCCGAAGCGTTCCGTCGCGCCTTCTACGATCGCGCCGACTTCATGGGCGATCCCGACTTTGCCAAGGTTCCCGTAGCGCAGCTCATCGATAAGAAGTACGCCGCGGCATGGCGCGACTCCATCGACCCCAACCATGCCAGCGTGAGCAAAGACCTGAAACGCCCGGTCTTCAGTGAACTCGAGCGCGTAGCCCAGTCGCGCCCCACAGCCATTCGCGAGCCTGAAAACACCACCCACTATTCCGTGGTCGATGCCGAAGGCAACGCCGTTTCCGTGACCACTACGCTCAACGACTCCTTCGGCTCCCGCGTCACCGCCGAAGGCCTGGGCTTCCTGCTCAACGACGAAATGGACGACTTCGCCGCCAAACAAGGCGTTCCCAACGCCTATGGACTCATCCAGGGCCCCGCCAACGCCGTCGGCCCGGGCAAGCGCCCACTCTCCGCCATGACGCCGGCCATCGTGCTGAAAGACGGCAAGCTTTTCCTGGTTCTCGGCTCGCCCGGCGGCCCTACCATCATCACCACCGTCGCCAACGTCCTCATCGGCGTCGTGGATTTCTCGCTCGATATCGCGGAAGCCGTCAACGCGCCCAGATTTCATCATCAGTGGGTCCCCGATCAGATTCTCGTCGAAGACCGCCTCTCTCCCGATACAATGAATGTTCTGCGTTCCAAAGGACACAAGCTGACCGTAAGGCATTTCTGGGGAGACGGCGAGTGCATCATGGTTGACCCCAAAACCGGCGAGCGCCTCGGCGCGAGCGACGGGCGCAACAACGGGAAGGCGGTGGGTTACTGATGCTGAGGGCTGTATCGACGTACGTCTATGTGAAGGAACGGCTCCATCCGGGCTTGCTCGACGAGCTCGTCAAGGCGGGAGCCCAGTCGATCGAAATCTTCGCCGCCCGCCAGCACTTCGACTACGCCAATCGCAAGCAGCATGTCCGCGAAATTGCCGACTGGTTCCGCTCCACCGGCGTTCCACTTTATTCCGTCCACGCCCCTTTGTACTCCGACTACGAATGGGGACGCACCGGTTCGCCGCCCGTCAACATCGCCTCCACCGACCGCTCCGGCCGCATTGATGCCATGGACGAGATCAAACGCGCACTCGAAATCGCCGAGCAGATCCCGTTCCGCTTTCTCGTGCAGCACATTGGCAATCCCAACGAAGCCTTCGACGAAAAGAAATTCGAAAACGCCATGACTTCCGTCGAGCACCTGCGCGCCTTCGCCAAACCGCTCGGCGTCAGAGTGCTCGTCGAAAATATTCCCAACGAACTTTCCACGCCCGAGCGCCTCGTCGAGTTCATCCGAACCATGCATTTCGACGACATCGGCGTCTGCTTCGATTGCGGTCACGCCCACCTGATGAACGGCATTCCCGAAGCCTTCGCCACCCTGAAGAACCACATCTGCTCGACCCACATCCACGACAACAACAAGGACAAAGACTCGCACCTCTGGCCCGGCAACGGATCGATCGACTGGAAACAGACCATGGAATTGCTGCGCACCGCCCCGCAAACGCCGCCCCTGTTGCTGGAAATCGACGGCGAAGAAAAAAAGAGCCCCAGCGAAGAAGTGACCGCAACCTTCCGCAAACTGGAAGATTCGTAAGAAATCAACCGCAGAGTACGCAGAGTTTTTTGCAACTGGTTTTCCCCTGTGTTCCGGAGCCTGCCCTGAGCGAAGTCGAAGGGTGCCCCCTGTGGTGAAAAGGTTTAAGCTGAAATGTCCCTAAGCCGCCGAGTTCGAGAAGGTTTTGGACGACCTTTCCTCTGCGCCCTCAGCGTCCTCCGCGGTTCAAGGTTTTGATCTTATGTCCTCACCCATCAGCACCATCGCACAAATCGGCGCACACGAAGGCCAGTCCGTCACCATCCGCGGATGGCTCTACAACCTCCGCGAAAGCGGCAAGCTCCTCTTCCCCCAATTTCGCGACGGTTCCGGCGTCATCCAGGGCGTAGTCCCGAAGAACGCCGTTACGCCCGAAGTCTTCGACGCCATCAAGAGCCTCACCCAGGAATCCAGCGTCATCGTCGAAGGCAAGGTCCGCGCCGATAAGCGCGCCCCTGGCGGCTATGAACTCGACGTCTCGAACGTCCAGGTCGTGCAGCGTGTGCCCGAGTCGACTCCGTACCCCATCACTCCCAAAGACCACGGCGTCGAATTCTTAATGGAGCACCGCCATCTCTGGTTGCGTTCCCAGCGCCAGGCTTCCATCCTGCGTGTGCGCGCCGAAATCATTCGCGCCGCCCGCGATTTCTTCGACAGCAACGGATTCACCCTCACCGACCCTCCCATCCTCACACCCGCCGCCTGCGAAGGCACCTCCACGCTCTTCCCCGTGGACTACTTCGATGAGCAGGCTTACCTCACGCAGTCGGGACAGCTCTACATCGAAGCCACCGCCATGGCGCTCGGCAAGGTGTACTCGTTCGGTCCCACCTTCCGCGCGGAAAAATCCAAGACCCGCCGCCACCTCACCGAATTCTGGATGGTGGAACCTGAAGTCGCCTACGGCACGCTCGACGACCTGATGGAACTCGCCGAAGGCTTGCTGACTTTCCTTGTAAAACGCTGCCTGGAGCGCCGCCGCCCCGACCTCGAAACCATCGGCCGCGACCTCGCGAAGCTCGAGAAAATCGAGGCGCCCTTCCCGCGCATCACCTACGACGAAGCCGTCACGAAATTGCAGGAAGGCCACTCTCAAGGCGTGCTCGAAAACAAATTCGAGTGGGGCGGAGACCTCGGCTCGCCCGACGAAACCTATCTCTCGTCGCTGTACGACCGGCCCGTCATGGTCCATCGCTACCCGGCCAGCGTGAAAGCGTTCTACATGGAACCCGATCCCCAGCACCCCGAACTTGCTCTCTGCGTGGACGTGCTGGCCCCCGAAGGCTACGGCGAAATCATCGGCGGATCGCAGCGCATGGCCTCGCACGACCTGCTCCTCCAGCGCATTCACGAGCACAATCTGCCCGAAGAAGCCTTCAAGTGGTATCTTGATCTCCGCAAGTACGGCAGCGTCCCCCACTCCGGCTTCGGCATGGGCATCGAGCGAGCCGTAGCCTGGATCTGCGGCTTAGACCACGTGCGCGAGACCATCCCCTTCCCGCGCATGCTCCATCGTCTGTATCCGTAGCGTCGCAGCGTAGGGCATTGAACCGCAGAGATCGCTGAGTTCGCAGAGAAAGAAATTGCATGAGTACCGCTGTGGTTCAAGCAGACCAGCTTAACGCGATCACCGAGCAGATCATTGGCGCTGCAATGGAGGTTCATCGGGCGCTTGGTCCAGGTTTGCTGGAATCGGCCTACGAAGCCTGCCTGGTTTTCGAACTTCGCGAGTGCGGCCTGCACGTCGAACAGCAGAAACCGCTCCCGATCGCGTACAAGGGCGTAAAGCTTGATTGTGGATACCGACTCGACTTGGTGGTGGCTGATTGCGTGATCGTCGAAATCAAAGCTGTGGAGAAGTTGAATTCAGTGCACGAAGCCCAATTGCTCTCCTACCTCAAGCTGGCCAATTACCGAGTAGGATTGCTCCTCAACTTCCACTGCACAATGCTGAAGCACGGAATTCGCAGATTAGTGAATGACTTTCCTTCCTCTGCGAACTCTGCGATCTCTGCGGTTAAATAGGAAGCGTATGCCCCAACGAAGCACGACGTACAGCAACATCACGCCGCGCCAGATCCGCGTGATCGGCGTTCCTCTTGACCTTGGCCAATCCCGCCGCGGGGTTGACATGGGTCCTTCCGCCGTCCGCGTCGCCGGACTCGAAGCCCGCCTCGAAGCCATCGGGCACATTGTCGAAGACGCCGGCAACATCGCCGTCGCCATCCCCGAACAGAAAAAAGAAGGCGCCGCCAACTCCAAATACCTCAAGGAAATCACCGCCACCTGCACCAAGAGCGCCGACCTGGTGTTGAAGACGCTCGAAGCCGGCAAAGTTCCTCTCATCCTCGGCGGCGATCACTCCGTCGCGGTAGGTACGGTGTCAGGTGTGGCCGAGTTCTACCGCCGCAAGAACCAGAAAATCGGCCTCCTCTGGATCGACGCGCACACCGACATGAACACGCCCGACTCTTCCCCCAGCGGCAACGTCCACGGCATGCCGCTCGCCGCGCTCATGGGCCTTCCTCCCGTCGAACTCGGCAAGATCTACGACTTCTCGCCCAAAGTGCAGCCGGAAAATTGCGTCCTCGTCGGCATCCGCGACGTTGACAACTTCGAAAAAGAAAACATCCGCAAATCCGGAGTCGAAGTCTTCACCATGCGCGACATCGACGAACGCGGCATGCGCGCCGTCATGGAGGAAGCTCTCCGCATGGCCGGACGCGGCACCGCCGGCTATCACGTCTCGCTCGACATGGACTGGATCGATCCCGAAGACGCGCCCGGCGTCGGCACTCCGGTCTGGGGTGGCGCCACCTATCGCGAAGCTCATCTCGCCATGGAAATCATCTCCGACCATGGACGCATGCTGAGCTTCGAAATCGTGGAAGTGAATCCCGTCATCGACGAGCACAACCAGACCGCCGACCTCGCCGTGGAACTGGCCCTCTCCGCCTTCGGCAAGAAAATCCTGTAAAAACCTAACCACAGAGGACACAGCGGGCACAGGGGAAATCGGTTGCTCTGTGTCCCCCGGTGCCCTCTGTGGTAAAGATTTCCCCGCCGCCAGTGCCCTCTCCAAAATCAAACGGCGCAGCCAAATCGGCCCCGCCGTCAATCTTCGAACGAATGCGATCTACTGCGTCTTCGTCTTCACCGCGTCTCCGGTCTTGAATCCCGATCCCGAAACCACCGCGCACACAGAAGACACATCATCCACGTCGGTGACCTTGACCACGCCGATCGGAGTGCTCAAGCGCCGCAACACTTGTCCCGTCGAAGGATCTTTGATTTCCTTGGTCACGCGTTCGACGCTCAGTTCGTCGCCCACTTTCACTCCTGCTTTGGCGCCGACGTTCAGGATCACCTGACCGCCATCCACCGCGGCCACCAGTCCCTGCACGACGATGGTCCGAACCTGCAGCTTGTCTTTGCCGGCGACTACATCCGTGGTCAGCTGATCGGTCGCCAACTTGGTGGCTTCGCCGATGATGGTGCTCTGGAAGTCGCTGCTGCCGAAATCCACGTTGCCGCCACCCCAACCGTGCCAGTTCCCTCCGCCTCCAAGCATGGAAGTGCTGCTGCGCGACGACTCCCCCTTGCCCTCGGCAACCGCCAAGATTTCACCGGTGTCGATATCCACCAGGCGCGCACTCAGGCCAACAATCGCCTTTGAATTCTTGTGGCTGAACCCGCCCAACCCGTGGCCGCCCCAGTTCCCGCCGGCGCCGCCGAGTCCTAGGTTCTTCGTCTCATTTCCAAACTGGGTGATGCTGCCGACAAGAATAGCGTCCACTCCGAGCAGCTTGCCGATTTTCGCGGCCGAGGCCGGATTGGCCCGATCGCTGTTCGAGAAATTCTGCTCCGCCAGAATTTTGTCGAGGGCCTTGCGCTCGATGATGGAATACGAGCCGTCCTTCACCAGGTTCGTCACCAGCAAGTCGGCTACGCCTTTGCCGATGTCGATATCCTGGCCGAAAATCGCCGAAATGCCGGCGTGGACCGTGGCATAGTCGAAGTCCATAATCGCGATGCGTTTCTTGCGCGGCGTTGCAGCGGCCTGCCCCCAAGCGGCAACCGCAAACGCAAACAACAGAACCGATACCCAAGCTACCAACCAAGTTTTTTTCATAAGATTCCGCCTTCGCCAAATTCCGGAAACACGTCTGGCGTGTCTTCCGTTTTGATTGAAACCCGACGTTGACCGCCCTCTTCTCGTGTTGCTGTAGCCCGTTCCGCCGGAACAACCTGTCATTGTAATCAAAATACCGGCGGAAAAGTCGGGAAAACTGCCGTTCCTTACAATCCAACCTCGCCAGAGAGACCATGCGATCCCCAGCCGCTCCGGGATACACTAACCGTCGTAAACGGGCCCGATCCCCTCGTTCCTGACCCAGGAGGAGCCGTGGCCTTCTCGAACGCGCGGCGAATTCCCGCCCTGCTCGTGATCTTCTGCGGACTAGCCTCCGCCACCGACCTCAAGATCGTTGCCAGCCAACATTTAGGTTCGGGCTCGCAAGATTCTCCCCCCAAGCATCATCACCCGCTACCTCCATGACTCCCGCTCCCCTTCTGGATCGCCGACAACAACAGCGGTTACTCGACCATCTACGACGCCAATGGCGTGTCGCAGTTTTCCGTCCTGATTCCGGCTCCTGCTGGCGACGCCTCGCCGGCAACTCCCACTGGCACCGTCATCAACCAGCGGCTTCAAGGTCGGAGGCTTTCCCAGTTCCTTCCTCTTCGATAGCGAGGACGGAACCATCTCGGGCTGGTACAACGCGGGCTTCAGCCAGCTTTACCAACCTCCTGGTCACCTCCAAGGGTAACCACGGTAATTGGGGGGTGTCCCGTCGTTCGCCGATGGGACTAATGGACAGCGATGTTGGCGCATTGGCACATTCGGTTAGCACTCCTGGCTTTGTTTACATTAACTTCCGTTTTGGCTGCCGAAGAGGCGAGCGATGACTCGGGCGTGCCAACGTATCGCAGCACCGTCTCTGAAGTCCGGGTTACATTCTTCGCCACCGACGAGAGCAATCATCCGGTCGCAACCCTGACGACGTCGGACTTTGCGGTAGTGGACAACGAACGTGTGGTGCGCAATTTCCGGAGCTTCATGCATACGGATGAAACCTCGCTCGACGTGGTTGCGCTGGTTGACTTGAGCGAATCGGTAGCGCCGCGCTTTCGAGTTGCCATGAGCGATGTGCTGCAACTGGTTGCGCGGGAGCAGTCGATCCCGGATGACAACATCGCCGTGCTGTCTTTTGGAGGGGCGTTTGGGGGGGCGTTGGGTGGCATACATCCTGCCATCCTCTGCTCGAGCGGTTGCCGTGATTCCGACTCTGTGAGCAGACTCCTGGCGGTGAAGAGCAGCGGCACAACGCCGCTGTTCGACGCGCTGATCTTCGGAGCCGATTTTATTTCGCATCATCGCCGCGCCGGGGTCCGGCCTGTTCTGATTCTGTTCTCTGACGGGAACGACACCATCAGCCTGCATTCTTCGCGCGAGGCGCTGGAGGCGGTGCTGGACGGTGGCGTCCTGATCTACTCCGTCGATATGGGGACTTCCGAGAATCAAACGTCGGGCAGCACGTTCCTGCGGCAAGTTTCGGATGCTACCGGTGGGCGCTATTTCTCCCCGCGCTTCTCCCAGAAAGACGGCGCCGCCACCGTACTGAATGCTGTGCTCGAGGATCTGCGCGCCTCCTATGTGGTGACCTACGCTCTGCCTAGCCACCAGGTTGGATCCCATTCGCTTCGCCTTTTGCCGACCCACAACCTCAACCTCATGTTCCATAGCCGGAACAGTTACTACTACGAACCCAGCGGTCACTGACTTGGAGACTGCCGATTGGAGACTTATGAAATTCACCTTGCTGTTGACTCTTGCATGGATAATGACGGGCGTTTCGGTTGCTTCCGCCGCGCCGCTCGGTATCTATCAACATGGAACCGTGGTCCGTATGCGCATGGGCGACTGCATGCTCATGCACCGGGGCTTCATCAGCGCGTTCGGCCCACCGCAAGCCGCGGCGAGCGAGGAAAGCTGCCCGGAATACACGCTCGTGACCGATAAGGTCGTGTTTCTCATCGTGGGCAAGTCCTCCAATCAACTGGTGCCGCTCGCGGAAGTCATCGATTTCCGTTTCCAGAACAAAGAAGTGGCGGTGCGGGTGGATGATGCTCGCAAAGAATCCAAGTTTGCCATCAAGGAAATGACGCTGCGCTCGGAATGGGAACGCATCCAGAGGCACATCGAGGATCAACTCAATGACTCGCCGCATCGCGGCGTGGACACAGCGCTGGCGCTGAGAAGCCGGGAATAACTGCGTGAAGCTGATGGGTACGGACGCCGTATCAAAACCTTAAACCGCAGAGGGCGCAGAGAACGCAGAGATTAAAGATATTAAAAACTTCTTCGAACTCGGCGGTTTAGGAACATGGCAGCTTAAACCGCTCCACCGCAGCGGCACAGGGAGAACCCAGTTAGAAAAACTCTGCGCGCTCTGCGTTCTCTGCGGTTGAATTCTTACAATCTCGCATAAGGTCACAACCTTGATCCGCGCTACCGGAACCAAAGCTGCGATTGACGGGAAACACGCGCGGAGCCAGACTGAAATGACATGGCAAAGCTTCGGGTTGGCATCCTCTTTGGCGGACGCAGCGGCGAGCATGAAGTGTCGTTGCTCTCGGCGGCGTCGGTTCTGAACGCAATTGATAAAACGAAATACGAAGTGGTTCCCATCGGCATCACGAAAGACGGCCGCTGGCTCACGGCGGAACACGCCGAGCGTTTGCTGAAGGGTGACGCGGCCGGGAGCGCCAGCGCTACGCACCTTCGGGCGGGCGATCCGGAGGCGACTCCGGGGGCGGCGGTGCTGGCTCGAGGCGAGTCGGTAGTCGTTCCTCCGGAACCGGCGCATCGCGACGCTGGACTGGCGCCGTTTCAGACCGATGCTGCAACGCTCCGTCGAGCATCCGACCGCGCGATTAACGTGGATGTCATCTTTCCCGTGCTGCACGGAACCTTCGGCGAAGACGGAACGATTCAGGGTCTGCTCGAACTGGCCGACATCGCCTACGTCGGCGCCGGCGTGCTCGGCTCTTCCGCGGGCATGGATAAAGACATCATGAAGTCTTTGTTCCGCGCGGCGGGATTGCCCATCGTGAAGCACGTGACCGTGTTGCGCGGCCAATTCGAGCGCGAGCCGAAAAAAGTGCAGAAGCTGGTGGAGAGCAAGCTGAAGTATCCGGTCTTCGTGAAACCTGCGAACCTGGGGTCGTCGGTGGGAATCTCGAAGGCGCACGATCGCAAGGAACTCGGTCCGGCCATCGCGGAAGCCGCAAAGTTCGATCGCAAGATCGTGATTGAAGAAGGCGTCGGCGGAAAGAAGAATAAGGCGCGTGAGATTGAGTGCGCGGTGCTTGGCAACGACGATCCGAAAGCGTCGACTGCAGGAGAGATAGTTCCCTGTAAAGAGTTCTACGACTACGACGCGAAGTATCTGTTGGAAGGCTCCGAAGCGGTGATCCCCGCGAAGATCACGAAAGGGGAAATGAAAACCGTGCAGAAACTCGCGATCGCGGCGTTTCAAGCGGTCGATTGCACGGGGCTGGCGCGCATCGATTTTCTGATGGACCCCAAGTCGCGCAGGATCTTCGTCAACGAGATCAATACCATGCCCGGCTTCACCTCAATCAGCATGTATCCGAAACTGTGGGCCGCGACGGGAGTGTCGTATCCGGAGTTGATTGATCGCCTGATCCAACTCGGCATCGAGCGGCACGAAGACAAGAGGCGGAATCAGTACAGCCGCTGACCTTCGATTCACCGCCGAGACGCCGAGCGCGCCGAGCAAAACCAAAGGCTTAACCACAGGGGGCACTGGGGGATCCGTCGCTTCGCTCTGGGTGACAATACTTTAATAGTGAGCAGCAAAAACAAGTCTGAGAGAATTTCTCGGCGAACTCGGCGTCTCGGCGGTGAAAATCGCGCTTGACAGACCGATTGGCCGACTGTAGGATCTGATCCCAAGTTTGCTCTTTTTTGAGCAAATGGGAATTTCATGCAGAGTGGCTGAGGGACGAGCCCTAGGACGCCACGGCAACCGGATCTGTTGATCGTCAGGTGCCAACTCTCGCCCGGCAACGGGGACCATGAGATTCGGGGTGAAAGCGAATTGTTCGCATCTCCCGAGCCTCTTTTCCAATCCGGAAAAGGGGTTTTGTGTTAACTGGGGTATTTTTACCCGGCTCGTCCCGCAGTCACGGAAAGAAGTTGCAGGATGAGCACCTACGAACTCCGCTGCCGCGAATGCGGCAAGGCCTGGGGCAACCAGCCGCGCAGTATCTGCGAAGACTGTTTCTCGCCGCTCGAAATTACCTACGATTACGATTCGCTCCGATCGCGCATTTCGCGCGAACTGTTCGCCTCGCGCGCGCCGAACATGTGGCGTTATCGCGAACTGCTGCCGCTGCCGGCGGGATTTCAGCCGTCGCTGCCGGTGGGATACACGCCGCTGGTGAGCGCTCCGCGGCTGGGCGAAAAGATCGGATCGCGGCGGCTGCTCGTTAAGAATGATGCAGTTTGTCTGCCCACTTTGAGCTTCAAGGACCGCGTGGTTGCGGTCGCGCTGGCCAATGCTCGCAGCTTCGGATTCGATACCGTCGCTTGCTCTTCCACTGGCAACCTGGCGAATTCTGTGGCGGCGCAAGCGGCTCGCGAAGGGTTGAAGGCTTGGATTTTTATTCCTTCCGATCTTGAGCCCGCGAAGATTCTGGGCACACAAGTGTTTGGCGCGGAACTGGTGCGCATCAACGGCAGCTACGACCATGTCAATCGTCTGTGCTCGCAGATCGCCGACGAACATCGCTCCGATGAACATGGCTGGGGATTCGTGAACGTCAATCTTCGTCCGTATTACGCCGAAGGCTCGAAGACCGTGGGCTACGAAATCGCCGAGCAACTGGGCTGGCAATTGCCCGATAACATCGTGGTACCGATGGCGGGCGGATCGCTGATCACGAAAATCAAGAAGGCGTTTGATGAACTGATTCTCCTGGGACTGGTCGATCCGAAACCGGTGAAGTTTTTTGGCGCGCAAGCGACTGGGTGCTCGCCGATTTCCACGGCGATCAAGCAGTACAGCAGCGAGATCGAACCGCAGCGTCCGAAGACGATTGCGCGGTCGCTGGCCATCGGCAATCCGGCCGACGGACATTACGCGTTGAAGGCCATCACCAAAAGCGGTGGATGGTCGGAAGACGTTTCCGATCCCGAAATTGTCAACGGCATCCAGTTGCTGGCGGAGAGCGAGGGCATCTTCACCGAGACCGCGGGCGGCGTGACGGTTGGAACCGCGCGCAAGCTGATTCAGCAGGACCGCATTCTGCCCGACGAAACGACCGTGCTCTGCATTACGGGCAACGGACTTAAGACCACCGACGTGCTGGCGGACAGGTATCAGGCCGAAACTCCAATCGCTCCGAAGCTCGCCGAGTTTGAAGCCTATCTGGCTTCGAAAGCGGCTGCGTTGCCGGCGGCGGTTGTGGCGGAGGATTCGTCGGCGGCGGTGGCGGTTTAGTCGTTGGTCGTTAGTCGTTTCGCTGTTCGTCGTTCGCTATTCGTTCAACCTTTCTGTCACGGCTTACGAGCGTGACTTGATCTACCCGAACATCGGCGTTCCGCGAAGAGCGCACGACGAACAGCGAGCAGCGGACGACGACATCATTTCTGTTACGGGCTCTTTTGGCCCGGGAGGTCTTTATGAGCGTCACGGTTCAAATTCCTACGGCTTTGCGGCGGCTTACTGCCGGGACACCGCGCGTGGTGTGCTCGGTTGCGAATCTCAGTGAGCTGTTCTCGGAGCTCGACTCGCAGTTCCCCGACTTGAAGCCGCATTTACGGGATGAAGCGGGGGAGACGCGGCGGTTCCTGAATATTTATGTGAATGAGGAAGATATTCGCTTCCTGGGGGGCGCTTCGTATTCGTTCCAGGACGGCGATGAGGTGCTGCTGGTGCCTTCGATCGCCGGCGGGTTGCAGTAGAGGTTTCGGCGGCTTTTGGGTTCAGCGTGTGCGCGGAGTCGCCGTCTTTTCCTTGCTTGGCTGGTTTTCTTCGGATTCGTTCTCGTCTTAGTCGTTCCCTTCTTCGAGCTGCGCGCGGCGTGTCGCGATCGGCAGCAAAGGCAAAACCCGCCACGGAGGCACGGAGCCACGGAGAAGAACCCAAGTTTCTTTTCTCGGTTTTCCTCCGTGTCTCCGTGGTGGGTGTTCGGGTCGAGGGCGGCTGTCCCCTGGTGGGTCGTGTGGATTGACGGGGCGGGACTCGATGGGATATTATCTAACTAACTGGTTAATTATATGAAGACATCTGCCGGTGCAAGCCGCCGGTTGGGGACTCGGGGGCGGCCGGCGGAGAGCCGGGCGGCGATCTTGAAGGCGGCGGTGGCGGAATTTGCCGAGCATGGGATTGCGGGGGCTCGAACGGATGCGATCGCGCGGGCGGCGCGCGTCAACAAAGCGCTGCTTTATTACTACTTCGAGGACAAGGACGCATTGTACGAAGCGGCGCTGGACCATGTGTTCAGCGGGCTGCGGGCGCGGGTGATGCCGGTGCTCGAAAGCGAACTGCCTCCGCGGCAGAAGATGCTGGAATATCTGGGGGCGTATTTCGATTACGTCGCGGCGAATCCGCGGTTTCCGCGGGTGGTGCAGGCGGAGTGGATGCGGGCGGGCGGGAAAGGCAGCGCCCATATGCGACGCGTTGCGCAGGAATATTTCCGTCCGATCTTCGGGAAGCTGGTGGATGTGTTGCGGGAGGGGATGGAGGCGGGGGAGTTTCGGGCGGTGAATCCGATGGATTTTGTACCGTCGGTTGTGGGCGTGATTATTTTTTATTTCAGCGCGGCGCCGCTGATGAAGACGCTGACGAAGGTGGATCCGTTATCGGTGGAGCGGATTCGGGAGCGGCGGGCGTTTGTGCTGGAGTTTATTTCGGCGGCGCTGTTTGTCTGATCACCGCCGAGGCGCGGAGGACGCGGAGAAAGGCTTTTAGCTTTTGGCTCTTCGCTTTTGGCTTTTAGCTCCCTTATCTCGGAATGGCAGCTATGAGCTAAAAGCTAAGAGCCTTCCGACGAACTGCTGGAGCCGAGATGCAAGGAGATTTTCGATGAGTGCGCGGAATAAGTTTTTGATTGTGCTGGGGGTCATTCTGGCGATTGCTTCGGGGTATTACTTTTTTTCTACTCCGGGGGGGAATGACCTGGTGCTGGTGGGCACGGTGGACGCGAATCAGATCGTGGTGAGTCCGCAGATTCAGGGGCGGATTCTGAAGCTGCTGGTGGAGGAAGGAACACCGGTCAAGCAGGGGGATTTGATCGCGTTGCTGGACCCGTCGGAGTTGGAGGCGGAGGAGCGCGGGGCGGCGGCGACGATTGCCAGTTTGCGGTCGAAGGTCAGCGAGAGCGAATACACGCGGCAATCGACGAAAGGGGCTACGGCGGGAGATGTGGCGAATTCGCAGGCGCGGCTGGCGGCGGCGCGGGCGCAACTGGCGCAGGCGGAAGCAACGTTGACGCGGGTGGAGAGCGACAGCCGGCGGACGATTGGACTCGCGCTGGCGGGAGTGGCCTCGGATCAGGACCGGGTACAGGCGGAGATGAATCTGAAGGCGCAAGAAGCGAGCGTGCAGGCGCTGAAGGATCAGGTGACGGCGGGGCAGGGGGATTTGGATTCGGCGATCGCGCGGACGAAGCAGGCGACGGCGGCGCAGAGTACGGTGGAATCGACGCGGGCGCAGGTGGATAACGCGGTGGCGCTGTTGAAGGAAACGGAAGTGCGTCTGGGATATACGAAGATTTATGCGCCGGTGACGGGGACGGTGCTGGTGCGGGCGGCGCGCGAAGGCGAAGTGGTGAATGCGGGGCAGGCGATCGTGACGGTGGTGGATTTCAGCGACACGTGGGCGTTGGCGGCGATTCCGGAGACGGATTCCGATCACATTGGATTGGGGGACGTGCTACGGGTGCGGCTGCCGGGAGGGACGATCGTTCCGGGAAAAGTTTTTTATAAGGCGGCGGAAGCGGATTTTGCCACGCAGCGGGATGTGGGGCGCCGGAAGAGGGATATTCGGACGATTGCGTTGAAGGTGAGGCTGGAGAATCCGAAGGGGGCGTGGGTGCCGGGGATGACGGCGGAGGTGCTGGTGAGTCCGGAGCAGTTGAAGGGGACGGCGCCGAAGAGCGCGGAGGCGGCGGGGAAGCAGTGACGTATTGTGTGGCGGCGGGGCTTCGCCCCGCCGGGACGGGGCAGAGCCCCGTCCCCACACGAACATAGAGGAGATTGGATGGCGGAGTTTAACGGGCGGAGCGAGGTGGCGGCGGATGCTCCTAATGCTATTGAAGTGGACCATATCGTGAAACGATATGGCGAGTTCACGGCGGTGGACGACGTTTCGTTTGCGGTGAAGGAGGGAGAAATTTTCGGGCTGCTGGGACCGAATGGGGCGGGGAAATCGACATTGATCCGGATGATGACCACGCTGATTCCGATCACGGCGGGGGCGGCGCGGGTGGCGGGACATGATGTGGCTTCAGATCCGGAGGCGGTGCGGCGGACGATTGGAGTGATTCCGCAGGCGCTGACCAGCGATCTGGATTTGACGGTGGAAGAGAATCTGAATATTTACGCGAAGCTGTACGACGTTCCTGCGAAGCGGCGCAAAGAGGCGATTGAAGAGTTGCTGGAGACGGTGGACCTGACGAAGTGGCGGGGAGCGCAGACGAAAACTTTGTCGGGCGGAATGCGGCGGCGGTTGGAGATTGCGCGGGGGCTGGTGCATAGTCCGAAGATTTTTTTTCTGGACGAGCCGACGACGGGGCTGGATCCGGTGTCGCGCGTGTCGGTGTGGGAGATGCTGACCGCGATCAAAGCGAAGCGCAAGCTGACGATCCTGATCACTACGCACTACATGGACGAAGCGGACCGGCTGTGCAACCGGATTGCGATTGTGGATCACGGAAAACTGGTGGCGCTGGACACTCCGGAGGCGTTGAAGGCGAGCGTGCCGGGAACGAACGTGATTGAGGCGCACTTCGAGCGGCCGCCGGACGATTGGGAAGAGCGGCTGAAGGCATTGCCGGAAGTGACGTCGGTGCAGAACGAGAGCGCGGGGATGTTCCGGGTGCTGACGGCGAATGGGTCGCGCACGACTACGGACCTGGTGGGGATGGCGGTGGAGGCGGGGGTGGCGGTGAAGACGCTTACGGTGCAGAACACGACGCTGGACGATGTGTTTGTCCACTACACGGGGCGGCAGTTGCGCGATGAACTGGTGAAAGCGCATGCGTTCACCATGCCGCAGCGGCCGGGGTTGCAGCCATGAACCGGATGATGGCGATTATCGAGCGCGAGATGCGGAAGTTTTTCCGGTCGCCGGCGCTGATGATGGCGTCGATGATTTTTCCGCTGGTGCAGCTGATCGTACTGGGGAATGCGTTTGGCGGAAAAATCCGGGACGCAAAGATGGGGATGGTGGATGAGGATCATGGGACGCAGGCGATCCGGATCAAGGAAGCGTTCGACGCGGTGCGCGCGAATGCGGGGACGTTTGTTGCGATCCCTTATGACAACGAGGTGCAGGCGCGGGAGGACGTGCGCAACGGGAAGATTCAGGGAGCGGTGATTATTCCGGCGCAGTATTCGAAGCTGGTGTACGAGAAGAATCATCCGCGGATCGCGCTGATCGTGGACAACAGCGACAACTTCATGAGTGCGACGTTCGAAGACAAGATGACTGAAGTGACGAACGCCTTGAACCAGCCGAACGTGTCGCCGCGGCTGTTGCAGCAGACGGCGCTGGAAGTGGTGGAGCTGTATCCGTATATCGAGTACATGAAGTACCTGCTGCCGGGATCGATCACGCTGGCGATGTTCGTGTCGGTGATGATCGGCGGGGGGATGCTGTATATCGACGATAAGGCGCGCGGGGTGCATGAGGGATACCTGGTGACTCCGATCACGAAGACGGAGCTGGTGTTGGGGCTGAACGGGGCGGGCGCGATCAAGGCGGTGATGACCGGGGTGGTGATTACGGTCATCGGGTCGCTGCTGGCGGGAGTGGGGACGATATTTAATCCGGGGACGATGCTGGGGCTGGTGGTGATGATCGCGCTGACCTCGGCGGCGTTCAATACGATGATGTTTTTGATGGTGGTGCGGATTGAGGATCCGCTGGTGCCGCGGGCGCTTTTTGGGATTCTGAACACGCTGCTGTTTTTTCCCAGCGGATCGATCTATCCGGTGCAGGCGTTTCCCCCGTGGCTGCGGGCGATTGCGAAGGTGGATCCGTTTACATATGCGGTGCATGGATTCAAGTCGCTGCTGCTGAAGGAAACGGGGCTGGCGGCGATTGTTCCGGACATGATTTATCTGTCGATATTTGCGGTGGGGACGCTGGCGTTGGCGGTGCCGCTGTTTAAGCGGACGCTGTAGAAACCTTTTCACCGCCGAGACGCGGAGGGCGCGGAGGGCGCGGAGAAAGGCTAAGAGCTTAACCACAGGGGGCACGGGGGAACACAGGGGAAACCTTGTGTTGCTGATGCACGCGCTGCCGAGCTTCGCTCGGCTGGACGGGCGAGACGCCCGTCCCCACACCGGCACGAGGGGCGCCTGTCCCTACGGGGTTTGTGGCGGGGGGACGGGGTGTAGGTC